>CAJUQP010000074.1 GCA_910588245.1 uncultured Muribaculaceae bacterium | reverse complement strand
GACTATCAGAACGGCTGGGACACCGACCAGTTCCCCATCGACAACTATGAGCTCACCCAGGCAATGATGCAGATAATCCGCAACGGAGGCCTCGGCAACGGTGGCACGAACTTCGACGCCAAGACGCGCCGCAACTCCACCGACCTGGAGGATATCTTCATCGCCCACATCGCCGGTATGGACGCGATGGCCCGCGCTCTTCTCAGCGCTGCCGACGTGCTTGAGAAATCACCCTACAAGAAGATGCTCGCCGACCGCTACGCAAGCTTCGACAGCGGCGAGGGCAAGGCATTCGAAGAGGGCGCCCTCTCGCTTGAGGATGTCGTGGCCTACGCCAAGAAGAATCCCGAGCCCGCCCAGACTTCCGGCAAGCAGGAGCTCTACGAGGCAATCATCAATATGTACGCTTAAATAAGTGTCAAGTTTTAAGTTGTAAGTTTTAAGTTTAAAGCCGAGAGTTGAGAGTTGAGAGTTGAGACTTAAACCTCTGACTTCTGACTTCTGATCTCTGACTTAGGCTTAAAGGATTAGGATTAAAGGTGAGGGTTTAAAGGACAAGATCCGGAACCCTCACCTTTATTATGTATTCCCTCCCCTGACCCCCCCGACTTAAAACCGACAACGGAAAAGGGACAACCGACAACGGAAAACCAACAACTTAAAACTGACAACGGAAAACTGAAAAACTCATGAACACTCAGGACAACGGCAGCAAAGCCTATCTCTACGGGATTGTCATGGTGGCGGTGCTCGGCGGCCTCCTTTTCGGCTACGACACGGCTGTGATCTCAGGAGCCGAGAAAGGCCTCCAGGCATTCTTCCTCGGAGCCCCAGACTTCGTCTACACCGACGTGATCCATGGCATAACCTCCTCCAGTGCCCTGCTCGGATGCATCATCGGAAGCGCCTTGTCGGGCTTCCTGGCCTCCACCCTCGGAAGAAAGAAGTCGCTTATCATAGCGGGCGTCCTCTTCTTCCTCTCGGCACTCGGATCATACGAACCCGAATTCTTCTTCTTCGACTATGGCAAACCCTCCCTCTCCCTGCTCATCGCCTTCAATTTCTACCGCATACTCGGAGGCGTGGGCGTGGGTCTGGCGTCGGCCATCTGCCCCATGTATATAGCCGAGGTGGCGCCGTCAAACATCCGCGGCACGCTCGTGTCGTGGAACCAGTTCGCCATCATCTTCGGCCAGCTCGTGGTCTATTTCGTCAACTTCCTCATTCTCGGCGAGCACACCAATCCTGTGATAGAGCGCATAGGGGAAACCCTCTATGCCGTCAATCCCTCATCCGATCCCTGGACAATACAGACCGGCTGGAGATACATGTTCGGTTCAGAAGGGTTCGTGGCGGCGGCATTCACGGTGCTCGTATGCTTCGTGCCTGAATCTCCGCGCTTCCTGGCTCTGATCGGCAAAGACAGTGCGGCCCTGCGTGTGCTCACACGCATCAACGGATCGAAAGCCGGAGCCATACTCCAGGAGATCAAGTCTACAGTCTCCGTCAAGAGCGAGCGTCTCTTCTCCTTCGGAGTCATGGTCATCTTCGTAGGTGTCATGCTCTCCGTGTTCCAGCAGGCTGTGGGTATCAACGCAGTGCTCTATTACGCGCCGCGCATCTTCGACTCCATGGGCATGGGCAATCCTATGGTTCAGACCGTGATCATGGGTATTGTCAATATCCTGTTCACGCTTGTGGCGGTCTTCACAGTGGAGCGCCTCGGACGCAAGCCACTCCTCATCTGGGGGTCATTAGGCATGGCGGTGGGAGCCTTCGGTGTGGCCATCAGCAATATCGTGGAGGTGGCACCTCTGGTGCCCGTGATCTCGATAATGGTTTATTCGGCGGCTTTCATGTTCTCATGGGGCCCCATCTGCTGGGTACTTATCGCCGAGATCTTCCCCAACACTATCCGCAGCGCCGCGGTGGCGGTGGCGGTGGCTTTCCAGTGGATATTCAATTTCATCGTATCGTCCACTTTCGTGCCGCTCTACAACATGCGTGCCGGCGATATGGGAGATAGCTTCGGACATGTGTTTGTGTATGCCCTCTACGGCATAATCTGTGTCGTGGCTGCCTGGTTCGTATGGCGCCTCGTACCGGAGACCAAGGGCAAGACCCTCGAAGACATGACCAACCTCTGGCGCAACCGCAAATAACAGCATATCCGACATCGTTTCCACTCACGCCGGGGAATCAGCTTTTTAACAGTGACACATGAAGAGACCTATCGACATATCATCTTCATGTGTCACTGTTAACATAGCGAATATTTAATGATATTCTTCATCTTGGCTAACCAAGATTAACAGTCATACTACTTGCACATTAACTGAATATCCCTAAATAAAGCCATGCTTTCAAAGAGGCATCCTTTCCCAGATTCTCTTATACGTCTGCATCATCGACAATACGAAGGGCGTACATGCCAAGTAGCAGATACAGCCTTCGGAAGAATATTTCAAATTCTTTAGTTGTCATGATGTGTTAATAGATACAATGCCTTAACGATAAACCGACTTGCAAAATCACATAAAATGGCGAGGATGACCAAGTTCTAAATTAGATATAGTCACTTGTAGAGTCACTTATATCTCTTTAATACACATCGGTTCTTATGTTTGAGAAGATAGCATCGTCATACTTTTTATCCATAAATAATCTACTGACTAAAGGTGTTATGGCACGTCGTATTTACACGAAAAAATACCACATTCAACAACATCTGTATCACTATGGTATTTTTTCGTGCATATAATTTGTCTGCTCCAATTCTTATCGCTATCTTTGCACAAAAGATAAACTTATGGTTAGACAGCTCATAGCGAGACAAAGAGAATGCACGGAACTCCAGAAAGCACTTGACTCTGATGAATCGGAGTTTGTAACCGTATGCGGACGCAGACGAATAGGCAAGACTTTCCTTGTTGAACAATTCTTTGACGGGAAATATGATTTCAAATATGTCGGAGGACACAATAAGAGAACAAGAGAGCAACTCAACGCTTTCGCCAGAGCCATCCATTTATATAGCGGCCAGCCGCAACTCCAATTTTCGGACTGGTATCAGGCTTTCGATGCTCTTGAAGATTACCTTTCAACTCTTGGCAGTGACGGCAAAATAGTGATTTTCATTGATGAAATGCCATGGATGGACACAAAGAGGTCGAATTTTATTACAGCTCTTGAATCATTCTGGAACGGATGGGCTGTCGGCAGACGAAATATCCTACTTGTAGCAACCGGTTCGGCAACATCATGGATGACCGACAAGCTCCTTAAAAACCGTGGTGGATTATACAACCGCATCCGTAGCCGAATATACATCAGACCCTTCACTCTTAAGGAAACCGAGGAATATTTTACGGCCAACTCGTTCTCATGGGACAGATATCAGATTCTCCAGAGCTATATGTTCACCGGCGGTGTTCCGTTCTATCTTAAAATGCTGGACAGACAGTTGAGTCTCGCCCAGAATATAGATATTCTTTGCTTCAACGAAAACGGTCAGCTAAGAGAGGAATTCGATGAACTTTACAACGCAATATTTCCCGGTGCCGAATCCTACATTGCTGTTGCAAAAACTCTTGCGGAAAATCGAAACGGTTTGACAAGAAACGAGATATCAGCCAAAACCCGACTTAGCGGCGCATTTCTTACTCGAGTTTTAAAAAATCTCGAACGATGCAATTTCATCGACAAAACAAATCTATTCGGCAACCGCAAGACCGAAGCGATCTATCGAATGGTGGATTACTTCACTTTATTCTATTTCAAATTCATAGCGAACAATCTTGCAAAAGACGACAACTGGTGGACTCACCATATCGATTCAAGAAGCATATCGTCATGGATGGGCCTGACCTTCGAGCTTATATGCATGCAACATCACTCTCAGATTAAAAAGGCTCTCGGAGTCTCAGGAATGGCGACCGCCGTCTCCACATGGCGGTGCAAGCCTGATGATGAAGCGGGGGCATCGGGAGCGCAGATCGACCTTATCATTGAGAGAGCTGACCGTATAATCCACTTGTGCGAATTGAAATTCAGTCAGGAACCCTACGGACTCACAAAAGATTATGCTGAGAAAGTCAGAAATCGCAGTTGGCTTTTCAAAACAAAGACACAGACAAAGAAATCAGTGGTAAACACATTTGTGACAACCTTCGGTATTGGTTCTGGCAAAAACCACAGTATCGTTCATAGCGAAGTTACAATGGATGACCTTTTCAACTCATGAATAAACCAATGACAGAAATAGTGAAACAACATCCTCTTCGTCTATTGAATGAATAAGGCGCCGGGCAGTCATCACGACTGTCCGGCGCCTGTATCATGACCCAAGGCCTGGGGCCTTGTGCTGCCATGAGCGTTCTCTAAATCTATGGTTCAAAATTAATATCTTTTTCCCGATTCTGCAAATAATTGGTAAGTTTTCAGTTCTACGTTGTCCGTTATCCGTTTTCAGTTCTCCGTTGTCTGTTGTCCGTTATCTGACCAGTCCGACCAGTCTGACCAGTCTGATAACTGACGAACTATATTAAAATCCAAATAAAATGAGGAAAAAATTACATCCACCT
>CAJUQP010000073.1 GCA_910588245.1 uncultured Muribaculaceae bacterium | reverse complement strand
ATTACATTTGTAAGATTTTTCTCAAAAAACCGAAAGTACCTCTCTTAGTAAGAGATGGAACTAATTCACTACTGTTAATTGACTTTCTTACAGGTCTCAACGCTAACGCGTACTAACTTCTGCACTAATGAGACGCAACCGTATTTTATGGATCATGATCCTGGCTTTCCTCGGACTTGCTCCCTCTCTTAAAGCCCAGGACTTCGCGTTGAAGAGTAACCTTCTCTCCGACGCAGCGCTTTCTCCCAACCTCGGTCTTGAGGTCGGCCTCGCACCTAAATGGACACTCGACGTGAGCGGCCAGCTCAACGCATGGCCCGTCAAGGACCGCCGCTGGAAGCACTGGCTCGTGCAGCCGGAGGCACGCTACTGGTTCTGCCGCCGCTTCGCGGGGCATTTCCTCGGTTTCCACGCCCTGGGCGGACAGTTCAACTTCGGCAACTGGAAACACGGCTTCGATTTCCTCGGCTCTGATTTCTCCCGGCTCAAGGAGATGCGCTACCAGGGATGGGGCGCCGGAGCGGGCGTGGCCTACGGCTACGCGTGGCCCGTGCATCCCCACTGGAACATAGAGGCGGAGATCGGCCTCGGCTGGGTCTACACGCGCTACGACTCCTATCCCTGCTCGGAGTGCGGCTCGAAGATCGCCGACAACAAGGCCCACAACTACGTGGGTCCCACCAAACTTGCCCTCAACATCGTCTACATATTCTAAAAGCGAGGCATCATGAAAAGAGAACATATGCTCATGCTGGGAGCGCTAATTGCCCTCCCCGCCCTGGGAGGGGTGAACACCGACCGCCTTCACATATCCGATCTGGCGGTGCTCCGCTCCGACAACAACCTGACGGTAAACATGCGCGTCGACCCGAAGCGTTACAACGTGAAATCCGGACAGAAGGTGGTGCTCACCCCGGCGGTGATCGCCGGCGCCGACACCCTTCTGCTCGACCCCGTGACCGTGGCCGGACGCCGCGCCTGGTTCTACGAGGTGCGCAACGACCGCGACAATCCTTTCCTGGCAAAGTCGGGTTCCGCAGATGCCGTCGACTATTCTCGTACTGTCCCCTATGAGCCGTGGATGGATGTGTCGCGTGTGGAGATCCTTGTCGACACGCGCAACGAGTGCCACTGCAAGGCCGGCACGGAGAGCGTGGCCTTCGAGACCGTCCCCGTCGCGCGGATCGATGAGCGCAGGAGCTTCCGGGCCGAAAACTTCCCCTATGTGGTCCCCTCCGACACCATCGAGAAACTCTTCACCCTCTCCGGACGCGCCGACATCCGCTTCATGGTGGGGAAGACCGGTATCGACTGGAGCTATGCTGGAAACCATGCCGAGCTTGACTCGATCCTCGCATCGATCAACGCCGTGCGCGACAACCGCGACGCCTCCGTCAGGGAGATACACCTCACAGGCTACGCCTCCCCCGAGGGGAGCTACGCGGGCAACGTGCGCCTGGCAAAGGGGCGCACGGAGGCCGTCAGGGATTATGTGATGCGCCATTCCTCGTTCCCGGCATCGGTCTACAAGACTTCTTCCGTGCCCGAGGACTGGGCCGGACTGAAGGCCTGGCTTGACCGCAACCGCATCGACGGCTACGCGGAGATGGTGGCCTTCATCGACGATCCGAATATCCCCGTCGAGACGAAAAATGATCAGTTCGCGCGCCGTTTCCCGAAGGCTTATCCCGGTCTGTTGAAGGAAGTGTATCCGACCCTGCGCCACACCGACTACCGCATCACTTATAACATAAAGAAATATTACGACATTGCTGAGATCAAAGAGGTGATGCGCACGCATCCGCGCAACCTGAGCCAGAACGAGCTCTACCTCGTGGCCAACAGTTATCCGAAGAACAGCAAGGAGTATTTCGAGACGTTCACCCTCGCGGCGCGTCTCTTCCCCAACGACGCCACGGCCAACCTCAACGCTGCCAACGCCGCGATGGGCTTCGGCGACCTTGAGGCCGCCGAGATGTACGTGGCCCGCGCCGGCGACTCGCCGAAGGCGGTCTACGCCCGCGGCCTTCTCGCCGCCCTCCGCAAGGACTACGCCGCCGCCCGTCCCCTCCTGGAGCAGGCCGCTGCCGCCGGAGTGGAGGGTGCCCGTGAAGCCCTCGACGAGATGGCCCGCGCCGAACACTCCGAAGCCACCGGAGGAGTCACCATCCTGTAAAGGTTAAAGGGTTAAAATTTAGAGTTTAAAGTTTAGAGTTTAAAGGATTACAAGGTAAACAGTTAAATAACGACTAAAGACTAACAAACTAAAGACTAACGACTTGTAAAGGATTGACCGCCGGATGGCACTGCCGTGCCGCGACTGCAAGTCGCGGAAACTCCCCCCACCCTCCCTCCAATCTCCTTTGACAACGGAAATAATCAATCACTAAAAACAATAATAATTTTTTAAAACCAACTGTATGAAAACAAAGTTTTTCTATGGAATGACGGCATTGGCCACATTAGGCCTCGCCGCCTGCTCAGCTGATGAACTTGCCCCCAGTGCACCGGGTCAGGTTGCCGAAGCTGACATGACACGCTACATCAGCGTTGATATCTCTGCTCCTTCCGTAGGTGGTACCCGCGCTGCTGAATATGCACAAGATCCCTCTTTTAGCGATGGAGAAGAGTTTGAAAGCGTTGTGAAAGATGCATTCTTCGTCTTTTATGACAAAGATAACAAGGTCGTAGGAGATATTGTTAACGTACCGGATCTGCATTTCGATAAAGTTGATTACGGGCCAGATGCCTCTGATCATTCCAGCGCACACAAAGTGGTAGGTGTGAACATCCTTAAAGGCCAGAATCTTCCTGCAAAGGTAATGGTGTATATCAATCCGCAGACTCAAGAGGGCATTCTTAATCCGTTGAATGTCATTGAAACTCTCACAAGAAGTGATGTGAAGAAGACTGGAGGTGATGCAACAGATCCTGATAATCCAAAAGGTTGGGTTTTCTCTATGAGCAATTCCGTTTATTTTGATGAGAGTGATGAAGATCCGGATGATCCTAAGAAAGGTAAACTGTGTAATATTGTTGATATCCCTGAGGATGGTCTTTTCAAAACGGCGGCTGAGGCTCAGAAGGAACTTGATATAGCCCAAGGTAAAGAATATACCGATGACGAGGGTAAGACACAGAAACCTACCGATGATCAAATTGAAGCATCGCTTCAGAAAGTGACGACTGTCCATGTTGAGCGTTATGCTGCTAAGGTAATGTTCACATGGCTTGCGGATGCAGAAGATGAAAATGAAAATGAAACCCCTGTGTATGGTGGTGACGGAACGGATGACAAGCCGGTTCTCAACACATATACATATGAGACTAAGGACGGTGTCACAACTGTAACCGAGCAGATTGTGAAACTCACATTTGTTCCTAATAAATGGGATGTCAACGCAGAGAGCAACGAAATGTTTGTCATCAAGACTTTCAGATCTCAGAATGCCCTCGGTGACTATACCATGGATAACCTTACGTATAAAGGAGCCATGGGAACAGATGCAGATCCCTTGTTGGGCAAGAATAACTCAACCACAAACTGGCTATGGAACAGCCAGAAAAATTGTCGTTCTTACTGGGGATGTTCTCCTTCCTACTATTCAACCACCTATCCCGAAGTTGCTTCAGACTATTTTGAGAAAGGTCCTGATGGTAAAACTGGAACCTATAATCCGGAGATGAAACTGAAGTATCTTACCTGGGATGAACTGCAGAAGAATGGTCAGAATGTTAAAACCGAGAGCACTGTGGATTATGTAAAGGAAACGACTGTCGGCAATCGTGGACTCCATGAAGCCACCAACAAATATGCTTCGATACCCTCTATTATCGTAACCGGCAATTATAATCTGTCATGTTTTGATAAAGATGGAAATGTGGTAGGTACATTGCCTGAGAAGACTACATTCTATCTTTACGGTACGGGTGCCGATAATGGTAAAGGAATCTATTTTGAAGCTGCAACTGAAGGAGGCGCGCAGACTCTTAAAAGTGCCGGAAAGGATAATAATGGCAATGAAGTTGGATCAAGTCTTCTTTATAGACTTGCCAAACGTCAGAATATTGTCAGAATGCAGGTTACAGTAACGAAAACTGTTGATGGCAAAGAAGGTAATCCTGAAACCACCATCAGAGATCTTACTGAGGAGGAAATGGCAAAGATTTTCAAAATTGACAGACCTTCAGGAGACGTTTTGCAGATTGGTGCCATTGTAGATGAGGACGGCACCAAAAGAACTGTGAAGCTTGCTGCCCGTAAATATACTCTTCAGCTGACAGAAAATCTGACATTCGCAGAGACGAATGTAGGCGGAGTTAAAACAGAGTATGCTCTAGTATATAATGATTCCGAAGGGGATAACCCTGTTGTACCTGCAACTGATGTGACTGCTACTCAAAATAAGGTAAACAATTTGTTACTGCGTAATGTGGGATATGCCGATAAGTATACCAACGGCATGGCTTATTATAATATTCCCATCAAACATTATGGATGGTATCGCGTGAATAACGATAATAGGAAGATTGAAGATGGGAATGAGGTGAAAAGTGATATCGACTGGTCCAAGACAAGAGTCGGAGACTTCGGCGTTGTCCGCAACCACCTTTACAATATTCAGGTTTCTAAGGTGAACGGTCTTGCTACCGCTATCTCGGATGAGTATACACCTATAATTCCTCCTCAGGAGACGGATGAACGTCATGTGGCTTACCGTATATATATCCTCAACTGGGCCGTTGTGCCGACTCAGAATGAGGAACTCTGACGGAATCGAAACCGACAATCTGTGGATCATGGTCTGAACAGACCGTCACATCACGGAAAATTCCCGGGCCGTAGGCCTGTCTAAGGGTGAGGGTGTATCAAAATTCTGATGCACCCTCTTTTCGCGCCCGTTCATAACCTGC
>CAJUQP010000072.1 GCA_910588245.1 uncultured Muribaculaceae bacterium | reverse complement strand
GGCGGCTTAAAAATTGGAGGGTGTACCAAAAACTGAATTTTGATACACCCTCTTTGCTGTTTATGCGCCCGGCTGCGATCCGGTAATTATCGCGAATGGGAACAGAATTGTCCGTTATCGGACAGTATGAAAATCGCGGATTGTTGATATGCAGCAGTTTAAGTTTTTGGCACGCTCCATGTCTGTAGTCCTGACGGACACGGCTCCACAGCGGATGCCGCTCCACGACAACAATGGCACACATAAACCAAACACAGATATGGCAATCATAGAACTTAGCGGAGTGAACAAAATCTACCGCACGGACAAGGTCGAGACAACGGCTCTCGAGAATGTCAACATCTCGGTCGAGAAGGGTGAGTTCGTAAGCATCATGGGTCCTTCGGGATGCGGAAAGTCGACGCTTCTCAACATCATCGGTCTTCTCGATGCCCCCACTTCGGGAACGGTGACAATCGACGGCATATCGTCGGCCTCTTTCAGCGACAGCGCCCTCTCCCGGTTCCGCAACGGGAAACTGGGCTTTGTGTTCCAGAGTTTCCACCTTATCCCCTCACTCAACGTGGTCGACAATGTGGAGATACCCCTGCTCTACCGCCGGATGGGCGCCAAGGAGCGCAGGGAGATGGCCCTGGAGGTGCTCGGAAGGGTAGATCTGCGCCACCGTGTCAACCATATGCCCTCGCAGCTCTCCGGCGGCCAATGCCAGCGTGTGGCCATAGCGCGGGCCATAGCGGGCAATCCGGAGATTATCCTGGCCGACGAGCCCACCGGCAGCCTCGACTCGAAGATGGGGGCCGAAGTGATGGAACTTCTCCACCGTCTCAACAAGGAGGATGGCCGCACGATAGTGATGGTGACCCACAACGAGGAGCAGGCCGGGATGACCGACAGGATAATCCGGATGTTCGACGGACGGATAGTGATGTGAAGACCGATTCCTTACAATTAAACAGCGACAGTATATGATACTCGACATAACACGGCAGACGTTCGCCCAGCTGCGCTCGCAGCGGATGCTTAGCGTGGTAGCCATCACGGGCACAGCCCTGTCGATCTTCCTGATCATGGTGGTGGTGATGATCCAGGACGTGAAGGTGGTGCCTTTCGCTCCCGAGAGCAACCGCGACCGTTTCCTTCATGCCGATGCCGGAAGCATGACCTCGAATCTCGACGACAAGCCGGCATCAGACAATTTTTATGAAAACAACGGCGCCATAAGTTACGCGACCGCCATGGAGCAATTCGGACGACTCAAGACACCGGAGGCCGTGACGATCTATACAGCCTCGCCTTCGAGCGGCGTGGCCGTGGTGGCGGGGCGTCCTTCGGTCGGGTTGACGGGTCTGGGCACCGACGCGAATTTCTGGAAAGTGTTTGATTTCACTTTCATTTCCGGAAAGCCATATACTCAGGCCGATTTCGAGTCGGCCGCCCCTCTGGCGGTGCTTAGCGCATCCTCGGCGCGCCGCATATTCGGGTCGACGGATGTTGTCGGGCAGACGTTCACACTCAACTATCGCCCCTACCGTGTGGCCGGGGTGGTGAAGGATGTGTCGACTCTTGCCGACCATGCCTATGCCGAGATGTGGCTCCCCCTGAGCACTACTCCCGCGTTCAGGTCTTCCTGGATGAACGGATGGATGGGAAACTGCGCGGTGACTCTGCTTGCCCGCTCGAAGGATGATTTCGACGCTATCCGTAGCGAATATGAGAAGCGCGTGGAGGAGATGAACAAAGGGATGCGCAGCGAGGGTTGGAAATTCATCACGCGCAACCGCCCGTACACACAGGAGAAAGACTCCGTCACAAGAAGCGCCAATCTCGAGCCGGATCTGGAAGGGGCGCGCCGTCAGCGTCTCATCGTCTATCTCATTCTCCTGATCGTGCCGGCCATGAACATGAACGGCATGACCGAGAGCCGTCTGCGCCAGCGCACGGAAGAGATAGGAGTCCGTCGCGCTTTCGGAGCGCGCCGCGTGACGCTTTTTTGCCAGATACTCTGGGAGAACCTTGTGGTGACGGTCGTGGCCGGCATGATAGGCTGGCTTCTGAGCGCCGCTTTCGCCTATCTTTTCAGTTCATTTCTTTTCGCCAATCCCTATTTTTCGGCCGAGCCGACAATCGACCTTTCCGTACTTCTGAGCCCGTCGACGTTCTTCTGGGCGTTGCTCTTCTGCTTCGTGCTGAATGTGCTGAGCACCGGCATCCCGGCCTGGAGGGCATCGCGCACGGATGTGGTCAACGCACTCAAGGGCCGTCAGTGATAACATTAAACATTACAGCAGACATGGATCAGAAATTGATAAAACAGGTTAAGAATGAATGGCGTTCCAACATCTGGCTGGTGGTGGAGCTGGCGGTCATAAGCGTCGTGCTTTGGTATATTGTCGACTATCTGTTTGTGACAGGCTCCGTCTACAATCAGCCGCGCGGATTCGATATCAGCCATTGCTACCGTATCTCCACGGGAGAACTTCTGGAGAATCATCCCGACTATGATCCCGACCGGAAAGGGGAGAAACTATATCAGGACTACGAGGAGCTGCGGCGCCGCATAGAAATGCGTCCGGAGGTGGAATCGGCCGCTCTCTCCATGAATTCCACCCCCTACAACGGCAGCAATTCGGGAGTGCGGTATCTGGTGGACTCTATATTGTCGGAGGGGTACGTGATACATCGTCGCGTTTCGCCCGATTTCCCAAAGGTGTTCCGCTGGAGAGGGATGAAGGGGGAGACTCCGGAAGAACTCAGCGAGATCCTGAAGCGAGGAGAGGTGCTTGTGAGCGACAACCTGCTGCACTTCAGCACCGACAATCCGAGGCCGATGACCGAGTATGTGGGGCGCAGGATAGTGCTCGACATGGACACCGCCAATCCGGTGAGGGTAGGCGCCTCGATTGTGCCCGTACGTTACAACGACTACATGCAGGGACAGATAAACCGGACGGTGGTCACGGGCATACCGCGTTCGTATTTCAATGTGGGGGGTGAATTCTCCGTCAGGGTCAAGGGGAATATGGATGAGGGATTCATCGAGTCGATCATGGCCGACGCCGATTCGCAGCTACGCTCGGGCAACCTCTTCATCACCGATGTAGAGTCGTTCGACGATATCCGCGAGGCCCACCAGTACGGCACGAAGACCCAGATACGCAATATGATCTTCATCATAGGTTTCCTATTGGTCAATATATTCCTCGGATTGTTGGGCACTTTCTGGTTCCGCACACGTCAGCGTTCGCGCGACATAGCCATCCGTCTGGTGAGCGGGGCTACGAAGGGAGATATATTCAGGCTGCTCATAAGCGAGGGTCTTGTGCTTCTCACGATCGCCACTCCCGTAGCGCTTCTCGCCGACCTCAACATAGCCCATGCCGAGCTCAACCAATACTATGAAGGGGAATATCTCGAATGGGGGAGACTTCTTATTTGCGGAGGCGTCACCTATCTGCTGATCGCCCTTATGATCGCCCTCGGCATCTCTATTCCGGCATGGAGGGCCATGAAGATAGATCCTGCGGTGGCGCTTAGAGATGAATAACCTTTCGGCGATGCATAGTTCATAATGCATAGTTCATAATGCATAATTCATAGTTCATAATGCATAATTCATAATGCGGTAATTTGTAATTCAATAATTTATAATACGGTAATTTAATAATTTATAATCATTAAGCTCGTGGCTTGACAGGTTCCCGGCATGGGGATTATTCTCTGCGTGTGGCCGGTTAGTTCTCGGTTTATAAGGGATAAAGTATTGGCTTATGACTTGTGCCTGGCCATACGCGGCGTATGATCTTCAGGGTGTCGCGCAAAACCCCGGCTGAGCCTTTGTATCTGATAACAGGCCGGGTCTCTGAAGGTCATGATTCCGGCTTCCCGGGAGCACGTTAAGTCGCGAGCGTAATGATTATAAATTATTGAATTATAAATCATGCATAATGCATTATGCATGGTGAATTGTGAATTGAGAGGAAGATCATGCATTATGAATTATGACTTGTGCATTGATATGAAGAAAGTTTTGATTAATTTTGAGGCATGATATTGATTGTTGACGACGACAATGCGATACGGGTCTCGCTCACGATGCTGCTGCGCCACAGCGGCCATGAGGTGAAGGCTGTCGCCTCTCCCTCGGAGGCGATCGACGTGGTGCGCGCGGTGAAACCGCAGCTCGTGCTTCTTGATATGAATTTCACACACTCAACCTCGGGCAACGAGGGTCTGACGCTTCTGAAGCAGATAAAAGTGTTTCAGCCGGAAACGCCGGTGATACTCATGACAGCCTGGGGGAGCATACCGCTTGCCGTGGAGGGTGTGAAATCGGGTGCGGTGGACTTCATAACGAAGCCCTGGGACAACCGTATCCTGCTGGAGAGGATCAAGGCCGTTCTGGCTTTGTCGGATGTACAGGAGAAGACTTCACCATCCTCTTTCGACCGTTCGCGCATCATAGGCGACAGTCAGGCGCTCAGGCAGGTGCTCGACACCGTGGAGAGGATTGCCGCGACAAACGCTCCTGTCCTGATAATGGGGGAGAACGGCACGGGGAAGGAGCTCGTGGCCGAGACCCTGCACATCAACAGCCAGCGCCGCAAGGCGCCGTTTGTGAAGGTGAACCTCGGTGGTATTTCCCGCTCCCTTTTCGAGAGCGAGATGTTCGGCCATAGGAAAGGGGCTTTCACAGGAGCCATCGCTGACCGCGAGGGACGCTTCTCCGTGGCCGACAAGGGCACGATCTTCCTTGACGAGATCGGAGAGCTCGACCTTAATTCTCAGGTGAAGCTGCTCAGGGTGCTTCAGGAACACACTTTCGAGGTGCTTGGTGAGAGCCGTCCGAGGAAAGTCGACATAAGGGTGGTGTGCGCCACCAACGCCGACCTCTCCGAGATGGTGAGGCAAGGCACTTTCCGCGAGGATCTTTTCTATCGTATAAACCTTATCACCGTCACTCTTCCCCCATTACGAGAACGTCCCGGCGACATCCCGGCCCTTGTGAGGCATTTCGCCGCCCGGTTCTGCCGTGACAACGGCTGCGCGGTGCCCCGCATCACTCCCGAAGCCCTCTCCTATCTTGGCCGTCTCCCCTATCCCGGCAATATCCGCGAGCTCAAGAATCTTGTGGAACGTACCTTGTTGATGTCGGGAGGGGAATGCCTTGACACGACTGATTTTGCCAACGCCGCCACACTGTCGGGAAATTCCATGGAGACACTTCCCATAGGATCGAGCCTCGATGAGATTGAGCTGAACGCGATCAAGCTGGCATTGCGGCGCTGCGGCGGAAATGTGTCGCTGGCGGCGGAGGCTCTCGGCATATCGCGCCAGTCGCTCTACCGGCGCATCGAGAAATACGGATTGACGACATGAGACGCAACTGGCTCTTTATCGTGTTGGGGCTGCTGCTGACCGCAGCCTCAGGCTCACTGATATATCATACCCTTGATATGCAAGGGCCTGCTTTCTATATCTCCGAAGGGGTATTGATTCTGTGTCTCATCATGCTCTACGTCTTTTATGTGAGACTGGTGAGGCCGCTCGACACCATATCGGGCAATATCGACTCGCTCTATAAGCATGATCTGAGCAGCCGGCTGAAACCTGTGGGACAGCATGAGGCCGACAGGATAGTGTTCATGTTCAACGAAATGATGGCCCGGCTAAAGGATGAGGAATTGCATCTGCGGGAGCAGAACCATTTCCTTGATCTCCTGATAGATTCCTCTCCCATGGGAATCGTGATCTTAGGTATGGGCGACAGAATAGTCAGAGCCAATCCGGCGGCCGTGAGGTTTATGGGTGAGGCACCGGGTAAAAGCCTGAACGGAAGAAGACTGGAGGATCTGGGGAGTGCTCTTGCCGAGGCCCTTCTGGCACTTCCACCCGGGAAGGGGGAGACTGTCAGGCTCGGGGACTCGAAGATCTACCACTGCTCGCGTCTGACGTTCATGGACAAAGGCGTGGCGCACCCTTTCCTGCTTATCGACCATCTCACCTATGAGGTGGTGAAGGCCGAGAAGAGGGCTTATGAGAAGGTGATCCGCATGATGTCGCATGAAGTCAACAATTCCATGGGAGGAGTGGCCTCGATACTCGACTCTATCAAGATGACCTCTGACAGCGTGGAGCATCGTGAGGCGCTCGATGTATGTCTGTCACGCTGCCGGACGATGAGCTCTTTCATAACTTCCTTCGCCGATATGGTGAAGATACCTGAGGCTGTGACGGTGCTCACGGACCTCAACGTGTTTGTAGGGGATTCGCTGAGTCTTCTCGAGTCTATGTGTGCCGGATGTGGCATAAGATTTGTGTTCAGACCATCGGAGCGGCCGGTGGAGGTCATGCTCGATCAGGTGCTTATGGAGCAGGTGCTGATCAATCTGGTGAAGAATGCCGTGGAGAGTATCGGCCATGACGGGGATGTGGTCATCTCGGTTGAGGCATCACCGTGTGGTTTCACAGTAGCCGACAACGGCGCCGGTATAGACAGGACCACGCAGGGAAAACTGTTCGCCCCCTTTTTCTCGACAAAGGCCGATGGACGTGGGCTGGGCCTTCTCTTTGTGAGCGATGTTCTCCACAAGCATCATTGCGAGTTCTCCCTGCGCACCGATCCCGACGGGCTGACGCGCTTTTCAGTCGTATTCCCAGGTTTGGGTTGAGAGTTTAGGGTTGAGGGTTGAGAAGGAAGATCGGGGGAGACTACGGCTTTCAGCCGCAGCACGGTAATGCCATCCGGCTCAATGACTTATATTAATTCTATTACCTCTCCCTCTTTAACCCTTACCCCTCTTTTCACCCTCAACTCTCAACTCTGAACCCTCAACCCTCAACTATTATAAGGAAAGGGACGGTGCCATTTCACAAAGGCATCATCCCTCCATAACCAAAATTCAAGTATTAATCTGTGAAACGAATCTCCGAGGTATCAATCCCGGAGACAGACTGCTTCTTTCACAAGAAGGCTGCCAATGTTTCGTAAAAAGCAATTTATTCTATGGTTTCACAACCTTTGTAATGACGTAATCGCTTTTATAAGCAGTTGTCAACTTGTATTTGTAGGTACCTCAGAATAATCTTGAATTCTGGGTAACACTCCTCCAGCTTGCATCTGGGGGAGTATCTATTGCAAAATTAGTCATAAAAACAATTTGTTGTTAAACTTAAATGTTAAAATCAAACGTTTTAAATGTTAAAATGCACGATTTTTGCATTTAGAGGTTGTTTAAAAACGATTGTTAACGGAAGTGAGTTTGCGAAGGGTAATA
>CAJUQP010000071.1 GCA_910588245.1 uncultured Muribaculaceae bacterium | reverse complement strand
ATTTTCATCGAATGCTCAGGAATCAACCGGTGGCACTTCCTCCAAACCTATAATCTTGGATACGCATCGGATTGACAACAATGGCGATTCCAATCGACATCGTACCCCAATGTACATAAACATCAAGGCATATTACAATACGGAAAGCCGCTCCATAAATATATGGTATGATGGTGAGGCATACGGTGAAGTCTTCCTATACCTGAACGACAACGTTGTCGGATACAGCTCCGAGATAAATACGACCTTTCAGATTGAAGAGCCGGGCCTTTACAGGATCGAGATTCTCGGTGAATCATGGATAGCCGAAGGAAGTCTACAAGTGTAATCACATAAATCAAAGAAACAACGAGAGAAGTCGACGTCTATCGTAATTATTAACAAATCTCAGAACAAACCAATGAAAGCAAAATTTCAAGAAATCAGCTCCATGCTCGACCAAATAAAAGGAGGGCGTACGGCTATCGGTCTTTTCGGTTCACCAACCGAACCACAAGACACGGAGGTCTGCACACGCAGGTGTACCAAGGATTGCAGGGAAGGGGCCATCGGGACAAAAGAGGGTACTGAACATGGTCTTGAATACCCAGACCCGGAAATCCCCACGACACCGCCAATAGTATCCTGATCTATAAGCTGTTAAAAAGCAATATTAAACAGCTCCCTAAAATTGCTTGACAGTTCAGACTCTTTCAAATTATAGGGAGAGATTAATAATCTCTCCCTATCTAAAAACATTTATAATGGATTTCTTTTTGGAGACAAACCCCGCTTTTCTGATACTGCCTATTGAGGATAAAGAGTATATATTCTATAATTCTTTACAGCACCGGGGTTCAAGATTGACACACCTTGAAATGCTTATTCTTGACATGTATTATCGCTATCAGAATAAGGATTTCATTGTTTCGAATTTTGAGAACAATAAACAGGATACCATCAGAAAAGCTTTGGAGGCCATAGACCACCATCATCTACTATTATGTGAAGAAATAAAGGAGCCGGAACTTGACACGGATATATACCCCACATCTTTTTACATACATCCAACATATAAATGCAATCTAAATTGTGGATACTGCTACAATAAGACGATTAGAAAAGCTCATGGCGACACAATCGGGTTGACAGACTGGATGGCTATTATTGACAAGCTCTCTCCTTATGCAAAGACCTTCACATTGACAGGAGGGGAATTTTTCCTTTATCCGGATATTGTACTTTTAGTTAAATATATAAGGAAAAAATGTCCAGACTCCTACATAGGGGCCATTTCAAATGGCATGCACAATTTTCAGACGAGTCCCGTTAACGAGATTTTTGATTATATATCCGGCATTTCGTTCAGTTGTGACAGTATTTCACGAGAAGGAGAGCGCAAGGGATTCAATCCCAAATTGTATGTGGACAACATCAAATGGATAAAAAGGAGCTACCCGAAACTTAAAATCTCCATATCTTCAACAGTGACAAGTTCCAACTCAAAAGATATCGATGAAACAGATTATTTTTGCAAAAAGAATGATTGCAATTTCTCCAAGTTCATACTTATACCGCAAAGCGTAGATGAAATTGATTTAATGCCTGACTTTAATGAGATGATAGAAAAGGGAACAGTGCTCACAAATAAGACAAAACGCCTGGATACTGCCTCATTCACATGCGGGGCTGGCAGAAACGTGTGGAGCATAGATCCGATGGGAAACGTCTATCCCTGTCAAAGCCTACATCATGGTGAATTTCTAATGGGAAACATTCTGAGAGATTCCGTTGAAGACATGAAATATTCCTGTAAAAATGGACGTTTATTAAAAACAGTCAATGATTTTGCCGTATGTTCCAGATGTAAGGTAAAATATATATGCGGTGGCGGATGTCCAGCGACAGCCTACAATCTTTATGACGGCAAGATCGACAGGAACCACCTCACCTGCTACATGGACTATACCAACAGCATAAGGAAATTAAAGTCACTTGACAACCGTTTATGAGATTTCTGTCGTTCATCATAGCCTCACTAATGTGTTTCCTCTCCCTGTCAGCCGAAGAGATCAGGGGGACGGTATTGGATAAGACAACCGGACAGGGAGTGCCCTTCGCCACACTCACCATAGAGTATGCCGACACCACGCTGCGCGACATCACGGATGCCGGAGGGAAATTCCGGCTCACCCCGGTCTCTTTCCCCATGACGGTGAGAGCGTATGGTTTCGGGATGAAGGAGAACAGCATCACTCTTGCCGGAATGCCTTCCGGCACCCTGACGGTTCCCCTCGAAGCCGGGGAGACCGAATTGCAGGAACTGACCGTGACGGGCCGTCTGACCACCATGACAGATTCCGGGATCAGCTACAACATGTCGGCCAACAGGAGGGCCCAGGAGGAGAACTCACTTCAGGCACTGTCATATGTGCCCATGGTCAGGGTCGGTCCCGACGGAACGATATCGGTACAAGGCTCCTCATCCTTCAGCATATATATCAACGGACGTCCCGACGAGATGCTGCAGTCCTCCCCGAAAACATTCCTGGAGACCATCCCCGCCGCCGACATCGCCAGAGTGGAGGTCATCACGCGTCAGGATATCGGACAGGGGACGGACAGCCAGAGATATGTCCTGAATATCGTGTTGAAGAGACCGTTGCTCGAGGGGTACACGGGTAATGTGAGGGGCTCCGCCGACACCCAGCCGAACGCCAACGGAGCTGTGACGGGAATTGCAAGAAAAAACCGGGTGGACATCTCCGCATCATATGACTACCGGCTCAACGGCCAGAGGAATCAGCCCTTCGACGTAACATACACACAGGCCGATCCCGACGGACATACAGCACATCGGTGGCGGTCGGACGGACACGGCGACGGCAACTGGCACACCCACACAATGAGGGCCATGGCGAAATGGCGCGTAGACAGCATTAGTACTCTCTACGCCGACATCCACGGGCGCATTCGCGATAACGATTTCTCTTCAACGGTCATACAGTCGGAGGTATTTCCCGATCCAGATGTTCCCGTGACATACCTCGATTCAAAATCACGCTACACTACCGGCACCGTGGAGTCGAACCTGATTTTCAGGAATTATTTCCGCGATAATCCTGCTGCGGAAAGATTCAGCGCCGGATACAGGTTCTCCCACAATCCCGACAGGAGGCATGTGACCCAAAGAAGGTATTCAGACAACAGCACGCCGGGAATCTTCACCCAGCACACCGACGGCGGCATGACGGAGCATACTCTGCAAGCGTCATACCTGCAGCGCATATCTACCGTGCATTCCGTAAGGCTCACAGCAAGCGACGTGTACCGCCGGGGAAAGACCAACTCGGCATATGAGGGGGAGGAGGACTCGCCACTGCCCGACTACGCGATGCGCTATTCCAACAACATCGCGGCGTTTGACGCCACATATGCGGGCTGGATAAAGAGGAAAGTCTATGTGAAGGCAAGCGCGAAGGGGAACTTCGACAGCTTCTCGATGCGGCTCCCCGGCTCTCCGGAGTCGGATTACCATCGAGACCGATTCTATTTTCTTCCTGCCGTGACGCTATTCTGGCGTCATGGGGGAAGCAACGCAGTCTACCTCGATTACGCCACTGCTATCTCACGCCCCGACGTGGAACAGCTGAATCCGTTTGTCGACATATCCGGCGACCATTCCGCAAGCCACGGGAATCCTGATCTCAAGGCCCAATACGCGCACAACATGTCACTCTTATGGTATTTCACCGGGGCAAAAAACCTTGTGCTCGCAACCTCCATCCGATACTCCCGGCTCACAGACATGATCCTTCCCTCCAGATACGCTGACGGCGACATGATGATACATACATATGGCAATTTCGGCAGTGCCGACGAGACTGAACTGACCGTCAACGCGAGTTGGGATCCCGTGAGCTGGGTCTCCGTATCCCTCAACGGCTCACTTGGCAAAAGATGGCTCGACGGAAAAAGTGAGGGACTGCGGCAAGACAATCTTTTCTGCAGCATATCCCCTGACATAGACTTCTATCTGCCAAACCACTTCCGAGTCGGCTGCAGCTATAGTTTCCATAAGAACATTCCCGACCCCTGGAGCACCTCTTCGTCACTCCATGATTATTCCCTTTATGTCAGCAAAAGCTTCCTGAAGGGGAAGCTTAACCTCTCGGTCATGGCAAATTCACCATTCAACCGGTATCATCATTCGAAATCAACAAGCAATCATGCTGCCATGAGTACGGTTCAGAACAACTATATGACCGCCAGATCGTTTGGGTTAAGCCTGTCATACTCCTTCAGAGGAGGCCGCAAGGTTGATCTCAAGCGCGATAGCTCCCTCAAACCATCTGACCAAGAAACCGGAGTGAGATAATATTTGCCACATGGGCCATTTTTATTTTGTAAAGCAAAGAGACTCAATGCAATGCGGGATTGCCTGCGTTGCCATGATTTGCAGATACCATGGAATGCGCATCGACATATCCGGACTTGAGGAGATCTGCCGTTCAACTGTGGAAGGAGTCTCGATGCAAGGCATTGTGGATGCGGCTCAAAAACTGGGGTTCAATACTCTTCCTGCCCTGGCAACCGTCGATGCCCTACATGAGATTAAGCTGCCCTGTATACTGCATTGGAATCAGAATCACTTTGTTGTCCTGTATAAGATATCGGACAACGGCAAATATTATCATGTCGCGGATCCGGCAAAAGGATGTGTGAGTTATACTTTAAATGATTTTAAAAGCCACTGGATCAGTTCCTCAATAGAGGATGAAGACTCCGGTATTTTTGCGGAGATATCCCCGGGGCCATCATTTTCACAGGAAACGCAGTTTCCATATGGCGCAAACCGGGGCAATGAGCTAAATAAATACCCTAATGAGCGTAAATCCTTCCGGTTCCTGTTCGGTTATATCCGGCAGTACCGGAAGTATTTCCTCCAGATCATCCTCGGCCTTCTGCTGGGATGCGTGCTGCAGCTCATACTCCCCTTCCTGACGCAGGCCACCGTCGACCTCGGGATCCGACACCGCGATATAGGGCTGATATGGCTCATACTGCTCGGGGAGCTGATGATCGTCGTCGGGCGCACGGCCACCGATTTCATCCGCCGGTGGCTGCTGCTCCACATATCGATGCGCATCAACATATCGCTCGTCTCCGACTTCTTCATCAAGCTGCTCAGGCTGCCGATGTCGTTCTTCGACACCAAGCTGATGGGGGACCTCCTCCAACGTATCGGAGACCATACGCGCGTCCAGGACTTCCTGACCGGACAGGCGCTCAACGTCGTCTTCACCATCCTCAGCTTCCTGGTGTTCGGCGTGGTGCTCTTCGTCTACAACCACCTGATCTTCGCCGTCTTCGCCGCGGGGAGCCTCTGCTACGGACTCTGGATAGCCTCCTTCCTGCGGCGCCGCAAGGTGCTCGACTATGAACTGTTCGAGCAGCAGGCCGTGAACCAGAACCGCACGTACCAGTTCATAACCTCGATGCAGGAGATAAAGCTGCAGGACTGCGAGCGGCGCCGCCGCTGGGAATGGGAGGACACCCAGGCCGACCTCTTCGCCGTGCGCATGAAGTCGCTCAGGCTCCAGCAGACGCAGGAGGCAGGCTCCATATTCATCAACGAGGTGAAGAACATCATCATAACGGTTCTCGCTGCGACCGCAGTGATCGGCGGCCGGATGACACTCGGGGCCATGCTCGCCGTGCAGTACATCATCGGGCAGCTCAACTCCCCCGTGGCGCAGTTCATGTCGTTCATCTATTCGCTGCAGGACGTGCGCATATCGCTGGAGCGCATCAACGAGATACACTGCGGCAGGAACGAGGAGCCGGACTCCGGGCTGGCCACCGACTTCAGGGAGGGGAAATCCATAGACATCGACAGTATCGACTTCAAGTATGACCCGCACGCGCTGAAAAAGACAATAGAGGGCGTGTCGTTCCATATCCCGGAGGGGAAGGTGACGGCGATAGTCGGTGCCTCCGGGAGCGGTAAGACCACGCTCATAAAGCTGATGCTGGGATACTATCCCGTGATGTCGGGCTCGATATCCATAGCGGGACGGGATATAAATGAACACAGCCTGAGATGGTGGCGGCGGCAGTGCGGCGTGGTGATGCAGGACGGGGTGATCTTCTCCGAGTCGATAGCGCGCAACATCGCCGTGGACGACGGGGAGGTGGACACGGAGCGTCTGGAGAGTGCTGCCAGGATAGCCTGCATCCATGACTTCGTGATGTCGCTTCCGCTGCGCTACGACACGAAGGTGGGGAAGGACGGCGTGGGGCTGAGCCAGGGGCAGAGGCAGCGCATACTGATAGCGAGGGCCGTCTACAGGGATCCGGCTTTCATCTTCCTTGACGAGGCCACGAACTCGCTCGACGCGAAGAACGAGCGCGAGATCGTGGAGAACCTCGATAAATTTTACAAAGGACGCACGGTTGTGGTCGTGGCCCACCGTCTGTCGACTGTAAAGAACGCCGACCGGATCATAGTGCTCGACGGCGGCAAGGTGGTGGAGACAGGCGACCACGCCTCGCTGATCGCCGCGAAAGGGGCATATTACAACCTCGTCAGGAACCAGCTTGAACTCGGAAACTAAGTATGGAATATGGATACTTCAAACCACACCCACGACAAGATCGGGCTGCGCTCTGAGAAAGTGCGCAGGCTCATCGGCGAGATCCCACCGTCACTAATACGCTGGGGCAACGCGATAATAGCGATAGTGTTCATCGCCCTGTTGGCCGCGGGCTGCCTGTTGCCCTACCCCTACTCAAACGGCGAGTCAATCCTCCGGCACCTCATCGGATAGAGATATCAGATTATATGGACTACACCAAACGCCCGCTTACCCTGCAAAAGCAGGTGGAGAAATTAATAAACCGTGGATTGCTCATTGATGACAAGCAACTTGCGGAGGGTTACCTGTCCAATATCAGTTATTATCGTCTCAGAGCATACACTTATCCTTTTCAAGACAACACGGATCCTGATGCTGACCATCATTTCAATAATGACGACATCCATTTCTCAGACATAATAGACCTCTATTGTTTTGACCGTCGTCTACGGTCGCTGATGTTTAATGCGATTGAGAAAATAGAGGTCGCAGTCCGGGCAAAAATAGTCCAGACATATTCGGAATCAACGAACAATAGCCATTGGTTCTGCGATAGGTCTCTTTACAAGTATCAAATAAAAACGGATAGGAACGGCAACACAACCTACAGCCATGACAATGCCGGAACTAAGGAATAAGACAGATCTTCCGACCAATGTTCTGACTGCATATCTCAAGACTCTTGTCTCGCTGGATATTAGACATTAAACATTCTTAAATTGTTATATTTACGCACATACGCGCGTGACTAAT
>CAJUQP010000070.1 GCA_910588245.1 uncultured Muribaculaceae bacterium | reverse complement strand
CTCTTAAATTTCAATCATTCGAAAATGCACATTTACTTTGTGCGTGAACTATAAAATAAAATATATCTACGTCATAAAATGAAAAAGTTTTTCAAAATCCTGCTTTGGGTGGTGGTCGGCATCATTTTCGTCGGCACCTTTGTCTATCTTTATCTCAACTCGCAGAAAGAGGAGGAGAAGTATTCACTGAAATATCCCTCTACGGAGAGCATTGAGAAAACCACAGTGCTGACGGGCAAGATCGAGCCCCGCGATGAGATCGACATCAAGCCTCAGATCTCCGGAATCATCAGCGAGATTCTCGTGGAAGCCGGCGACCATGTGAACGATGGCGACATAATTGCCAAGATCAAGGTGATTCCTGAAGAATCGCAACTTTCATCAGCGTTGAACAGAGTCTCCGTAGCTGAAATCTCACTCGCAGAGGTGCAGCGCACATTCGAGCGCACAAAACAGCTTTATGAGAAGAAATATGAGAGCCGTGAGAAATACGAGACCGACGAGGCCGCTCTGGAGCGTGCCCGTCAGGAACTCGCACAGGCCAAAGATCAGCTAAAGATCGTGAGGGAGGGTGTCTCGGCCGCCAACGCACAAGGCTCAAACACTCTTGTGAGATCGACAGTGACCGGAGTCGTGCTTGAGGTGCCGGTGAAAGTCGGTTCGTCGGTGATTCAGTCAAACACCTTCAACGATGGCACGACCATAGCGAAAGTGGCCGACATGACCGACCTGATTTTCCGTGGAAAAGTCGATGAGACAGAGGTCGACATGCTCCGCGAGGGTATGGATGTCAAGATCTCTGTCGGGGCGATCGCTGATTCCGACTATCCTGCAGTGATAGAGAAGATCGCGCCTATGGCGAGTGATGAGAACGGTACGAACACTTTCGAGGTGAAAGCCGCTCTCAGGGCTGAGGAGAGCGCCAATCTCCGGGCCGGTTACAGCGCCAACGCCAATGTTGTGCTCGAGAGCGTTGAGAATGTTCTGGCAGTGCCAGAGAGTGTTGTGGAATATACCGGCGACAAGGCGTATGTATATGTACTGACAGACTCTGTTCCGGCCCAGAAGTTCAAGAAAGAGGAGATCAAGACGGGACTTTCCGACGGACTTATGGTAGAGGTGAAATCAAAAGGTCTTAAGAAAATCACTCCTCTGAGGGGTAGTGTCATAAAATAAAGGAACGTTATGAAAAACAGAATCAAGATAGGGTTGATGTTCTCGATGGGACTGCTCGCCATGGATGGACTGGCAGAGACATGGTCGCTCGACAGCTGCATATCATATGCCATAAATCACAACGTGGGGATACGCCAGCAGGAACTACGCATCAAGGAGGGGGAACAGGCCATCACAGAGGCTAAAGACCGTTTCCTGCCACAACTCGACGCGTCGGCGAGCGAGTCTTTCAGTTTCGGTCGCGGATTGACCTCCGACAATACATATGCGAACCGCAACACTTCTAATTTCGGATGGAACGTCGGGTTCGGCCTTCCGCTCTTCCAGGGCATGGCGGAATACCGTGGGGTGAAGGTCGCAAAGGCATCGCTCATCCAGTATGTCCACGAGACAGAGGCCGCCAAAGATAATGTATCGCTCAATGTCATCTCGCAGTATCTCCAGGTGCTCTATTGCAAGGAGGTGGCCCAGAGCGCTCGTTCGCAGGCCGAGCTGTCGGCTTTCGAGGTGGAGAGGCAGAAAGCTTTGATCGAGGCGGGGAAGGTGGCCGAGGCCACGCTCTATGATCTGGAGTCGGTTGCCGCGCAAGACCGTCTGCAGGTTGTCACCGCCGACAACGACACCCGCACGGCTATCGTCAATCTCGCCAATCTGCTGCAGCTCCCCTCGGCCGAGGGATTCGATGTCATGCCTATCAGTCAGGGAGAACCTCCGATTCCGGGCCCCGAAGATGTTTATTCGCAGGCGCTGGGGATCAACAATGCCGTGCTCGGCGCCCGCCAGGCAGTGAAGGTGGCAGACGAGAACATCTCTTACGCCAAGTCAGGCTATATGCCGACCTTGAGTTTCAACGCCGGTATCGGCTCGAGCTACTATACCCTCAGCGGAATGCAGAATGAGGCCTTTGGGCGACAGATGAAGAATAATCTGTCAAAGTCGCTCGGATTCTCGCTCCGGATACCTATCTTCGACGGCTTCGGCACACGTAATAGCGTGCGCCGCGCTAAATTCCAGCGCAACAGTGCCATGCTCGCTCTCGAGCAGCAGACAGTAGACCTTCACAGGGATATAGAACTCGCTTATTACCAGGCTGTCGGGGCGCGTGAGCGGTATCTTACCTCCGGCGAGACGCTTGAGAAGACGCGTCTTTCGTTTGACTCCACGCGGGAGCGTTTCAACCTCGGGCGTGCCACGCAGGCCGATTACGAGCAGGCCAAGAACAATCTTTTCAGAACAGAGATAGCCCGTATCCAGGCGCATTACGAATATCTGATGCGCCACCGCATCCTGATGTTCTATGCTGACGGACGCAAATAATTTGGGTGTTATTGTTGATAGAGAAATCCCCCCGGAGAGAGCTCCGGGGGGATTGTCGTATAAATGTTTTTCATAGTGTGCTTTCACGGCCCGGTGGGCGCATGTGTTTTTCAAATGCTGTTTTGACGGTGAGGAAGTATTGTCAGTCTTTATAACAGAAAGACAACGCCAAAAGTTCATGAGAATGCTGAGATGCCGGAAGAAAAGAGGGGAGGGGAAAGTAATCTCTTTCATGAAGATGCAAAACGGGCGATACGGTATGTGCCGTATCGCCCGTTTTATGTTGCAAAGTGTCGGTCGCTCAGACCTTGGCTTTGATTGCCGGATCGTTGTCGATGAGCCAGAGCGCGATCTGCACGGCATTGAGGGCGGCGCCTTTCTTGATCTGGTCGCCGACCACCCAGAAGCTGAGTCCGCAGGGATCGGAGAGATCCTTGCGCAGACGTCCTACGTATACGGGGTCTTTTCCGGTGATGTCGAGCGGCATGGGATATTCCTTTTCCGCAGGATTGTCTTTCACGATGAGCCCGGGAGCTTTCTTGAAAGCCTCAAGCACCTCTTCGGTGGAGAGGGGTTTCTCGGTCTCGACCCAGATAGCCTCGCTGTGGGCACGGAGCACTGGCACGCGCACGCATGTGGCGCTGACCTTGATCTCATCGTCGTGCATGATCTTGCGGGTCTCGTTATACATCTTCATCTCCTCCTTCGTATAGCCGTTGTCGGTGAATACGTCGACATGGGGAATGAGGTTGAAGGCGAGCTGATAGGCGAATTTCTCGATTGTTGGTTCCTTGCCTTCGCCAATCTCGCGGAACTGGTTCACGAGTTCCTGCATTGCCGATGCTCCGGCACCGCTTGCGGCCTGATATGTGGCCACATGCACGCGGCGTATGGGGGAGAGGTCGTGGATAGGCTTGAGAGCCACCACCATCTGTATCGTGGTGCAGTTGGGGTTGCCGATGATGCCGCGTGGGCGATCGAGGGCGTCCGCGCCGTTGACCTCAGGCACAACCAGAGGCACATCGGCATCCATGCGGAATGCCGAACTGTTGTCGATCATCACGGCTCCATGGCGGGTTATGACTTCGGCATATTCTTTGGATGTGCCGGCTCCGGCCGATGTGAAGGCGATGTCGATGCCCGAGAAATCGGAGTCATGGCTCAGAAGCTCCACAGTCACTTTCTTGCCGCGGAACTCATACTCGCTTCCCGCGCTGCGGGGAGAACCGAAAAGACGGAGATTGTCTACCGGGAAATTCTGCTCGTCGAGAACTCTCAGGAGCTCCTGACCTACGGCGCCGCTGGCGCCAACTATTGCTACGTTCATATCACTGACGGCCTGAGGTGGCTACTGTACGGTTGATTTTCTTCACCAGCCCCTGGAGCACGGCGCCCGGACCAAGCTCTATGAACTCGTCGGCTCCGTCGGCGATCATTGCTTCCACGTCCTGAGTCCAACGTACGGGAGCCGTGAGTTGCTTGATGAGGTTAGCTTTGATCTCTTCGGGATCTGTATGGGGTTTCGCGTCTACGTTCTGATATACCGGGCATACCGGAGTCTGGAACACGGCGTTGGCTATGGCCTCGGCGAGCTCTTCCTGCGCGGGCTGCATGAGCGGGCTGTGGAATGCGCCACCCACTTTCAGCTTGAGGGCACGTTTCGCACCGGCGGCAAGCATTTTCTCGCATGCCGCATCTATGCCTTCCATTGTGCCGGAGATCACAACCTGTCCCGGGCAGTTGTAGTTGGCGGGAGCCACGATATCATCGACCTCGGCGCAGAGAGCCTCAACTTTCTCATCGGGAAGCGCGAGCACGGCAGCCATTGTCGACGGACGTGCCTCGCATGCTTTCTGCATGGCGTGGGCGCGGGCCGATACGAGCTTCAGACCTTCCTCAAAAGAGAGGGCTCCGGCGGCTACGAGAGCGGAGAACTCTCCGAGGCTGTGGCCTGCCACCATGTCGGGCTTGAACTCATCGCCCATGCTCTTGGCGAGGATGACGCTGTGCAGGAAAATCGCCGGCTGGGTGACCTTTGTCTGCTTGAGGTCGTCTTCAGTACCGTTGAACATGAGGTCGGTAATGCTGAAACCGAGGATTTCGTTAGCCTTGTCGAATAGCGCGCGGGCCTCGGCATTGTTCTCGTAGAGGTCTTTGCCCATACCTACGAATTGAGCGCCCTGGCCCGGAAAAACGTATGCTTTCATTCTGTCAAAAAATTATATTGCTTTCTGAATTGGCCGCAAAGTTAATGATTTATTCTCAATTAAGGAAATAAATCCTTAATTATATTGGCTTCATGGGCATTTGCTACGTTATCTCCACAGATGGATTGATGAGGAACACACGCTCGGTGGCGCGGGTGAGCGCGGTATAGAGCCAACGGTAAAAGTCGGCACCGATTGCGTCGGGAGCGATCATTCCCATGTCGATGTAGACGTGGCGCCATTGTCCGCCCTGTGCCTTGTGGCATGTGATGCAATAAGCGTATTTTGCCTGTAGCGCATTGTAGTAGGGATCTTCAAGGGCCCCCTTGATTTTGTGAGAGATCTCCCCCTCATATTCCGCCATGACCCGGTTGTAGAGTCTTTCCATCTCCTCCCTCGGGACACTGGGTCCTTCGGCCACGAGGCTGCGCAGCATGATCTTGGCCGCCACGGGAGTGTCGACGTCGGGGAGCTCAAGCTCTACGTCGACATACCATCGGCCATAAGCCTTCTCTGTTTTTCCAACCCATGTCACAAGTGCGGTCTCGCCGTTGGCTATGAAATTGGATAGTTTGTTGACGCGGCTCCAATAATAGTCGTTTTTTGAGATCACTATGCGGTCACCTTGCTGGAGAGGTTCTTCCGCATACATGACCATGTTGCGTATGGCCCGGTTGAAATTGTTGGCCCTCTTGTTGGAGCGTGTCACGATAAGAGTCTCTTCCTGTCCGACCTGACTCCAGGAATCCGAAAGGAAATCGGCGAGCTCGGAGGAACTGACCACTGTCACGTCGGGAAACCCGGATGTGCGTATCGAGAAATTCTCCGGCGGGAATCCGGAGAAAAGAAATTGCCTGACGATTGTGGCGTTGTAAAGGATTCCGCTGCCTGCGGTCTGCCTTACCGGGACATCGAGCGTGAAGCAGATCGGATTAAGACCTATCTGTTTCAACCGGTCAGGATTCATGGCCGGGCTGTCGGTCATCCCGACCGGGGGAAGCTGCGCAGTGTCGCCCACGAGTATCATCGCCGATCCGGGTGCGCCATAGACGTGGCGCGTGAGCTGCTGGAGAAGTGAGCGGCCGAAAGAGGCGTCGTCAGTTATCAGGGAAGCCTCGTCGATGATGAATGTGGTTTCCGCATCGCGGTTTTCGGCCAGGAAAAACTGAGTGTTCGACGGGTCGGCGGAGTTCCCGCGGAATATGCGTTTGTGGATTGTGGAAGCCCTGTCGCCTGAAAGGGATGCCGCCACTTTTGCGGCACGTCCGGTCGGGGCGAGGATCACTGTGCGTAGGTTAGAGCCGCGCATGGCCCTGACAATGCCTCCCATCACGGATGTCTTGCCGGTGCCGGCGTATCCGTTGAGCACGAATACATCGCGCGGCCCCCGGGCCGTGATGAAGGCCGAGAGCGCGCTTATGAGCGCGAACTGGAGTGTGTTGGGCACAAATGGGAGCTGCGCCACCGCCGATTCTGACAATTGCTTCTGGGTCATGGTGCGAAATTAAGAAAAAATCCCGGCAATCGGGCTTTTAAGACACAATAAAAACAAAAATTGGGGAATAAAGTGAAAATTGGTTTAAAAACAGCCGCGCCGATAGGGTTTATTTGAGAAATAATTCCTAAATTTGCAGGCGCAAACAGGGGCAAAGCCCTGACTATAGATAAAACAGGTTTTTAATCATATATCAAGACATGAAAATTGAAAAGATTATCGGTCGCGAGGTGCTTGACTCTCGTGGCAACCCTACAGTAGAAGTCGACGTATATCTTGAAAGCGGTGCATTCGGCCGCGCAGCAGTTCCCTCCGGCGCATCCACAGGCGTCAACGAGGCTCTCGAGCTCCGCGACGGCGACAAGAGCCGCTACATGGGCAAAGGCGTGCTCAAGGCAGTTGCCAACGTCAACGGCCCCATCGCTGAGGCTCTGAAGGGTATGAGCGCTCTTGACCAGATCCGCATCGACGAGACGATGATCGCCCTCGACGGCACACCTACGAAGTCCAATCTCGGCGCAAACGCCATCCTCGGTGTTTCTCTTGCAGTTGCCAAGGCTGCCGCTGATTATCTCGGTCTTCCCCTCTACAAATATATCGGTGGCGCCAACAGCTACGTGCTCCCCGTGCCTATGATGAACATCATCAACGGCGGCGCACACTCCGACGCCCCCATCTGCTTCCAGGAGTTCATGATCCGTCCTGTGGGCGCATGCTGCTACCATGAGGGTATCCGCATGGGCACAGAGGTGTTCCACAACCTTAAGAAAGTGCTCAAGGCACGCGGCCTCTCCACGGCAGTGGGCGACGAGGGTGGTTTCGCTCCCAACCTTGACGGTACTGAAGACGCACTCAATGTGATCTGCCAGGCTATCAAGGAAGCCGGCTATGAGCCCGGAAAAGACGTGACCATCGGTCTTGACGTCGCTTCTTCCGAGTTCTACAAAGACGGTGTATACGACTACACATGGAAGCAGGGCGCCGACGCTCCCAAGCGTTCACGTGAGGAGCAGGTTGACTTCCTCGAGGAGCTCATCAACAAATATCCTATCGACTCTATCGAGGATGGTATGGCAGAGAACGACTGGGAGGGCTGGAAGATGCTCACCGACCGTATCGGCAGCCGCTGCCAGCTCGTTGGCGACGACCTCTTCGTTACCAATGTGAAGTATCTTGAGAGAGGTATCGCTGAGGGTTGCGCCAACTCGATCCTCGTAAAGGTTAACCAGATCGGTTCTCTCACGGAGACTCTCCGTGCAGTGGAGATGGCTCAGCGCAACAACTACACCGCTGTGATCTCTCACCGTTCGGGCGAGACCGAGGACGCTATAATCGCCGACATCGCCGTTGCTACCAACGCCGGACAGATCAAGACCGGTTCTGCAAGCCGCTCCGACCGTATGGCTAAATACAACCAGCTTCTCCGCATTGAGGAAGAGCTCGGCCAGGACGCACAGTACGGCTACAAGAAGATTGCCAAGAAGTAATCGATTATTACCTGATAACGGAGAAGCCGGAGGATTGATCCTCCGGCTTCTTTTGTTTATGTCGGAGATGTTTTTGCTGCGGTTTCCGCGGCATTCTGCCGCGGCACGGGGATGCCATCCGGAGAGTTTGGTCGCTGCGGTCCTCGCGGCATGGTAAAGCCATCGCAGGGCTTTATTCCCTGTATCGGATGGAGGAAATTCCGGTTGCAAAAAAAGAGGGTGTATCAAAATTCAGTTTTTGGTACACCCTCCAATTTTTAAGCC
>CAJUQP010000069.1 GCA_910588245.1 uncultured Muribaculaceae bacterium | reverse complement strand
TTATGAACGGGCGCGAAAAGAGGGTGCATCAGAATTTTGATACACCCTCCTGTCATAGTTTCATCTTTCGCAAAGATACGGAAAGGAACAAATGAAACACCATGACTTGTTTTATCTGTATACTTTCCATATTTTATAAAAATTTTCATCGATTTATTTGGTGATTTCAGAAAAAGGCAGTAACTTTGCACTCGCAAAACGGGAACAACCGATAGCAATAACAAAAATGGCTCCTTAGCTCAACTGAATAGAGCATCTGACTACGGATCAGAAGGTTGCAGGTTTGAATCCTGCAGGAGTCACGAAAGGCGGGAATCATCTTACAATGATTCCCGCCTTTAATTTATCAATTCTCTATGTCTATCTGTTCTCTACGGCTTACCTATCATGAGAGCAACTTCTTGACGAAGTCGTAGTCGGGTTCCTCAGTTATCTCGCGGCAGAGGCTCGTGCCCATGATCCTGCCATTCTCGTCTATCACCACCAATGCCCTGGCATATAACCCGCGAAGAGGTCCGTCATCGAGTGTGACGCCATAGTTCTTGCCGAAATCACTACGGAATCCTGAGCCGGTCATCACGTTCGCAATGCCGTTGGCCACACAGAATCTTGAAGCTGCGAAAGGAAGATCTTCCGAGACACAGATCACTTTCGTATTTGCGAGCGAAGCCGCCTCTTTGTTGAAGCGCCTGACAGAAGCGGCACACACATCCGTGTCGAGGCTCGGGAATATATTGAGCACCACCCTCTGACCTTTGAAATCATGGAGATTGATGTCCGACAGATCCTGACCTACAAGGACGAAATAAGGAGCCACAGTTCCGACCGCAGGCAATTCGCCGCAGGTATGCATCGGCTCTCCTTTAAAAAGCACTGTTTCCATTGTTTTATTAAAGTTTTATTGTTCGATTGTAAAAAAGGAGGAGACAATGCCCCTCCTTTTTATAAACATTGAAAACAGGAATTAGTTGACTGTCGCCGCTGCCGAATCATTGTAATCCTGCAGATCTAAATACATTTTTGCAAGATACCTTCCTGTGCCGTGTTTCTTAGAAATTATATCCCAGGCTAAATGTCACCCGGTTCTCATGAAATGTGACATCTGAATCGCTGAGCATATTAAGCATGCCGAAACTACCACCGACTCCAAAATAGAACTGCCTGTATGTGATGCCGGCACCGGCGCCCCATAGAATGTCGACACGCTTCATACCGCCATCGTCGCCATACACGCTCTCCGTCATTTCTACGCCGCCGCTCTTGATTGAGCCTTTTGCAGAAAAACCGATCTCAAGTTCAGGGCCGGTGAATAACGATACCTTTACATCGTCGGTGAAATCGAAATGGTAGCCTGCCATCACCGGCACGCGCATGCCGTATTTCTTCAGAGTCATTCCGTCGAGCGAGACATCCCCTTCAAAAGCATCCAGATACTCATCTTTCAAAGAATATGTGTTGTAGTAGAACTTGAGCCCGGGCTCGATATAGAAATTGGCCACGACAGGTATGTTATAGATGCCACCCAGTTCCACACCACCACCATTCTTGAAAACGCCTACCCCTACATTGGACATGGATATATTACCGGGACAAGTGATCTCGCCACCTACGCGTAGGCCGAAATATGCACTGTTGTCAGGATTGTCAACAACCCTGTCCTGCGCGAACACCGGCATTGCCGCCAACATGGTCAAAGCCACGGGGATAATTATCTTTTTCATAAGCATGCTTATTTCCTTTTGGCCCCAAGGAAAATAGGTCAGACATAGGAAACGCGGGCCAACAATGCTACACGTTCAGGACAGATCCGAATAAATCCGTCGCCGGAAATAAAGCACTGCGCCTCCTGTGGAAGTAACCGTCTTAGCCGAAAAATAATACGGCACCGCAAATTTAGTAATATAATTCTGACCGGCAATATTTCATATGCGAAATTTTTACATAAAAAATTCTCGCAGCGACATCTCTCTCATACCCGGATCATATTCTGCAGAAAATGTATTCGTCCCACAAGAAGCGATGTGAGCTTATGATAACGGCGGCTTGAAATTATCTTCTCTATAGCGGAAATCATCTGCGCTCCAAGGCCAAGCTCCGCGGCAAACGAATCGGCACGTTCCTCCTGATCCTGTTGCCAACCTCTGGTATTATATACGATATGACCGATCTCATGCGCCAGCGCGGCAAGCACCTCAGTGTCAGAGAGTCCGATTTTCCCGACCTCCACTTCCGAATGGTATATTACATTCCCTACCCTACCCATTATGTCATGGTATTCATTCTCATCCGCAGGAAGGTTCTTGAAAACTATATCGCCTTTATAATGGGGGGCGATATCCTCTATGAGCTCGCCGTAAAGGCGGATAAACACATCAACTATCTCGATATTGTCTTTATTGATAAGTCGCATTAATATATGGTATATATGGCATTCTAAAACCAGACTCATTCACTTGTGTCACAACGTGCGCATGCCCCATGCCATCGGTTAATTGTCAAGTCTAAAACTATAATACGCGATACCATCGCGAATGTTGCGTGCTTTATACATATATGGGATTTTTTTATCTTGTTTAATACTTATAAGCCCTGAAGACGTTATATATATGCGTAAATCATAAAGCAAGAAAAAAATGGAAAGCACCTGGAATTTCTCTCCACTCACACAATCCGAGAATGCTACTGACTATATATGCAGGATGGCGCAGAATGTATCCTCGCTTAGAAAAGACAACTCCTTCTCAACACCTCCGCTCGATTTCAGGAAAGTCACACCGGAGGCAATGAAGGAGATATGGCCCATACTGCGTAATGAGCCGGGGCGCACTACCGATTTCTCCTATGGTGGAGTGCTCATGTGGGTAGACTATTTCAACTACGAATATGCCATATATAAAGACACACTTTTCATAAAAGGGGTGGTGGAGAGCGATCTGTCAAGGCCTGCGTTCTCGCTGCCTGTAGGCGCCCTTCCGCTTAAGGAATCAATATCACTGCTCCGAGACCATTGTAAGGCCGGACATACCAGGCTGGAATTTTCAGCTGTGCCGGAATACGCACTGCAGGATATGGTCGACTCCGGGGCAGACATGACTGAGGAGCTGACGCATTGGGGAGACTATCTCTACGACGCGGAATCGCTCGCCACTCTCAAAGGAAAGAAAATGAGCAAGAAACGCAATCATGTCAATCAGTTCTCAACACGCTATCCTGATTGGAAAGCCGTGCGACTCGATGCCTCCAACGCATCAGCCGCCATGGAAATAATGGACGCAATGGAGACTGAAGGTTCCGACTCTGATATGGCAAGAAGCGAGAGGGAACTGTCGAGAAATATGATAAAGCGTATAGTTGAAGGGGACCAAATACTGGAGGGGATGATAATATTCGCAGAAGGAAAAGCATGCGCCTTCACCATCGGAGATGTGAAAGGAGACACCCTTTTCATCCATATAGAGAAAGCTCTCCGGGAGTATAATGGAAGCTATGAGATCATCAACCAGCAGTTCGCCAAAGCTATGTGCGATAAATATCCCGAGATCAAGTATGTGAACCGGGAGGATGATGCCGGCGACATCGGCCTGCGTATGGCAAAGGAATCATACCACCCTCTTGAAATCCTTAGGAAATACAATGTCACTTTTTTCGGCAATACTAAGGAATAATCGGTGTGGAGTTGTCGTGCCGTGCAAAAAAACAGCGGAAGCAATTGCCGTGTTGGGGATAATGATTAACTTTGCATCAAAATAGAAAATCATGAGCGACGTCCTGGTCATTATACCGACATATAACGAAATCGAAAACATCTCGAACATTCTCGAGGCTGTCATGAAGTATCCCGATAACTTCGATGTTCTCGTTATCGACGACAATTCACCTGACGGCACGGCAGCCGCGGTAGAAAATCTAATGCAGGCTTATCCCGGCAGAATATACCTTGAGAAAAGAGCAGGCAAACAGGGTCTGGGCACAGCTTATATCCATGGATTCAAATGGGCACTCGCACGCGATTATGGCTATGTGATCGAAATGGATGCCGATTTCTCTCACAATCCCGACGACCTGACCCGACTCTACCACAACTGCAAGGACAAGAGCGCCGACGTGACAATCGGATCACGCTACATATCCGGAGTAAATGTCGTGAACTGGCCTATGGGGCGGGTACTCATGTCATATTTCGCCTCGGCATATGTAAGATTCGTCACCCGCATGAAGCTGCGCGATGCCACCGCCGGATTCGTATGCTACCGTCGGCGTGTGCTCGAGGCTATCAACCTTGAGAATATCGAGTTCAAGGGCTATGCCTTCCAGATTGAGATGAAATTCAAGGCCCACATAAAAGGGTTCCGCGTAGAGGAGATTCCGATTATATTCATCAACCGGCGCCTGGGCACCTCGAAAATGAACAGCTCGATATTTGGAGAAGCAGTCTTTGGAGTGCTCAAACTAAAATTCGACAGCATATTCCGGAAATCTCGTTCCTAACAATATAGTATTCCAAGCGGAAATTCTAATTCACAGATAAAGCAGAAGGCTTTCCAATCCGGAGGAAAGCCTTCTGCTTTATCATACATCTATTATTTATCGATACGTATCGCTTCATACATGCACTTAAGGCTTGTCTCAGTCACCGCGATAATACTGTTGAAGATAGCATCTTGCGATGAAGTCCCAGTTGCTCGCCACAAGTTCCGTATCGTCCGAACCCGGGAAGACAGCATCGGGGAGCCAGCCATTGGAGCAAACATAGGAGAGAAGATCGCCCGGACAACATCCTCTTTCTGTCAGCAATTCAATGGCGTGTGTGCGGGCATAGTCGCGGTCGTAAAGAGGATTGTCGGGAGCGGCTATGCATCGCGCTATGTCATGAGCCACCAGCATTCCCTTCTCACGGTTGACCATAAGTATGAAATCCCGGCAGTTTTTCATCTGCGGCAGGTGCTCTTCGTTATCTGCCCAGCCGAGAGCTGAGACAAAGAACGCATTCATCTCCTCATATGAGCCGAAATACATCACAGTCTTACCTCCTGTGGCACGGGTAAAGGCAGTGTAGTATTTATGCTCTGGCACTTCATTCTGTCGATGGCGGGGCAATTTACCCTCCACTATCAGATAAAGCCATTCACGCAGGTAAAGGGCCAGCGGCCCGGTAGGATCTTCCGACATGCTCTGTTCCATCCTTGCCTGAAGCTCGCTTATTCCTTCCTCCTTGCCGAGATCAATTCCGGAGGCAATCTCCGACAAGGTCAAGGCATATGCCGGAGTCATAAGATAACAGTGCATGAAAAGCCAGTTGCCAAGCTTATATATAGATTCCGAATCCTCGCGGGCATGCATCTCAAGCTCATGGGCGATACGGTAGTCTACGGGAAGGGGCGCTTCATCATAGACACTCTCCAGAATTTCCCACCAGGCATCGGCACCTGATACAATCTCAGTATCATAAGGATTGCACACACGTCTCCCCTCAAAATTCATGCTGAGGGAATACCATACCATGAATCTCACATCCGCTCTGTTAAGCTCGAAATCAGTGTAATCATCACCCTCCTCGTAAAAAGGGACAGTCCTTCCGTAAAGTCTGCGGCATTCCGTTATGAAGGAACGCCACACTCCGGAATCGCATATCACATCCTGATAATAGCCCACCAACGCCATAGCTGCACGTTCCACTACTTTCTCCGGATATGACCGAAATATCTTCCTGGCGACAGCCTCACGTGCAAGACGGTTGGCAAGATCAAAGTAATATCTGTCGGTAGATGTCTCCTCAGGCGCCGCGGGTTGCCGGAGAAGAAACTGCTGCATGCTTATCATAATTCTGCCGTTATATATATTCCTCAGTGAATCTCACTGAGTTTTTCCACCAATTTCTCTGGAGTGAGTTGCGACTGCTCGCCTGAGGCCATATCCTTGAGATTGACAACGCCAGCCTCAAGTTCGCTCTCACCTATTATGGCAACGTATGGAATAGATGAGGAATCGGCATAAGCCATCTGCTTCTTCATTTTCGCAGCGTCGGGATACAGTTCGGCGGCCACACCTTCCTCGCGCAGACTCTTCACAATCCGGGCTGCCGCTGCCGCCTCTTTCTCTCCGAAATTGACAAATAATACCTTCACGCTCTGACTCACACCCTCCGGATACAGATTGAGCTGATTAAGCACATCATATATACGGTCGGCGCCGAAAGAGATACCCACACCGGAAAGGCCAGGCATTCCGAACACACCGGTAAGATTATCATAGCGGCCGCCACCCGTAATGCTTCCGATCTCAACGTCAAGCGCCTTAACCTCAATTATGGTGCCGGTGTAATAATTGAGGCCTCGTGCGAGCGACACGTCTACATCAGCTATGCAGTTGTGTCCGAGCGCGTCGAAACCCTCTATAACCGTGCGAAGCTCCTCTACTCCCTTCATACCGGTCTCAGAACCGGCAAGCATAGTGGAAAGAGCCTGGATCTTCTCAGCATTGCTGCCGCTCATCTCGAGCAGAGGACGCAGACGCTCTATGACCTCATCAGGCAGCCCCTTCTCACGGAGCTCAGCATTGACATTCTCTATGCCTATCTTGTCAATCTTGTCGATAGCGACCGTGATGTCAACGATCTTGTCGGCGGCTCCGATAAGTTCTGCAATTCCCGACAAAATCTTTCTGTTGTTAATCTTTATGGCAACCCTGACTTTAAGCCTGGAGAAGACCATGTCGATCATCGAGAGAAGTTCTATCTCATTCCATAGGGAATCGCTACCCACGACATCCGCGTCACATTGATAGAATTCACGGTAACGTCCTTTCTGAGGGCGATCCGCACGCCACACCGGCTGTATCTGGTAGCGCTTAAAAGGCATCTGGAGCTGGCCTCTGTATTGCACCACAAAACGAGCGAAAGGCACTGTAAGATCATAGCGAAGACCCTTCTCACACATCTCATTAGTGAGACGCGCCAGATTGCGGGATGCAATATCTTCATCCCTGACATCTTTCATGAAATCGCCGGAATTTAATATCTTGAACAGAAGTTTATCACCCTCCTCTCCATACTTACCCATGAGGGTAGAGAGATTTTCCATTGCGGGGGTCTCTATCTGCCGGAAACCGTATAACTTAAACACGCTCTTTATCGTGTCGAAGATATAGTTCCGTCGTGCCATTTCATTAGGAGAGAAATCGCGTGTACCTTTAGGTATGGAAGGTTTCTGTGCCATTTTATATAGAAGGAATATGATTATATACGTTTAAGCATAACCGCGCGATCTAATACAACATGCCATCATGAGAGACATGGATATATCAAACCGGAAATGCTTCAATACGCGAAATTACAAAACTTTTTTCGATTTCCCTATCTCACTCTCCTATTTTCCAATAATAATGTTTAAATTCGCATTTCAAAAGTAATCGATATGAAAAAAATAATACTGTCAGAGGAAATAAAGGCCGGGGCACCACACCTGAAAGTGCTCCATATTGAAGCGGATGTCAAAAATAGTCCCACATCTGATGCTATGTGGAAGGAGATTGAAGAAGCATGCGCACTGATCAAAGACAGATACCGGCTCCAGGACATAAACAAGCGTCCAGGGATCGCAGGCACTCGCAGAGCCTATAAAGCGCTGGGGAAAGATCCTAACAGATATCGCCCGTCGGCTGAAGCCCTCTGCCGAAGAATAATCAACGGGAAAGGCATATATCGGCTCACAACACTTATAGATGCCATTAACCTAATATCAATCATTACAGGATACAGTATCGGAGGATTCGATCTTAAGAAAGTTTCTGGAGAGACAATCACACTTGGAGTAGGCAGACACGAGGAGAAATTTACAGCAATAGGCAGAGGTGCTCTCAATATCGAAGGACTACCACTCTATCGTGACTCATCAGGTGGCATAGGCACTCCTACAAGCGATGAAGAACGCACAAAACTGACCCCGGAGACACAGCATCTCCTAATGTTGGTGAATATATACGAAGAAGATATGCCGGCGAATGAAACAATCGAACTCATAAAAAAGATCCTGTCGAGACATGCAGCTCTAAGCTCATTCAACTACGAAATAATATCAAATGAATAGATATAATTTATAGCCAATAATATTTCTGAAAATCTCTGGCGCAGTCTAAGCCCCGGAGATTTTTTATATCATATCCTCAATCC
>CAJUQP010000068.1 GCA_910588245.1 uncultured Muribaculaceae bacterium | reverse complement strand
ATTAGTCACGCGCGTATGTGCGTAAATATAACAATTTAAGAATGTTTGATGTCTAGTGTCTTCATCAGGAAAATACGTTAAAAATTCAGAAAAGATATCCCGAAAGGATCAGAACGGATAACCGATAGAGAAATGGAACGATGAGTCCCGTCTCCAGTTGGGATGGACAAGAGGCCAATGTTCCTGACCCATCGCCGGATTGTGGGCTTTCATGCCGAGGTCAAACCGGAGAAGGAAATATGTGAAATCCATTCTCAAGCCAAGGCCATAGGCCGCCGCCAGTTCTTTATAGAACGAATTGAAATGAAACATTCCTCCCGGCTGGTTGGAATAATTATGGATTGTCCATATATTGCCTGCATCTACAAAAGCTCCGAGTTCGAGGATCCAGAAAAGTTTGGCCCTGTATTCCACGCTCAGATCAAACCTTATATCGCCGCATTGGTTTATAAAATCACTCACGGAATTAGTGCCGGGATATTTGCCGGGACCGAGAGTGCGCACATCCCATCCTCTCACACCGTTGGCGCCCCCGCCGTAGAATCTTTTCTCAAACGGCATCATCCTTGAGTTGCCATAGGGATATCCCACTCCGAAGCCGGCGTGGAACGCGAGCGAGTTGCGATAGTCGAAAGTGTGGAGAAGCGAGAAATCGCTGTTGATCTTGAAATACTGGGAATAATGGATTCCGAAAATCTTATAAGGATCTTCACGAAGGTTATCGCGGTGACTGAAGATATTGCTGAAAAGATATAGAGTGTTTCCGGCAAACTCCGCATTGGCCCTCACAGTATAGACAGTGCGTTGCAGGGAAGTCGACCACGGATTGTCCGACCGCTTGTTGGAATGGTAAAAACTGAATCCCATCCTCATTATGAAGTGGTCTTCATAACTATACCGTAAAAGCGGATTGTCGGGGGCTATCTGGTCGATAAAATTGTTGGTGCTTTCGGGCAGATATACATAGTTGATGTCGAGAGGCGTAAAGATATACCTGTTCTTGTTCTTATTGTATGTCCATTTATACGACCATCCGGCTGTGGAGATGATTCTGGTATATTCCGGCCGCTCCTGATAGGTCATCGACATGTTGAACTCCGTTGTGGCGTTGATCCTTCTCTTGAAGCGCTCAGTCAGGAAAGGGGCCTTGAACTTTGGGAAATTCACCCCGAGGTCGAGCGAGTATTCCATATAGCGGTCGTTGAGAAGGCCGTCGAGGTTACCGCTGAGAGATTCATAAGCACCTCTGATCTTGGCGGAAAGAGTCTCCGAACCTTTTCCGACATTGCGATGCGTATAGGTGGCGGCGGCAGCCATGCCAAGATCTCCCTCGGAATTGGTGCCTTCAAGCTCAACCGACATGCTCTGACTCTTGCCCGGTGTCAGAAGCACATATGCGTCAAGAAGGCGTTCACCGTCGACGGAGCCGGCGTCGAGAAACCGGATGTTGATAAATTTAAGGATCGTAAGCCGCGAAAGAGCCTGATATGTGCGGTCAACCTCTTTCTGAGTATATCGCATCCCGGTATGGATGAAGCAGTTCTCGTAGAGCACGGAAGGTCGCAAGTATTTGCGGTCGCCATAGAGGATTATGATATCCTTATATCCAACTGTGTCGGCAACAGAAAGCGAGCGAAGCGACTCGTCTGCCGCAGGATCGAAATCTGTGACGAAATATACGTTTCTCACCGTGTATCGTTCATGGTCATAAGTGGCGTGAAGCTGCTGCGAATAAGCGGGATTAAGCGTCATCGTGAGGTCGACCATCCGGCTTCCCTCAGTAGTATCAGCATTGAAGGTGATATATTCCTTGGCAAATGCATAATAACCATTGTCGCGCATCACGGCCGTGATCTGCTCCCTCTGGCTCTCAAGCATGTTTCTGTCGAGTTTATCTCCCGGCCTGACCACGAACTTCGCAGAGTCACGCATTATCAGCGCGCTGAGAGTTGAATCCGGGAATACATAGTCGACACTCCTTATCACATGCGGCTCTCCAGGATAAAGGCTGTATTCCACTTTCATCTTACGCTTAGCACTGTCGGCTATACTCTCCGTCTCGACCCTGGCGTCAAGGAAGCCCTTGTTGACCATAGCCTTAAGAAGCTGGTCGCTGCCAGTCTGGGTGAGAAGGGAATCATAGATGACCGGAGCCTCACCAAGTTTCCTGATCCAACGGTTCCACCATCGGGTCGTGTCGTTGCCGCTCATGTTATATATGCCAAGACGGAATTTCATGCTCCACAGCATCTTATGATTAGGGAGCTGGCGAAGATAGGTCATCATCTCCTCAGAATCGAATGTCTTGGTCGAATCGTCGACATGGATATCCACAGCATCAAGCAGATAACTGCCTTTCGGCACATGACGGGTGGAACTGCAGCCCAAGGCGAGCAGCAGCGGAACAGAAAGTATCAGGGATATGAGTTTCTTTTTCAAGTAAGACTCGAACGTTTTATAGGTGAGCGGATGCAAAGTTAATACTTTTTTAGTAATTTTGCACCAATAAGCTCTCCCCCATGACCAATAATTCAATAAAATCAAGACAATGACCCTTATCTTTGAGGAATCATATTTTCTCTCAGCCGGAGAGACAAACGCCGAACAGGAACTCTCGTTGCCGGTGCTCGTCACCCGGCTAATAGACATCGCCACAGCCCATGCGAATCATCTCGGCATCGGCAATCCTTCAATGACCGGCATCAACGGCGGATGGGTGCTCTCGCGTCTCACCGTCGAGATGGACTGTTATCCCAAAGCCAACGACACATTCGTTATCCAGACCTGGATAGAGAGTTCAAACCGACATTTCTCCGAGAGAGCCTTCAAGATTCTGGCAACAGACGGCACGGTCTACGGCTATGCGAGATCCATTTGGATGGTGATGGACACTGTCAATCACACAAACCTCGGACTCTCACACCTCGACATCAGCGGGGAGATGATCGTAGGCGAGCGTCCACCCATAGAAAACCAGGCAAGGCATATGGCCATAATTGAAGCCTTGGATGATGCCGAACTACCCAAAGGCACACTCAGGGCCACATCTCCGGCATTCGACTACCGGTTCAAATACTGCGACCTTGATTTCTACCGCCACGTAAATACCGTCAGATATGTCACTCTTCTTCTCAACAGGTTCTCTCTTGAGGAGCACGACACTACTTACATCAGACGCCTTGAACTTTCGTTCCTGCACGAAGCGAAATACGGCATGGAGACAACGCTTTTGCGCCATGACTCCGACCCGATGACGTCATCGTTCCTGCTGGGAAGAAAAGAGGACAGCGCTCCACTTTTCTTCGCCCGGGTTTTCAGGAAACAGCGTCCGTAAGTAGATATCTGTCCCTCTTTGTGGCCCGTGGATCAGCATACGACGAATAAGGAGCCTGCAGACATATGTATTCCCCTCTTTCCGGATTCATATAAAGATCCGTTTTTGCGGCGTCAAGCCTGTATCTCTCCTGTTCCGCAACTGTATCACCCAACCCGAAATGCATAGGGAAGAAACGCGCCACATCTATTTCACGGACAAAAACAGCGGCACCGGTGAAATAGTCCGTTCCTATCCGGGAGTCAACCGGAAACATCACATAGTCGATATGTGGATGGGAATCACGTATTGAGCCTACAATCCTGTTGAATGCCTCAAACGCCTGCGCCACTTCAGCGGCTGTCGATTCGTCTTTCCAGATCCATGCATTGAGATCGCCGGCATGAAACCCTGAGAACCCATCGACAGAAAACCAGTAGGAATTGCCGATGTCAGTAGATCCGTATGCCTCAACCCGTATGACTCCGTCATCATACACATCACCTGTCTTCAAAACAGTCACTTGACCGGGAGCGGGTTTGGTTCCTTTATATATAGATCCGGGATTGAGAATATGACGGGCAAAGCGTGCGGTGTCATCACTCAAAATATAATGCACCCGGCCAAGTTTCGCCCACTCGAAAATCACCCTGTCGTAGTGGTCCTTGTGATGATGACTCACCATCACATAAAGAGGACGGCTCCAGTCGCGTGTATGCAGAAAGAGAGGCTGTTGTCCGACGGGAGCACATACATCTTTCCAGAAATCGAATAATATATCGGCATTTTCGGCCTCGAGATAGAAGCAATCATGCCATATATACGTGAGTCTCATAATATATTAAATAATCCCGATCTATCAAAAGGCCCCGACGGAATTCGCTTCTGCCGGGACCTTTTTTAATTGGGAATTGATAAAGAATATTATTATTTAGTTATGATTCTTCTTGCTCCAACATACCGCTTGGCATAATAACCATCGTTGGTATCGATCCTTATGCCCTGCGATGTGCTGGCATGTATGAACTTGAACGTGCCTTTCTCATTGTCCGCGCTTACCACAATCCCGACATGGCCTATGCCTCTGCGAAGACTACGGCCCGTGAAGAACACAAGATCGCCGGCACGCAGATCCTTACGATCAACAGACTCTCCGTCGGCATACTGTGCTTTTGAAGATGTGCTGATGTCATAGCCGAACTGGCGATAGACATAGCTTGAGAAGCCCGAGCAGTCGAAAGCATTGGGGCCTTTGGCACCAGAGCGGTAACGCTTTCCCATATGGCTACGTGCTTCCTTCAGGAGATCATTGATCATGGCAGATGACTCGGCCGAGAGCGGGTTATGCTCTATCGCCTCTGCCTCACGACGGTCGACATCGTTCTTTATGAAATCTTTGATGACGCTCTTGTCCATCCTCGACTTCACATTGGCGAGCTGCTGATGGTGGGCCGCACGGTGGGCATCCATGGTTTTGCTGTTTTGGGCGTTAACCGGCAGAACGGCAACAGCCGCAAATATTATCGCTATTATTTTGGGATATTTCATGGGTGGGTTATGATTACCAAGGACCATTTCGTCCTTTTCGTTTGCAAAATTAATTAAAAAAATTTGTTAACGCAAAATAACACGGCTTTAAATCAATATTTTAAGCTTCTTTAGTAGTTGGCACACTATTCCGGTATGTGTGCAGGAAACAATTATTTCGCAAAAAATCGCCGTGAAATACGATAAATCAATCTCCTGTGCGTTACTATTATAGTGTTTTCCGACTTTAGGCGCGCATGCTCTCCCGGAATATGCCAAGACTCTGGCTTTCTCACTCCTCCCAATAGAGATCTCATAGCACATTCACCCTTAACTAAATATGAATAAGATTCTTACATTTTCGCTGGCTATTGCGGCCACACTCCCTATCGCCGCAAAAGACCGTATGACACACGATCCGAAAGCCACAAACAACGAGACTATCCTCCACGCATGGAGCTGGAGTTTCCCGACCATCGCCGACAACATGAAGCGCATAGCCGACGCCGGCTTCACAATGGTGCAAACTTCTCCGGTGCAGAACTGCTATGCGCCAGAAGGAAGCGGAAAGAAAATTTTTGACGACGACGTCACGGAAGGAAACTGGTATTACTACTATCAACCTACCGACTGGAAGATTGGCAATAATATAGTAGGCACGCGCGAGGAGATGAAACAGATGATGGACTCCGCCGCCAAATATGATATAAAGGTGCTTGTCGACGTATTGCCCAACCATACCGCATTCGATATCGATGCCGTCTCCGACGATTTCTACAAGGCTGTAGGCGGTCGCGACAAAATGTTCCACTCAAAAGGCCTCACAACCATCGACAACTATGGCGACAGGGAACAATGCACGCTCTGGGCCATGGGCTCGCTGCCCGATGTCAACACAGAGAATCCGGATTTCCAGAAATACTATATGCAGTTTGTCAACGACCTGCTATCTCTCGGAGTGAAAGGGTTCAGATACGACACTGCAAAACACATAGGAGTTCATTCCGACCCTGTCGACACAACCTCCGGAGTGAAGGAGAACGATTTTTGGGATGTTGCCACTGGACGCAAGTCTGTGAAAGGAGTAAAACTGGCCGTGCCTTACGATTCACTGTTCGTATACGGAGAGGTACTTCAGGACAAAGGTGTGCCTGAATCCGAATATGCCGATTATATGGGCCAGACCGCCTCAGGCTACGGTCATGTGTTGCGCGAAGCACTCGACAAAGGATCAGCCGAGGGAATCGACATCAAGAGCTGGCATCACAGCGCAGCCCCAGAATATCTCACAACATGGGTAGAGAGCCATGACACCTATGCCAACGCACATGAATCGGCGCATCTTACCGATGACCAGATACGCACCGGTTGGGTATTTCTTACCGCACGCCAGAACGGCACTCCCCTCTTCTTCAGCCGTCCCGCAGGATCCACGCGGAAGAACTACTGGGGCGACAACGTGTTGGGGGCCCGTGGCAACGATGAGTTCTTTCATCCTGAGGTTGTGGCTGTCAACAATTTCAGGAAATCCATGGCCGGAGAGCCCGAGGATATCCGCACATCGTCAGATGGCCACGTACTTCTCGTAAACCGCGGTAAGAAAGGCGCCGCTGTCATCAATATCTCCAAGTGTGCCAGTTCTGTCAATCTCCCCACCACCCTTCCGGACGGAAGATACACCGACAACGTCTACGGCAAGGAATTCAAGGTGAAAAAAGGCATGCTCCACGGCTATCTCGCCCCCGAACGTAGCTACATTCTTCATAAGGCTAAATGACAGACAACGAGCAAAAGCTTGTCAGACACGTCCAATTCTTTATTTTTAAGATTTTTAAAGAAACATTCCGCCCATGCGGGATGTTTCTTTTTTAAATGACATATATTATTAACGAACACCGCACTTGAAAAATTGGCACGGTATTTGATTATCACCCGATAGAATGCGATATAACCTATAAAAAAATACTACATATGAATATCAAACCATTGGCAGACAGGATTCTCATCGAGCCCACAGCTGCAGAAGAGGTCACAATGGGTGGCATCATCATTCCTGATTCGGCAAAAGAGAAACCTCTGAGAGGGAAAGTGCTCGCTGTCGGCAACGGCACGAAAGACGAACCTATGGTGCTCAAGGAAGGCGACGAGGTGCTCTATGGCAAATATGCCGGCACCGAGATCGAATTTGAGGGAGTGAAATACATTATGATGCGCCAGAGCGACGTCCTCGCAGTGGTATGCGCCTGACAGACCGCACAAGACAATAAAAGGAAAAACAATTCACAGAAATGGCTAAAGAAATCAAATTCAATATCAAGGCTCGCGAAGAGCTTAAGAATGGTGTCGACGCTCTTGCCGACGCAGTCAAAGTGACACTCGGCCCTAAAGGCCGCAACGTGATTATTGAGAAAAAATTCGGTGCCCCCCACATCACTAAAGATGGTGTGACGGTAGCCCGTGAGGTTGAGCTCGAGGATCCTTTCCAGAACATGGGCGCGCAGCTTGTGAAAGAGGTTGCCTCCAAGACCGGCGACCAGGCAGGTGACGGCACGACGACAGCCACCGTGCTCGCCCAGGCCATCGTAAATGTCGGCCTCAAGAACGTAGCCGCCGGCGCCAATCCCATGGATCTGAAACGCGGCATCGACAAAGCAGTGTCGGCCGTTGTGGAAGGCATCAAGGCACAGAGTCAGGAAGTGGACGACGATATCGAGAAGATCGAGAACGTGGCCCGCGTATCCGCCAACAACGACGAGAAGATCGGCGCGCTCATTGCTGAGGCAATGAAGAAAGTAAAAAAAGAGGGTGTCATAACCGTCGAGGAGGCCAAGGGCACTGAGACGACAGTCGATGTCGTAGAAGGCATGCAGTTTGACCGCGGCTATATATCCCCCTATTTCGTGACAAACAGCGAGAAGATGGAGTGCGAGATGGATTCTCCCTACATCCTCCTCTACGATAAGAAAATTTCCAATCTCAAGGAGCTTCTCCCGATTCTCGAGAGCGTGGCCCAGAGCGGACGTCCGCTTCTGATCATCGCTGAAGATGTCGACAATGAAGCTCTCGCCACTCTCGTGGTCAACAGGCTGCGCGGATCGCTTAAAATCTGCGCGGTGAAGGCTCCCGGCTTCGGCGACCGCCGCAAGGAGATGCTTGAAGATATCGCCATCCTCACCGGTGGCACTGTCATAAGTGAGGTGAAAGGCATGCAGCTCGCCCAGGCCACCGCACAGGATCTCGGCACTGCCGATAAGGTGACAGTCAACAAAGACAACACAATCATCGTCAACGGCGCAGGCTCCAAACAGGCCATCGCCGACCGCGTAAACCAGATCAAGGCCCAGATCGAGACCACCACCTCCAACTATGACAAGGAGAAACTTCAGGAGCGTCTCGCCAAGCTCGCCGGCGGCGTTGCCGTGCTCTACATCGGCGCCGCTTCCGAGGTTGAGATGAAAGAGAAGAAAGACCGTGTGGACGACGCCCTTTCCGCTACCCGTGCGGCTATCGCCGAGGGTATTGTTCCCGGCGGCGGCGTGGCCTACATCCGTTGCCTCGACCGCCTTGACGAGCTCAAGGGTGACAACGACGACGAGAACACCGGCATAGCCATCATCCGCCGCGCTATTGAGGAGCCTCTCCGTCAGATCGTTGCCAACGCCGGCGTTGAAGGCGCAGTGATCGTTCAGAAAGTGAAGGAAGGTAATGGCGACTTCGGCTACAACGCCCGCACCGACTCATTCGAAAACTTCTTCGCCACCGGCGTGATCGATCCCGCCAAGGTGACACGTGTGGCTCTTGAGAACGCAGCCAGCATCGCCGGCATGTTCCTTACCACAGAGTGTGTGATCGCCGACAAGAAAGAAGACAACCCGGCTCCTGCCATGGCTGCTCCAGGCATGGGCGGCATGGGCGGCATGATGTAAGCCACTCATCAATAATGACTTCGATAATGCAGAT
>CAJUQP010000067.1 GCA_910588245.1 uncultured Muribaculaceae bacterium | reverse complement strand
AGGAGGAAGTGCTTGCCTATGGGCAGGACAATGCCCGCGTAGGCGGTATGATGTATGCCGATCTTAATGGCGATGGAAAAATCACCGCAGATGATCAGACATGGATTTTTAATCCGGTTCCGGATCTGTCGTTCGGTCTTAATCTGGAGCTTAATTATAAAAACTTTGATCTACAGATGTTCTGGCAGGGTGTGCTTGGCCAAGATATCTACAATAATCAGAAATTTCAGAACGACTTCTGGAGCGTCACGGATGCCGGAAGCAACAAAGGAGTTCGTGTGCTCGATGCTTGGTTGCCGGTTGTAAATACTTCTTCAACCATACCGATGTTGACTACCAACAACAAGGGAGATGAAGGACGCACATCCTCATATTTTGTGGAAAACGGCTCATATGCAAAACTTCGCACACTCCAGATCGGCTATAATCTTCCTTCAAAATTACTTTCCTCTCTTCGCATGTCAAAGGCACGGGTATATGTGTCAGGACAGAACCTGTTTACGATCAAGAGTAATAGTCTTACATGCACGGATCCTGAGAATCCCAACTGGGCTTATCCTCTCCCGACATCAGTATCGTTCGGATTGCAGGTTGATTTCTAAATATGTGAATTTCTAAATAATAAAAGACAATGAAATTTCTAAATATAATGGCGGCTGCCTCTATAATGATTGGCGCCACTTCTTGCAATGATTTTATTGACGTCCCTCCTACCGGAGTTATTGACGGTAATCTTGCATATTCAGAGCCAGATAAGATGGTCAATGCGGCCTATGCCTCTTTGGGCGATTGCTGGTATACATATCCTTTCAATCTTTGGCCTTATGGCGATCTTTCATCTGATGATTGTCTGAAAGGTGGAGGCGGAACAACGGACACCGGCTATCATCCGATGGAAATATGGTCAACCCTGACATCCACTCCCGGAGAGCTTGACGAGTTATGGTATCGTCTATACTGTAATATCTCCAGATGCAACCGCGCACTTGTCGCACTGGAGCAGTATGGAGTGGAAAAACTTGGGGAAAAGAAAGCCGCGCAGCGTGCGGGAGAAGTGCATTTTCTCCGGGGACACAGTTATTTCAAGCTGCTGACCATGTTCCGTCAGATTCCATGGGTGGACGAGGAGGTCTTCAAGAACAATCTTCAGGAGCAGACGCGCAATGACCAGTTCAGTTATGAGGAGCTTTTCCATAAGGTAATCCATGAGTTTGAGCTTGCATACGACGCTCTTCCGGAGGTGGTTGAGGATGGCGGTGGACGTGCCAATAAAATTGCCGCCGCATCATATCTTGCAAAGTGCTACCTTACGATCGCTTGGGGCGACGGGTATGAGAAATCAAACGGTGTGGCATTTGTCAACCGGGAATATATGCAGAAGGTGGTTGACTACACGGATATTGTTGAGAAATCCCAGTACGGATATCTGGCTGATTTCGGCGACATATTTCTTCCGGAATATAAAAACAGCATAGAGTCGGTGTTTGCTGTTCAGACATCGCAGTACACCGAAGATAACACGCTCTTTGGACGTGCAAACTGGTCGAACATGCTCAACGGATGTTGGGGTATGTGGTCGTGCGGATGGGATTTCCATAAGCCTTCTCAGGATCTGGTCAACTCATATAAGACACGCAATGGTCTTCCTATGTTTGAGGATTATGACAAGACAGACGAATATCCGGTCAATGGCGTTGCCTCTGCTCAGAAATGGGATCCGCGTCTCTTTCATACTGTAGGAATGCCTTCATTCCCTTATAAGTATGAGTCAGAATATATGATGACTAAGGATAATTCCCGTACTCCAAATACATATGGCTTCTATACATCGTTGAAGGATGTGCCCCAACGAAGCGGCGGTGAAGTCTTCAATGGTTCATGGCAGGCTTTCGCGATGAATGATTACGTGTTCCGCTACACGGATGTAATGCTTATGCGGGCGGAGGCTCTCATAGAACTCGGTCGTCTTGAGGAGGCAAGGACTATTGTGAACGACATACGACAGCGTGCCGCCAATTCCATCGACAAGCATATAGCGTATGCAAGAAATTTCTGTGAGATATCGCTCTATTCTTCCAATGATTTCAATAGCAAGGAGAAGGCGAGAATACGTCTGCAGTGGGAAAGACGTCTGGAGATGGCAATGGAAAGCAGCCGCTATTTCGACCTTCGCCGTTGGGGAATAGCCTCGACAGTGCTCAATTCTTATTTTGAGAAAGAGAAAAATGCTACATATGATGGTGTGAAATATGGTCAGTATTACGAGGATGCACATTACACCCCCGGGAAGAATGAATTCTATCCCATTCCCTACAACCAGCTCTACTATGTGCCTGGATTGTATGTGCAGAACCAAGGCTACAATTGAAGGCAGCCATAAAGGACAGAAAAGGAAATTATTCATTTGAAAAGACAACAACATGAAAAAATTCAGATATATAGCTGTGCTTGCGCTCGGAGCGGCGCTCACAGGCTGCCAGGACAAGGATGTCGAGATCTCGTCGCCGGTGCTTGCTCCTGTCTCTTCGGAAGATCTCAAGGGGGAACTTTCAGACAACGATTATGTGTGGACGTGGACGCCTCGTGAGGGGGTCAGCATGCAGATTACGGTATTGCGCGATGGACAGATCCTGACCACCGAGACTTCTTCCAACGGAAGATATTCACATCGCAACGTGGAAACTAAGATTCCCTATACTTATATTTTCAAACTCACTGACGGCAATAATTTCTCTACTGGAGTGATAAAAAGCTTTACACGCCAGGGAGCATCGTCGGTAAGCGGTATATCCATGACGCAGGTTGAAAAGCCTGATGCAACATACGATGCATACGTGGAATGGACACCGTCGGATGATGCCACTCAGCTGCAGCTGACAGCTAATTCAGGAAGCCGCAGTGTGACTGAAACGTTGCCGGGATCAGCCAGCTCTTATACAATCGAAAATGTGATGGATGGAGATGAGTGGACGGTGTCGATAGTTGCCGACAATGCGGATGGAAAGTCGTTGCCGGCTTCAGGGACATTGAAAATAGGCAAGACGGCGATAGGGTTCCTTAGTGAGTATCCCACTCCGGAGGAACTGGTGGCGAATGGTGATGATGACGAAGCTTGCGCTTGGCTATGGTTGAAAGAGGAATACCCCAGTGCTCAGTATATATACTTCGGTGATATATCCTCTTCAAAAGATCTGTCTCCATACCGGGTGCTCTTCTGGTTGAGAGATCTGGAGGATCGTTCGGAAGATGATGTGTTCAATATGCCGTCGACGGTTAATGAAGCGACACCATATGTAAGGGAATGGTATGCCGATGGAGGTAATATGCTGCTTTGGAGCCATGCTACGGCTTATGTTGGCACTCTCGGGCGTCTGCAGACCGATATGCTTAGGTCGAACGATCATGCCATAGGACTTGACCGGGGTGGATGGAATGGCGACACGTGGATGATGGCTGTGCAACTTCATCCTGGGAGCCGTTTCAAGAAAGATGCCTCCACCCATCCTATTTTCAAGGGTATGGATGTGATTACCAACGACCGCACGAAACTCATCGCCTTTAAGGGTGCAGGCTGGACAGAAGACCACAATTGCTTGTATTTCAATCTGCCCTCTGTATTGACCGGGTTGGGGAATCAGGATGAAGCCTGCTATAATGCAATCACTGAGACCTATGGAATTATACCTCTTGGCACATGGGATTCGCAGATAGACTGGGTTTCACAGCTCAATGTTTGGGAGGCACGGCAGGGAAACACAGAATTTAGAGGCACGATAATTTGTGTCGGTAATGGCGGATGTGAGTTCTCGCTTAAGAATGCCGATGGCACCCCCGACATATCAGCCTATCCAAAAAATAATCCATATCAGGAGAATGTGCTTAGACTGGCTAAGAATTCTCTTGAATATCTAAAGACTCGTTAAGACAAATAAAATCATGAAGCTTCTCAACACGTTCATAATAGCGTTCTCCGCCGTGTCGTTGATAGCGTGCGAGGACTCAAAATTCGACGGATTGCCACCTCGCCTTGACGAGGTTCAGCCGGAGCAGCCTGTAAGACCCGGAGAGGAGGCAACATCGCGCGACGAGCAATATCGTCCGCAGATACACTATACTCCGGCCCGCAACTGGATTAATGACCCAAACGGAATGGTATATGCCGATGGTGTGTATCATCTTTACTACCAATATAATCCTCAAGGACATGGATGGGGGAATATGAGCTGGGGACACGCAGTGTCTTCCGACCTGATCCATTGGGATGAAAAAGACGTGGCGATGGTGCGCAATGAATGGGTCGACATATTTTCAGGAAGCGCCATAGTGGATAAGGGAAATGTGGCAGGATTCGGCAATAATGCCATTCTTGCCTTCTACACAGCATCCGGAGAACATCAGCAGCAGTGTCTTGCATACAGCACGGATGGAGGTATGACATTTACACAATATGACGGCAATCCGGTGATTACGAATTCGGAGTTGGCAGACTTCCGCGATCCCAAGGTGTTTTGGCATGAAGAATCGCAGAAATGGATTATGGCTCTTGCACTTGGCTGGAGCCACCGTATTGAGTTCTGGGGCTCGGAGAATCTCAAGAGTTGGCGTCGCCTTTCTTCGTTTGCATCTACGAGCGACCGAAGCAATATCGGCCAGTGGGAGTGTCCCGATCTTGTCAAGCTTCCCTATAAGGATGGGGAAAAGTGGGTGCTGATCGTGAGCAATAATCCCGGGGGGCCTGTGGGAGGTTCCGGCACAGAGTATTTTGTAGGTGATTTCGATGGTGAGACGTTTACTGCCATGGATCTCGACTATCCTCTTTGGCTTGATTATGGAGCTGACAATTATGCCGGAGTGACATGGAGTAATATGCCTGACGGACGCGTGGTGATGATCGGATGGATGAACAATTGGAATTATGCTGAGATGGTTCCGGCAAGCCCATGGTGCAGTGCCATGACGCTTCCGCGTATGTTGACTCTCAAGGAATTCAATGGGCAGCCGGTTCTCGCCACAGAGGTAGTGAGAGAAATTGATGGTATTGCCGGCGAATGGAAGGTCTCATCCGACGGACAAATAAATGTTGATGATGCCTATGAGGCAAAGTTTACTGTCAGCCTTAAGGAATCCTCTTCGTTTAAACTTTCAAATTCTGCAGGAGAATATTTGGAAGTGTCGGTCAATGCCGGGGCTCGAAAGATTATCGCCAAGCGTACATCAGCTACTGGAGAAGCGACCTTTCACGACAAATTTTCCATACCGAGCGTATCGGCTCCATTCAATTGTGATGGTGACGAAATGGAATTGCATGTTTTCGTAGATCGTTCATCAGTCGAGATTTTCAATTCCGACGGAACGATGGCTTTGACAAATATTGTTTTTCCCAAGGAACCATATAATATTATTTCCGGTGTCGGTGATGTAAGCTACCGGGAGTTGAAATCAATCTGGTAAGTCGCAGATGCAACATAAGTCAGCATCGGCTACAACATGAGAGTGTTCTAGCCGATGCTGTATTGTGCCGTAGGTTCATTATGAAGGCTGCGGAGGATCAGGGGGTGACGGTGTTGGCAGAGGTGGAGGAGAGGAAGGCGCGGATGTTGGCGACGGCGATGTCGAGGAGGCGGGTGCGCGCTTCTTTTGTGGCCCAGGCTATGTGGGGAGTGATGTAGGCACGGGGTGCCGAGAGCAGGGGATTGTCAGAGGTCGGGGGTTCGGTGGAGAGTACGTCGGCACAGAAGGCGCGAAGGCGGCCGGCTTGGAGAGCTTCGGCCACAGCACTTTCATCGACGAGCGGTCCGCGGCCTGTGTTGATCAGGATGGCGTCGTCTTTCATCATGCTTAACCGGCGGGCGTCGACGAGATTGCGGGTTGCCGGAGTAAGGGGGCAGTGGAGACTCACCACATCGGATTCGCGGAACAGGGTGTCGAGGCCGGCCTTTTTCACGCCGTCGGGGAGATGCTCCGGTTCCTTCGAGGTATAGGCGAGCACTTTCATGCCCAATGCGAGGGCTATGCGCGCCACGGCCATGCCGATATGGCCGAGCCCGACGATGCCGAAGTTTTTTCCGGCAAGTTCAATGAGAGGAGTGTCCCAGTAGCAGAAATCCGGATTGCGGCTCCAACGTCCGGCACGGTTCTCTCCGGCATAGTGCTCCACAGAATTCGTGACATTCAGGAGATGGGCGAACACCATCTGCGCCACGGACATTGTGCTGTAGGAGGGGATGTTGGTCACTGTTATGCCGAGCTCGGCGGCAGTGACGATGTCGACTACATTATAGCCTGTGGCGAGCACTCCTATGTATTTAAGTGCGGGGAGGCTGCGGAGTATCTCTGCATTGAGCACGGTCTTGTTGGTGAGCAGGATTTCCGAACCCTGCGCGCGCTCCACAACCTCGGCGGGTGAGGTGCGGTCGTAAACGGTGAGGTCGCCAAGGGATGCGAGCGAGTCCCAGGAGAGGTCGCCCGGATTGAGGCCGTAGCCATCGAGTATGGTAATCTTCATTTCGTAGAGTCTTGTCTTGAGGCTGCCAATGTCAGTTTTATGAATTCCTCCACGCCGAGACGTTCGGGACGGAGGGCCATGACCGGCTCCTTCATGATAGGGGAGTCGGGGGGGATCAACGAGCCCAGGGAGTTGCGCAGCGTCTTGCGACGCTGTCCGAAAGCTGTCTTGACCACAGTCTTGAACAGCTTCTCATCGCATCCCAGTTCTTTACGGCTATTGCGCGTGAGGCGTATCACACCACTCATCACCTTCGGGGGGGGAGCGAACACCGACGGGGGTACATTGAAGAGATACTCGCAGTCATACCATGCCTGGAGAAGCACCGAAAGGATGCCATAGACTTTCGAGCCTGGAGCGGAGCATATCCTCTCGGCCACCTCCTTCTGAAGCATACCGGCAACAACGGGTATGCTTTCGCGATAGTCGAGCACCTTGAAGAATATCTGTGAGGATATGTTGTAAGGGTAATTGCCTATGAGAGCGAAATCACCGGGAAAGAGCTGCTTGAGATCCATCTTCAGGAAATCGCCTTCCACCACATCGAGATCGGGATAGACGCGGCTGAGGTAGCCCACGCTCTCGGAGTCAAGTTCCACGGCTTTCACCACTCTTCCGTTGCTCATGAGGAACTGAGAGAGGACGCCCATGCCGGGTCCCACCTCAATCACGGGGATATCGCTCCAGATTTTCGCGGACTCCGGAAGACTTGATTTCTCTATAGTATCGGCGATTCGCCTGGCCACGTCGAGGTCGGTCAGGAAATGCTGTCCGAGGGCTTTCTTTGCTTTGACTTGGGTCATCAGTAATATTTTTATTGACCGTCGGCGACGGCCTGTTTCCTATACAACGCCTCAGACCGGAGAGTTGGTGCGTCGGGGAATAAAAATATCCCCTGCCGGAGTGATAATGCTTTCGGCAGGGGATTGATGTCATTCAGAGTGCCGCGATGTTATTTTTTGTTTTTCGAGCACTGGTGGGCGGTCTTTTTGGCTATTTCAGCGGGGACAGCCCCCTGGTTGACCATGATGCTGAGGGTCTTCTCGAGGAAGTAAGGTTCCGACACATAGAAGTAGCCGTCGTAGATCTGGTTGGTGTCCCAGGAATTCTTCACCTTGTAATAGCGGTTACCCTCCTGGTCTTTGGCAATACCCATGATCACCATTCCGTGGTCGTCGGTGGTCTGGAAGTTGTCGAAGCCTTGCTGACGCATCTCCTGGGTCACATTCTTCTCCTTGACAGGGCCTTTGATGTCGAAAGTGGCGTTGGCGCGCTCACGGTCGGAGAGTTTCACCCAGCGTGCGAGTTCGGTGCCTTCGAGGGTTTCCTCGTTCTTTGGCTCGGGATTCACGGCATAGCCTTTGTTCCACTTGAACCCGCCTTCCGATACGTCGGCAGCCCAGCCTACGGTGTAACCGTTCTCAATCGCATTGTCGACGATCGCCTTAAGATCCTCCATCGGCACGTTCATGCACTGGCTCCAGAGCCAGTTGTCGGGGATTTCGAGAGCGAAGCCTTTGTAGAAGGGATGGTGGGTGTAGCTTGTGAAGTTGATGAACTCACCGGGAGTGATCTTCATCTCCTTGGCAAACGACTGAGGAGTATATTCCTTCCCTTTATAGGTGAATTTCTCAGGCACGGGTCCCAGATACGCGTCGAGAATGGCAGTGAAGCCGGGGAGCCAGGCTGTGGATAGTTTGCCGTTGGGATTCTTCATCACGGCGTTGAGATATGCCTTCAGGGCTGCTTCCATCTCGTAGTGGCTGTGTTTCTTCTCCCCATAGTTGAGACCGGGATAAGCTTCCTCAGGGACCGCACCGTATTTATCGACCATTGTCAGGACGTCGGCAAACGAACCGCCCTGGGCGAAATTGATGTTGCCGTGAGTCTGGATATATTTCTTGGCTTTGTCGATGTATGCGTTGCGCACGGTGTACATTTCCGAGAGGTCGAGCTCCGGACCCCCTTTGCGCATGACGTCTTCCTCGAGCACGGATGTGCCGGAGAAGCACCAGCATGTGCCGCTCTTGTTCTGGTCTTTGACGGGAGTTGTCTTTATGAGTTTGATGTCGGTGAACTTGAATCCGGTTGAATCAGGATTCACAGGAGCGGGCGCGGGCGCTTGCATGTAGGTCTCCACTGCCATAGCGGGTATGGCAGCCAGGAGTGCCGACGCGAGAATTAGTTTTTTCATGATTGTAGGAATTTTGGATGAACTGCCGCAAATCACTGCGACGGTGCAAATGTAGGCAAATTAATCGATACTGCCAACTTTTGACGGCTGAAAAATGACATAGTAAAAAACAGAATCGGCTCATTCTCACGAATGAGCCGACCGTTTTACGAAATATTCTTAAAAGTTCGGGGAAGTGGGCGCTGAGGGATTCGAACCCCCGACCCTCTGCTTGTAAGGCAGACGCTCTG
>CAJUQP010000066.1 GCA_910588245.1 uncultured Muribaculaceae bacterium | reverse complement strand
CCAACGACCCCCTGATTAACAGTCAGGTGCTCTAACCAACTGAGCTATTGAAGCATTCGCGTTTTTCAAGATCTACGTGTCTTGCCTTAAGGCCCGTGTCTCTCTCAATTGCGGTGCAAAGTTAGTAAGTTTTAACGAACCCTGCAAATTTTTCTGCAATTTTTTTCATACCGGTTTTATTGGGCCGGGTATATGCTCTTGTATTACAATTGGATGTAATGTGAAATTTTTTCATCGATTTTTGCTTTGAAGAGAGGGTAGAGACTGCATTCAGAGGCTGTGAGAGGGTAGGGGGGTCGGTATATTTTCTGTCAATTACCTTCACCGGAGAAAATGACCACGGATTATACCATAAGATAAAGCCGGATAAAGGCCCATAGTGATATGATATTGCGTGATCAATATTATGTCGTATCGAGGATTTTTTGTAATTTTGCCATATCTTGCCGTGCGGGAATAAGCCGGACGGCAACATAAAAGACAGAAACCATAAAAAAACTCCATACTATGACAGTGACAGACAGATTTCTGAGTTACGTGGCGTTTGACACGCAGAGTGACGAGCTGACCAACATGACTCCCTCCACTCCGGGACAAATGGTGTTCGCGCGTTATCTGAGGGATGAACTCGAGAAAATGGGTCTTGAGGAGATAACCCTCGACGACAACGGCTATCTAATGGCCACACTTCCCGCCAACTGCGACACTAAAGCGCCTGTAGTCGGCTTCATAGCACATCTTGACACGGCTCCCGATATGAGCGGCAAGCATGTGAAACCACGTATCGTCAGAAATTACGGCGGTGGTGTGATCGCGCTCAACAAAGAGCTGGGCATAAATCTTGATCCCGCGGAATTTCCCGAACTTGACAATTATCTTGGCCAGGATCTGATAGTGACCGACGGCACGACTCTTCTCGGAGCCGACGACAAGGCCGGCATAGCAGAGATAATCAGCGCCGTGGCATATCTTCAGGAGCATCCTGAGATAAAGCATGGCAAGATCCGCATCGCATTCAATCCTGACGAGGAGATAGGGCAGGGTGCCCATAAATTTGATGTGGCTCTCTTCGGGGCGGATTTCGCATACACTATGGATGGCGGCGCTGTGGGTGAGTTGGAATTCGAGAATTTCAATGCCGCGAGCGCCCGCGTCACCATAAAGGGACGTAACGTGCATCCCGGCAGTGCGAAGCACAAGATGGTCAATTCCATGCGTGTGGCCACGCAGTTCATAGTCATGCTGCCGCGTTGGGAAACTCCCGAGCACACCGAGGGATATGAGGGATTTTATCATCTTGTCGGCATACAGGGCACCGTTGAGGAGACCGTGCTCACCTATATAATACGCGACCATGACCGCGCACGTTTCGAGAGCCGTAAAAAGGAGATCGAGCATCTCGTGAGGAAGACCAACACCGAATATCCGGGATGCGCGTCGGTGGAGATAAAGGATCAGTATTACAATATGCGTGAGAAGATCGAGCCGGTGATGCATATCGTTGAGGTTGCCGAGAAGGCCATGCGCGAGGCCGGCGTGGAGCCGAAGGTGCAGCCCATCAGAGGTGGCACTGACGGTGCCCAGCTTTCGTTCAAGGGACTTCCCTGTCCCAACATATTCGCCGGTGGTGAGAATTTCCATGGCAGATATGAGTACGTGTCTATACAAAGCATGGAGAAGGCGACTGACGTCATCGTCAACATATGCCGTCTTGTCAATGCATGAGAATGGCAACTGACATCCCGACACTGATCGTCATAACTGGGCCGACTGCCTCCGGGAAGTCGGCCCTTGCCGTCGAGGTGGCGCGCCGGCTTGACACTGACGTCATCTCGGCCGACAGCCGCCAGGTGTATCGCGGAATACCGATAGTGACGGCTGTGCCGACTGAAGAGGAGCGCAAGGGCGTGCGCCATCATCTGCTGGAGATGCTTCCTCTCGACGCTTATTATAGTGCCAGCCGGTTTGAGGAGGACGCTCTCTCCATTCTTGGAGATCTGTTGGAAAGGAGGGGCGTGGGTGTGGTGTGCGGCGGCTCCATGATGTATGTCGACGCGCTCTGCAACGGCATTGATGAGCTTCCCACGGTGCCCGACTCCATGCGCTCCGAGCTTGGGGACCGATGGAGGGAGAAAGGCGACGGTTGGCTTCTCGGGGAGTTGCTCCGTCTTGATCCTGTATATTACGGGAAGGTGGACCAGCGTAACATGAAGCGGGTGTTTCATGCGGTGGAGATATGTCTCGCGGCCGGTTGCCCTTACAGCGACCTGATTACGGGCAGAAGGCGGGAGCGCCCGTTCCGCATCCTCAAGTTCTGCCTTGACGGCGAGCGTGAATTGTTGTTCGGACGCATAAACGGGAGGGTGGAGCGCATGGTTGATGCCGGGCTTGTGGAGGAGGCCAGAAGCGTGTGGCCCATAAAGCACCTCAATTCCCTGAATACTGTCGGGCTCAAGGAGATGTTTGCCTATTTCGAAGGGAAGATGGCTTTTGGGGAGGCGGTGGCGAGGATACAGAAAAACACGCGCGTTTACGCCAAGAAGCAACTTACGTGGCATAAACGCGATGTGGATATGGCGCGTCTTGATTTCAGTGCGCCGGCTGATGTCAATGTTGCCCGGATACTCGCCGGACTCAGGCCTTGATCAAAGGCTTTGGGCGATGTGGCCTCTCAGAAATCATATCCGAGGGTGAATGTCCAGGCCTTGTTGCTGCCTCCGGAGTGGGGCGCTTTCCAAGCCTTGCGACCTCCGGCGAGGTAGTGCACGTTGAAAGAGTAGTGGCCGCGGAAGAGCAGCCCTGTGCCTATCTTGAGGCCGGCGTCGAAATTCGAAGCCTTTGCATAGACGGCGGTGACAGGATCATTGGCGTTTACCTGCGGAGAGATCACCTTTATCTTGTCGTTATCGTCGGAATGGATGCGGAACTGTGCATAGGGGCCCGCTTCTACAGTCCAGCGTAGCGAATGGGAGAGGTTGAAACGGAATGAGGCCATGACGGGCACCGTGAAGTTGTAGGAGCGGTAGTGGCCGAGGAGGGCGGTCTTCTGTTTTTCTCCTGTAGAATCGAAATAGCTCTGGGCATAGGAGTAGTTGCCGCTCCTCGACTCGAAGAAGAAACCCGGCTGGAGAGAGAAATAGTCGCGCATGTTGAGGTTTGCCACGACTCCGGCCTCGAAGCCGGTGCCCCAGCTGTTCTTATTCCATTCGTTGAAGTAGCCTTTGCCGAAAGTGCGGTTTGATGTATTGACGCCCACCCTGACTCCGAGGTTGAATGCCTCTTCGGCAGGTTCGGCCGATAAAAATTTCTGTGCTGACACATTGGTTGCCGAAGCGAGGGCGATCATTGCCAGAAATATCCTAAATGCTTTCATAAACGTCAGTTCGTTTTTATAATTTACAAAATATCGAGCTCTTTGACCGACGCCTGAAATACGGCAATTCCTCATAAGAGCGTCAAATCGTCAGCAAAATTAGGGAAAAAAGTTTGGAATTGAAATTTATTATCTAAATTTGCACATAAAAACCGATAGAAGTGTCAAAATATCGGCTTTTCAGATAATACTACCTTTAACCGCGGCTGCGTCTCTTCCTCGCGCGGCCCTAACCGCAGAACATCAACATATGTCGCCTCAACAGATAAACAACAAGCTTATGACCGGGATGAGGGATTATCTCTTCATCTCGCTCGGACTCGTGCTCTACGCCCTGGGCTTCACGGCCTTCATCCTTCCACATGAGATAGTGATCGGTGGATTGAGCGGTGTCGGCACCCTGGTGTATTTCGCCACCAAAGGCCTTGTGCCCGTGGCAGTGACGCAGTATGCCTGCAATTTGCTTTTGCTCAGCTTCGCCTATAAGATAGTGGGGAAGACTTTTGTGCTACGCACCATCTTCGGCGCTACTGCCATCTCCCTGGCCATAGGTCTCGGCGAGAGCATATTCATGGGGCTCGGCCATCCGATCATAGCCGACATCTCGATGAGCGCCATTCTCGGAGGCATACTCTGCGGAGTGGGAATCGGCATCGTGTTCGTGCACAACGGCTCTTCGGGAGGCACCGATATCGTGGCCGCCATGGTCTCCAAACTGAGCAACCAGAGCATCGGACGCACGATGATCTATACGGATATGACCATCGTGATGTGTTCGATCTTCCTTCCGTTTGAGGGCACCTTCCAGGAGCGTCTCGACGCGAGGATTCCTCTGATCGTCTACGGTCTTGTCGTCACTTTCGTGATCGCTTATATGACCGACATGATCATCAACACCAACCGCCAGGCCACCCAGTTCATCATCTTTTCCCATAAGTGGGCGGAGATCGCTGACCGTGTCAACAAGGAGGCGAAGCGTGGTGTGACAGTGCTTGACGGCCTGGGATGGTATTCGAAGCATGAGGTGAAGATCCTGATGGTGTGGTGCCGCAAGATAGAGAGCGTCACGATCTTCAGGATAGTGAAGAGCATCGATGAAGAGGCGTTCATCACCCAGGCCAATGTCAACGGCGTCTACGGAAAAGGATTCGACACCATGAAGGTGAAGCTCAAGAAGCATAAGAAGGAGGATCCGGCCAAGATGGTTGAGGAAAGCTGATCGCCCCGTCAACGCTTACATAATCAAAGAAATTGCATACACAATAAAAGAACGACCCGGGCTTTGGCGGATTGCCGCCTCAGCCCGGGTCTCGAGTTATGTAAGCCGGAAAAATTTTCAGTTCTCGATATTGTAGACTTCAGCCAACATATCCTTTATGGAGTCGATGTTGTGCAGGTCTACGTCGCCGTGGGTCATGAGAAGCATTGGTACGGGTGCCTGTGCCGGGCTGTAGGGTGGCTGCACGTAGTTGAACTCCCTGCGGATCTTGAAGCCGTGTTTCTCATAGAAATTGATTCGGCGTACGGATTCGGGGGAGTCGGGATGTTCCACTTCTATGAGCACGTCAGGACTAACCTCCTTGAAGAGATGGTGGAGCATCAGCGAGCCTATCCGCTTGCCACGGTGCTCGGGTTCCACAGCGAAATGTTCGATATATGTGTAGCCCTCGAATGTCCAGTAAGACAGGAAAGCGAGGAAGAGGTCGCCGTCTTTGGCGGCGAAGGCATGAAACTTCCCGCCTTTCATCCTGATGAAATTGGCGAGATGCTCCTCGTCTTTGTATACCCTCCTTTCGTTCTCGGGGAAAGCCTCATTGTATAGCTTGAGAAACGACGGATAGTCTTCCATCTTCAGATTTACAAATTCCATAACTTTGAAAGTTTTATAGGTTCTCGGCCGTGCCACAGGGTGTCACAGCGTATCTTTCATTCTTTTATAGACGAATGTCTTGCCTCTCGACACCTTCCCGTCTGCCGGTCTGTCGAGCGACGTGAACTTCAGGTTTGAGTTGCCGGGAATCCACTCCACGACTTTGTCGATCCATTCCTCGATGCCTTGACGCGAAGGATGGGGATTGGTCTTGCTCTGACGGGGGAGAGCGAGCTCAAGGCTCGAGAAATAGTTGCCTTCTCCGAGCCTGGAGGCCATCCAGTCGTTGAAAATCTTGCCATGGTCTTTCCCGGGCCACGAAGGGGGGCCGATCCAGAGAAAAGGGGTGTCGCCGAAAGCGTCGACGAGCTTCTCCACAGGAGTGGAGAGTCTCTTTTCCGGGAAGGGTTCAAACATCTCGTTCATGCCGAGGCATACCATTATGGCGTCAGGATTCTCCGCGGCGATAATGTCGGCGAGGCCGTCGGTGTCGGCCCATTTGGATATTGTCGAGCCGTCCCAGACAATGGTTGCCACCTCAAACCCGTTGATCTCGCCATAGGCGTTGAGGCGCTCGGCCATCCAGCCGGTCATCGAGTCGCCGAGGAAAAGCACTTTCCTCACGGCGGTGGTGTCAGTCGTGTCGGCCCGCGCGTCGTGTGCGGCGCCGAGCGCGAGCAAGACCAGCGTAATGACCAGAGATGCCAGTTTCGCCCCGTGAGGCGTATTGTTTTGATCCGATATATTCATTTCAAGTTGTCTTTATTTTTTTAGAACCCGGCGCAGGATCGTGGAAAGATGCAACCCCCGACCGGGAAAAACTTCTTGACATATTAACAAAATAAGTGCTGAATAGATTGTTTGTGATATAAAAAGATTGTCAAAATTATTGAAAAGGCATGGAAAATCATTAATTTTGCAGTCTGAAAGTTATTGATTATGGAAGCTAAAAAAGATAAAAAAATCGTGTTGAGCGGGATTCGCTCTACCGGAAACCTGCATCTTGGCAACTATTACGGAGCCCTCTCGAAATTCGTGAGGATGCAGGATGACTACGACTGCCGGTTTTTCATAGCCGACCTCCACGCCCTCACAACGCATCCCGATCCGAAGATGCTCCACACCAATGTGAAAGACATCATCGCCGAGTATCTCGCGGCAGGTCTCGACCCGGAGAAGAACGTGCTCTATGTGCAGAGCGACGTGCCGGAGATTTCAGAGATGTATCTGCTGATGAACATGCATGTGGGCATCGGCGAGCTCATGCGTACGGCCTCATTCAAGGACAAGGCTCGCAAGGCGCTCGGCATCACCTCCGACGGCGACGAGATCGAGAAGGAGATCATAGGCAACCAGACCAACCAGCGTGTCAACGCCGGCCTGCTGACTTATCCGACCCTCATGGCTGTGGATATCCTTATCCATCACGCCGACTTCGTGCCCGTGGGCAAGGATCAGGAGCAGCATCTTGAGCTCACACGCCGTTTCGCCCGCCGGTTCAACTCCTTCTATGGAGTGGACTATTTCGGCGAGCCTGTCAACTTCAATTTCGGCGGTGAGGCCGTGAAGGTGCCCGGACTCGATGGCAGCGGAAAGATGGGCAAGAGCGAGGGCAACTGCATATATCTGATTGACGACGAGAAGACGCTCCGCAAGAAGGTGATGAGGGCCGTCACCGACGAGGGGCCGAAAGAGCCGAATTCTCCTGTCAGCCAGCCTGTGGAGAATCTTTTTACACTGATGAATCTTGTCTCCGGCCAGGAAGTGGTGGATCATTACCGCAAGGCCTACGCCGACTGCTCCATCCGCTACGGCGACATGAAGAAGCAGCTCGCCGAGGATATCCTCAAGGTTACGCTCCCGATCCGCGAGAGGATACTCGACATCCGCGAAAACGACGAGTATATCTCGAAGGTTGTGAGAAGCGGAGCCGAGCGTGCGCGCGAGGTGGCCGCCAAGACCCTCCGGGAGGTGCGCGAGATCATGGGCATCAGGAAATTCTGATTGCCTGAGTCATGGTATTAAACTGGATATGGATCGCGTTTTTCGCGATATCGTTCCTGATGGCCGTCGGCAAGACTCTTGTCGACGGCGATCTTTCCGTATGGACCGACATCATGAACAGCTCCTTCTCTCAGGCGTCGTTCGCTTTCGAGATCTCGCTTGGGCTGACGGGAGTGCTCACCCTATGGCTCGGCATCATGAAGATTGGCGAGAGGGGAGGGGTGATCGAGTTTTTCGGCCGGCTGATAAGTCCATTGTTCTCGCGTCTTTTTCCCGGCATTCCGAAGGGGCATCCGGCCATGGGGGCGATCTTCATGAACATCTCGGCCAACATGCTCGGTCTTGACAACGCCGCCACCCCGATGGGACTTCGGGCCATGCAGGAGATGCAGAGCCTCAACGAGAAGAAGGACACTGCTACCGACGCCATGATCATGTTCTTAGTACTCAATTCCTCGGGACTTTGTCTCATACCGGTGAGCATCATGATGTATAGGGCGCAGGGTGGGGCTGCCAATCCTACGGACATCTTCCTGCCGATACTCATAGCCACAGCCATAGCCACGCTTGTGGGGCTTATCGCCCTCTGCCTGAAGCAGCGCATACGCATGGACCGGGTGATCTGGAGCTGGCTTGCGGGGATCGGCGGTGTGGTCGGTGCCGTGGTTTGGCTCTTCTCGCGTCTGCCGGCCGACAAGATGGAATTATATTCCACCTGTGCTGCCAACGTGATACTTTTCAGTGTGATAATCGCCTTCATAGCTGCGGGAATCCGCAAGAAGGTGAATGTCTACGACACGTTTATCGAGGGAGCTAAGGAGGGTTTCCGCACGGCCGTGATGATTATCCCTTACCTTGTGGCAATACTTGTGGCTATAGGTATGTTCAGGGCTTCCGGAGCTCTTGATCTCTTCACTTCGTGGGTTGAGGCCGGAGTCTCGGCGTTAGGTTTCGACACACGGTGGGTAGGCGCTCTGCCGACGATGCTCATGAAGCCGTTGAGCGGCAGCGGGTCGTGCGCCATGATGCTCGACGTGATGAAGGAGAACGGGGCCGATGCGTTTGTGAGCCGTGTGGCGGCTGCCGTGAGGGGTTCGACGGACACAACTTTCTACATCCTGGCTGTCTACTTCGGCAGTGTCGGGGTCATGAAGACGCGCTATGCCGCGGGGTATGCGTTGCTGGCCGACATTACCGGCGCCATTGCCGCGGTTGTTGTCGCGTACTTCTTCTTCGGGTAGCTGGTTTTTAGAAGTCGTTAGTCTTTCAGTCGTTAGTGCTTTAGCTCGTTGATTGGTAACCATTGGTTTGTTAGTCAGGGGTTAGGCTGAGGATCGAGGCTTTCGGCCTCGACACGGCGGTGCCATCCGGCGGTAATGATTTGTAAGATGGACTGCCTCATACATCACTCAAGTACTATAAAAAAAGAGGTCAGAATCGGTTGTTTGCTTCCGGTTCTGACCTCTTTATATAATCGCGCCGGGGCGCGATCGGTGAGTTGTTTCTTTGTCAGTGCCGGCCTACCGGCACTGAGAGTCATCCGCGGAAGTGCTGCCTGATAGTTATGACAGCGAACAGCAAGCTTAATTAGTCATTAGTTATTTAGTCATAATGCTATTTTAAAGACTTATAAATTCTTATAAACTCGTATAAGGGCTTATAAGGACTTATAAGGGCTAATCGGGGTTTTCTCGAGAAGCTTGAGGATCGAGAGAAGCTCGAGAATCTCGATTAATCGGGACTAATCGGGATTAATCGGGATTAATCGGGATTTTCTTGAAGAACTCGATTAGCTGCCTTAGCTTCTTTAGCTTCAGTAGCTCCATTAGGGGATCTAATGGGGTTATAGCATTGGGCGGCTGGGAGCGGGGTTCCGGGGGCCACGCCCCAGTTGAGGGGGCTAATTTTTCTTGCGCGGGACCTTGATGAAGCGACCGGAAGCAGCGAAGCTTGCTGCAATTTTGAATTTGGAATGTTGAATTTTGAATTAGTTGCGGGTTAGGCAATTAATACTTATTGCTAATTTCAAATTTCAAATTGCTCATTAAAGCTTGGCTGCCTGTCGTGGGGCATCACTGCCAACAAAAGCGTGGAGAGGTCTGGGGAAAGACACGACCGTGCGCTTTTGCTTCGGTCTCGCCGGATGACTTCCGTCAGTGGGATGCTTTGCCGGTAGCTCCTCCCTTTGGTCGGAGAACAGAACAAAGACTCGTGATTGCTGTCCTGTTTTGCGCGGAGGACGGGCGACCGAGGCTTTCATCCTCGGCACGGCGGTACCATCCGGCGGTCAGGCTTTTGCCGACCATTTGCGATTCTCCTCCCTTTGCTTGGGGAAATTCCTCTGACGGGTGTTGCATAATGTCAATGTTCTCGTAATGGTGGCTTCTCAGGGCCATCATGGCGGCATTCGCC
>CAJUQP010000065.1 GCA_910588245.1 uncultured Muribaculaceae bacterium | reverse complement strand
TACTCTCGATAATCCTCACAGCCCGTATCCTCGGACTGGAAATGGGACTTGCCCGCATCATCGGAGCCGTCACATTTGCTGTGGTAATCGGTCTTGTGATGTCGTTCATCTTCCGTAAGGAAGAACGAGATAAAGAGGCATCACAGATGAATATCGTACCACCTCCGGAGAAACGCCCGCTTTGGCAGACGGCTGTATTTTTCTTCACCCTTGTGGCAATCCTCGTGTTCGCCAACTGGGGCGCTCCGGCTGCAATCGACCGAGGAGTATGGGCTGCGATCTACAACGCCAAATGGTGGATTACATCGGCTCTCGCCATAGGGCTTTGCGTGATACTGGTAAAAATTCTCCATCTGAAAGCCCGTTGGATTATCCTCGGTGCTATCGCGGTGGCAGTGTCAGCCTTTCTTGCCAACGTTTTTATTCCCGATGCGAAACTGGCACCGCTCGTGCCTATGATTGTATCGGTAGCCGTACTTGCCATCGTGCTGCTGTGCGACAAGAACGATGACGAGAACCGCGAATGGGCGTTGTCATCGTGGGGATTCGCCAAACTGATACTTCCATTGCTTGCAGTGGGTGTATTGACCGCAGGTTTTCTGCTCGGTTCGACGCATGACGGCATGGAGTTGCCCGGCATCATCCCCAACAGTTGGGTTGAATGGGCTGTCGGCGGAAACTCGTTGCTCTCGAATTTCTTCGCAAGTTTCACCGGAGCGTTCATGTATTTTGCCACACTTACCGAAGTACCAATCATTCAGGGATTGCTTGCATCGGGCATGGGCAAGGGCCCTGCTCTCGCCCTGTTGCTTGCCGGACCCTCGCTGTCCCTTCCCAATATGCTTGTCATCCGCAGCGTGATGGGAACAAAAAAGACTGTGATATATGTCGCTCTTGTTATCGTCATGGCAACCATCTCAGGATGGGTTTATGGTTACTTCTTCTAAATGAAAATAAGATGAAGATATTAATTTTATGCACCGGCAACAGTTGCCGTAGTCAGATAGCTCATGGTTTCCTCCAGTCATTTGACCCGAAATTAGATGTATTTTCAGCAGGTACAAAACCTGCCGAAAAGGTCAATCCCCGTGCCGTAAAGGTCATGAAGGAAAGGGACATCGACATCAGCGGACATACTCCACACAATGTTGAAGAATACCTCAACGAGCCGTGGGATTATGTCATAACAGTGTGCGGTGGTGCAAACGAAAGCTGTCCGGCTTTTATCGGCAACGTAAAGCATCGTATTCATATCGGATTCAATGACCCTTCCGACGCTGTTGGCTCCGAGGAATACATAATGAGTGAGTTCCGCCGAGTCCGCGACGAGATAAAGATCCGATTTGAAGAATTTTATAAGAAGAATTTGAAATGAGTAAGGAAAACAAAGGGATTGGCTTTTTTGAGCGGTACCTTACAATATGGGTTACGCTTTGCATCATTGCCGGTATTGCCATCGGCCAATGGATCCCTGCTGTACCTGAGACATTGGGAAAATGGGAGTATGCCAACGTATCCATCCCTATAGCTGTCCTGATATGGCTGATGATCTACCCGATGATGCTGAAAGTTGACTTTCAAAGTGTTAAAAATGTCGGAAAGAGACCTAAAGGAGTTTTTATAACCTGTGTGACAAATTGGCTAATCAAGCCATTTACGATGTTTGGCATAGCCTGGTTCTTCTTCTTCGTAGTATTTAAGACATTTATTCCAACGGCACTTGCCGACCAATATCTTGCCGGGGCTGTTCTGCTTGGAGCTGCTCCATGTACGGCGATGGTGTTTGTATGGAGTTATCTTACAAATGGAGATGCGGCCTATACACTTGTTCAAGTCGCAGTAAATGACCTTATAATTCTGGTGGCTTATGTTCCGATAGTTGGATTCCTTCTCGGTATCGGAGGTATCGCTATTCCATGGGCGACACTTATACTATCAGTCGTATTGTTTGTGGTAATTCCGCTTGTCGCTGGAATATTTACAAGGATACTAGTAGTCCGTCGCTATGGAATTGATTACTTTAATACTGTATTTGTCAACAAATTCAACAAGTGTACAATTATTGGTTTGTTGCTTACGCTTATAATACTTTTCTCTTTTCAAGGGAAAACGATCCTTTCAAACCCATTGCATATCGTTTTGATTGCTGTCCCGTTGATAATACAGACCTTCTTAATATTCTTCATTGCATATGGATGGGCTAAAGCATGGAAACTTCCACATAATGTTGCAGCTCCGGCAGGAATGATAGGAGCAAGTAATTTCTTTGAACTGTCGGTTGCCGTAGCCATCTCTTTATTCGGAGTGCAGTCAGGCGCAGCTCTTGCTACAGTTGTGGGCGTACTGGTAGAAGTGCCGGTGATGCTTACATTGGTTAAGATTGCTAATAACACAAGAAAATATTTCAAAAATTGAAGCTATGAATACATTACTCGATACTCTTTGGTATTTCTGCTATATCACGGTTGAGCTTGTCGTATTGTTCATCGTGATAACGGCTCTTGTTGAAATCATCCTGATGTACATACCGCAGGAGAAAATCAGCAAACGTCTTGAAAAGGCCGGGTTCTTCGGCAACATCTTGGCTGCCGGATTTGGTGCGCTCACACCATTCTGTGCCTGCTCCACAATTCCCATGACTGTGGGATTCCTTAACGCCGGAGTGCCTTTTGGCGCAACAATGTCATTTCTCATCGCCTCTCCCTTGCTCAATCCGATTATAATAGCCATGCTTGGCGCATTAGTCGGGATAAAGGCAATGCTGATATATGTTGCGCTGGCATTTGCCTGTGCCGTTATATTCGGATGGTTCCTGCAAAAAATAGATGCTCAAAAGTGGATGAAAAATGTACGGTTGAAAAAATCGTCATGTGGTTGCGGTGAGGCAGACATGGTTGATACAAAGCTATTGCCGTGGGGTCGGAAACTCTCTATTGCTTTTCGCTCGGCATGGAACAGTCTGCGCCCTATCATTTGGTATTTGCTCATCGGTGTTGCCCTCGGAGCTGTCATCTATGGTTATATGCCGTCTGACTTTGTATTGAAGATTGCCGGTCCTCAGAACCCATTTGCGGTTCCGGTTGCCGCCATTCTCGGAGTTCCTCTATACATCAGGGCTGAGACTGCAATACCTATCGGTGTGGCATTGATGGGCAAAGGCATGAGTATAGGAGCTGTGATAGCACTCGTTATCGGTGGCGCGGGCATGGCTATTCCTGAAATGTCGATGCTCGCAAGCATATTCAAGAAAAAACTTGTAGCTATGATTGTCGCCGTAATATTCCTGACAGCTGTAATCTCCGGCTATTTGTTTAACATCCTGCTATAATAGACTTGATTTCAAAAGACTATTTTTGCATTCCTCGCCCTCTATCAATTTTCCAATCATACCGACCTCCCGCGACATCGCCAACCTCGTTGAGTGTATGGCGATGTTTTATTTCATCAAAGGGCTGTCGGTGTTCCGCATAGTCACAGAGCCATGCGCCGACCGCTTTCTGCTGTTCGGTGGTCTCGCCGTAGCTCTGCATAACGCTCTTGATGTCGGCGGCTTCGGAGGGAGAGAAGATAGCGTTTTGCCCTCCGAAACTCCATGTGGAATTGATTTTCAACATTGCTAACAGGGTCCATGGGCTTTGATCAAAGAAATAAGAAAGGAAGGAAAATTCGTATTTATACGAATAAACTTTGTTGAATGAATAAATACGATTAATTTTGCATAACCTTTGGAAGGAGACGCCGAGAATCTTGCGCGTACAGACGAGCCGATTACTTGCAGCCCTCGAACAGGATAACTAAAATACAGTCAGTTATGAACTGGATTATTCTTATCTTAGCCGGGCTCATGGAAGTCGGCTTTACATTTTGTCTTGGTAAGACCAAGACGGCTACCGGTCATGAACTCGCATGGTGGTGGGTAGGATTTCTTGTCGCGCTGTCATTGAGTATGTATCTTATGGCAAAAGCCGCAGAGCGGTTGCCGATCGGCACTGTCTATCCTGTATGGACGGGAATCGGAGCGGTAGGTGCTGTCATTGTCGGAATTGTTTTCTTCAACGAACCGGCTACCTTCTGGCGCATCTTTTTCATCACTACCCTTATTCTCTCAATAATCGGACTTAAAATATTGGGATGATGGCACGGACTTACCTCTTACTTCCGCAGTGTGATAGTATTCGGGAAGGCTCATTTCGGGGAATCAACAGAGAAGATTGCGGGGCGGATATAATCGTTGCAGTTTCAAACGAATTTCTTTGAATACAAGTTATTAGCCGTTCTTTAGAAGGTAATAAATTGATTAGTATCTAATTGCGTGTTGTGTCTATATGGAATGGGATAGGGCGCATGAAATTTTTTGAAAAATTTTTGAAAAAATGTTTTGTCAGTCCAGATTAAATGTCTACCTTTGCGGTGTACTAATATACTAATACACTATGCTAACAATACACGATATCACCTATTCATACGGACGGAAAGCACGTCCGGTGCTCGACCACTACTCCCTGAGCATTGAGCCGGGAACAGTGTGCGGACTGCTTGGAAGAAACGGCGCGGGAAAATCGACGCTCCTTTATCTTGTGGCGGGATTACTCCGTCCGCAAAGCGGAATGATAAGCTACAAGGGATTCAATCCCTGGGAGAGGAAAGTGGATTTCCTCAATGACGTATTCATCGTACCGGAGGAATTCATGCTTCCTGATGTCAGCCTGAAGGAATACGTCAGCATCAACGCTCCGTTCTATCCCAATTTCTCTATCGATGATCTCACACGCCATCTCGACACGTTTGAGCTGACTCCCGACGTGCATCTTGGTCGTCTGTCGATGGGGCAGAAGAAGAGGATATTCATAAGTTTCGCGCTTGCATGCAACACATCGCTCCTTATCCTCGACGAACCGACCAACGGCCTTGATATTCCCGGCAAGCGTCTTTTCCGCAAGGCGGTGCTCAATGGGATGACCGACGACAAGACTGTGATCATCTCCACCCATCAGGTCTACGATGTGGAGAAGATAATAGACCATGTTGTCATAACCGACACTCCGGGAGTGCTTCTCGACGCCCCGGTTGGGGAAATAACAGGAAGGCTGACATTCAACTATACCAACGACCGGGAACGCATCGGGCGTGCACTGATGGCGCTGGAGGCTCCCGGGGGAGCCAACATAATAGAGATCAACGACGGCACAATGGAGTCTGACTTAAATCTCGAGAGTCTTTTCGAACTGGTAAGGCAGCGCCCAGACCTTGTGGCGAAGCTTTTCGGAGTGAAAACCTCCGGATATCCGCTGCCTGAACAGAACATATATGAAAACAACATCAACCGCTGAAATAATTATGGAAACCACGAACGCATACAATAAAAGAAATACATTCATGCTCACGCTTCGCCATGAGCTTATAGAGAACAGGAAGGCGCTTCTTCTCGGTCTCGCATCAATCTGGGGGATATTCATGCTTGTCGGTGCTCTTTTCGGACTTTCCGGGTCGCATGGAGGTCCCGGAGAAATAGCATTTATATTTTTCGCCTTCATGGCAATTTCATGCGTGACTGCGTCTCTGACATTTTCAAACATGAAAACCAAGCAGGGCCGCATATCCGCCATCATGCTCCCATCAACCGCATTCGATAAGTTCATGGTCAGATGGATAGCCTTCGTTCCGGTGCTTATCGTTGTGCTGGTGGCCGGTATGTATATCTGCGATCTCAGCCGCATCCTGGTGTACTGGCTGCGTGATTATCCTCAGATAATTAATGGAAGGAACGGTATGGATATAATCAATCCATGGGCAAGAATAGTCAGCAATCCTTATGGAGAGATCATGGCGTTTATACTTGCGGCATCGTTTCTGTTGAATCAGGCGATATATATGTTGGGATCCGCACTATGGCCGAAGCTATCCTTTTTCAAAACCTTGCTCGCTCAATGGTGTCTTGAGACAGTCTTGATTTTCATTATCGTCATCATTGACAGTATATTCGATATCGAGTTCTCACTCGATTTCCTGAATTTTGTCAACAACCATGGAGAAGGTATCCTTATTTCAATAGGGGTTTTGGAGGTTTTGATCACCCTCGGTGTCTATATCCTGGCATATCTGCGCTTCCGCAAGAACCAGGTGATTTATAAACTATTCTAAGCCAATTGTATGGATTTCAATGAAAACCGGCCCATATATCTGCAGATAGCCGATTCGATCATGGACGGCGTGCTTTCGGGGGAGTATCCCGCCGAGAGTCGTCTCCCGTCGGTGAGGGAATACGCGGCACGGCTGGAGGTGAACGCCAACACCGTGATGCGCTCCTACGACTGGCTGCAACAGCAGATGGTGATATTCAACAAGAGAGGAATCGGATTCTTCGTGCTTCCCGAGGCGAGGAAACGTATCCTGGAGATGCGCCGCAACATCTTCTTCCAGGAGGAAGCCGACTATTTCTTCTCGCGCTTAGTGTCGTTCGGGTTGACCCCCAGCGATCTGGCGGAACTTTATTCCACATATCTTGAAAAGAAGAAAGTATATGGCTACTGACAATCAAAATCTATCGGGCGACTCGATGATCAGGCTCAGAGACGTCAACAAGACCTATCAGGGTGCGGTGCCGTTGCATGTGCTCAAGGGGATCAACCTCGACATAAAGAGGGGTGAGCTCGTGTCGATAATGGGAGCCTCCGGTTCCGGGAAATCGACTCTGCTCAACATCCTGGGCATTCTTGATAATTATGATTCCGGAGAATATTATCTCGATGGCACACTGATAAAGGACCTGGGCGAGAACCGGGCCGCGGAATACCGCAACCGTATGATCGGCTTCGTATTCCAGTCGTTTAATCTCATAAATTATAAGAACGCCATGGAGAATGCCGCGCTTCCACTCTTCTATCAGGGAGTATCGCGCAAGAAGCGCAACCGCATGGCAATGGAGCAGCTCGAGCGTATGGGACTCGCCGACAGAGCCACCCATCTTCCCGGCGAGATGAGCGGCGGACAGAAGCAGCGTGTGGCGATTGCCCGCGCGATGATCACCAATCCCTCCATCATCCTCGCCGACGAACCCACCGGCGCGCTCGACAGCAAGACATCGCACGATGTGATGGAGATTTTCCGTCAGCTCAACCGCGAGGAGGGTAAGACAATCGTGATCGTGACGCATGATCCGGGAGTGGCCGAGCAGACCGACCGTCTTATCCGCATCTCCGACGGACTGATCGTTCCCCCCGCCGTAGCAGCAGACGGCATAACGCGACCAGAGGCTTGTGTGATGCCCGGCGGCAATATTGTCACACCCGAAGAACCTTCCTTGTCATGACGGATCTTGCAAGAGAAATACTTCAGACTCTTGGCCACAACAAGCTGCGCACGGCCCTTACCGGCATCGCGGTGACGTGGGGCATATTCATGCTGATCGTGCTTCTGAGCATGGCGCGGGGGGTGACCAACTCCTTCGACCACAACATGCTTTCGCGCAACACGGCGATGATAAGGGTCTGGGCCGGAAAGACCTCCATTCCTTACAAGGGAAATCGCGAGGGACGCTACATACAGTTTGACGACGCCGATCTCAGAGAGCTGCCGGAGGAGAATACGAAATATGTGGAGAGCGTGAGGTCGACCATATCGGGAGGAGGCAAGCTTTCCACTCCCAAAGGGGAAGTGAGCCAGAACTACACTGGAGTATATCCTTCGGAATTCGTTCCGTCACGTCATGGAGATCTTGTGGAGGGCCGTTTCATCAACGAGCGCGATCTCTCGCAGAAATCGAAAGTGATCGTCATCCCTAAGTATTACGCTTCCCAACTTTTCCCTCCCGACGGAGAGGGTGCGTTAGGGGGAAGAGTGAATGCCAACGGACTTTCGTTCAAGGTGGTGGGCGTATATGAGAGCGAATGGAACCGCAATGCCTATATCCCTTTCACAACGGCCCGTATGCTTTCCGCCGACACCAAGAATCTCCAGAATCTGGCAGTGTCGCTTAAGAATGTCACCACAGAGGATGACGGTAACGCTGCCGAGGAGGGAATACGCAACACCCTCTCTGCCACCCATAATTTTGATCCTAAGGATGATAATGCTATCTGGGTCGCCAACGATTTCAATAACGCTCTCACCGGGAAAACCGCCATGGGCATCCTCGACACCTGTGTGTGGGTGCTTGGCATCCTGACACTGCTGACGGGCATAGTTGGCATAAGTAATATCATGTTTGTGACCGTAAAGGAACGCACGCATGAGATAGGAATCCGACGGGCTATCGGAGCCAAACCGAGTAAGATACTCACGCAGGTGATCGCCGAATCGGTGTCGATAACCGTGCTGTTCGGATATATAGGTATTGTGCTCGGTACGGCAGTCTCACAGGTGATAGCCGCCCTGGTGGGTGACGACGGACCTTTGCTCAATCCTACTGTCAGCCTCTCAATTGCTTTCGAGGTGACGCTCGTGCTTATTGTATCCGGAGCTTTGGCAGGGTTATTCCCGGCGCTCAAGGCACTCAAGGTGAAACCCGTGGAGGCTTTGCGCGATGAGTAATGTCTGGTTAAAGGTTAAAGGTTAAAGGTTAAAGGGTTAAGGGTTAAAGGAAGACAAGGTGATTTGTTTTGTGTCAGACAGGTCGGATTAGTCAGGCCGGTCGGACGTCGGACAAACTGACAACAGAAAACAGAAATGAAACTGACAATATTCGACATAGAAAACTGGAAGGAGATCGGCGCCACGCTGGCCCGCAACAAGACGCGGACCTTCATGACTGGCTTCGGCATCTTCTGGGGAGTGGCGATGCTGGCGCTTCTGATGGGAGGTGCCAACGGAGGTGAGGATCTCCTAAAGAGGAACTTCGCAGGTTTCGCCACCAACAGCGGGGGCATGGTCCCGGAACGGACTTCTATGCCTTATAAGGGATATCAGAAAGGACGCAGCTGGCAGATGGATCTTGCGGATGTGGATGTGCTGCGCGAGTCATTTCCCGGACTCGATGCGGTGATACCGACATTCCAGAAATGGAATTCCAATTTCAAGTATGGCAAGAATTCCTATTCCGGCCAACTTATCGGTGCGGAGGCAAACTATACGAAGATGCTTGTGCCGAAATACTATTGCGGCAGATTCATAAATGAAGCCGATGTGGCGGGTGAGAGGCGTGTGGCCGTGATAGGGAAGAAGGTCGCCAATCAGCTTTTCCCGGGAGAAGATGAGCCGCTGGGCAGGATGATCAATGTCAATGGCGGCGCATACTCGGTGATAGGTGTGGCAGGCGATGCATCAGAGGTGCATCTTAACGGGTCGCTTGATGAGAGTGTCGTGATTCCGGCCACTACTTTCCAGCGTGCCAACGGCTACGGCGACAAGATTGATTTCCTGATGATGGTGGCCAAGGATGATGTGAATCTATCGGATATCATACCAAGAATGCGTTCATTGCTTTATCGCCGCCATGACATACATCCTGACGATGAAGGCGCACTCTGGGTGATCAACATCGCCGAGAATTTCAAACAGGTCGACATGCTGTTTACGGGAGTTGATCTCCTGGCTCTCTTCATCGGACTCTCCACGCTGCTTGCCGGAGTGATCGGCATCGGCAATATCATGTGGGTGATTGTGAAGGAGCGCACGCAGGAGATCGGTATACGTCGGGCTATCGGTGCGAAGCCGCGCGACATTATAGTTCAGGTGCTCTGTGAGGGGGCTGTACTGACAGTGGTCTCCGGTCTTGCCGGACTGTTTCTCGCAGCCGTCATCCTTGGAGTGATGCAACACCTCAACAATCCGCCCGACGCAGTGTCGGCTGCCAACTTCCAGATGAGTTTCATGAGTGCTATCGCAATTCTTCTTACTTTCGTGATACTCGGATTGCTTGCCGGCCTCATCCCGTCGATAAAGGCCATGCGCATAAAGCCGGTGGAGGCGATTAATAGCAAGTGATTAAGTATTAAGGGTGAAGAGTCAAGGGTGAAGGGTGAAGAGTCAAGGGTGAAGGGTGAAGAGTCAAGGGTGAAGAGTGAAGAGTGAAGAGTCAAGAGTCAAGGGTGAAGAGTGAAGGGATTTGATTATCGCCATTCAGCTATCTTTACTCAACACTCAACTTTTAACACTCAACTTTCAACACTCAACACTCAACACTCAACATTCAACACTCAACACTCAACATTCAATATTCAACACTCAACATTGATACTTAGCTATAGACTATCAATATTTATAGCTGACAAAGTATGTATTTGTGCAAAATGAAAAATCAAAATAAGAGACG
>CAJUQP010000064.1 GCA_910588245.1 uncultured Muribaculaceae bacterium | reverse complement strand
AGGTGGATGTAATTTTTTCCTCATTTTATTTGGATTTTAATATAGTTCGTCGGTTAATGACCGCGGGCCACGGCCCAGCCGGTGATGGTGCGCGTATCCGTCGAGAAGTTGACGCCGATGCACACGGTCTCGCGGCCGTCGGCGGCGAACGGAAGGGCGTAGTGACGCTCCTCAATCTGACGCAACGCCTCCTCCGGAGTATGGTCAAGTTTCAGCTCGATGATATAGAGGTAGCGCGCCGTCCGCAAGAACAGGTCTATGCGCCCCTCCGACGTGCAGTATTCCGTCTCAACATGCATCCCAAGGAGTATCATCAGCATCAGCAGGGCATTGTGTAGGTTCTTCTCGCTGTCCATCTCCATGCGGTAGGACACCGACGAGAACATGCTCTGAAGCCTCCGCATGAAACATTCCACATCGCCGTTCTTCAGTTCCCTGACGAACTCGCGTATGAAGAAGGCCGTGCTTCCGTTACCCACATTCGCATACCGGGGAAGGAGGAAATTCAGGAACCCCTCCTTCACCTCTCCGTTCGGAAGACCGAGGGTGAAGATGCCGTCGTCGTACGACTTGATTGTCAGATACCCGGTCTGATAAAGCAGAGCCACGGGGTTGGGGCTGTCGAAGTCGAGGCCCTCGAGCATCCCCTGGTCGCAACGCGCCTCGAAAAGTGACTCCAGGTCGGTGTCGAAACGCTTCAGCTGGTGCTCCAGAAGTGTCATGCCGCCCGACCCGATCCAGTAGTTGCCGAATTCCTTGCGGTCCATCACGTTCAGGAGGGAATAGGGATTGTAGATGTCGGGACATCTCCGGGAGAAATGATAGCCATCGTAGCGCCGCTTCAGTTCCTCGTGGATCTCCTCCGCGGTAACACACTCAACCCCTGCCATCATCTCCATACCATCCTGAAAATAATAGCCAAGCTCCTGCTCCGTTATGCCGCAGATGGCCGCGAAATCAGGCTGGAAACTTATATCCATTATGTTGTTCAGACCTGAGAACACCGACAGATGCGCGAACCGGCTCACACCGGTCAGGAAGACCATACGGATATACTGCGCGCTGCTCTTGAAGTTGGAATAGACGGCAGTCAGCTGCTCCCTCATCCTCACGAACCTCCCGCTGTCGTGGAGGTTGTTGACCAAGGGTTTGTCATACTCGTCAACGAGTATGATGACCTGTTTCCCGGTCTTCTCATAGGCCTTACGCATCACTTCCCTGAATCTCAGGGAGTAACTTCCGCTATCAATATGCGAATCATATTCATCTTCCCATCCCCCTATGTTATATTCAAGCACCTGAGAGAGAGATTCGTCTGTGGCATATGACTCCGTGTTCAGGTCGAGGTAGAGGACAGGATGCGGCTCCCAGTCCCATTCCATCGTGTCGGCGTAAAGACCCTTGAAGAACTCACGCCTCCCCTCGAAGAAACAGTGCATCATCGACAGGAAAAGGCTCTTCCCGAAACGGCGAGGACGCCCCAGGAAGAAGTATTTTCCGCCTCTGCCAAGAAGCTTTTCAATATACTCCGTCTTGTCGACATAAAGTGCGCCCCTGTTCCTCAAGGCCTCGAACGACTGCTCGCCCACTGGATATATGATAGCCTTTCCCATATCGTCTGATCATTTATTAATTACTCCTCCCCAAAGTTATAACAAAATAACCGTATCTGCAAATCCGGGGGAAATTCGTCAACCGGAAATATTCAGCCCGGTCGGACGAATACGATTTGTCCGGGAAGGTATGGAAGTCGGTTAATGACCGCGGGCCACGGCCCAGCCGGTGATGGTGCGCGTATCCGTCGAGAAGTTGACGCCGATGCACACGGTCTCGCGGCCGTCGGCGGCGAACGGAAGGGCGTAGTGACGCTCCTCAATCTGACGCAACGCCTCCTCCGGAGTATGGTCAAGTTTCAGCTCGATGATATAGAGGTAGCGCGCCGTCCGCAAGAACAGGTCTATGCGCCCCTCCGACGTGCAGTATTCCGTCTCAACATGCATCCCAAGGAGTATCATCAGCATCAGCAGGGCATTGTGTAGGTTCTTCTCGCTGTCCATCTCCATGCGGTAGGACACCGACGAGAACATGCTCTGAAGCCTCCGCATGAAACATTCCACATCGCCGTTCTTCAGTTCCCTGACGAACTCGCGTATGAAGAAGGCCGTGCTTCCGTTACCCACATTCGCATACCGGGGAAGGAGGAAATTCAGGAACCCCTCCTTCACCTCTCCGTTCGGAAGACCGAGGGTGAAGATGCCGTCGTCGTACGACTTGATTGTCAGATACCCGGTCTGATAAAGCAGAGCCACGGGGTTGGGGCTGTCGAAGTCGAGGCCCTCGAGCATCCCCTGGTCGCAACGCGCCTCGAAAAGTGACTCCAGGTCGGTGTCGAAACGCTTCAGCTGGTGCTCCAGAAGTGTCATGCCGCCCGACCCGATCCAGTAGTTGCCGAATTCCTTGCGGTCCATCACGTTCAGGAGGGAATAGGGATTGTAGATGTCGGGACATCTCCGGGAGAAATGATAGCCATCGTAGCGCCGCTTCAGTTCCTCGTGGATCTCCTCCGCGGTAACACACTCAACCCCTGCCATCATCTCCATACCATCCTGAAAATAATAGCCAAGCTCCTGCTCCGTTATGCCGCAGATGGCCGCGAAATCAGGCTGGAAACTTATATCCATTATGTTGTTCAGACCTGAGAACACCGACAGATGCGCGAACCGGCTAACACCGGTCAGGAAGACCATACGGATATACTGCGCGCTGCTATTGAAGTTGGAATAGACGGCAGTCAGCTGCTCCCTCATCCTCACAAACCTACCGCTGTCATGGAGATTGTTGACCAGGGGCTTGTCGTATTCATCGACCAGGATGATGACCTGTTTTCCCGTCTTCTCAAAGGCACTCTGTATGATATTCTTAAACCGGACAGACATGTCGGCAGACTGCCTCCTGACGCCATATGCCTCTTCCCAATCGCTGAGATGGGAATCGAGGACACTGGCAAGATTCTCGTCAGCGCCATAGGAGTGCATGTTGAGGTCAAGATACAGGACAGGATGCGGCTCCCAGTCCCATTCCATCGTGTCGGCGTAAAGACCCTTGAAGAACTCACGCCTCCCCTCGAAGAAACAGTGCATCATCGACAGGAAAAGGCTCTTCCCGAAACGGCGAGGACGCCCCAGGAAGAAGTATTTTCCGCCTCTGCCAAGAAGCTTTTCAATATACTCCGTCTTGTCGACATAAAGTGCGCCCCTGTTCCTCAAGGCCTCGAACGACTGCTCGCCCACTGGATATATGATAGCCTTTCCCATATCGTCTGATAACATATTATATTAATCCTCCCCCAAAGTTATAACAAAATAACCATATCTGCAAATCAGAGCGCATGTTGCAAGTTGCCCGACCATCCATATCCACGCCCCACCCCGACAAAGCCGCGAAGTCTGACAAGACAATACGCCACTGGCCATACATTGGCATCGTGATTAACCGCCTTTTATCCGCTTTTCACCGCGTAGTCTTTCAGATCATTCATAACAAAAGGAGTTGATTTATCGGCCGAAATGCCTTAAAATCAACTCCTTTCTCTCAGTCGGGGTGACAAGATTCGAACTTGCGACCACACGCCCCCCAGACGCGTACTCTAAACCGGGCTGAGCTACACCCCGCAATAAAATAGCTTAATCAAGGCCAACCGGTATCGGGGGAAATCATGCCTCCTCTGAGGCTGATACCATCACTTTTCGGCTATCGCCTCAAGCGGGGGCTCTTGATTAAAGCGTTGCAAAGTTACGCACTTTTCCGGCTCCGTGCAAGTTTTTCAAGACCAAATTTCAGCCGCAGACATCTCCGGGGAAGTAACACACACAATCTCAATCGGATATAAAAAGTTAAAAAATATTAATAAATTTACCCTAAAATCATAGAGGCAGTCTGAAAACCGTCTTTTTCTAATCTATCCACCAAGCTCTTTCATTCAAATCTGAAAATTTCTCCGCTATACTTCACATTACATTGCAGCCATTCTTATCAACGATTATTTATAATCTTAGCGAGATATTGTCCGTACTGATTCTTAAGCATGGGCTCAGCGATAGCGCGCAGTTTCCCGGCGGAAATCCACCCTTTCGAATAGGCTATCCCCTCCAGACAGGCAATCTTGAGGCCCTGACGCTTCTCGAGCACCTCCACATAGATCGAGGCTTCGGCAAGGGAGTCGTGGGTACCGGTGTCGAGCCACGCGAACCCTCTCGGCAACTCCTTCACCTTCAGCCTGCCGCAGTCGAGATAATGTCGGTTGACAGAGGTGATCTCCAGCTCGCCGCGTGCCGACGGCCTGATCGACGCCGCCACATCGACCACATCATTGGGATAGAAATACAACCCGACAACAGCATAGTCGCTCTTCGGGTGCTCCGGTTTCTCCTCTATCGATATGCAGTTGCCCTCCTTGTCAAACTCAGCCACGCCGTAGCGCCGCGGATCGTCGACACGATAGCCGAACACCGTAGCTTTTCCATCTCTCTCCACATTATCCACAGCCTCCGCGAGGATGTCGGTGAATCCGGCCCCGTGGAATATATTGTCGCCAAGCACCAGACAGACGGAATCTTCTCCTATGAACTTGCGTCCGATTATGAACGCCTGCGCAAGACCATCAGGACTCGGCTGCTCGGCATAAGAGAACCGCACACCATAGTCGGAACCGTCGCCGAGAAGGCGCCGGAAGCCGGGGAGGTCGTCGGGAGTCGATATAACGAGGATATCGCGGATGCCGGCGTGCATCAACACCGACAGAGGATAATACACCATCGGTTTGTCGTAGATCGGGAGGAGTTGCTTACTTACTCCCTTGGTGATTGGATAGAGGCGCGTGCCGCTGCCTCCTGCGAGAACTATTCCTTTCATGTGGTTGAGGGTTTAGAGTTGAAGGTTGAGGGGTGAGAGTTGAGGGGTGAGGGTTGAGGGGTGAGAGTTGAGGGGTGAGAGTTGAGGGGTGAGAGTTGAAGGTTGAGGGTTGAAGGTTGAGGGTTGAAGGTTGAGAGTTGAGGGGTGAAGATGCTCCAATCTGCAAAAATACTAAAAATCCTCTTATCGCCAATAGAAAAAGCGCCCATTCCCCCCTCCTATCCTTAAACTCCCAACCCTCAACCCTAAACCCTCAACCCTAAACCCTCAACCCTCAACCATAAACCCTCAACCCTAAACCCTCAACCATAAACAAAGAGAGAGCGCACGCCACCACGGCGAACGCTCCCCCGGAAAAGAAATATAACTTTTCCCAAAAATAATCTATCTAATTTATCTAAAGAGTATGGATCTTTATTCAGCTCCACCCTGCAGACCTGTGCGGCGATAGCCGTGGGCAGTGTAGATTGTGCCGGGATCATCGCTGTATTCCAGCTTAAACTCGATAGCGTCGGCCGGCATCCCGGAAGGTGACTTCGTACCGCCGAACACCACCTTACCCTCCGTAACCTTCACCGTGATAGGATCGTAGGCGGCATTGTCGGCGGGAGTATCGCTGCCGAATGTCAGTGATCCTACGTTGCAGGGGATCTTCACTTTCGTGCCCCAGAAGTTGCCGAGATCATCGAGCCAGATCTCCTGGCCGTCGTTCTTGTTGGTGTTGTAGGTGATGAACATATACGGGCCATAGGAGGCTCCATCGGTCTCGACAGTCACCATCCACTCTCCTGCGAGGTCAACAGTGGAGGTCATAGGTATATCCTCCTTGCTGCAGGCCGTGAAGACCACAGCCGCAAGCAGTATGAGCGTGTATCTGATATATCTTTTCATCTTCGATAGTCTTTAAAAAGTCACTTTGTCATTGTTACGTGAAACTCCATTCCGGCATACACGGCCACCCAGGATATCGTGCCCGTGGCAGCATCAAAACCGGCGTCGTTGAGCGCGCTCAGGGAATCGCCCCAGCCGGCCACGCTGCTGTCAACAAGCGAGATCGAACCGTCGGCTGCGAGATCGAACTGACCCACGGCGGCATAGCTGCCGCCATAGCCGGCGCGCTGGTCATACCAGCCGCCGAGGAAATCAGAGACATTGTAGGTGCCGGTGCCGTCGCCATAGACCACTATGCTGAAGCTTCGGCCATAGTAGGTAGTGCCGCCTGAACTCACACGGTAGCTGTTGGCGTCGGTCGTATAGTAACCGGATGCAGGATCGTCGGCATCGGCCACGAGCACGTAGCGTGTGGAGGAAGCCGGGAAACCGTCGGCATTTATCGCCGAATAGGTCACAGTATAATAGCCCGGCTTCGGATTCTGCAGATCCATGTCGGTGGTGATCTTCACCTCAGAAGTGATGTCCTCCCCCTGCATGGTAGCCTTATATCCGGGGTCGACATACGGGGTGCCGGCCACAGCCTGGTCATAAACCGGGCCCTCGAGGTCGATCACCGCATAATATGTGATCTCTGTGAGCCCCTCCGTGTCCTTACTGCAGGAAGCGAGCGAGAGCACGGCGAGCGCGGAAGCCATAATCGATATATATTTTTTCATCTTGAAATCTTATTTATATTGGTTGGATTCATTTCGCCCAGAAGATCGGCTTATCATCTCCCTCGTAGTCAGGCACGTTAGAGTTACGGCTCGACGACGCGTTGGGATAAGGCCAGCGCTGCAGGAGCTTGTTGGCGCCCAGCGACGTGTTGACGTCTATCGGGGTATAGAGAGTGCCGGGGACAAGCAGCGAAGGGGAATAGACATCGTTGAGGATGCTGTAGAGCTCATCTCCTGTGACTGTGCCGAACGCGGGATATTTAAGACGGCGAAGCTCGCAATAACCCTCATACTGGTTCACTCCCGAAAGAGCCACCCATTTCTGGATGCCGAGGTTCTTCTGCCAGTTGCCCGGCTCCCAGGGATATACCGTGAGCACACGGTCGGCGCCGCTGACACCTGCTGTGGCGAACGATGCCTCGACAGCGGCATTATAGTGGGTTTCGGCGGCGGCCATCGACCCGTAGCGTGCCTCATATTCGGCAAGGAAGAACTCTATCTCGGAGCGGGTGATCAGATATACGGGGCTGTCAAACTCCTTGTGCGGACGACACCAGTAGTTGGCCTTATAGTTGGCAGTGGTGGTGAAATTGGTGCCGGAGATACCCCCCTGATATTCTCTCTTGACAGTGTTGGGATCGAAGAAGACCTCGAGGCGTGCGTCGTCGGCGGCATTCATCGTTGCCAGCACGGCGAGATTGAGGATCATGTTCTTCTGCGAACCGCCGTAAGAGGCGTAGTTGTCTTCAGTATAGAATGGGTTGGCCTGTCCGAGCTCGTCTTTCCAGCATCCTTCCCATGCCACGTCGCCTGAGGGGAAATTGCCCTCGGAGACAAGGGCGGAAAGCTCAGACTGGACATTGACAGCATTGCTCTCGCGCATCAGGAGGCGCAGCTTGAGAGCGTTGGCCACCTTGACCCACTCGGAAGCGAACTTGCCGGGGAGCAGGAAGTTTGTGCAGACCTTCTCGCCGCCGTTCACCTTGGCCACAGCCTCGTCGAGCTCCTTCACAAGTCCGGCGTAGACGTCCAGACCGTCGTCGTATTTAGGAGTCACGTTATTCATGTCGAGCGCCTCGCTGTAGGGGATGGCACCATAGCAGTCTACCATGGTCTGATAGGCCGCCACGCGGATCACCGTCGCGGCAAGGTATGTGCCCCATTCGCCTGATGCCGATGCTTTCTCCATGACGGTCTTAAGGTTCTGGAGCGATCCTGCGGTCAGCTGCGTATAGGCGCTGCTGCTACGTGTGGCACTCTGCTTGAACTGACTGTAGTCCATATAGTTGCTCGTGCCGAAATACTGCGAGAAGTACTGTGCGAAATATCCGCCCGTGGTGCACATATAGTCGCCGTAGACATTGGCGAAGGCCATCTCCGCGCCCGGGAAGATGAGGTCGGTGCTGAGTTTGTCGACACTCGGAGAGTTGGGGCTGTCGTTTATGTCGAGGTAGCTGTCGCAGCCTCCCAGGGCGAGCGACATAGCGGCGATACCTGTGATAAATATCTTTTTCATTGCTGATGATTCTTTAGAAGTTCACTTTGAGGTTGAAACCGAAAGTACGCTTGCTCGGGTTGGTGTAGAGCTCACCGAAACCGTAGGCGAGGTCGCCGCTCGTGGTGACAGTAGTCGACTCGGGATCGACATAGCGGTTGCCTTTGGCAGTCCACATGAAGGGGTTGTTGCAGTAAGCCGTAAGCACTACCTCGTTGAGATACACAGCGCTGAGCCACTTCTTGGGAAGGCTCCAGCTCAGAGAGATGTTGCGCACCTTGCAGTATGTGCGGTCGAGCATGTATGCGAGGCCCTGGTTGCCGTAGCCGTAGTCGTTGAAGTAGGTCTGGAAGCTGCTGTCGGCGATATATATAGGTGTCGTATTCTCGCTGTATGTGCCGTCGGCGTTAGCCACCACCGAGTTGGGGATGATAAACGGACGACGCATGTTCTCCTCCGTCACCTTGCCGTTGCCGGTGAACTGCATTAGGTTCTTTGTGCGCGAGAACATATGGCCGCCATAGCGGATATCGAATGCCGCGCTGAGTGTCACTCCGCAGTAGGTCAGCGAGGTGGTGATACCGCCTGTCCACTGGTGGTTCATGCTGTAGCCTGTGGGCTGCACGTCTGTAGTCCTCACAGGCTGGCCTGCGCTGTCGACAACGGGGCATCCGTAGTAGGGGCTGCTCTCATCTGTCACGTAAACGGGGAGATAAGTGTAGAACTGGCCAAGGGCCTTACCCTGCTCGGCATACATGTAGACGGCGTCATTGCCGGCCGAGAAGCTGTAGATATTGACCTTACCGCCCTCGAGGCTTTCGGGAAGCGAGAGCACCTTGTTGTAGTTTTTCGAGAAATTAAAGCCGAGATCCCACTGGAATTTGTCGGTCTGGATGGGGGTGGTGTTGAGCATGAGCTCGATACCACGGTTGCGCACCTTACCGAAGTTGACCACCTGGGCCGTGAAACCTGTGGAGGGATCGACAGGGAGGGTGAAGATCTGGTCCTTGGTAACGCGGTTGTAGTATGACGCGTCAAGGTCGATGCGGCCGTTGAAGAACTTGAGGTTCGTTCCGAGCTCAAACTCCGAGGTCATCTCGGGACGGAGGGAGTTGGCGCCAGATGTCTTGGATGCCATGAAAGAGTTCTTACCGCCGAAGGGGAACTTGATGATGTCAGACACGTAGTAGCCGTTGGTATATGCCTGTGAGTAGTTGGTGGCAGTATAATAAGGACTGGCGTCATTACCTGTCTTGCCATATGCGAGACGGATCTTACCGAAGGTCAGCACGGGGTTGGGCTGGATATATTTCGTGAAGATGGCGCTCAGCGTGACTCCGGGATAGAAGAATGAGTTGTTGCCTTTGGGCAGTGTCGACGACCAGTCGTTGCGGGCCGTGAAATCGAGATACAGGAAGTTGTCCCAGCCGACGGTGATGTCGCCGAAGAGACCCACGAGGCGGCGTTTCGACTCCGATTCACTCAGGGTTGTGCGGGTGGCACCGTTGGAGAGCATCCAGAAATCTGTGTAGACGGCGAGGTTGTCTGTCTCACCCTGCATCCAGGTGTAGGCACGTTCGTTGATGTTCATACCCACCGTGGCGCTGAGGTCGAGGCGCTCGTCGAGGAATTTCTTCGAATAGTTGGCCAGGAAGTCATGGTTGAGCTCATACTGGCGGCGATACTGGTCGTAGACGTAACCGGCCTGGTTCATGTTGCTGGGAGCGTAGCCATAGTCATTATTGATAAGAGCGTCGTCGAGGGCAATCTCCGGAGAACCGATCTTGATGTCGTAGTCGGAGTAGTCGAAACCGAAGCGGTAGGTCAGCGTAAGTCCGTCGATCGGGAAGAGGTCGAGCTGGAGCTTGCCGAATGTCTGCTTACCCTTGAGGGTGTTGTAGTTGTTGGCGATGGCCCAGTAAGGGTTGGTGATACCGTAAGGTGTGAAATATGCCTCAGGAGTGTTGAAGGGGTTGGAGAGATCCTTCATGTCGACGATAGAGATGTCGCGAGGCATCTCCATGACGCCGTCGATAGGCGATACGCCCTGGTATGATCCGACTGTCTTGGTCTTCCAGTTGGCGAAGTTCATTGCCGCCGACACCTTGATCCAGTTCTCCGGCTGGTATGAGCCGCGGAAAGCGATGGTGTTGCGGGTGTAGGAGTCTGCGTCGGTGGGCATAACACCGTTGTTACTGGTGTAGGAGTAAGAGGAGTAATAGGTCATCTTCTCGTCGGCGCTGATGCCGCTGAGCGACACGTTGTGGGTCTGCGACCAACCGGTGTCATAGAAGTCGCGCACGTTATTCTTCTTGGCGCTGTATTCATGAAGAAGCTGCGAGTGATTCCATACGGGACCGTAGACCTGCATACTGCCGTCGAGGGCGGGGCCCCACGATCCGTTCTCTATATATGTCTGGTTGCCGTTCCAGCCCTGGCCCCAGAGGTTCTGCATCTCGGGGATGTAGCCTACGCGGTTAGCCTCTACGGTGCCGCTGTAGGTCACGCTGTAGTTCTTCCCCCCGTTCTTCTTTCCGGTCTTGGTGGTGATGATGATCACACCATTGGCCGCGCGGCTGCCGTAGAGCGCTGTAGCGGCTGCTCCTTTGAGTACTGTCAGCGAGGCGATGTCGTCAGGAGCGATATTATTGACGCCACCTGCGGCTATGGCATGGCCCTGGGCGCCACGCGAGCTGCTCTCCACCGGCACTCCGTCAACCACATAAAGGGGCTGGTTTGAACCGTTGATGGAGCCTAAGCCACGGATCTGCACGTTGTTGGCGGCGCCGGGATCGCCCGATGTGGTCTGCACCTGGAGGCCGGCCACCTTACCCTGCAAGGCTGCCATGACGTTGTCGGTGCGCGCCTGCTCTATCTCGGAAGCGTTGACCTGCGTGGCGGCGTAGCCGAGGGTCTTCTCGTTGCGGGAGATGCCCAGGGCGGTCACAACCACTTCGTCGAGCACCTCTGAATTAAGGCCGAGCACGATCTTGATCTCGCCCTTGGTGATGGGCACTTCGGAAGATGTCATGCCGACATACGACACTTTCAGTGTTTTGGCGTTCGACGGCACATTCGTGATCGTGAACCGTCCGTCGATGTCGGTAGTCGTGCCGAGTTTGGTGCCTGTCACCATGACCGTGGCTCCGACAACCGGTTCGTTGTCCTCGCCCGACAGGACGATGCCGTGGATCTGGTTGCTCTGTGCTTGCGCTCCGAGCGTCAGACAGAAAACCGTCAGAAGAAGTAGAAACAGTTTTTTCATACTCTTGATAAATAATTAAACATATATAATCATAACTCTCTAACTTATACGCGCTTGATTCAACATTACCCTCCTGATGCATTTCCCCGGGAGACTCAATAACTTGTGGCCAAGTTATT
>CAJUQP010000063.1 GCA_910588245.1 uncultured Muribaculaceae bacterium | reverse complement strand
CAATTGGAGGTGCAATACTCGTGCGTAACATATAAGTTTATTTAAACTCTAGTAAATTTATTTCTTCCGAATGATCCATTATATTGTGCTGTTATTTCAAGCAGTTTTTCAATAGCTATCGACGAACCGATTGACGACCATCCATTATATCCGTCACGTCGTGCTGAGATATGGTTTAGTGTTTCGCTGTAACCACGGTTTGAGAGAAATCTGCTATATGAGTAATTTGCTTGAAGTGTCAGATCGCGAATGGGATTATAAGTAAGCCCTGCGATATACTGGTAATGGGTGTTTTTTACGTCTCCATCGCATTCCGTGAGAAGTGCGACAGGGTTTTCATATTCAAACTTGCTGAGATTCTCATACCATGTCCCGTCTTCATTTTTGACAGGTTCCGTAGGATTCCTTCTTGTCGCCTGACTGTATGCGACACCTCTGAAACTTCCTCCATTGACGGTGGATTCTCGCCAGTCAGAACGACCGAGAAGTCCGAAACGGAGACGAACTTTGTCATCAAACATTCTCTGGGTAACTTCTATGCGCCCTCTGAAAGTCTCAAAATTTGATCTTTTCATTATGCCCTGACGGGAGGCATAGTTCACATTTGCGACATAGTTTGATCGTCCTGTGCCGCCGGACATTGAGATATTGTGGACATGACTTATTGGAGTGCGGGTAATTTCATCCACCCAGTCTGTATCATATCCATAGTCATAATCGGGATATAATGCGGCAAAGCCTGCTGCGTCAAGCATATCATGTTTTTTTGAAATATGAGAAGTGCTGACATAACCGCTGTAATCCACTTTAAAGATTTCGGCTCCTTTAGCTTGTTTGGTAGTGATAAGTATTACTCCGTTCGTGCCACGGGTTCCATAAATCGCAGCAGCGGAGCCGTCTTTAAGAACATCTATGCTTTCCACGTCTTCCGGCGCCACGGTGTTGAAATCGCCGGGTATTCCGTCAATCAGGATCAATGGAGCAGTATTTGCTCCGCCTATGGTGCTTGTCCCACGCAATCTGATCTGGGTGTTTCCCGTGGGATCTCCGGAAGGATTGGTGATTGCAAGACCTGCCACTTTGCCTTGAATCAGTTGTCCGACATCTTTCACAGCACCTTTTACGAAGTTTTCCGATTTGACACTTGCCACGGAACTTGTGACGTCAGCTTTTCGCTGAATGCCGTAGCCGATCACTACTACTTCGTCGAGGGCTTTGGAATCTTCCATGAGTTTGATAAGCATTTTCCCCTCGGCTTTGAGCTCAATAGGGTTATAACCTACGTAGCTTACCTTGATGATCTCGTTGAGTGAGGGCACGGACAATAGGAAATTGCCTTCAAGGTCAGTGGCTGTGCCGATTGACGGTTTTGATTTGAGCAGCACGGTCGCGCCTATGATTGGTTCTCCCGTTTTGGAATCAACGACCTGCCCTGAAATTCTTTGCTGAGAATATGCTGTTAGAGAAACAGCCAGCATGAGCAATAGATGAATCAATTTTTTCATGATAGTTTGGTTTGTTAATAAGATGCCGCAAAATTACAATGCTCCAAGGCCAGCGTTGCAACATGGATGTTGAAAGCAACAACATTCATGTTGAAATTAGTCTATAAATGTGCGTGAAAAGGGAAGTTAGGATTATAGGATTGTCGGGCGGGATTTTTTAGACTTCTGGTGTGGTGTCTTGATTTTTACTCGTATATTCGGAAGGTCGGCATCCATAGCGTTCCTGAAAGCATTTGCTCATGTAGGATGTGGAGCTGAATCCGGTCTGTTCGGCGATTTCAGTTATCGACAGTTTGTTTTCTTTTAGAAGACGCGCGGCATTACGAAGTCGTATGTCTCGTATGAATATGCTTGGCGACTGATCGAGCAGGGCTGTGAGTTTGCGATAAAGGCCGGTTCTGTCCATGCACAGGTCCTGGCTTAATTGCACTACGGAATAGCCAGGTGTGTTGAGGTTTTTTTCAACAGCTTCAATTGCTTTGTTGACGAATGCTTTGTCGGTATCGGAAAGAGTCTTTTCTTGATTCTCTTTCTCATTTTGTTCATTGACATTATTATGGTGAGATGTTTTGTCAGGCTCGTCTGGTGCTTCAGCCTTGAAGTTGTCAATCTGAATCACGAGGTTCCGAATCCTTTCAAGAAGAAATGATTCTCTTTGTTCACGGGCTATCTTTTTATTGGAGTAGTGAACATATGATATTGCTATTGCTGCTACTGCCAGCAGGAATAACAGGATGAATAGGGCGGTTGCCCATCCGGTTTGCCACCAGTGAGGCAGCACTTTGATTGCTATTCGGGTTTCTGGGTTGTTTTCTGATGATGCATCCCTGACTTTAAATGTATAATTCCCGGGTGGCAAGGCGGTATAATAAGCGGAAAGCATCCTGCCGGTGGCTCCTTCCCCTTTCGCGACATGCCATTCTCTATCGATGCCATCAAGTATGTAGGCGAAATATGGTATAGAAGGGGAATACAGTGGAGCGCTTATTTTTAATGTCAGGAAATTTTGATGAGGCAACAGGACAATGGAAGTTGTTTTCGCAATGGCTTTATCAAGAATAGTGTTGCCATCATATGATCCGAGTGTCTCTATCTCCACTCCATTTATAAGTATGGAATGAAGTATTGGTTTGACGGAACAGTGATCTTTGGGGTTATCATTTTTCAGAAAAACTGCATATCTGCTTCCTTCATTGAAAAAGATTGACCCGTCAGAAGCGATGAAAGATTCATTACTGCCATACTCTCCGGCCAGCGTTGTTTGAGGTAATGTATTTACCTGTCTGACAAAACCGTTTGAAAGTGATACTCTGAGATTGTTTGGTGGCTGAAATATGGTTACGGTCTGATCTTGGTTTTCGGAAAAAACAGATGAGGGGAGCGAGCCTTTTGTGTGAACTGTATTCGATTTGGGTATTTCCAGATATCGAAAAGCATTCGGATGATAGTATAAGATTCCTCGGTTCAAAAGACCGAGCCATATCCCATGCGAGTCGTCGGTGGCGATAGTGCTTATTTCTGAGGCAAGAAGATGCCCGGATTCTGTGCGTATAAAAGGTGTATGTGATGCTTTGAAAGAAGAAATGTTCACAGTAATCAGACCATTGTTGGTAGATATATAAGCACATGAGTCATCAACAGCTATGGTGTTGAGGCGTAGGTTGGATTCCAGTATTTTGTTCCATTTCCTTGTAGTTGGATTAAAATGGAAGAAACCTCCGATTTTGCCATTTCTGATTTGATAATATCCGTCTCTGCCTTCTATTACAAGCGACGTGCCACTGAATTTCCAGTTTTCATCCTCAGGATAAGTATCCACGGAATATAATTGTTTCCCGGAAGTTAGTGAATAAGCGGTAAGTTTTCCGTTTTTAGTGAACAGATATATTGTTTTAAGGTCGGATGTGAGGTCAAGTATGGGGTTGCCCTTATCTAAGGTTATGTTGATTCCTGATTCAGGCTGGATAAGTTTGTTGCCTGTGATTGCCCATATCCTGTTTCCTTGATCGCAAAAGAAGTCATCTATATTAGATGGAAATCCAAGCTTCGTCATCAATGCGGGCATGTCTGATATGAAAAGCCCTGTCTCTAAATTGAGGCACTGGAGCTCATGATAGTTCTTTATCCATAGCAGATTCCCCGAATTGGAAAGGTATAAATGGTGAAAACCCTCATACTTGGACAACGGCAACAGATCGCCGGTGACTTTGGCATGGTGTGAGAATCCTGAGCCGTCAAAGATGTCTATTCCATCAAGTGTGGCAAAAGCCATTCTTCCATCAGTCAGGCGTATGATGCTTCGTATGCAAGCACTGCCGTCGCGGTTTTCAATAGGAGAAAAAAGCAAAGGCGTCTGCGCCATCGCCCCAAGAGCGATGGCGAGACACGACCATAATGCCAGCATGGATGCCGGCAGATAGTGCTGAATGATAGATAGACGTGCAGGCATTTTAGTCGGTGAAGACGTATTCGGCGGCTACTTCGGCGATGGCGTCGGGATCGGGTTCCCATTGGCCGGGATTCTTGGTGCTCATCCTCACGAGGTCCATCATGGGGTAGTAGTCGCAGTCGGGTAGGTCGTTCTCGGGGTCCGCTATCTCCATGTCGAACGTGAGTGTGTTGATCTGCAGTTGCACGTCGTCGCTGTAGGCTTCTTCGCCGGCTATGTAGTCCTCCACGATAAGCGTGAGGGCTTTGGTGAAATCTTTTGTATTCATTCTTGTTAAAGGTTTAGAGTTGAGGGTTTAGAGTTTAGAGTTGAGGGTTTAGAGTTTAGGGTTGAGAGTTTAGAGTTGAGAGTTTAGAGTTGAGAGTTTAGAGTTGAGAGTTTAGAATCGGGGATGACTTTAATAGCTATAGTCGCTATTTTAGTTGATTGCTTAATGACTAATTATGCATTATGCATTGTGCATTATGCATTAAGCTAAATCTCTGGTCAGAAGTCAAACAGGAGCGTGGCCGAGACTGTCCAGCCATTTGTGCGCATGGTGGCTCCTGAAGCGGAGTCAAAGGCGTTGCCCAGCCCGAATCGGTAGCCGGCATTGATCTGGAGGAAGTTGACGATATCGATGCCGATTCCTACATCCCATCCGGGCTGGAAGGTCTTTGTGGAGACGGTAGAGATGGCGGCGGGAGTGGAGGAGGATGGCGCATCCTCCGGATGGGGGAGGAAAGTTGCTGAAGAATGGCTGCCGACGCGCGTCATGAGCGACGGACCGGTGTAGACCATCGGGCCGAAGAGATTGTGGAATGCCGGGAGCCAGAATTTATATTTCACATGGATCGGCACTTCGATGAAATTGCTGCCGGGATCGGTTTTCTCTGCGAGGGTTGATTCAAAACGTGTGTTGAAACGGGTGTAGAGCACTGCCATGTCGGCTGCGAGCCCTGACTTAGGGGCCTGGTATTCAAACGCGAGACCACCGCTGAATCCGCTGCCGTCGGCCACGGAGAGGTCGCCGGCATTTCCCGGCGACGGTTTGGCGAAAACGCCTCCCAGCCTGATGCCGTAGCGCAATTGCGACTGTGCCGTTCCCGGCAGCGCCATGATTGCGATGGCCGTGATGAGTATCCTTAGGAATGTCTTCATATCTTTGCGGGTGTTTTTATATGCAAAAATAGAGAAATTTATTAGGATGGCAAAATTTAAGGTTAAAGGTGAGAGGTTAAAGGTTAAAGGTGAGAGGTTAAAGGTTAAAGTTGAGGGTTTAAAGTTGAAGGTTTATGGTTGAGAGGTTAAGGTTTAGGGCTGAAGGATGAGAGTTGAGGGTTTCCTATTGTCAGACAGGTCAGACCAGTCTGACCTGTCTGAGTGCTCTCTCAACCCTCAACTCTCAACCCTCAACTCTCTCCTTTATTTCAGATAGTGTCGGTCGGGGCGGGGGGTCAGTTTTTGCGGTTCTCCACGTCGTCGTTGTTGATCTTCGCGGCAGTCTTCTTCACCTGCACGTTGAGCGATCCGAAACGGTAGCTCACGGAGAGGGAGACGTTGTTGGCCTGGTTATACATCCACTGTTTCGAGTAGCCGGTATAGCCGGCGTTGAGAGGCACGGTGGTGATCATTCTTGTCGATTTCCTGAAAGGATTGTATATCCCGATGTTGACATTCAGGCGTTTCTCTTTCAGGAATGACTTCTGGAGATTCACTCCGTAGAAGAGATGGTCTGACATTGATGTTTCGTATTTTGTATATAGCGATACCCCCGGCTTCCATGCGCTGAAGTAGGCCGACAGGTCAAGATCCCAGGGTAGGCGCTGGCGGATTCGGCCGAAGTAATTTATTTCCCATCCCTGCTCCCTTATGTTGAGCGAGCGGTTCTCGTAACGCCTCCAGCCGGAATTGAAGTTGAGCATGAAGGAGGTCTTCTGTGTTATCTGCCATTGGGCCCATGCCGAGAGGTTGACCGAACGCTGGCGCCCGGCGTTGGCGTAGGTCGATTTCAGGATGTCCCCGTCTATGAGGTTCTGCACGGCTATCACCGAATTGTTGGAGAAACTGTAGCCGGCGCTCATGTCGAGGGTGAAGCGGCGGCTTATCAGGTTATAGTTGAGCGATAGCGACTGATGGCGCGACGAGCCGAGGTCGGGATTACCGGTGGAGATCGACGAGGGCGACTCCACGACGGCCGGGTTGAGCTGCGAGATGCCGGGGCGGTTGATGCGCGAGGAGTAGGAGAGCTTAAGCGTGTTGGCGTCGTTGATGTTGTAGGAGATGGCCGCGTTGGGCACCCAGTCGCTGAGGTTGCTGTGGAAGGGGTCGTTCGATCCGTCTTTGTATTTTGCCGAGAGGCGCGAGTACTCGTAGCGGAGGCCGGCGCGTGCCCCGAAGCGCTTGTAGTTGATGCGGTAGTCGAAATATAGGGCGAGCACCTGCGTGATATGGGAGAAGTCGGAATGCTCCGTGCGGTCGTCGAGATAGTCGATGTCGTTGACGGAATGGTTGCGGCGGTTTATGTATTTCGAGCCGACGTCAAATTTGTTGTGTTCGTTGATGGGGCGTGTCCAGTCGATCTGTCCGGTGTGCTCGATGAAGTTGAGGTTGAAGTCATTGTCAATCCCTGTGTAAGGCACGGGCACATTCACCTGGTCTTCATAGTCGGTGGTGGAATGCTGTTTCTGGTCGGTGGTCGAGATCAGGTAGGAGAGTGTGATGGTCTCCCCCTTGCGGCGGGTAGACCGCTGATAATTGAAGCCGCCGTTTATGTCGAAATATCGGTTGGGCTTCGTGCGTGAGATGGTGTTGTAGGAATACAGGAGATTCCCGGCGGCGTCGGTCATTGCCGTGTGGCCGCGGCTCCTGTCGCGGAAGTCATAGAGATAGCCTCCGAACTCGGCCGTGAAGAGATTGAGGGAGTCGAGCTCATAGCTGGCGTCGGTGCCGAAGAAGGTCAGGTAGCCGTTGCCCGTCGATTCAGAGGTGGATGTAAGGTCGTTGCCCGACTCTTCGTAGTGGGTCAGCGATTCGGATTTGCCTTTCATCTGCTTCTTCGATTGTATCTGTCCGCCAACATATACGGAGAACGACACCTTGTCGATCTGCGACGAAAGCCAGATGTTGGGCATGGGATACCCCGGGTAGCGGTAGCCTATCCCCGCGCTTCCCATCACGCCGCGCACTGTGGTGTTCTCCATCGTGACGATGTTGAGTATGGCGGAGGTCCCTTCGGCGTCCTCCCGCGCTCCGGGATCGGTGATGACCTCTATCTTCTTGATCATCGACGCCGGTATCGACTTGAATATATCCTTGGCGTTGCGCGAGAACGAATTGTTGGGGCGCCCGTTCTTGTAGATCTTGAAGCTCGTGGAGCCTTTCACCTTGATGGTGCCGTCGGGGTCGACGCTCACGAGCGGCACGCGTTTAAGCATCTCGTCGAGCTGGTTCGTCTTGGCGTCGGGGTCCGACTGCACGTCGTAGCCTATGCGGTCGATCTCTTTGGTGACAAGCGGCTTCTGGGCGGTGACGACCACCTCCTCGAGAAGGTTGGATGCCTCGCGCACCTTTATCTCGCCGAGGTCGACTGTGGGATATTCTTCCGAGAGGGCTATGTCGCGGTTCTCCGGTGTCTTGCCGAAAGCTATGATGTTCACCCGGTAGGAACCGGGAGTGGTGAGGCTGACGGAGAATTGGCCGGCATCGTCGGCCACACTCCCCTTCACGGGGTGGATGGTGTCGTTGAGGGTGAACACCCTGACTGTGGCGAAACTCTCGGCGTTGCCGATGGAGTCGGTGACGGTGCCTTTCACCTTATAGTCGGCGCCAAGCACCGGCAGAGTGTACGATAGAAGAAGCAATAGAAAGATCTTGCTTGAAAATGGTTTCATTCCTGTAGATATGTTTATAAGATATTCGTGGACTCACCACGGGGTAACTGTCCGGCTAAAGGCAAAGTGCATATATGAGAGTTTTAAATCTCCTCGTTATGCATCCGGCATTTATGGATGATAAAGCATAATGCATCGTTGTATGATTGTGCATTATGCATTATGCATTGTGCATTGCTGGATGATTATGCATTATGCATTAAGCATTGTGCATTATGCATTAAGCATTGCCATATATAAGACGCATAAAAAAGCTTTCTGTGTCAATTAAGATGACTTTTTTACATAATTTAACCATTCCCCGTAGCCTGCCCGTCGGTCTGTGGCACAAGGTCGGGGCTGAGCTGCTTCGAGAGATAAGAGAAAAGGAGGGTGATGAGGGTGAGTATGCCGAGTGTGATGGCGGTGGAATGGAGTATGTTGCCCAGCCCCACGAGGGGGCTGACGATTGCTCCGAACACATATCCGGCCAAGCCGACGAACGCCGAGGCGTCGCCGGCGCAGTCGCGCCCCTCGTTCATGGCCAGTGTGTTGCTCACGGCGAAGATCATGCCCAGGCAGAAGAGCATCGGGAGATTCAGGGTGTCGTAGACCCAGACGCTCCTGACGGTGTAGAAGCAGACGGCCTGCGCGGCTATGGTGGCCGTCAGTCCCCAGCCGGCCACGACCGCGGCTTTCTTGAGCGGCTTGAACTTCAGCGACAGCATCGACCCTGCTGCCACGAAGAGGGCGTTGAAGCCCATGAATAGTCCGAACTGGAGCTGGTCGTAGCCATAGTGGTCCTGGATGATGAAGGGGGCCGATGAGATATAGGCGAATAGCATTCCCAAGGCGCTCCCTTTCAGCATGACGTGGATGAGGAAATGGCGGTTGTGTGCGAGCACAACGTAGTTTTTGAATGCCACTCCGAAATGCCCCTTGACTCTCCTCGCTGCCGGAAGCGACTCCTTGAAGAAGAACGTTATGGCAAGGAGGACGACGCTGAAGGCGGCGAGGGTCCAGAATATGCCGTGCCATCCGCTGGCCCTGTCGATGAAGCCGCCGATCACCGGCGCGCTCGCGGGTGCGAAGCCGTTGATGGCTCCCACCAGGGCCATGACCTTGGCGAGGGCGCGTCCCCCGTAGAGGTCGGTAGGGATGGTGCGGGCCAGGAAGTAGCCTCCAGAGGCGCCGAGCCCCTGCACGAGGCGCCAGAAGATGAAGACATGGATGGTCGGCGACCAAACGCTGCAGACTGCCCCTATGCAGAACACGATCAGGGTGATGATGAGTATTGGCTTGCGCCCGAAGCGGTCGCTGAGCGGACCGAGCACCACCTGGCCAACGCTGAGACCTATCATGCCGAATGTGAGCCCGAGCTGCACCGTGGGGCGCGTGGTGTGGAAATATGTCACCATCTCGGGAAGCGACGGCAGGTAGAGGTCGTTGACGAATGAGCCGAAGGCGCTCAGGAGCACGAGATAACTTATAAGGAAGATATAATATCCTCCGGAAGTCGGGGACGCCGGCGTCGGGTGGGGTGTGTTGGCGGGTGAGGTCATGATTCGGCGGCTTTGGTGATGGCTGCCTCGAGTTTCGTGGCTAAGGCGGCGTTGTCTCTGATGAAATAATAAAGCTCGAAGACAGGGAGGAGGCTGCCACCCTTGTTGAGGTCTACGGGGCCGTCCCAGGCGGCAATCTCTCCGGCGATCCGGGCCTCTGCCTCGCGGCGTGTGGCGGGAAGGTCGCGCGGAAGGAGGGTGAGGGGGGAGCGCGACAGGGAGTCTTCGGAGGAGAACATCTGGTAGTTGGCCACGAAGGCGAAGCAATCTTCGAGAATCTCGGGCCATAGGGAGAGGTCGACGTGCGTCTGCAGGGAGTCGAGGCTCAGCGATGTGCGTGCGGCGCATTTCAGGAGGCGGTCTACGGCCGGGAGGCGGGTGTTGTCCATCGAGAGTCCCGAGGGCTTGAAGAGGTCGGCCATGTCGCTGAACTTGAAGTCGGGGTTGAAGCGCGCGTCCTCGCCGCCGCGCCGGGCCAAGGGAGTGGTCACTGCGTAGCAGTAGGAGAGGAATACGTTGATGTTGTGGATGATGGCCGGGGCGCAGATGGAGAGTTTCTCTTTCTGGAGGGCGAAGTTGGCGCGGCGTTGTTTCTCGATCTCCGATTCCACGTCGATCTCCGACTTCATGGAGCCCACGGAGTTGAGGAAGAATCCGAATACGCTCAAGCCGCACACCACCTCTATGGCGGTCACGGCCTGTGCCCAGCCGTGGGCCGGCGTGTAGTCGCCGAATCCGAGTGTGGAGATGGTGACAATGCTGTAGTATAGCCACGAACCGAAAGCCGGCGATCCACCCTCAGGAATGCGGAACTGAGAGTCGGGGAGCCACCAGTAGATGAGTGCGAATATCGGCACGAGGATGATGTAGAGGCATATCCAGACGATGGGCCTGATGTTGGAGACCACATGGAAGAAATGCCTTATTCTGTCTGAGATTTTCTGAAGCATAACCTTGAAAAGTGTTTTTCAAGGTTAAAACGCCGTAATAAAGTTTAGAGTTTAGAGGTTAAAGGTTAAAGTTGAGGGGTGAGGGTTGAGAGTTTAAAGGTTAAAGGTTAAAGTTTTCTGTTTTCAGACCGGTCCGACCGGTCCGACCAGTCCGACCGGTCTGACCAGTCAGACAACTTCACTCTTGACTCTTGACTCTTGACTCTTCACTCTTGACCCTTCACTCTTGACCCTTCACTCTTCACCCTTCACTCTTCACTCTTCACACTTCACTTGATGTTCTCGCGCAGGCGCGTCAGGAAAGCTTTCATGCTCTCGCTGTCGCGGTTCTCCACGATGGTCTGCAGCTCGGCGAGCTGCTGGCGTATCTTCTCCAGCTGCGCCGGAGTGTGGGGGTTGAACATGATCTCGCTCAGCAGATAGTCGTCCTCTCCCATAAGACCGCGGGCTATATCGTAGTGGCGCTTGAAGGTAGTGCCCGGGGCGTCCTGGTGCTTCATGATGCCGGCGAATACGAAGGTCGAGGCGAAAGGTATGGAGAGTGAGTAGGCGATGGTCTCGTCGTGCTCCTCGAAAGAGTATTCCACCACATGGAGCTTCAGCTCGTTGTAGAGGTCCTTGAAGAATACGCGCCCTAAGTGGTCCCCCTCCTTTATTATCACGGCGTTCTCGTTGCGGAGATTGGAGAGGGAGGCGAAGGTCGGCCCGAACATCGGGTGTGTGCTGACGAAGGGATGACCGCACTTCTCATAGAATTCAGGAAGCCCCGTCTTCACCGATGCTATGTCGCTGAGTATTGCCGACGGGCGCAGATAGGGGAGCACGGCCTCGAAAGCCTGCAGGGTGTATTTCACCGTCGCGGCGTTGATCACCATGTCGGGGTCGAAGTCGGCCACCTCCTCCGGGGTTGTGAACCGGCGCACGTTGAAGGTGAAGCGCAGGCGCTGTGGATCGGGGTCCATGATTGCGACGTCGTGACGGAAGGAGAGGAGGTCGCAGAAGAAGGAGCCCATCTTGCCGGCTCCGAGTATGAGGATTTTCATTTTATTTGCTATTTATTCAATACGGTTGCAAAGTTAATATTTTTTCATGGAAATCATGGCATAGGTCTTTTATAAAACGTCCTTGCGCTGCACATATAAAAGCTATTTCCGTAGGCCCTTGATAACTGAGATTGCAAAAAGTTGCCCCATATGTTATGGAGGTATGGGAGAAAATTGTTATTTTTGCACATGAACTTTTGTGGGAAAGGATGTTTAAATAAAAAAGTTTGATTTTTATCCCTAACCTCCCTAAGCTGATAATTGATTATGGTTGTCAAGGAATATGATTCACCCCTGGGGCTCCTGTACCTGGCCTCGATAGGAAATGAACTTTGTCTTTGCAGCTGGCAGGGTCTTGCAGTCTGCCATGAATTTCTCCGCCAGCATGGCGCCGAATCCGACTACGGTCAGGAATGGACTGTGGTGGAGCGCGCGCGAAAGGAACTCGATGAATATTTCGACGGAGACCGTGAGGAATTCGATATTCCGTTGCGCATGTTCGGCACGGAATTCCAGCGCCTCGTGTGGGCGGCTCTTTCCGGCATCCCCTATGGGGAGACGGAGAGCTACCGTGAGGTGGCCCGCAGCATAGGTCGCCCTCTTGCCGTCAGGGCTGTGGCCAACGCCTGTGCGCGCAATCCGCTGTCGATCTTCATACCGTGCCATCGTGTCGTGGGTAGCGACGGGCGCCTGACCGGCTATGCCGGCGGCGTGGAGAAGAAGGAGCGCCTCATAGCCATGGAGCGCTCCGACGAGCGCGTGGCCAAGGCCAAAGACGCCTGATCCTCAAATTGCAGACTGAATCCAATGGCACTCCACCTGCCTCGCCGGCCTTGTGGCGACGTACCCGTCGCCACAAGGCCGGCGGTGCGTTTTTAAGTGTCCGCTTTTTAGGTCCGGTAGAGATGCTTTTGCCGACAGCTCCTCCCTTTGGTCGGAGAACAGAACAATGACTTGCGGTTGCTGTTCTGTTTGGGCGTGGGGGACGGGGGATCGAGGCTTTCAGCCTCGACACGGCGGTGCCATCCGGCGGATTTTTTGGCCGGGGGATGGGACTTGTTTTCCCTTTACCGGGGCTTCCTTTCCCATTGACTCGGTTGGGACGGTAGCTGCGGCTGGAAAGCCGCAGTCCCAGAGCTACGCAGCCGGGGCGGCAGGAACCGCGGCATCCGGCCGCGGCACGCGAGGCCCGGCAAGGCCGGGCTGAGAGGGAATCTCCTCTGACGGGGGTTGCAGAATGTCAATGTTCTCGTAATGGTGGCTTCTCAGGGCCATCATGGCGGCATTCGCCTTCGGATCTTTTCGTGCTGTGCCGGATCGGGGATGAGGCAGTAGCCATTGCTGGCGGTGGGCTGAGGTGACGCCGGTGGGGACAAACGGACGC
>CAJUQP010000062.1 GCA_910588245.1 uncultured Muribaculaceae bacterium | reverse complement strand
TGTTATACAAAGATAGGTCTTTTTGATATAATAACAAAGCAACCTAGGGAAATTCTTTAAAATCCTGTTTCTTGATGTGCGTAAATGCCTACTCTGCATAGGTGAATCAGGAGGACTGATTCCTCTGATTATAACAGGATAGTTTTATGTGCTTTGCGCCTTTGGCTGCCGTTTTCCCCGTTTTCCGTTGTCTGTTGTGAGACACATGGGGCGTGGAGTGATTGCCAGGATAACCAGGGGGTGAGGAGGTTTATTCTTAAGACTGGTTTTTATTGGTTTGGGTTTCAGTTGACTGTTGTTTGACGGCTGTGTACGGTAGCTGCGGCTGGAAAGCCGCAGTCCCATAGCTAACGCAGCTGTATACTGGGTCTTGCGGCGACCGATTGTTCGCGACTAACTCACTAATGACTAACTCACTAATGACTAACTCACTAATGACTAACTCACTAATGACTGACGGACTAAAGAAGGGTTAGCGGGAGGCGGTATAAGTTATAGGTCAGAGTGGTGCGCTCTGCGCAAAGCGTCAAGGGTGAAGAGTGAAAGGTGAAGATGTTTTCCGTTGTCGGTTTTGGGATTTGGACTACTCTCGGACTATTTATTGTGTACTTTGAGGAAAGAGAGGATGCGGCGGGTGCCGCGGGAGGTGAGGAGACAGCGGGTATGGGAGAGGGCGTGGATGGTGCCGCGTATGTAGGCGTCGGCTTGTTTGTGGTAGCCTGTTTCGCGGAGGATCTTTTCGATGGTCTTTTTACTGTCTTTGGTATGGAGTTCGACCAGTGGGTCGGGGTGGGTTTTCCCTCCGGAAGGTGTCATCTTGAAGCGGATAGCGTTGCCATGGGAGTCGGTGAAGACGGTGTAGCCTTCGGCGGAGGGAGACTCGGTGAGGTTGTAGAAGCGGCAGGTCTCGCACATCTCGTCGGTGGAGATGGAGTTGGTGAGGAGGTTGGCGATGTAGACGGGATGGACTTCGTGTTTTGTCTGTGCTGATGTGGGGAGGGAGATGGTGAGGAGCAAAAGGAGGGGTAAAAGCAATTGAAGGTGTTTCATTTATTTTGGGTTTTCCGTTTTGGGTTGTCGGTTGGCCGTTATGAGACGTAAACCTCACGCGGAGGCGCAGAGGGCTCGCAGAGGAATTTTTGGTTGTCGGTTTTCAGTTGTCCGTTTTCCGACCAGTCCGACCAGTCTGACAGGTCTGACCAGTCCGACAACGAACAACTTGCTTCGCTGTCAGGCGGGGCGGACGAGGCGGGCGTCGACGCCTACGTTCCAGCGGCCGAGGGGGGTGAGAAATTCGATGCGGTAGATGATGTTGCCGGCGTGTTCGGGGTCTGTCTCCATGCCTATTACGGTGCCGGGTTGCGCGGGGTAGTCGCCGCCGATGATCACGACCTTGTCGTCGGGATTGAGGCGCATCTCCCCGATGGGGGCCACCTCGAAGTCGGGGGTGAAGACGCCTATGGCCTGCTGGAAGGCGTCCATCGATCGCTGAGGGATGATGGAGTAGCTGCTTCCACGGTCGCGCGAGTCGCGGAAACACCAGGCGAGGTCGTAGATGCGGCTCAGGAGGGGATAGACGTCGGAGACGCGGCTCCGGAAGAAGAGGATGTCGCTGAGAATGGGTTTCTCCTCCCATACGAGGCGCTTGCCGATGCGGCGCGCTATCTCCTCGCAAGGGTAGAAGAGCTCGGGCTGCGGCACGGCATCCCTTATCTCGGCCAGGCGCGTGAGCAGCTGGCTGAACTTCACGTAGGGGCGGAAGTGCATGGCAAACCAGTGGAGGCGGTCTTTGAAGAGAGCGGCCGCCACGGTGCGCACTATGGCCTCACGGTCGGCAGCCTGCAGCTCCGCAGGGGTGCATATGGAAAGCAAGGAGAGGCCTGCGGGCACTGATCCGAGGACAGCCACCACCGAAGACCCGTCGACACCGCAACGCAGTGCCACGGATGCCCATAGGAGCCTTACCGATTGCCCGGCGTTTCCGGCCCAGGGGAGGCCGAGTGCCCGGAGACATTCCTCGGCCGCTGTGTCGATCCACGCGGCTGTCTGGCGCGGAGTGCGTTTAGTCTGGTCGAGCGGGAATATGTAGCGGCGCCGCGGTTCGGCATATCGCCGGGCGATCGCTTCGCTCTCCCCCTCCATCTCCTTAAGGTCTTCTTTCTGCAGCGCGGCTATCTGCTGAAGAGGCATGCAGCCGTTTATGAGGGAGAAAAGAAGGATGTCGAGGATGGGATTCCCGGGAATGCCGGAGCGGGATGATCCTTTCACGGCGTCGAGGAAGCGGCCGAGGGCAGCCTCCGTCACGGGACGCGCAGGTGCTTTCGGATCGAGGGTGCGTATCTTCTTCCTCATGTCGCGGAACGCCACCGACTCCTCCGCCTTCCCCGCCTTGACCATGGCGCCGTGAAGTGCTGAGATCTTGTCGAGATAGAACGCGGCTGTGTTGAAGCTCATGCCCTGGAAGAGATTGTTGAAAAACCAGTTCTCGAGCAAGGGCTGGGTTATGAGGTCGGTGCGTGAGTATCTGCCGGTGATGAACCAGCGGAATGACGACAGGGCTTTACGGTAGGCCTTACGGCTTTCCCCTTCGAACGCTTTCAGTCTCGACTCGAAGAAGTCGAGGGCTTCGAAAATTGCAACCGGTTTGTTGTCAGAGGTTTCCTGCATCAGGAAAATGTAACCTTTGCGATTTCTCAGAGTACTCTCATCGACCCCTCGTCGGCGGCTCCGATGCCTTGACAAGGGTTGCGCGATATGATGTCATGAGTCCGGAAATCACAGTCGTAGGCGTGATTTGAGGTTGTGGAGAACGTGCATCTCTTGCCAAGAGATGATCATTCGTGGGTGCAAAAGTAGTCAAAACTGCTGATTTCACCAAATTTCGGGGGAGTTTTTGGTTTTTTTATTACTGGATCGCCTTTATAAGGCTCGAGTTGGCGTCATCTATCTGGTTGAGCCTCCAAGCCTGAGGCGTGGCGCGGATCCGGGAAATGGCAAAAAAAAAGAAAGGCTCATACGACTGATAATCAATCGTATGAGCCTTGACGGGTGATCCGGCTGGGATTCGAACCCAGGACCCACAGCTTAGAAGGCTGTTGCTCTATCCAGCTGAGCTACCAGACCTGCCTTTTCTCCGTCAGTGGCCGCCGAAGGGGGCGTGACATGGAGCCTAAGTGCATGCCGCTGCCGGTGTAACTGACGCTCTTGGCGCCGGCATACCCTTTTCAGAGCGCAAAGTTAATCAATTTTTTTCATATTATTGCAAAAACGCCACGGAAAAACACTTCCGTGGCGTTTTTGCAGCGTATGCGGTGGCGAGCCGTCGCGCGGGGAGATTTATTTCTTGTCGCGGATTTCCACGCGGCGAATCTTTCCGCTTATGGTCTTCGGAAGCTCGTCGACAAACTCCACAACGCGCGGGTATTTGTAGGGAGCCGTTGTGCGCTTCACGTGATTCTGTATCTCCTTGATGAGTGCCTCGGCATCTTCCTCGGCCCTCGCCTTGAAGTCTTTGGCCAGCACGATCGTGGCCTTCACCACCTGGCCGCGGATCTCATCGGGCACTCCTGTGATGGCGCATTCCACAACCGCGGGATGGGTCATCAGCGCGCTCTCCACCTCGAAGGGGCCGATGCGGTAGCCCGACGACTTGATCACGTCGTCTTTGCGGCCTACAAACCAGTAGTAGCCGTCTTCGTCGCGCCAGGCCACGTCGCCAGTGTGGTATATGCCGTCGTGATATGCCTCGTAGGTGAGCTGCGGATCGTTGAGGTATTCCTTGAAGAGCCCGAGAGGCTTGCGGCCGTGGGTGCGCACGATTATCTCGCCGTGCTCGCCGTCTTCCGCCGAGCGCCCGTCGGGGGTGATGAGGTCGATGTCATATTCCGGCCCTTTCTTCCCCATTGAGCCGGGCTTGGGCTTGAGCCAGGGATATGTGGCCACGGTCAGGGTTGTCTCCGTCTGGCCGAATCCCTCCATCAGCCGTATGCCGGTCAGCCTGAGCCATTCCTCATATACGCTCGGGTTGAGGGCCTCCCCGGCGATGGTGCAGTAGCGGAGCGAGGAGAGGTCGAATTTCGAGAGATCCTCGCGGATGAGAAACCGGAATACGGTCGGGGGCGCGCAGAAGGATGTGATGCCGTAGTCGTTGATCATGTGGAGCACGTCGACGGGTTCGAATTTCTCGAAATCGTAGACAAACACGTTGGCGCCGGCGATCCATTGCCCGTAGAGCTTCCCCCACACGGCCTTCCCCCATCCTGTGTCGGCCAGGGTCAGGTGGAGGCTCTTCTCGTCGAGGTTGTGCCAGTAGGAGCCTGTGATGATATGCCCAAGGGGATAGGTGAAGTCGTGGGCCACCATCTTGGGCTCTCCCGTTGTGCCCGACGTGAAATAGAGCAGGGAGACATCGTCGTTGGTGTTGGGATGCTCCGGGCGCACGAAAGGAGCGGCCTTCTCTATCGAGGAGTTGAAGTCATACCATCCCGGAGGCACCACCGGGCCTGTGGAGACGAGCGCCTTCACGGTGGGGCACTCCGGCATAGCCTCGTCGATATGCGCTGTGACCACCGGATCGCCCGAGGCCACTATCGCCTTGATGCCGGCCATACGGCAACGGTATATGATGTCTTTCTTCGTCAGCAGGTGGGTGGCTGGGATGACGGTTGCTCCGAGCTTATGGAGCGCTATGATCGAGAACCAGAACTGATAGTGGCGCTTCAGTATGAGCATGACCATGTCGCCGTGGCCAATGCCGAGGCTCTGGAAGAATGAGGCCGTCTTGTCGCTCTCGCGCTTGATGTCGGCGAATGAGAACTGGATCTTCTCCCCCTTGTCGTTGGTCCAGAGCAGGGCCGGCTTGTCGGGTTCCTTAGCGGCCCATTCGTCGACCACATCATATCCGAAGTTGAAGTTCTCGGGCACGTTTACATGGAAATTCTCCATGAAATCGTCGTATGACTCGAATTCTGTCTTGTCAAGAAATTTTTCAAGCATGATAAAAAGAGTGTGAACCTCCGCTTAAACGCTTTCGCGGCGGGGCTTGTTTGATCAGGATATAATAGCGAGCATCTTCACGGCCTTCCCGCCTGCGGCGCGGAGTCCGTGAGGCTTGCGGGCATCGAACATTATGGAGTCGCCGGGATGCAGGGTGTTTGTCTTTCCGGCCACTGTGATCTCGAGCGTGCCTTCCACCACATAGTTGAACTCGTGTCCCTCGTGGGTGTTGAGCGTGAGTGGCCCCTCGGCCTCGGAAGGCTCGACCGTGACCAGGAAGGGCGCCATCTGGCGGTGCTGGAATCCGGCCGCCAGATCCTGATAGGAATAGGCTCCCGTGCGCTCCACCTTCACGCCCTGTCCGGCGCGGGTTATGAAATAGGAGTTCATTTTAGGCTCGCTCCCGAACATCAGGGCGGTCATCTCCACGTCATATGTGGCGGATATCTTGTGGAGGAAGCTCACGGGGATGTCGCGCGATCCGCTTTCGTAATCGGCGAGCAGGGTCGGTGATATGCCGCACTGTGCGGCCATCTCTCCGGCTTCGAGGTCGAGGGCGTCGCGCAGGCCTCGGAGGCGTTCGGCAATTTGCTGGATAAAGTCCATTGATGGAGGTTTTTGATTGTGAGACGCAAAGATAATCAACTTTTGTGAAAAAATGGGAAAAAGGGGGCAAAAAAGTATTGTATTCGTCTGTGCCGCAGGTTGCGGGGGATATAGAGAATACGGGAGGCATGCGCCGGAATGCGGCGCATGTCTCCCGTATTGAGTCGCGGTGCGGCGGAGGCCTCAGGCCTTCACTGCGTCGTAGAGGCTGTCGTAGAGCCTGCGGAGGTGCTCGGGGTCAATGCATGCGGGATTGTAGATGCCGAGATCCTGCTGTCCGATGCGTGTGGCCTGGAATACCGACGCGAGGTTCTCCACGTCGATGCCACCCCTGAGTTCGCCGGAGTTGACCGAAGCCTCGATGACCTTCTTCCAGAGGTCGTGCTCCAGAGCCTGCTGCTGCTGGCGGTGTCCTCTGTATTCAGGCATGAACTGGAGGGCATTGCGGGCGATGTTGAAGCTTGCCTCGTTGAGGTTCTTGATGTTGTGAGCTTTCGCGAACTCCTGTGCTTTCACGAGGCACTCCACAACGGCGTTGCAGAACGCTTTCAGCGAGCCCTGCTCGGATTCGGGGATGTCGTTGATGCTTCCCATGTCGAGCACGAAGGTCTTGATCACATCCCTGAAGATGCCTTCCTTGTTCTTGAAGTAATAGACCATCGAGCCGCGGCTGATTCCCGTAGCTTTTTCAAGCAGCGAGTACGAAACATCTGGATAGGAATAAGCGGCGAAGAGATTGAACGCCACTTCCAGAATTCTGCGTTTTGATTTGATTCCTTTTTCCATTAGACTTAGATATATCGCATTCCGAGCCATCGGCTGAGACCTTATGCAGGGGCTGCGAAAGGTTAAGATTTATGATGAGTGTGTAATTGATCCACATTGTGTCCGCTTACACGGTTGTCTTTAATACGTCTGTTCGGGGAGGACCCTGAAAGCCGGATTATTGACGATACAAAGTTAATTTAAATTTTTTAAAACGTATACTAAAATCGGATAAAAAATGACACAAATGATAAAAAAAAGTGAAATCGCACAGTTTTTTTGCTTCGCGACCCTTAAAAAGAGGGTGAAAACGGGGTCTGACCCCATAAAAATGAAAGCCGCCGCCTCCGGATGAAGGCGACGGCGATATGCCGTGTGCGTGGCATCGGGATGTCGGTCTTATTTCCCGGCGAGAGGGGCGGGCACGTTGTAGGTGCGCTGTCCGAGCTCGGTGTCGATCTGGAAAATGCCTGTGCCGTCTTCGCCGACAAGCGTGAGATTGTCGATGATGTCCTGGGCGGTCTCCTCTTCTTCCACCTGCTCCGCTACAAACCAGTTGAGCATCTGGCGCGTCGCGAAGTCATGCTCGGCCTCGGCCAGGGCATAAAGCTCGTGGATGCGGCGTGTCACCTGCTGCTCGTGCTCCAGAGTGTGGGCGAATGCCTGGAGGGGGGAATCCCACGACTGGGGCACCTCGGCGATGGGGGAGAGCTCCACTTTGCCTCCGCGGGCATTGAGGTAGTTGATGAAGATGAGGGCGTGGTCAAACTCCTCCTTGAACTGGATGCGATACCAGCTCGCGATGCCTTTGCGTCCCACAGACTCGAAATGGTTTGACATGGCCAGATAGAGATAACCCGACCAGAATTCCCAATTGATCTGCTCGTTGATCGCATCGTTGATTTTCTTGCTTAACATTTTTCCTTTGTGTTAGGGTTTATATGGAATGCGTTCATGCAATCCTGTATGGATATTGCCGTGTTTGCTTAAGGCGCGGTCTTCCCCGCCGCAGGGCTTATCCCGGGGCAGATCAGAGGAAATGGAATTGCTTGAGGCTTTCGATGCCTCTGATGATGCGGAGGATGACAACCGATAGACGTCGGCGCGGTCTTGTGCCGGTGTTGGGGGAAACTGCTGTCTGCATGATATAACGTGGGTTTTCGATATTAATTGTCTTTGGTTCCGGGCTGTCGTGATAGCGGCGCCCTTGTATTATGCCAACGGAAAACGGCGCCTGAAGGTTGCGGAAGCAACAATTTTTAATGGTTTTTTCTCCTTTACTTGTCAGAACCGCCAAAAATGATGATATTTGCGGCCGCGGCCCCTATGGCCCGCGTTATGCCCGTGGCGGATATCATCCGTCAGCCCGGGTCCTGACATAGAAATAAGGAGAATATGATACTTGAGAAAATCCAGCGGTTCTGCGCCTCGGCCGTCGCCTCGGCCGGCACTCTGGCGAAAGTGGCCATCCTCTCGCGCCGTCCCGCCCCGAAGGGGGGAAGAGAGGGGGAGGAACTGGTGATAATGGGCAACGGGCCGTCCCTGCGCCGCGACCTCGATGCCCGTAGGGAATGGCTTATGTCGCGCCCGCGCATGGCGGTGAACTTTTTTGCCAACACTCCCGATTACGACGCCGTGAGGCCGGAATATTACATTCTGGCCGACGGACATTTCTTCAATGGAGTGTCGGCCGACAGGAATGTGGCGGATCTCTGGCGCCGCCTGGCCGATACCGACTGGGATATGACCCTCTTCGTGGCCCGGAAATACCTCGACATGGCCCGCACAATGACCGCAGGCAACCGGAAGATCACTGTGAAGGGGATCAACCTCACGCCTGTGGAGGGCTGGGAATGGCTGTGCAGGATGCTTATCGACAGAGGCCTCGGCATGCCGCGCCCGCGCAACGTTATGGTGCCGGCCATCATGTCGGCTGTCCGCGAAGGGTTTCGCAGGATCTATCTCTGCGGCGCCGACCACACGTGGACACGGACCCTGAGCGTGGACGACGAGAATTTCGTGGTGAGCGTGCAGCCCCATTTCTATAAGGACAACAGTGAGGAGCACACCAGGGTAAGGACCGCGTATGCCGGGCTGCGGCTCCACGACGTGCTCGGGAGCATGACCGTGGCTTTCCGGAGCTACTGGCGGATAGCCGGCTATGCCCGCGCCAGGGGCATAGAGATCATCAACGCCACCCCGGGCTCCATGATAGATGCTTTCCCCCGGGAGGCGCCGGTCTTTGATTAAACCAAAAGATGGTATATCCGTCAATAGAGAATAGCGCGTTATTTTTTTCATGAAATATATGTTGATAGCCGGGGAGGCATCCGGCGATTTGCATGCCTCAAACCTTATATCCTCGCTGCGTCAGTTCGATCCCGATGCGGAATTCCGCTTCTTCGGCGGCGACCTTATGGCAAAGGCGGCGCGATGCCGCCCCGACGTGCATTATGAGATGATGAATGTTATGGGTTTCTCGGAAGTCATAAGGAAACTTCCGCGGATACTCAGAAACCTCAAGGCGGCCAAGCGCCTTGTCAGGGAATTCCGGCCCGACGTGCTGATCCTCGTAGACTATCCGAGCTTCAACCTCAAGCTCGCCGCCTATGCCCGCTCCCTGGGCATAAGGGTGGATTATTTCATATCTCCAAAGGTGTGGGCCTGGAAAGAATACCGCGTGAGAAAGATAAAGAAATATGTGAGCCATCTCTATTCCATACTTCCGTTTGAGGTGCCTTTCTACAAGAAGCACGGCTACACTGTGCAATATGTGGGCAACCCCTCGGTGCAGGAGATCGACTACGCCCTCGGGCATCTCCCACCGCGCCGTCATTTTGTCGACAGACAGGGGCTCGCCGACACTGAGAAGCCCATCATCGCGCTTCTCCCGGGTTCCAGGAAAGGGGAGATACGCAACAATCTGCCGATGATGATAGAGGCTGCCCGGAGATTCCCGGATTTCCAGTATGTGGTGGGGGCTGCCCCCGCGGTGCCGGAGAAGTTCTACCGCGAGGTGGCGCAGGATCCCGGTCTGCAGGTAGTGTTCGGAGCTACGCCGACTCTGCTGAAGTATTCACAGGCCGCCATCGTCACCTCGGGCACCGCCACCCTCGAGACGGCTTTGATCGGCACACCCCAGGTGGTGTGCTACCGTGGCAACGGCAACCGTATCACCTACAAGCTTATGGAGAAGCTCCTGAAGGTGCGCTATGTGTCGCTTCCCAATCTTATCGTAGGCAACAGTATTGTGCCGGAGCTGCTGCTTCATCTGTGCACCCCCGACACCATAGCCCGGGAGCTTGCCCCCCTTCTTCAGAATTCTCCCCGCAGGGAGTGGCAGGTGTCGGGCTATAAGACCATGCGCCGCCGTCTTGGCAACAGTGTGGCTTCCGATTTCGTGGCCGAGCTGATCACGGATTCACTCTGCACAGGTGCCGTCCGCGATGCTGCCCCTGAAGAGATGTCGGATGCCGGAAAGGAGAATCCTGTTGAGGAGCCTGCGGGCAAGGATGCGCCGGTGAGGAAGCCGCGCCGCCACAGGCGGCGCAGGAACGCTGAAGGCGATTTGCCTCCCCGCGACCGTGATGCCGGACAGCCGCGCGACCCTGAGCGTAAGCCGGAGCAGGCTCAGGAGCGTAAGCCGGGACAGACGCCCGGACGTAAGCCTGCGCAGAAACAGGAGGGAAGGGCGCCCAGGGAGCGTCGGGATGCGCGTCCGGCAGACGGTGTGGCCGGGCGCGACAGTGAAGCTGTGATGGCAGATGATAAGTGAGGACGGCGGAAAAGTGCCATGTACTGATAATTTTTGTGAACAAATGTAAACTTTCTTTTGTCGTAGATTGTTGTTATCTGCGGATAGGGATAGAAGATGTTTTTTTCACCTACAAAAATACCGGACTATGGCATATCTTGACAACGATAGGTTCTCCAGTCCCTACGGGGCTCTTATATTTCTTATATGCAGCGGTGTGCTCTTTTTAGGAGCCATCGCGGTGTTCATATGGCTATTGGTTGATTCCGCCGAAGATCACATGGTGAAGAACGTGCTCTACGGATCGGCGTTCCTTGCCATCACCCTCGGACTGTTTCTATATTCTCTTTTCCAGCAGCGTGCTCCCCGTACGTTCACATATATAATGTGGATACTGACGGGTCTCGGCATAGCCGCGTTTATCGTCGGGCTGAGCCTGAAAACCCCCGACCCGAAGCCCGTGGTCTTCGACGACGGCACTCCACGGTCGGAGGTGTTTGAGAATCTGTAGAAGCGGGGGCTGGCAGGGTCAGTCGTCCCAGTCATCGTGATGGTGATGCTTCTTGTATTTCTTATATTTCTTGTATTTTTTCTTGAATTTTTTGTGTTTGCCCGGTTTGTGCCTGTGGTACCCGTCGGGTGAGTAGCCGTATTCGTAATAGTCGGGTGAGGCATATACATGCGTGCCCGGCGCGCATGCCGAAAGCGTGAGGAGAAACGCTCCGATCAGGGTCAGCGGCATCAGTCTTCTCAGTCGTTGTATTAATCTCTCCATATGGTATCCGTTTAAGCAGGTTTGACATAGCGGGCGAATCGTCGTCAACACGGTTCCGCCTCACAGACAGAACGTCGCGGGGCGTGGCAATGTTCATTCCCCCGTCTCGCGGATGTCGTTAAGGAGCCTCGAGTTGAAGAGATCCCTTTCCTCGTCGCGGAGCCATCCCCATTTGTTGAAATATCTGGCCATGTTGATCAGATGTATGGCGAACATGCGCGGATTCCTGCGTGACGCGGCCGCATGCTGGTGGATTATGTCGGTGCCCGGCCAGTAGAGTGTGCGCCAGCGGCGGTGTATGCGTCTTGTGATGTCGATGTCTTCGGGATACATGAAGAAGCGCTCGTCGAACAGGCCGCACTCCTCGAGCGCTCGGTTGCGGAAAAGGAGGAAGCTTCCGAGAAGGTAGGGGCAGTCGATGGCTTTCGAATGGTCGGCATCGGCGAGGAGATAGCCTCTCATCCTCCGGCGTGTCAGGAAAGAGGGTATGAATCTTCTGGCGAACATGTCGCCGGGGGTCGGGAGCATGCGGCATGAATACTGCAGCCGGCCGTCGGGATAGTAAACCCTCGGGGCGATCATGCCGGTGTCGGGATGGTCGTCCAGATAACGCGCCAGCGGTGTCAGCGCGTCGCCTTCCCACCACACGTCGGCATTCATCACCAGATGGTAGCCTCCGGGATAGAGGGAAATGGCCCGGCGCAGCGCGATGTTGTGGCCTGCTCCGAACCCGTGGTTCTCCACGTGCGAATATTCGATACGCGTGGAGAGCGTGGCTATGGCCGAGAGACTGTTGTCAGGACTGTTGTCGATGATGAAAATATGTGCCACCTCCGCACGCAGGATGCACTCCACGGCTTTGCGGAGCTGCGGGAGCGGAGAACGGTGTACGACTATGGAGGCTGTGACAGTCACAGATGTTCAGGGTTTATGTCGGGGAAACTCAGAGCTCCACGGTGGCTCTTACAGGAAAATGGTCGGAAGGGGTGCGTGCCCTGTAATTGCTTACTGTCACTTCGGCAGGGGCATTTGCAGGGTTGAAGCTCTCGGTGTCAACTTCCGGGGTGCGGTAGGTGTCGGTGAGGATTCCGTATTTGATGACCTTCACCGCAGGACTCACGAATATATGGTCGATTCGCTGGTCGGAGAAGCCGTCGGTGTGGTAGCCGTTGAAGGTGCCGTTGGTCTCATAGACGAGTCCGGCTATGTCGTGGGAGTCGAGGAGGCCGCATTCGAGCACCGTACGGTATGAGTCGCTGTTCTGGTCTACGTTGAAGTCGCCGGTCAGGAATGCCGGGAGCTCGCTCCCGAGCTCAAGTATCTTTTTCTTTATCAGCTTTGCGCTTTCGATGCGCGCCGTGGTGCCCACGTGATCCATGTGGAGGTTGAACATCAGGAATTCCTTCCCTGAGGCTTTATGACGGAAATGTCCCCAGGTGCATATTCTGACGCATGCGGCGTCCCATCCGAGTCCGGGACGGTCGGGTGTTTCCGAGAGCCAGAAGTTGCCGTTGTTGAGCATGTCGAAGATATCCGTGCGGTAGAATATGGCGGAGTGTTCACCCTGCTCTTTGCCGTCGTCGCGTCCGACACCGATATAGCTGTAGGCGGGGAGAACCTTGTCGAGCGAGTCGAGCTGGCTCTTGAATCCCTCCTGCGTGCCGAAGATGTCGAAGTCGTGGAAGCGGACGAGGTCGGCGATCACGGGGAAACGGCGAGACCATCCGTTGCCGGCGGCATCGTCGCCTTTGTTAAGCTGGCGCAGGTTGTAGGTGGCGACATTGAATACTGCGTTATCCCCGGCCAGTGTGGTCAGGGGGGCGAGAGAGAGGATCACGATCGATAGTATCTGCAGAAGTTTCATGAATGGGGTTTATGGTTTATGGTTTATAGTTGAGGGTTTAGGGTTTATAGCTGAGGATGGGAGGATGGTTGCAAAGTTAATGAAAAATGAGGTCAAAAACGAATTTCAGAAGTGGAAATTCGTAGGTTGTGCCAGGAGGTAAAAGAAAAAGGCCATGAAAACCTGTCCGTCGGTTATCGGCGGACAGGTTTTCATGGCCTTTTCTTTTTGTTTCTTTGACAGCGCCGGCCTACCGGCGCTGAGAGCCATCCGCGGAAGTGCTGCCTGATAGTTATGACAGCAACGGCAATTTGTAATTAGTAATTAGCAGTTTGCGATTAGTAATTATGATTTGCTTAATTAATTCATAATGCACTTAATTAATTCATAATGCATAGTGCATAATGCATAATTAGCTACGCAGTTAGAATGCTATCAATTAATTCATAATGCATAGTGCATAATGCATAATTAGCTACGCAGTTAGAATGCTATCATAAAGACTTATAAATTCTTATAATGGCTTATAATAGCTAATCGGAATTTGCTCGATTTGCTTGAGAAACTCAAGACTTTGGAGGAGTTTGAGAATCTCGAGTAGCTCCTTTAGTTCCATTAGATGATCTAAGGGGGTTATAGCATTGGAGACTGGGATCGTGGTTCCGGGTGCCACGGCTCAGTCGAGGCTAATACTAATTGTCATGCGCGAGACTTTTGTGAAGCGACCGGAAGCAGCGAAGCTTGCTGCAATTTTGAATTTGGAATGTTGAATTTTGAATTAGTTGCGGGTTAGGCAATTAATACTTATTGCTAATTTCAAATTTCAAATTGCTCATTAAAGCTTGGCTGCCTGTCGTGGGGCATCACTGCCAACAAAAGCTTGCGGTTTGTCCGGATGCAGACAGACTGTTCGCTTTTGCTTCGGTCTCGCCGGATGGCTTCCGTCAGGGGATGCGCGGAGCGC
>CAJUQP010000061.1 GCA_910588245.1 uncultured Muribaculaceae bacterium | reverse complement strand
GGATTGAGGATATGATATAAAAAATCTCCGGGGCTTAGACTGCGCCAGAGATTTTTCAGAAATATTATTGGCTATAAGTTAATGGCCGGATACTGATGATTAGGAGCTGATTGACTAAAAGGGTCAGGAGAATTCCTTGCGATAGTTTGAGGGGGAGGATCCTGTGTGGTGTTTGAAATATTTTCCAAAAAACGATTGGTTTGCGAAGTTCAGATAAACGGCGATTTCCTGAATGGTCATGTCGGTTGTCTTAAGGAGTACTTTGGCTTCCATTATCACGTAGTTCTCTATCCAGTCGCCTGCCGTGCGTCCTGAAATCTCTTTCACTACTGATGATAGATGTTTCGGGGTGATGAAGAGTTTGTGGGCATAGTAGGCCACCTGCCTTTCCGTCCTGAAGTTTTCGCTGACTGCGAGGATGAAGCGTGCCATTATTTCTTCTTTTCGTGAGCGTGCCGTCTTTTCCGCTCCAGTGTTCTTTATTGATATCTCCATAAGCTCATAAAGGGCAGCCTGGAGTATGCAAAGCACTTTGTTCTTTAGGAACTGAGTCTTCTCCCCTCTGAGTTTATCGCGTATTATTGAATAGAAGAAGCTGATATCCTCCGCCTCTTTCTCAGATAATTGCGTCACCGGTTCTGAACGATGGTGCATGAGCAGGGGGAGAGTATCGGTAAGTTTGGGAAGCACATCCTCGACCACCCTGTGGGAGCATGCCAGCACAATACATCTGAAATCGGGAGTATGATTTGAGAGATATATGTAGTTTTTGGGCTGCACTACTATCAGAGAGTCTTTGCATAGATTGTATTCCTTAAGGTCTATACCTATCCTTCCGGTTCCTTCCGTGACCAGTGCTATCAGGAGAGCGTCGATTCTGAGAGGGAAGACATCGTCTTTCGACATTGGGACATTGTCGAAAGTAAGTATCTCCTCATTGAGATTGTCATTGTTTACAAACTGACATATCTGGCGGAGCGATACAAGTTCTGTGGAATGTAGCTGATTGTTCATTTCAAATTGGTATAGATTAGCAATACAGGTGCGAATTTAGCAAAAAAATATGGAATTTCAAGGTTTGAAATTCCATAATGCGGAAAAATAGGATAAAGTCGTCAGAAGCTCTTCCTTTTTATTGCGCGCCCGATGAATCCTATATGGTTTGTCACTGTACGCAACACGCCGTAGTGTCTGGCCATTATGGAGAATCTTTCGCGGAGTGATTTCATCTTGTTGTGGTCTGTCATTCCGTCGGAGAGGTAGTCGATCGCAACGGTATGTAGATTCACGCATTTACCCGGTTTTGATTTCCTGATGCATTTCACTGTCCAGTCGTAATCAGCGGATAACCGGTAAGAAGTGTCGTAGGCAGGTGCCAGATCTTTCCTTACCATGAATGCCTGATGGCATATGAGCATCCCTTTTGCAAAAGACTGGAATGTCAGGATGTCGGGAGCGGAGAGGTGGCGCGGGCCGATTATGTTTCTTTGTGCGTCGACGATGACTGTGTCGGCATATATGATGTCGGGGCCTCCGGCGGTCTTAGCGGCGTATAGCGCCAGAGTGTCGTCGGCATGGAAAGTATCGCCTGCGTTAAGGAACAGCACATATTTCCCGCGTGCCATCCGCAGCCCCTTGTTCATGGCGTCGTAGAGTCCGTTGTCAGGCTCGCTTAATATCCTGAGCGACTTTGTGCCGGATTTCCTTGCGAGCTCAAGGGTGTTGTCGGTCGATGCGCCATCGATTATGAGATGTTCGAATCCTTTGAAGGTCTGGTGTGCCACCGACTCCATCGTAGGGAGAAGCTCCGCGGCGGCGTTGAAGGTTATGGTGATGATGGAGATCAGAGGTTTCGTGTCTGTCATGTGTCAAGTGGCGGTCCTTGTGGTCCGGCCCTGCAAATATAAGCAAAATCCCGGAGGCTTGCAATAGACAATCCGGGATGAGAAGAGAATGCTATTTGGAATGGTTACAAATTACAGAATATGGTTCGTGAAATGTTGCTAAATTGGAATTGAAAGTTTAATTTTGCATATCAAATAACAAATCAGAAACAATAACGAATAATTAAAACTTCACGATTATGGCATACGTAATTGGCGACAACTGTATCGCATGCGGCACCTGCATGTCAGTGTGCCCCACCGACTCCATCACAGAGGGCGACATCTACCACATCAACCCCGATACATGTATCGATTGCGGCAGCTGCGCACAGGTTTGTCCTAACGACGCGATCAGCGAGGGCTAACTCCCGGAGTCAGCGATAACTCTTAATCCGGCTGTCTTACAAATGTAAGGCGGCCGGATTCGTGTATATAGGGCCTATTAGTGCCTATTAGGAAGACGCTTTGTGCGAAAGTTAAGTTTTTTTATTAATTTTGTAAGTTCTATGCATGGGGCGCAACTTTTACGCCCCGACATCGGTTAGAAAGACATGACCGGACGCCGCACAGCGCCGGTTGATCACCAAATGAATGAATAAATGGACAGAATCAAAGTCAAGATAATCAACAGAAGCCATCATCCGCTCCCGCAGTACGGCACATTCGAGGCGGCGGGGATGGATGTGCGCGCATATCTTCCCGAAGGTCCTGTGACGCTCAAGGCCGGCGACAGGGCGCTTATCCCCACAGGACTCTATATCCAGCTTCCGCAGGGATATGAATGCCAGATACGCCCTCGGTCGGGTCTTGCCCTGAATCAGGGAATAACGATAGCGAATTCCCCGGGGACGGTAGATGCCGACTACCGTGGCGAGATAGGGGTGATCCTTATAAATCTCGGGAAAAACGACTTCACTGTCAACGATGGCGAGAGGATATGCCAGATGGTGATAAAACAATACTCCCATGTGGAATGGGAAGAGACCGACCGCCTTGACCGCACCGCGCGCGAGGATGGCGCATTCGGCCACACAGGCCTGAGCTGACCGGACAGACGTAGCCGTGCGTCTGTGACCGGCAGACGCAAAAATATACTCCACACTTCCAACAACAGACACATTGAAAAAGACAGCCCACATAATTCTCTTCTTTCTCGCCGTGGTGGCTATCGCTGCCATGGCTGCCCCCGGGGAGCAGTCGCTGAGGCGAAAGGCCAGGTATTATTATCTCGAGGGAGCCAGGAAACAGGCGGAAGGAAATATGCCGCAGGCATATGAATACTATAAGAAAGCGTATATGACCGATTCTTCATATGTGGAGGCGGCGTCCGCCTACGGCATGAACCGGCTTATGGTGCAGACCGACTCGATGCAGAGCGGGCGTCAGCTTATGAGATCGCTGGCCCTGATGCGGCCTTATGTGGAGATGTATCCCGCCGATGAATATGAATCGCGTTCTTACGCGTTTGTGGCTTCGCGTCTCGACACGCTTCCGGAGGCGATCAGGGTATATGAGCGCCTGGATTCCCTGAAGCCCGGCAACGGCATGAATCTGTTGCAGCTTGCCGACGCCTATATGGCGTCGCGGCAGCCGGAAAAGGCTCTTCAGACCCTCGACCGCTTCGAACTGACAGAGGGAAAGTCGCCGCAGCTGTCGCTCAAGAAAATGAGTTTCATGCTCGCGAAAGGCGACACCCTGGCAGCCGTGGCGGAGGCCGATACCCTTATCGCGAGCAATCCGCACGAACCTTCATTCAGGATACTTAAAGGAAATCTTTATGAGGTGATCGGCGACAACGACTCCACTCTGGCGGCATATAAGGAGGCTGAGAGGATCAGTCCCGACAATGGGGCCGCAAAACTTGCCCTCGCCAATTATTATAAGGCGGCGGGCGACAGCGTGGCATACGACAGCAAGGTTTATGAGGCTCTGCTGTCGGAGGATTTCGAGCTTGAGGACAAGCTTTCCCTTCTTAGCGAATATCTACAGACGCTTCTCGACGACAGCAGCGACACTGCCCGGGGCGACCATCTTTTCTCGGTGCTGCAGGAGCAGTATCCTCATGAGCCCAAGGTGCTTGACCTGGCTGCCCGCTACAGTGGCGCCAAGGGTGATTTCAAGGATGCCGAGGAGCAGATAGAATATGCCATAGACCTCGATCCCTCGAATATAGAATACTGGGGTTCGCTGATGCGTTTCCAGCTGGCCGATGACCGGGGCGCTGACGCTGTGGCCACTTATCGCAGGGCCCTGCAGCATGTGGAGACAACCGATCCGCTGAGACTGATGTATGCCTCAGCCGCTACTATGGCCAAAGATTACGGAGAGGCTGAGAAAGCCTATGCCGAACTTATACATTCCGTGCTGCCCGGTCTTCCGCTCACCGATTCAATCACCGATTCACGCACCAGGACCCAGCTCAGCTACGATGGCCTGACCCGCATGAATTCGCTCTACACTATGCTCGGTGATATGTATTATACTTCGGGCGATCTTGATAAGACGTTCAAAGCATATGACAACGCCCTGTATTTTCTCCCTTCCAGCCCGATGACGCTCAACAACTATGCCTATTTCCTCGCTGAGAACGACGGCGACATTGACCGGGCCGAGAAGATGAGCCGGGAGGCGATAGATCAGGAGCCGGAGAATGAGACTTATCTCGACACGTATGCCTGGGTGCTTTTCAAGAAGAAAAACTACAAGGAGGCGCTTGAATACCAGACGAAGGCCCTGGAGACTGCAAAAGCGGCCGGCACGGCGGAGAACGCGGAATTTTACAGTCATCTCGGCGATATCCAGTTTATGAACGGACAGCCTAAGGAGGCTCTGGAGAACTGGAAGAAGGCGCTTGAGCTCGAGCCCGGCGACGCTTTGCTGAAGAAAAAAGTGACACATAAAACATTCTTTTTCGAATGAAACCACACAAGATAACCGCAGCGCTGGCATTGGCCCTGATTCTTCTTGCCGCCATGCCGCGTAATGCTTCATCGCAGAATATTGTCGATGCTGATGAAAGGCTTTTGGCGGTCGATTCGATAACTGCCTCATGGGAAGCCTGGACGAGTGTCGGAATCTCCGGCAAGTTCAGGATGGCAGGCTTGCCGCTCAGCCCGAGTGTCAAGATATATATGGTGCGCGACAGTTCCATCTTCATATCTCTCAGGGCTCCGCTGGTAGGCGAGGTCGGGAGAGCCGAGATCGCCGACTCCACATTGCTTGTCGTCAACAAGATGAACAAGACTTATGTGGAGGAACCGATAGCCCGAGCGCTCGCGTATTATCCGGGGGGTGTGTCGGATCTTCAGGATCTCATTCTCGGAAGGGTTGTGATCCCGGGCTTCGGTCTTCTCAGCAGGGAGCTGGCCGATAAGGTTGAGATATATGCTGAGGCCGACGGATCCTCGACGCTGGTGGCCACAAAGGAGTCGGCCATACCCGGCTTCAACTATGGCTATATGATCTCCCCCCGATGGCTCACGGGAGCCCTGATGGTGCTTCCGGTGGATAAGCCTGACGTGTCGGTGGTGCTTTCATATGAGTATTTTGAGAAGGGTTACGATCTGGATTTTGTCTATCAGTCGGACAAGCGGAACTATACGGCCCGGCTTGAGCTCGGCAGACCGGAATATGACGCCAAAGGGTTCGACAGGATAAAGCTTAATTCAGGGTTTACGAAACTTCCGTTTGACAAATTCATAAAATCTTTCAAATAAAAAGATACGGCGCCTCCTTTAAGTCGCCCTTTTCCGTAGCGGCTGCACCGAGACCGGATACACATCCATTCCTTCTAAGACATGACACGCAACACTGACCGGCTTATAGCACTTCTGATATCCTCCATACTCTTTTTCACTCCTCTGGGGGAGTGTGCCCGCATGTATGCGGCGGCTCCACCGCAGCAGTCGGCCACCAAGGGACGCCGCAGTGCCGCCAAGGCAAAGGCTTCATCCGGGAAACAGACTAAAAAGCCCGCCCCTGTCTCCCGCCGGAACGCGGGAGGCCGAAAAGAGACATCCGCGGATGTGAAGAAGCGTGCTGCCGACACACAGAAGGAGATACGTCTGACGGAACAGCAGATCCGCGAGAATGAGAAATCGGTGAAAAACGGTCTGAACGAACTCGGTAAGCTTGAGAGCGACATAAGTGTGTCGCAAGCCGCTATTAAGAAAACAACTGGGCAGATCAACGCGCTCACAGGGAAGATCACTACCCTTGAGAAGGGAATCACCACTAACGAGGCGGAGTTGTCGCGCCTGCGGACGGAATATCTGAAAGCTGTGAAGCGTATGAGGGTGGCGCGTAAGAACAATTCCGATCTTGCATTCATATTCGCCTCAGAGAATTTCAGTCAGGCGCTGAGGCGCATGCGCTATCTGCGCCAGTTCTCGGAATGGAAGGACAGACAGTCGGCAGCCATCGACGGGAAGACGCGTGAACTGAAATCGCAAAGGGAGAGTCTGTCGCAGACCCGCGCACAGCAGTCGGAGGTGTTGAAGAGGCAGAAGTCGGAAGAGTCAACGCTCCGGCAGCAGCATACGCGGCAGGATGCGATTGTGGCTGAATTGCGTAAGAATGGCGATGCTTTGAAAAGTCATCTGAGCCGTAAGCAGGCGGAGGCTAATCAGCTGCGCAACCGTATCGCGGCACTGATTGCCGAAGAGGAACGTCGTGCCGCTGAGGAGCGTGCCCTGGCTGAGGCGCAGCGAAAGGCTGAGGAGGAACGCGTTGCCCGTGAGAAGGCCGAGAAGGAGAGGATGCAGCGGGAGGAAGCCGAGCGTCAGGCCCGTCTTCTTGCTGAGAGCCAGGCTGCCGAGAGAGCGGCGGCGGAGGCCGAGAAAGAGGCCGCCAAGAAGGCGCGTAAGGATGCTGTGGCCAGGGAGAAAGCTTTGGCTAAGGCTGATGAGAAAGCAAGGAAACAGGCTGAGAAAGAGCGTAAGGAGGCTGAGAAGCGTGAGCGTGAGGCTGAGAAGAGGGCGCAGGAGGCAGAGAAGAAGGCGCAGGAGGCGGCAAAGAAGCGTAAGGAGGATGTGAAGAAGGTGGAGGAGAGGAATTATGCGGATGCACGCCGCAGACGGCCGCGCTCGCAGACTGATGGAAATAGCGGCGGCAAGCTGGTGGCGGCAAATGTGAAGCCGGCCGCATCCGCCGGCAATTTCGCCCAGATGAAGGGGAGTCTGCCGCGCCCTGCGTCAGGTTCGTTCAAGGTGACTTCAAGATTCGGACGCCAGTCATTGCCTGATCTCCCTGATGTGGTCTACGACAATCCCGGTATCGATGCGGAGGTTTCTTCGGGTGCTTCGGCGCTTGCTGTCTATAATGGCAAGGTGTCGGGGGTCTACATGCTTCCCGGCTACAACACTGTTGTGATAGTTAACCACGGCAACTACTATACTGTCTATGGCAATATATCAACTCCTGCTGTGAAGGTGGGAGATCAGGTGAAGGCCGGTCAGGGACTGGGAGCCCTCGCTCCCGATGAGGATGACAGAAGCCGCAGTTCCATCCATTTCGAAGTGTGGCGCAACCGCGAGAAACTCAATCCTCTCGACTGGATCCGCTGAAATCCCTCTCCATTTTCAATTTCCCAATTCAAGCTGGTTCCTGACGAGGTTGTAATATGCCCCTTTCGCGGCGATCAGCGAGGCGTGGTCGCCTGTCTCCACCACCTTGCCGCCGTCGAGCACTATGATCCGGTCGGCGTTCTTTACAGTCGACAGACGGTGGGCCACGACCACAACCGTGCGTCCTTTGTAAAATTTATCGAGGTTCTCCACGATCTCGCGCTCGTTCTTCGCGTCGAGCGAGTTCGTGGCCTCGTCAAGGAAGATGAAAGCCGGATCCCTGTAGACGGCCCTCGCTATCAGTATGCGCTGCCTCTGCCCCTGGCTCAGCCCCACGCCGTCCTTCCCCACCTTCGTGTCGTAGCGCAGCGGAAGCGACATCACGAAGTCATGGATGCAGGCTATCCTGGCAGCACTCTCCAGACGCTCCGTGTCCACCTCCCCGTCGTCCACGGCGATGTTGCGCGCTATCGACTCGGAGAAGATCACCCCGTCCTGCATCACCACGCCGCACTGCCGCCGCCACCATCTCAGGCTGTGTTCATTTATATCCCGTCCCGCTATGGATATCGAGCCCGACATCACGGGATAGTATCCCAGCATCAGCTTTATGAGCGTGGTCTTACCGCTCCCGGAGGCACCGACTATCGCCGTCACCTTCCCCTCCGGGATATGGAACGACACGCCCTCTATTGTCTTTTTCAGCGCGTGCGGGTCATACTTGAAGTCGATACTGTCGATGTCTATGGATTTCCCCTCCCTGAAGTCGGTGGCCAGCCCGGAGTCCGGCTCCTCGTTCCTGCCGCAGTGTATCTCGTTGATGCGCTCCAGCGATATGCGCACGTCCTGCAGCGAATAGATGAACGACATGAACTGCGCCACGGGGGAGTTGAGCTGCCCGATGATGTACTGCACGGCGAGCATGGCCCCGAGTGTCATCCGGCCGCCGATCACTGCGGTCGCAGCGAGAACCGTTATGATGATGTTCTTCACCTCGTTGATGAATATGGAGCCTGCCTCCTGCGTCTGCTGGAGCCTGAGCGACTTCATGCGCACGGCGAAGAGGTCGGCCTGGGTGTCCTCCCATTCCCAGCGGCGGCGCCGCTCGCAGTCCTGCAGCTTTATCTCCTGCATCGAGGTTATGAACTGGTACGTGCGGTTCTGGTTCACGGCCTGCTGCTCGAACAGTTCATAGTCGAGCACCTTGCGGCGCCGCAGGAAGGAGGCTATCCAGAGTCCGTAGCAGAGGCTCCCCGCGGCGAAGACGGCGAAGATCAGGTGGTTGTAGACGAAGAGCACCACGCCGAACACCAGGAAGCTGAGGATGGTGAAGACGACGTTGAGCGCCTGTCCGGTCAGGAAGTCCTGGACGCGCGTATGGTCTCCGATACGTTGGAGGAGGTCCCCCATCAGCTTGGTGTCGAAGAACGACATCGGCAGCCTGAGCAGCTTGATGAAGAAGTCGGAGACGAGCGATATGTTGATGCGCATCGATATGTGGAGCAGCAGCCACCGGCGGATGAAATCGGTGGCCGTGCGCCCGACGACGATCATCAGCTCCCCGAGCAGTATGAGCCATATCAGCCCTATGTCGCGGTGACGGATCCCGAGGTCGACGATGGCCTGCGTCAGGAAGGGGAGTATGAGCTGCAGCACGCATCCCAGCATAAGGCCGAGGATGATCTGGAGGAAATACTTCCGGTACTGCCTCAGATAGCCTGACAGGAACCGGAACGACCGCCGTTCGCCGGCCTGAGGTTCCGTGACTTTTCCGAAGCGTGGCGTCTTTTCGAAGAACATGGCCACGCCTTTCGCGTCCTCGCCGTGCCTTATGCTTCCCCAATGCCGCAGGAATTCGTCACGTGAGTAAGTGACGAGTCCTTTTCCCGGATCCGCCACATGGAACCGCCGTCCACCGTGCGATACCCTGTGGAGCACGGTGAAATGTGTCTGGTTCCAGTGCAGGATGGCCGGTAAGGGACAACCTGTGAGTTCCCGTATGCCTACCCGTCCCGACACGTTGTCGAGGCCGAGTTCCGTGGCGGCCCGGGAGATGCCGAGCATTGAGACCCCTTCGGCCGTCGGACTGCATAACGTGTCAAGGAAAGCCGTTGAGTAGGGCACCCCGAAATGGCGGCACACCATGGCCAGGGCCGCCACTCCGCACTGCATGGAGTCCTTCTGCTTCACGAATGGGAATCGCATGGCCCGGAATCAGTCTTTAAGGATAGAGGAATTGCCATATGCCGCACGCCCGAGCTCATTGTCCGGTTTTGTCTTTTTCCCGTATCCGAAATTGAATGAGGCAGTCAGAGTGCAACAGGCATGCCTGTCAATACCCCATTCTGTTCTCCGTACGTCATAGACAGGAGATAAGAGAATGCTCTCCCCGGTTTTCCATGAGGTACGGAAGATATTGTCGATCGACAGGCCGAGCGTCCAGGCCCCGTGGTACCATGACGCTCCCAGGGAATAGGCTGACGGGATCTTGCTTTTTGCTCCGGTGACCGGGGAGAGGGACCTCCTCGGAGAGTCATATTCGGCCCGGAGGCGGAAATCACCGGTCCTGCAGGTGGCGGAGAGGGTTCCGTAAAAGGCGTTTATCCCGCCGATGCGTGTCCTGGATGAGAAATATCTTTCCAGACCCATATTCCCGTTCAGGGAGAGTCTGCCGCCGAGGATATTGAGCGCCGCCGTGATCCGGGCGTCGATGTCGCGGAATTCCCCGGCATTGCCGAATCTGCGCAGTATGCCGTCGCCATATGCGGAGTATTCCCTGAGGATACGGTCATAGTAGCATAAATATGTCACGGAGGGTGATATGGAGAATTTCTCAGTGGCATTCCAATTCCAGGATACATTCCCCGTAAGAGTTTTTTCTACCTTAAGGTCAGGATTCCCTGTCATGTATATGATCTCATCCTGTCTTATGGTATCCGGCGTGAATGCGCTGTACGACAAGCCGCCCTGCTTGTACTGGACGTATCCGGAGAGGGCGCTTTTGCCGAGTGTCAGGTTGAGGTTAATGCCGAGCACGGGTTTGAATTCCGTGTATCCCCCGTTTTTCCCGTCATGACGGGTGCGGTAGGAATTCACTTCCCCGCCGACAACGGTCATAAACCTGAGTTTGCTGAGGTTCAGGGTGTGGCTGAGCATGAGTGTGCCGCCAGGGAAATCATAGCGGTTTCGTCCCCTTCCCTGATAATAGTCCACCCTGTTCATGATGCCGTTGAAACCTGCGGTCAGTGTCAGGTTGTTCCTGTAACCCATCCATTTGGAGATAACCGCCATGATATTGTATGACAAGGCGTCCTCCCTGGCAAGGTTAATGATGTCTCCGGAGTGTGATGAATAGGCATTCCGGCTGTTGTTGTGCGAATAGTTCAGGTTGGTTACAATATTTAACGAGAGATATCTGGGAAATATGAAGTAATACATCGCACCCCAGCTGACCACGTTCGACTTCTCGGAAATGTTTCTGTCATAAGGTTCTCCGATGGCCGCGGGAGAGGATGGATATGTATTCGTCCCCGAAATTCTTGAGTGCGGTGTCCTGTCGTGGGAAAACCCCAGTGTATGGTTCATGATGAATTTCCGGGTCGTGTAGGTGATCCTTGCCGACAGGGGTGCGTTCCATTCGCGGGAACCGAAGTCCTCCACGGATGTCGCTCTCCGCGTCTCCACACGACCCCTGATTGTCTCCGTGTTGTCGGAGCCTCCCCTTGGGATGTCACGGTATGTGCCGCCGGCAAACAAGGAGAAAGCCAGTCTTTTCCTTACGAGGTGGTTGAATACTCCGACAGAGGTCAGGTTTCCGTTCAGGAAGCTTTCTTTTGCGGAGATTCTGGTGAATCCTCCGATCTCGTCACGCAGCACGAAATTCAGCACATGCGGGTTTCCCTGGAAACGGGGATCTCTCGGATGATCAAGAAGCTCCGCATATCTTATCATTGACGGGAGCATCCCCTGTATCTCCTGAGGGGTGGCGGCTATGCCGTTGATATATATGGCACAACCCTCTCCGTTAGACATCCTTACCGTATTTGTGCCTTCATCGATGGCCAGCATGGAAAGGTTCATGTTTGAGATTACCTGTATGAGGTTTGACGCGAGCCTTTTCTGCTCGGGAAGGGGTGTAAGCCTGTAGGCACCCGGAGCGGTCATCCTCACAGTCCTGGCGGTTACGGTCAGTTCCTTGAGCTCCGTATGTTTTCCTTCAGTTTCCGTGACAGTGTCCGGCGTCAGGGGGCATGTTGCGCCGTATACGCTGCTTATGCAGGAATAGAGCAATAGAATGGACAGGATTAGTTTCATTATCATTTACGGGATTTGGTGCATGATCATCATGGCAGCGTTTACAGTTCATGAATATGCGGCGGAGCGAACGCACAGCGCAAATCGGGAAAATCCCAGTTGTCATCTCCGTATGCCTTGAGAATATCCGGATAGCACTTGTTGGGGAAGGACTGGCATTTGTCATACAGTTCACATGTTCCGCAAGGACTCTTTACCCCGATACTATTTTGGGGGAATCTTGTAAGCCTTGATGCCTGGGCGCCCTGCCATATCTCCTGTATGCTGTTATTGAGTATGTCACCAATTATAAAGCGTGGATTCCAGTACAACTGTTCACATATTGTGACTTTGCCGTCAGGAAGTATGACCATATGGGTTATGTTGGCAGAGCAGCGAGCGCCCGGGAAATCTTTAGAACCTGTGGTGGATTTATTATAGGATTCCTCCTTGCCTTTATCCAGAGATATTGTAAATTTAGATTTGTCCTCTGCCTCTTCGTACCATTTGTCAAGCTCCGACTTAAATTCTTTGTTGACTTTCCATTTATTATAATCAACAGAAGAATATAGGGATGGGAAACCGATACGTATGGTCCATCTGTTGAGATATCCGAGGGATGACAGGTATATTCTCATCTCCTCAAGGTTTGCAATGCTGGCAGTCTTTTTTGTCAGTACACTTGCAAGCTGCATGTGTATCCTGTTTTTTTCGAGCAGCTCTATTCCATGTTTTACATCATCGATATATGAAGGTTTTACTTTTAGTGTCTCACATAAGGTCTGCCGGTCAAGAGAATCAAGAGAAATCTGGATCATCACCGGCGGGTATTGTTTTAGGGTCTCTACAATTTCTTCGGTTATAGGCATTTTAGTAGATATCATGCCTGGCCACAAATCATATCGGTGAAGGAGATCGAGGATTCTCTTCCATTCCGGATGAAGGAAAAGTTCCCCTCCGGATAGGAATATGTCGCGTATGCCGCTGACCTTGGCATCGGCGATGAATCTTTCGATCTGTATTGAATCCATCCATTTTTTTGCATGATTCTTATTTGCATAGCAATACACGCAGTCTGTCACGCATCTGTCTGTGACCACCCATACCAGTCCTACGGGAGCAACGAATATCCTTTGGGTCTTGAGGTCTACAGGAGGTGTATAAATGAAATCCTCTGCAGAGTATGATTTCATGGCAGTATGTGCTTTATCTGCAGTCCCCTCCGATTCTACGAGCAGTTTTGGGGGGAATTCGCTGATCTCTCCTTGAATTGTCGATGAAAAAGGAACTTCCTCATTGATAAATGAGTCAATAAGCTTTTGCGCGTTCTCTCTGTCGCATTGAAGAAAGCTCTGGCAGATTTCATACGCCTTATCTATTTCTGTAGGTTTTGTAAAATATGACAGGAGCATTGTGTATACCGGATGTACCCGAGATATCCATCCTGAGATGCAGGGATCTCCGTCGGCGGATCTTTTCTCAAAGATGATTGATCTGTGTCTGTCATTCCTTAAGATATAAGATGAATTCAAATGTATCATGGATTTTATGGTTTTACAGTGCGGGAAGGTCTTGCAAGACCTTCCCGCACACTTGTTTCATTCGCTTAGTTGGTAGGTGTAGGTGTAGGGGTTGGGTCCTCGGGTCTTGGGGCTGGTGGCACCTCCGGAATATAAGCCATGGATCCGCATGTGTCACGGCTCTTGCATGCCGTCTCCGCGGAACTGGCGGGACACGCATATGTACTGCACCCTGCCGGATTGTCAACCGTACCGCCTTTGATTTCAGCAACTTCTTCGATGCTGAGAATCTCCAAAGGCATTAAGTCATTAAATGTCTTCATATAACATTAATTTGGATAAGAAAAATGTGCCTCAACTTATCGGGGATTGGCTTCCACGCTTTTTACAGTTGTGTCTGTTTATATGTGATTACAGTTGGATGCTTCCTTCGGCTATCCATGATTCACCGAGAATCTCGATTCTGTAAATGCCCGGTTCTTCAATCTGGAAGGTCGTATTTATCTCGGAGCTGTATCCGACAACGTTGTCGTTGAGGTATAGGAAGACTTCGCCGTCTGCCTCTCCATCGTAGTATATCTTTATGGAGTGTCTAACCTGATCGTAGTATGCCTCTATGTTCATACTCATGGGTGCGCGATGGGGCTTTGGCTTGCTATTATTATCAATCGGATGCGAGTCCAGGATTATAGGTTTGGAGGAAGTGCCACCGGTTGATTCCTGAGCATTCGATGAAAAT
>CAJUQP010000060.1 GCA_910588245.1 uncultured Muribaculaceae bacterium | reverse complement strand
TTTGGACTGTGGATTCACCCTTGAAAGTGAACGGCTATGCTCCGGAATATGTACTTGCTTTTATCGAAAATCAGCTTTTTCAAATCGGAAATATATGCTGTGGATACTTCTGATAACGCCATGATAGTTTCGGCCTCCTTAAATATCGGCGCATCTGCCAATGATAAGTGAGAACAGGAGTTCTTGTTTAGTCCATCTTCTATTGTCACACGGTACATGGCATCCAAGAATTCTTCTGAATTTAGGTAATCGTTATATTCCTTATTATTGTAGAGTGACGACAAATCGTAAATATCACGGATGTGTTTTGCCAACTGAGCGGCGGCATCTTCTTTGTAAGATAGTTTTACTAATCTTGAAATCTTATCGCAAATGGTCTTACGGGGATTGATGCACTGTATTTCAAAATATCTCAGTCCATAAGTGTTTATCAAATTCTTTTGTCCGATGCTTTCAAGAAAGGAGGTCACTATCGGTCTGATAACCCGCTTGTCTACCGGATAGAACATCAATCTTTTGTCTGGTAAGTCGCAAGATTTTATCTCTACCTCCAGATGTTCCTTCAGACCAACGCTCTGAAAGATATTATTATAAGAGAAATACAGTTTGCGGTAATTACCACCTGTTTCCGACAAATCTTTCCTGAATATGTCACTGTTGAGCCCGGCTAAATATTTGGAGAGTTTCTTATTTAATGTCTTTTCTGCCTGCTTTGATGCACTCTTATCGCCTGTGAAAACGAACAAGTCTAAATCTTCCGAGAAACGTTCTATCAGTCCGTAGGCTTTAGAAAGTGAAGTCCCACCTTTGAAGTAGGTCTTATCCGCATATTCTGACATGGAAATATCTTGTAATATCTTAGATACCCTGTAATCTTTTTCAACAAGCGACTGTTCATAATTGAAATGGTCAGAGGCAAGTGCTATAATTTCCTTAAACGCTTCCCTGTCAGAATGTAAATTCATATGTCTATGCTGTTTTATAATTCAAATTGAACCGCGTTGTTGGAAGAACTGTTTTTGCCATTTCTGTTTGCATCATGATTTGTCCGATGTCGCCCATTATGTCTGCGACAACTTTTCTGACACGTGGTGGATAATTTTTCGCCAAAGATACTAATTTTTTTAGTTCTGATTGATTATATCTATTGAAATATTGACATTTGACACGATTGTAGATATCCTGACCGGTTGTACCTGGTATGTGATTCATGTCTTTTATCGCATCAAGCAAGCGTAAGTATGGAATAAGGCTTTCATCGGAAAAATCCATGCAGTAGGCTTTTACGCATTCCACGTCCAAGTTCTTGAAATTGAAACGGCGGACAGGATTGGGAGTAGCTATCGTTATGGTGGTTGCGACCTGTTCGGTTAGTCCCATTTTATTATATACATATGCTCCCGTGATATATCCGTTCAACTTTTTTCTCAGATATCGAAACTGTTCATCTTGATATACAGGGAGTTCTCCAAATCCTAACACTGATTTCTTGGGACGGTAATAAGCTCCCTTTTCCACACGAACCAGTGATCCTTTACGACTCAGTTCAGATAGGAGAACCGCAACGTTGGCGGTCTTTCCAGTTTCAAATGTCAAATCCCGGAACGTGAATATACGTCCGGCATCTATCTTTTCAATCTGCTCGAGTATTCTTTTTCTGAATGAAGTCATATTAATATCAGTTATTTCTATTTGCAAAGATATAAAATTATGTAATTACATGCAAATACATAACAAATTCAAGTTTGAGTTGGCTTATTCTTCTTAAACTTTTGATAGATGTTTTTAACTTGTTTTGCCGTCATGTGGCAGGAGGGGTGGTTTATTTTGCGGGAAAAAAGATATGGGTAGACGTTATGAGGATTTCAGGATATGGCTGGAAGGGGTATTTGAGGATGAGACGGATGTCGTGGAGCAGAATAAAACGAAGAGTGACATGGCGTCGGCAACCGGAATGAAGAGGAGGTACAGATGGCTGTTTCTTTATTTCATCTCATCTTTATTAATGATATTGGTAATCGATATTGCTCTTCTGTTTACTTTGCCGGTGGAAATTCTTGAGTCGGACTGGATCTGGATTAAGGAACCGGTTTTGATTATATTTTCTTTTTGGGTTTGCCGTTGGTTTGTCTGTGTATTGAACCGGATCTTTTGTCGAGAGGATAATCGATGAGGGGGTTGCGGCAGACCGTGACACTTCATAGGCTGTAGATTACCGCCTATGGGTGGAGCCTAATGAATGGGCAATCGTGGTCAGGAATAGTGACGGAGGATGTCGGTGGCAAGGATGCGGAGCTCGTCGCGGAGCCAGCCGGGGGAGAGGATCTCGGCCTCGGGACCCAGGGCGAGGATGGCGTGCTGGAATTCGTATTCGGGGCGAATGGTCAGCTCGTAGTCGGAGCTTTCCTTGCCGGCTTTTACGAGGCGCTGCGACTTGTGGAGTGGTAATGTCTCGATGTAGGCACGCTGACGGCCATATACTCGCAACATCACTTTCTCGCAGTCGTAGTCGTAATCTACGTTTACTCCCATCACCTCATCGTCACCCTTATTTTCCAGACGGAGTGTCCGTTCGTCCATCCATTTCTGGTTGATTTCCTCAAGGGTGAGGCGTCCGGCACGACGGATAGTGTCGATGAGCCAGACATAGCGGCGAATGAGTCTTACTGAAGTTGCCAAAGTTGGTTTAGGGTTTAGAGTTGAGGATTGAAGGTTTAGTGTTGAGGGTTTAGGGTTTAAGGCAGCCGATGGGGGCTACGATCACACCATCTGTGCGTGTATAGGCATAATCGCCTACGGCTGTAAGAACCATTGTGAAGGATGGTGCTTTCATCCTGGTGGTATCGATACGTTCCTTTAAGGTGAGAAGATTTTTGGCCCCTTCCTCAATAAGTTTGTCTCCTCCCAGTTTGATTTCTATCAATCCAAAGTTTCCGTTGCGGAGATGAACGACTGCATCACATTCCAGACCGCTTTTGTCGCGGAAATGAAACACAGTTCCATCAATTGCCTGTGCATATACCCTCAGATCTCTCACACATAAACCCTCGAACATGAAACCGAATGTGTTGAGGTCATTTATCAGGTCATCGGGTCCAAGACCTAATGCGGCGCAAGCTATCGAGGGATCGACGTAATAGCGGGTGTCAAGGCTACGAATAGCCGATTTGCTACGTAGATTCGGGCTCCATGCAGGCATATCTTCAATCACGAATATGCTTTTCAAGGCATTGATATATGAATAGATAGTCTTGTCGCTGATTTCTGCCGTGTCATTATTGGAAATATCCTTTAAGATTGTCACAGCACTGGCCTGTGTGCCCTGATGACGGGCATATGAACGCATAATCCTTCTTACCCGTTGTTCATCGCGTTCTACATCGTCAACTCTTGATATGTCATTCCTGACAATGGCTTCGTAATAGTTTATAGCATGACGCAGAGCGGATTTTTCCATACCTTTATCCACAGCTCTTGGCCATCCTCCACGGCACGTCAGGAAAGCGATGTTGGAAAGATTCAGGGCATTAGTACCTCTGACAGGTGATGAGCCATCTTTATGAAACAGATCTGACAAGCTTACATCGCCATTGGAATCATGTGATTCCCAAAGAGACATGGGCCGCATCATCAGCCATGAGAAACGTCCCGTACCGCTATGCCTCATCTCTTCCTTGTCTTGTTTCGGTGGCCCAGCAGATCCTGTAAGAATAAATTGTCCGTCGCTATGCCTATGATCTACCTCATATCTTACAGCATCCCAGATTTTGGGAGCGATCTGCCATTCATCGATAAGTCTTGGTGTAGCACCATCTAATATATATGATATATCCGTCTCCACCATCTGAAGATATTGATTGCGTCTTACCGGATCATCCATATAGATGACACTATTGGCGGCTTGTTCTGCTGTCGTGGTTTTACCGCAGGCTTTCGGTCCTTCCAGAAGGACAGCGCCTATGGCATCAAGTTCATCTTTCAGAATCCTGTCTATTATTCTTGGAGTGTAAGATTCCATATCATATATATTTTGATGCAAAAATACAAATTATCAATGTAATAAACAAATAGTAATAAGGCATTTTAGTATTTTACTTCCGTACTTGGCGCGATTTCACTTCCGTACTTGGCGCGATTTCACTTCCGTACTTGGCGCGATTTTGCTTCCGGACAATAAAAATGCCCTGCCGGACTTGGAGGAAGTCGGGCAGGGCTACGATCTATGAAAGAAACGTTGGGGGTTATTTCAGTGAGAGGGTAACGATACTCTTCGCGGGGAGGGTGACGGTAAGACGGTCGCCGCTCACTTTCCACGATTTGGAGGAGAAGGGTTTCAGGGTAACTTTCTCGGGCTGGCCGAAATCGTTGTAGTCGTTCATCGAGGCGGCGGTGAGGATCTCACCGGCCACTTTCTTCGCGGGAACACCGTTGAGGGCCACCGATATGGTGACGGGCTCATTAAGGTCGGTATTGACGAGCGAGAGGGTGGTGGTGCCGTTCTTGGCCGATGCCGTAGCACTCACTACGGGCACATCGCGGCCGTTGCGGTCTTTCTTCACCGGACAAGCCACCTGGGCAGGGATGTACTGAGCGTCCTGATGAGGCACATACATCTTGAAGACGTAGTAGGTGGGAGTCAGAACCATCTGGTTGCCCTTTGTGAGCACCATCGACTGGAGAACGTTGGCGATTTGGGCGATGTTGGTCATCTTCACGCGGTCGGAGAAAGTATGAAACGTGTTGAGGCTGAGGGCAGCCACCATGGCGTCGCGCAGGGAGTTCTGCTGATAGAGGTGTCCGGGAATCGATCCGGGCTCCTGATCGAACCATGTGCCCCACTCGTCGACGAGCAGACCCACACGTTTCTTCGGGTCATACTTATCCATGATCTCACAGTGGCGGCGCACCACGTCGCCCACTTCCAGGCATTTGCCCAGGCACCAGTACCAGTCTTCCTCGTTGAAGTTGATGGCAGAGCCTTTGCTGCCGCTCCATCCGAGCACTGTGTAATAGTGGAGGGAGATACCGTCCATATGGCGTCCGGCGTTCTTCATGAGCACTTCAGTCCAGTTGTAGTCGTAGTCGCTGGCACCGGAGGCTATCTTATAGAGGTGGTTGCCGTTGAAATTGCGGCAATACGTCTGATAGCGGCGATATACGTCGGCATAGAACTCCGGGGTGAAGTTACCGCCGCATCCCCAGCTCTCGTTGCCCACGCCGAGATATTTCAGCTTCCAGGGTTTCTCGCGGCCGTTCTTCTTGCGGAGCGCGGCCATCGGGCCGTCTTCGGCCGTGATATACTCCACCCACTTGGCGAGCTCCTCGACGGTGCCTGAGCCGACGTTGCCGCTCAGATATGGCTCGCATCCGAGCAGTTCGCAGAGGTCGAAGAAGTCATGGGTGCCGAAAGAGTTGTCTTCCACGGTGCCACCCCAGTTGTTGTTGACCATGCGGGGGCGTTCCGACTTGGGACCTATGCCGTCCATCCAGTGGTATTCGTCGGCGAAGCAGCCGCCGGGCCAGCGGAGCACGGGCACGTGGAGCTCCTTGAGGGCGTTGAGCACATCGAGGCGGTAGCCGTTCTGGTTGGGGATGTCGGAATCGGGTCCGACCCAGAGGCCGCCATAGATGCATGTGCCGAGATGCTCGGCAAACTGTCCGTAGATCTCTTTCTGGATCACGGGGCTCTCCTTGGAAGGCTGGAGATTGACCAGGGCCTCGTTGGCGGCCATGCCCGGAATGGCGCAGAGGGCCGCGAGAGCGAGGGCGTTAAGTAATTTCTTCATATCTTGCGGGGATTATTTCTTGAAACGGTATACGGCAAACGTTTTCGCAGGGAGCGTCACGTTCCAGTCTTTTGAATTCTCGAGGCTGAGAGTCTTCTCCACAGGCTTCACGATATTCTGGTTGTCGAGGGTATTCTCGGCGTCGCCCTCGGCATGGAGCGTGGTCACCACCACCTGTGAGTAGCCCTGGTTCTTCTTAAGCCCCTTGAAATCCATCTGCAGATCCTGGGGAGCGTCGCCGGTGTTGGCCACCTTCACGATGAGGTCGCCCCCATTCTCCTTCACGGCAGATGCGAAGAGACCGTTCTGACCCTCATTGCCGGCCACGGCCTTGCCGTCCATCTTCAGGGGCACCGTCTGGTCGCCCTTGTTGGTAGCATAGAGCTGCTGAATGTAGTAGCTTGCTGTGGGCATGGAGCGGAGATTGTCAAACCAGATCATGTCGGGGCGCCACTGCCATCCCTCCACATGGGCGAAGAGGGGAGCGTAGGTGGCCATCTCCACCACGTCGGCGTTGCGCTCGAGGCCTGTCATGAAGGCTCCTTCAAGCAAGGCGGCGTTGAAGTGGTTGTATTTCTTCCCTTTGCCGTGGCAGGCATATTCGCCGGCGAAAACCTTGGGACCCTTGCGGTCGTAGTTGTCATAGCGGTTGCCCTGGGCCAGGAACCAGCTCTCGGGGCGGTAGAAATGTTCGTCGACGAGGTCGGCTTTGAGGCGTTTCATCTCAGGCCAGAGGTAGTCGAATTCCTTTCCCTCGGAGTTGGGGCCCGACGAGCCTACGATCTTGATGTCGGGATATTTGGCACGCACCTGCTTGAGGAACGGCTCGAGATGCTCGGGATATTCAGGCCCCCACTGCTCATTGCCGATGCCCACGAATTTGAGGTTGAACGGCGCGGGGTGACCCATGTCGGCGCGCACCTTGCCCCATTCCGAATCGGCAGGGCCATTGGCGAATTCTATGAGGTCGAGCACATCGTCGATGTAGGGCTGGAGGCTGTCGACAGGCACATGGGCGTCAAGGCCGTTCTGGAACTGGCATGCCAGACCCACGCTGATCACAGGGAGAGGTTCGGCGCCGATCTCCTCGCAGAGATTGAAGAATTCGTAGAATCCGAGGCCGTACGACTGGCGGTAGTCGGGGAAATGACGGTGGCGGAATGTATTCTCCCAGCGGTTCTCATTCCCTTTGCGGTTTTCCACCGGGCCGACGCTGTTTTTCCACTGATAGCGTGTGGCGAGGTCTGTTCCCTCCACGATGCATCCGCCGGGGAAGCGGAAGATGCCCGGCTTTAGGTCGGCAAGTTTCTGCACGAGGTCTTTGCGCAGTCCGTTGTCGTTGTCGGCGGGGAAGAGCGACACGTGCTCGAGGTCGACGGCGTTCTCCGGCTTGCAGAGGAAGATGCGGAGCTTACCCTTCACCACGGTCTCCCCGGGGGTTAGGGTCACGGCATATTTCTTCCACTCCTTGCCTGAGATCTCTATCTCCTTGGCAGCTTTGTCCTGCCCTTCGGCCATGGATGCGGGATCCTCGAGCTCCACGCGTATCTTCGATTTCCCACCGTCGGGCACACGAGCCCACACGGAGAAGTCGTAGTCCTTCCCCTTCTCGAAGCTCACTCCGAAGAAGCCTTCATTGTCGATTCCCGTGTGCTTCTCGCGGTGTCCGGCCGGGAGAAGGCGCATGTAGTTGGGGTTGTTGGCGAAAGGGCCGTCGTTCTTGAGCTCCCACTTGCCGAAAGCGTTCCATCCCATGAGGGGCTGGGGGAAGTCGAACGAGCGGTTCTTGATTTTTTCAGCGTACAGACCGCCGTCGGCGGCGAAGTTGATGTCCTCGAAGAAGAGTCCATACATGGTGGGGGATATTTTCGCCCCCTTGGCGTTAGGCTCTATGACAAGACGGTTGACATCTGCCGAGGCGGCGGCAGCACATCCCATCGCGAGCAGGGCGGCCATGATTTTAGTCTTCATGATGCGTATATTGTTATTGAGTTTTTCGAGAAAAAGAGGAATCCGGCAGAGAGGATGAGAGACGGGCTGCCTTTCCGAATGCAAAGTTAATAAATATATCAATTCTTGAAAGTGGAAAAAACATGCAAAATGGTGGATAAACCCGTCTATTCCGTTCAATAGTTGCCCAATTCCTTGCGAATTTGTAATTTTGCGGCGTAAAATGATAGAAAGACCTGCGGGTATCACCCCAGGCTGACAACAGGATTATGGACAGGAAAGACGTTGAGACGATGCCTGCGGAGGCTATGGCCGCCGAGGCGGCGGTGCTGAAGGAGAAACTCTGGAACCGCAACTACTGCAAGGCGATGGTGGGGAATTTCATGCTTTTTTTCTCATTCTACATCCTTACTCCCCTTCTGCCGATCTATCTCGACGCGCAGTTTGCCGCCGACAAGGACGTGATGGGGCTCGTGCTTTCCGGCTATGTTGTGGCGGCGCTTCTCGTGAGGCCCTTCAGCGGCTTCATAGTCGACACGTTTGACCGGAAAAAGGTGCTGACCCTCTGCTTTTTCATTTTCTTCATCCTTTTCACGGGCTATATCGGCGCGGGAACGTTGCTGCTCTTCGCCATAGTGCGCACTCTCCACGGATTGCCGTTCGGAGCCGTGACCGTGGCCAACTCCACGGTGGCCATCGACGTGCTCCCCTCTTCGCGCCGCAACGAGGGGATAGGGTTCTACGGACTGAGCAACAACCTTGCCATGGCCTTCGCCCCCTCGGTGGGTATATGGATCTATGATGTGACCGGCAACTTCATGCTCCTCTTCTGGATAGCGCTGGGTGTGGCCCTGGCGGGTTTCCTGACAGTCTCCTCCATAAAACTTAAGAAACGGGAGCCGGTGAAGGAGAAGAAGCCGATGAGTCTCGACCGCTTTTTCCTCACCCGTGCCTGGGTGCTTGCCGCCAACATACTCTGCTTCGGCATGTGCTGGGGGATAATGTCGAACTATGTGGCCATCTACGGAGCCGAGGTGCTCGGCATCACCGGGGGCACCGGCGTCTTCTTCATGATCCTGTCGTTCGGCCTTTTCGCCTCTCGTCTGCAGGGATCGAAGGCTCTCGCCAAGGGGAAGATCGTGGAGAACGCCGCTGTGGGTGTGCTGCTGTCGCTGGCCGGGTTCACGCTGTTCGCGGCCGTGGAGCACGGCTGGGCCTATTATCTGTCGGCCGCATTGATAGGCCTGGGCAACGGCCACATGTTTCCGGCTTTCCTCAACATGTTTATCAAGATGGCGCGCAACGACCAGAGGGGCACGGCCAACTCCTCCATACTGACCTCGTGGGATCTGGGCATGGGGCTGGGCATAGTGGCCGGAGGTTTCCTGCTTGAATACATCTCCTATTCCGCCGCATTCTGGGGGGCGGCTGTCATGCAGCTCGCGGGCACCCTCATATTCTATCTCTTCACCCGCTCCACTTTCGCCTCGCGTCGCCTCTCCTGACAATTGAACATAGCCTCGACAGAAGATGTATCAACAGGCGGTACATTGCGTAATTTGCCGCTCCGTGCTTCCTCAATAGCAGCTTTAGTCACAGCATTGGGTTCGTTATAGGCAACATCGAGCAATATGCACTCTACAAAATTGTTAAGGCTTCTATGTTCTTTTCTGGCCATTTCTTTAAGACGTTCGATCAGATCTACATTCAGCCGGAACATTGTGGCTTTTTTTTGAATTGCTGCTTCCATAATGATATCATTTTATTTGCAAATATAAAGCAAATATATTACACAAATAAATTCTTGCGAAGATTTGTTGTACATTTGTCAATTTATCAGAATTATCATTAAAATGACAGGGCAAGACGGGTTTGAATCCGTCTTGCCCTGTTGTGGGATAGGGTATTAAACGTCAGAATCCTTTCCAGCGGTCGCGCCAGTATTTGTCGGCGAGCTCATCCCAGCGTATGATTGTCGCGCCGAAGAAGTCGCGGGTGTAGTCGGTGAGGAGCGCCTCGGCTTCGGCGTTCTTACCCTCTTTTATCAGACGGGCATATTCCTGCTCGATGGCCGGGAGCTCGATCTGTCCTTTCTTCAGGAAATGGTCGCGCGCAGGCTCGAGGGTCTTGCGGGCGTCGCCCCAGCGCACAGTGGCGAGCTTGTTTGCCTTGCGGTAATGCCATAGGGCCGCGTCGTCGCGCGTGCGGTGCTGTCCGCAGACTTTCAGCAATGCGGGGAGGTCGGCAGTGGCGGCAAAGATCGGGAAGCGGGGAGACTGCCCGGGGTTGTCGAGCGCCACCCATGCCACGGCACCCACGCCGTCGGGGAGCCAGTCGCGGCACTGTATAATGGTGGAGTAGGCACACCAGGGCACACTGACGGTGCGTATGTTCTTCATCGTCGGATCACCGAGGGCGTTGTAGACGGCTATCTCGTCGGGCTGCATCCAGGGATTCGCCACGGGGCTGACAATGCTGTCGGGCATGTCGGCGCCGTCGGTTTTCTTCTTGCGGGGATTCTTCACCTTGAGCTTGCCGCTGAGATTGAGGGGAGTGCCCTCATAATAAGATCCGAGCAGGCGAGCCACATCCTCCACGCTGACAGGTTTCTCGGCTTTTACACTCACGGGCAGTTCCTCCATGGAGTTGTTGAAGCCTGCGCTCGGTGCGAGCTGCTGCATGATGAAGAGCTCACGCACACTGTAGTTTTTAGGTTCTTTCTGATAGTTGCCGCCGCTGTATGCTTTCCAGAAGGAGAATTCCTCCTTGCCATCCCAGAGGCCCATCTTCTTGGCCACGCTCTTCACATTGTCGGAGGCCATGAAGTTGTCTTTATCCTTGAAGTCGATCTTTCCGATGCGGCTCACATTGGCCGACACTGCGATATGGTCGTCGGGGATGCGCTGTGCCGCCCAGACGCCGCCTATCTTGTCAGGTCCCTCTCCCTGCACCTCGAAGATCCATACTTCCTTCGGGTCGGCGATGGTGAGGCACTCTCCGCTATCGCCATAACCATACTGCTTTATGAGCTGCCCCATGAGGGTTATGGCCTCGCGGGCGGTTGAGCATCTCTCAAGGGCTACGCGTGCGAGTTCCTCGATCATGAACATGCCTTTGGTGTTCTGCATTGTGTCGCGTCCGGTGTAGGTTGTCTCACCGATGGCGAGCTGTTTCTCGTTGAGGCAGGGGTAGGCCGTGTCGAGGAACCGGTAGGTATGTCTGGCCTGTGGTATCTGCCCTTTCTCTTTCATGCCGTCTTTGCTGCCGGCATATTCTGTATGCATTCTCCCCTCATAGACACTCATCACGGTGTCGCGGGGATAGTCTTTCGGTGGTACGCTCTGCATCCAGGTGCGATACCATGAGTCGCAAGTGTGGCTCGTCATCACGGAGCCGTCGGCGGAGGCTTTCTTGCCTACCATGATGCTTGTGCAGGCATCTTTGGGCAACTGAGCGCCGGCTCCAAGAGCTATTGCCAGCGTCAGGGCGGTGAGGGCTGTCTTGAGTAAAGAAGATGTCATGTGGGTATGGGGTTTAGGGTTTATGGTTTAGGGTTTATGGTTGAGGGTTTCGTGTTTCGTTGAGAGTTTAGGGTTTAGAGTTTAGTATTGAAGGTTTAGAGGTGACTTGATTGCGAAATTTTCAACTCTCAACCCTCAACTTTCAACTCTCAATTTACAGGATTCCGTTGCCGGTCTTGATGATGTCGATGAGGATCGGCTTCACTCCGCCTACGAAGCACTCCACGGCGATCACCATCAGGATTAGGCCCATAAGGCGCATCATCACGTTGTTGCCGGTGTCGCCCAGAATCTTGAGCAGACGTGTGGAGGCCCGCAGAATGCAGTAGGTGAGGAAATATATGAAGGCTATGCTGCCTATAAGGATTCCTTTGAGGGCCCAGGTATTGGCGTCTTCCATGAGCATGATTCCGTTGGCTATGGCTCCGGGACCACACAGCATTGGAATGGCCAGAGGGGTGATGGAGATGTCGTTGGCGTAGATCTTGACCTCTTCGTCTTTAAGTTTCACGTGGGAATACTTGGCCTGGAGCATGTCGAAACCGATCTTCATGATTATGAATCCGGCGGCTATGCGGAAGCCGTTGGTCGATATGCCGAAAAGCGAGAAGAGGATCTGGCCGCACACAGTGAAGGCCACGAGAATGACAAACGAGATGATCGTGGCCCGACGCAGGATCTGGCTGCGTTGTTCGTTGTCAAGGTCTTTGGTCATCGACAGGAACACAGGCATTGTGCCGAGCGGATTGGCCAAAGTGAAGAACGATGTCAGGCAAATGAATGCGAATGGTAGATTTTCCATATGAGGTAGGTTAACTATGCTGCAAAAATACAGATTTTTTCTGAATAAAGGGCACAGTTCACCTATAGTTTTTCATTATTTCTTTCCTCATATACCTTTTTTCGGATTTCGCGATGAAAATCCAAATATTATCCGTATTTTTGCAGAGATGCCGGCAAACGGTGTCGCCAACCCAAACAGATGCAATTACAACAGATCATGAAACGTATCGTATTTCTGGATTATGTCCGTGTGTTCGCGTGTTTCCTCGTGATGCTTGTTCATGCGAGCGAGAATTTCTATGGTGCCCCTGGGTCGACCGACATGGCCGGTCCGCAGTCGTTGCTCGCCACGGAGGCCGACCGGCTGTGGGTGTCAGTCTACGACGGATTCTCGCGCATGTCGGTGCCTCTCTTCATGATAGTCTCGGCGTTCCTGCTTGTGCCCATGAAGGAGGGGCAGACAGCGATGGAGTTTTATAAGAGAAGGGCCTGGAGGATTCTTCCTGCGTTTCTGTTCTTCATGGTGGTCTATTCCACTGTGCCGATGCTGTGGGATCAGATCGACCGTGAGACATCGGTGCGCGATCTCTCGCGCATAGCGCTCAATTTCCCGACGCTTGCCGGCCATCTGTGGTTCATGTATCCCCTCATCAGCCTCTACCTCTTCATCCCCGTCATATCTCCGTGGCTTACTAAAGCCACGGCCAGGGAGGAACGTTTCTTCATCAGCCTCTTCCTTATCTCCACCCTTATGCCATATCTCAACCGCTTCTTCGGAGAGGTGTGGGGCCAGTGTTTCTGGAATGAATTTCATCTCTTATGGTATTTCTCGGGCTATCTCGGCTATCTGGTGCTTGCCCATTATATCAGGGTGCATCTTGACTGGAGCCGGAGCAAGAGACTTTATGCGGGCGCCGCGCTTACTGCGGTCGGCGCTGTGTGGACTATCCTGTCGTTCTATCTGCAGGCGGTGCCGGGAGAGTTGCACGACACTCCCGTGCTGGAGATAGGCTGGTCGTTCTGCACAATCAACTGCGTTATGCTGACCACAGGAGCCTTCCTTCTCTTCACCTGCATACGGAAGAGTGAGACTCCGCGCATTGTGGCCGACCTGTCAAACATGAGCTACGGCATGTATCTTATGCATATCCTCTGGCTCGGCATGTGGGTGAGGGTATTCAAGGATTCACTGGGCCTGCCGACAGTTGCGGCCATCCCGGCCATAGCCGCCTGCACTTTCGTAAGCTGCTACGTCGCCACCAAGTTTCTCTCCCTCATTCCGGCTTGCCGCTGGATGGCCGGACTTCCACGCACCCGTAGGGAAATGCCGGTTATGGAAAAAGCTTAGAATTCAACCATAAACTCTCAACCATCAACCCTAAATCCTCAACCAACTATGCGGCAGATGAGAAAAGCCACCCGGCAGAAAGATGCGGAATGGGCACTCGACGTATTCGACAGGGCTCCTTATGTGACGGTAAGTATGACGCGACCCGACGGCACCCCCTACGGAGTGCCCCTGTCGGTTGTGCGTAAAGATGACAGCGTTTTCTATTTTCACTGTGCCGGAGAAGGTGAGAAGCTCGATTGTATAGGAGCCAATCCCATTGTCAGTCTTTCGGCGGTGAGCAAATGTGCTCCGAGATATGAAGAGGATAAGAACAATTTCACGGAATACTATCATTCGGCTGTGGCGATAGGTAGGGCTGAGATCGTATGCGACGATGCAGAGAAGATTGAGGCTCTCCGTCTTCTCTGCATCCGTTTCCTTCCGAAATATATGGATCATTTCGACGAAGCCATAGCCCGCAGCCTCGGCCGCACCACCGTGGTGAGGATAACCCTCACCGAGCCTCCTGTCGGCAAAAGCAAACCCTGATCAATCCTTCTGAAAGCTTTTGTAATTTTAAACGACTTCTTAAAGTGCGTTACACGCACTAATCATAATGCCGCGGCAATCTTGCGAATATTGGCAAGACGATTCATAAATGATGAATCTGATTTTGCAACCTGCATATTATACGCACTTTGCAATTTCAGAAATAATTCTGCCTCAATTCCCAAGGCTGCTTCTAATAATAGAGATAATTCGGTATTTACTGCCCGTTTGCCATTTATAACTTCGTTGAGGAGAGAGGGGGAGACACCGATTTGGTTCGCAAGTTTCGCCTGCGAAAGATTACGTGCTTCAAGCTCATCTCGTATTAGCTCTCCGGGATGTGTCGGTTCAAAAGGAGTGAGATTATTCGCTATCATAGCCGGATCCATAAGGCTTCTTCTACCGTAAAAATCTTAACAACTTTCATGCAAAGTTAGTAATATTTTTTCGTCTTCACAAATTTGTGAAGACGAAACGCCCGGGAGATCTTATTTTGTGTTTTTGATTAGTTTTACTTTATGTTTTTGATGTTTATCACTTTGTTAAATTGAGTTAATTGGAACATCTGTTTCAATAGTATTCCATTAAATTTGCACTTATGATAAAGAGAAATCTCACCTTACGGGCCGTCATATCCTCATTCGTCTCGCGGAGGTAGTGTATGTTTGCTAATTTTTATCACTACATATGTTTTAACAATAGTTCGTTAAAAAAATATTCATAGGCTAAGCGGCATCAGTCGCCAAGC
>CAJUQP010000059.1 GCA_910588245.1 uncultured Muribaculaceae bacterium | reverse complement strand
AGGCGGCTTAAAAATTGGAGGGTGTACCAAAAACTGAATTTTGATACACCCTCCTTTGTTTCATATTGTCTTAATCTCTCTTTTCCGCCCACTCCCAGGCGGCGATCATATTCATCTCGCGGGTATGTCGACCTCGGTCTCGCGTCCCTTGATGAGATAATCGGTGAAATAGTCCACCAGACGCCAGTAGAAATACTCGTCCATGTTGCCGAATGAGTGGCGCTGCGTGGGGAGCACCATGAAGTCGAAACGCTTGTTGGCGTTGATCAGGGCGTTGGCCACGCGGATGGAGTTGCCCGGGTGTACGTTGTTGTCGATATCTCCGTGCACAAGCATGAGATGTCCTTTCAGGTTACGGGCGATCTCGGGGTTGGTGCGTATCTCATACTCGAAGATGGTGTCACCCTTCTCAGTGACCTTCTCCTTCACGCCGTGGTGAGTCTCGCTCCACCAACGGTTGTAGATACGGTTGTCGTGGTTGCCGGCGCACGAAACAGCCACCTTGAAGAAATCGGGATACTTGAGCATGGCGGCCGTCGACATGAAACCACCCCCGGAATGACCGTGGATACCCACACGATTGATGTCGATATAGTCATGGCGCGCGGCAAGCTGCTCTATAGCCGCCTTCTGGTCGGCCAGGCCATAGTCGCGGAGATTGCCATAGCCGTAGTTGTGATACCATTTCGAGCGGTCGGGATGGCCGCCGCGGTTACCGACGGTTATGACCACGAATCCGGCCTGAGCCAGACGGTCGGTGCGTACCGACATGCGCGTGTAGGGATAGTTGGTGGCCTCCACCTGCGGACCCGGATAGACATAATCAATGATAGGATACGACTTCTTCGGGTCAAAATCGAAAGGCTTGTACATCACACCGTAAAGATCAGTCACGCCGTCAGCTGCCTTCACCTTGAATGTCTCGGGGAACTTGTAGCCGTTTGCCAGGAGCTGGGAGAAGTCGGCTCGCTCGAGAGGCATCACCTTATTGCCGGCGATGTCGAAAAGAGCTGTCTCGGGCACGGTGTCGACACGTGAGTAATTGTCTACGAAATAACGGGCGTCGTCGTCAATGCTCGGGGAATGGAAGTAAGTGCCCTTGTCGAGGCGTTTCACAGGGCCGCCGTCGAGGCTTACGGAATAAAAATGCTGGTAATAGGGATTTTCCCCTTTCTCACGCCCCATGGCTGTGAAATAGACGGTGCGCCGCGTCTCATCGACCTTATAGATCTGGTGCACATGCCAGGGGCCGTCGGTGAGTTTACGCTTCATGTTGCCCTTGTCATCGTAGAGATAAAGATGGGCCCAGCCATCGCGTTCGCTCCACTGCACGAGTTCCTTGCCGTTGCCTATGGCAGATAGCGGACGCACCTCCTGATAGGTGTTCATCCTCTCCTCGATGATCGGCACTATCGAATCCTGTCCTATCGTATAGGAGCATATGTCGATGCGGTGCAGGTCGCGGCTGGAACGGGTCACGAAGAAACGGGAGTCATCGCCGAGCCATATGGCGGGCACGTCATACATATGCCGCTGCTTATGGAGATAGGGGCGCCTGGCCAGAGAGAGAGTCTGGTTCTTGAAGCGGTCGGTCTTGATCTCCTTGCGCGAGTTGTCGGTCATGTCGAAGAGATAGAGATGCTCCTCGGGGGCCTCCATCTCCCCGGGCATCTGATATTTGTAGGTCTCCAGTGTAGGACGGGGTTCGGCCACGGAATTGATGACCCAAAGCTCCTTCACCTTACGGTTGTCTTCAAGAGTGGTGACGAAATGACGCGAATCAGGCGACCAGAGCCCCCATACCCCTTTGCGCTTGCCGTTGCAGAGCGTATCGGTGTTGAGAGTGCTGTAAGGCTGTCCATAACCGAAATCCTTCTCGCCGTCGGTGGTGATGCGGATTTCGGTGATGGTGGAGTCTTTCTCGTTTTTCTTAAGTTTCTCGTAGTCCTCACGGCTCATACGGTAAAGGTCAAGGTCTTTGGCGTAGACCACGGTCTTTCCGTCGGGCGAGACGGAGGCCCAGTCGAGCTCCTTCTTCTCTTTATGCTTGTCTTTGAGATGCGTGAGACGGCCTGTGTTCATGTCGTAGGAGAAATAGAACACCTCCTTCTCCCCTTTCTCAGGTTTCACCTCCTTGCCGTCGTCGCCGGTGTAGGGTTTGGCATCCTGGGATGATGTCACCTCAAAAGTAAAGGTATGGCCGTCGTCGCCCGGCTCGAGATTGCTGAGCGGCAGGGAGGCGGCGATGAATGGATCCTTCACGATTTCCGTGAGCTGGGCTGCCATACGGTCATGGTCGAAAAGGGGCTTCTTGGTGCGGGCCGTAGGATCTACCACATACCAGCGTGTTCCCTCCCCGGTCTTATACGAATACCAGAATTTGTTGCCCGACTTGAACCAATGGGGGTCGACTGTCGTGCTGAAGAGCATGTTACGGAGTTTGGAGCCGGCGAAACGCTGGGCAAGCTCGTAAGGATTGGCCGTCTTCTCCTGCGAGGGTACGGTCTCGCCCGCCGTTAGTATGGCAGGCACAGACAGCAGTGCCGAGACGCCGAGAATGGCCGAATAGATCGGTTTGTGTTTCATTTTAATGTAAATGATGGTTAATTAGTTTATGGTCTGGATCCCGCAGGATGCAGGAATTGTACCCTCATCCGCAGGGAATAAGAGGAATCAAGGCAACATGGCGGCGCCGGAGACATTCCCCTCTTTCACCAGAACGGCCCTTATCTCTTTCATGCCGTCCTTTCTCGTGAAGGGTGATCGATAGAGCGTGGATGTCGCGTCGGGCACAGTGCCGTCGGTGGTGTAGCGTATCTCCGCGGAGGGATAGGGGGAATTCATGAGGATCTTTCCGCCACGCTCAGTTATGCCCGGCATACGCAGATGCCATTCCATCCCCTCTCTTTCAAGCCTTGGAATTTCCTTCTCCCCCACCAATATATTGAAGTCAGCTTCTATATTGAAGTCAGCTTCCGAATAGGTCGGGGTGCCGTTCCATCCCCTCTCGGCCAGGCCGAGCACCTTGGGGAATATGAGCCGGTGCATCATGGCGGCATCGCGTATTGTCTCGGCGAAGAGCTGCCCCTGCACGCCTATTATCCTTCCGGGAGCGCCCGGTTGCGGCGGACATATACTGTCGGGATAACCTGAGAAAGCTTTGAGTTCGTCGACGAATCCTCCCCAGTAAAGGCCTCGCTCCTGCGGATCGGGCGAATAGAGCATGTCGAGATAAAAATAATTGACATTGCTGAGTATCACGGGATAGCCACCCTTCAGTCCTTTGATAGCCACGTTTTTCGCCGGATCAAGACGCGTCACCCAGCAGTTTACCCCTCCCGTGGCGGGAGCCACCTGACGGTGGTGGGTGTCATCATATCCGGTGTATATGTCCTGCCAGCCGTAGAGAGGTATGCCTTTGCGGCGCATCATATCGGCCACTTTCCTGACGTAGACGCCATGCAAGCCGTGACGTCCGCTCACTCCTAGGCTGTCGGCCAGTGCCACGGCCTCCGGCGACCCGTCCCAGGCCCCGTCGGGCACTTCATCGCCTCCTAAATGAATGCCGGGGAGAGGCACTCCGGCCTCACGGTACATCTGCGCGATCTCGTCTACCACCTTCTCGATGAAACGGTAGGTGCCGGGAGCGGCGGGATTCATCAGATTGTCGTGATATAGCTGCGCGGAGGTGTAGCGCGAAGTATCACCGGGGATGATAAGCCGGTATGTGTCGTCGCCGGTATTCCTCAGCCGCGCTTCCATGGCCTTCACAGCCGCGCGGGCATGACCGGGAGATTCCACCTCAGGTATTACCGCTATTCCGAGAGAGTCGCAATGCTGGAGGAAGGATATGAATTCACGGCGCGTAAAGTATCCGTTGGCCGTGCCCTCTCTGGAGTCGGGATTGCCGTCACCCGCGAATATCTGCTTGAGGAAATCCTTCTCATCGAGGGTATAACCCCTTCGCGCCCCGACCTCCGTGAGTTCAGGGAGTCCGGGAATCTCGAGGCGCCAGGCCTCGTCGTCGGTGATATGGAAATGCAGGCGGTTGAGACGATAGTCGGCAAGGAGCTCCGCGAGACGGCGCATAGTGGCGGGCGTCTGGAAATTCCTGGCGATGTCGATCATCACGCCGCGATGGGGATAGTCGGGATAATCCTCGATCACGGCGCTGGGTATCTCGCCGCCGTTCGGTTCGAGGAGACGGCGCCGGAGCGTGCGCTCGGCCATGCGCACCGCCGCCGGAGACGCACCCTCTATCAGTGCTCCCTCCGGAGTAAGTGTCAGCCTGTAATATTCCGGGTTGGAGTGCTCTATTATCCGGCTCTTTAAGGGAGATCCCTCCTTGAATTTCCCTTTCCCGACTTTCACGCTTTTGAAAGAGGGGACAATGTCGAAAGGCCCCGGTTGTCTTCCGGCGGAGATCCTTTCGTTAAGCCGGTAAAGCGAATCGGCCGAGAGCCGCCATTTCGTCCACTTTGGATCGGAGGCGGAGGCATCAAGAATATCCTGACGCACAAGCTTCGCCTGGATTATGCGTCCTCCCGGGGTTATCGCATGGAATGATTCGGGGGCTTCCGCCACCGACCTCACAGGCAGATCAATCTCAACATCGAAGACCGCCTTATCGGCTCCGGAAGCGAATTTCGGGGAGGTTATGGCGTAGTATCCGGCGAGAAGTTCAGTGACGGTATCCCCCTCGCTGGCCATAGACAAGGTGCGCGGCAGCTGATTGAAACACAGCTTCGCGACGGAATCTATCCCTGTGACCGTGAGACGCTGCACACACCGCCCGGCAGTGGTCTCCGGCGGGAGTATCTCCCATCTCACTTCCGGCTCCTTCTCCCGTGAAGCCGCAGGCGAAGCCGCCGCAACCGCGAAAGCCGAGAGGGTCATAATCGCCGCATTCGCTACTGCCATCAATGACATATTTATTCGTTTCATAACCTCAGATCATTATTTTCTGCAAAAATAAGTCATATTAATGGTTTTTCCTCGCTTTTTATCCGGTTTTTTTCATCATTTTTATCTGAAAAAAGAGAGCGCCGTCAATCCCGGTCGATTAATACGACTCCACATAGACGCTTACTCCGGAGGGGTCCCCATACACACATATATAAAAAAATGAATTAAATATGTTTAAAATGCCGGGGAGGGAGGCAACTTATCGTGGCTTCAGTTTTTTTATTTTTAGGTCCTGATTCTTTATAATAAAGCCGGGCAGGATTCCGCGACGTCTTCCGGGGGCACAGGGAACCACAACGGCTTTTTAAAACATACGATTATGAAAAGCACTGATTTAAATGAAAGAACCGAATCGGAATTCAGGAAGGATTTCGTGAAAGGAGTGAGAAAGATGAATTCTCAGAAAGAGATTCCCGACTATGCCGCGGAAGATTCCGCCCACGTGGCATCCGAGGCCGACTACAATGCCGATCAGATCGCCGACAGCCTTCAGGAGGCGGAGATGGAGGAGAATGTGGCCGACTCGCTTGAGCACCGGGAAAGAAAAGTGACGAAAGGTCTGGCATGGCTCATCGGCATAGCGGCGGTATTCGCCATATGCATGATGGTGACAGGGCTTGTGAGCCGTGAGGATCCCCTGCTGTCATCGCGCAGCGACAGCCGCCAGGCCGCTGTGGAGAGCGCGTCGAAGGGGGGCAAGGTGGCCGAGGCCGGCTTCCTGTATGTGAGCCGCGGAGTGAAAGGTGCGGCCGCCAAAGCCGGCGACATGGCATCAAAGGCCGGGGCTGCCGTAGCCGGCGCCGCGCGCCAAGGTGTGGCCGCAGCCGGAGCCGCGGTCAACAAACTGGCAAAATCGGCATCCGGGAATCTCTCCGATGCCACGGCAAAAGGGAAAGCTTATTCAGACCGGATCGAGGAGGAAGCCCGCGAGGTGATCCGCGGCGAATTCGGCAACAACCCGTCGCGCAAGGCCGCGCTCGGAGCCGACTATGCCGCAGTGCAGGCGAGGGTCAACCAGATCCTGAACAGATAAGCCGGCTGCGTCGGCCTCAGACCGGGACTGCCCCATCCGCAGCGTCGGTCACGCCCGGCAAGAGAAGTAATAAAAATAATTTTAAAAAATATGTGACCTACAAGAACTTATTTGGTCTTCCGATCGTTGTAACAGAGAACGTCGTCCAACAGGCCTTATAAGTCTGCGCAAGGTCGGTATTCAAACGTAATTATCAAACCTTAATTTTATTAAACTATTATGAGCGCACAACATCTTCCTGTGGTACAGGAATTGATCGACATGATCGCAAAGAACGGCTGGCAGGACAAATTCCAACAGGCATACGAGAAAGCCAAATCTTACAATGTCAAAGAGATGGACGACATCAACTCTCTCGACGACTACTACAACTGGCTCGACGCCAACCTCCGTTGGGTGCCGGTAGAGAATTTCTACGGCCGCGCCATGTTCAACCACATCTGCAAGTTCTATTTCATTCTCCAGCAGCCTCCGGTACTGGAGCTCCAGAACGCAGTCGTACCTCACGACGTGGAGCAGCCTCTGACAGAGCTCTCCGCATGGATGAAGAAATATATCAAGGAGCTCGGCATGTGGCTTGACACTCCTGAATCGATCACCGACGAATCGGTAAAATCGTTCTACGCATCGCCCGAGTTCAACATGGACGAGTATCTGCAGCCCCGTGGCGGCTGGAAGACCTACAACGACTTCTTCGCCCGCAGCTGCAAGCCAGGCACCCGTCCTGTGGCAGCCATCACCGACAGCACAGTGATCACCTCGCCTGCCGACGCTACATTCGACGGCGCCTGGGAAGTGCGCGGCGACGACACAATCGAAATCAAGGGAATACACTGGAAGATCTCCGAGCTGCTTGAAGGAAGCCCCTACAAGGACCGTTTCGCAGGCGGTATGTGGACACACTCCTTCCTCGGCCCGAACGACTACCACCGTCAGCACGCTCCTGTGGCAGGACGTGTGCTCGAGGCCCACGACATCATGGGCACCACCTACCTGCAGGTTGTGGCTGTGCCCGATCCCGAGACAGGACGTAACAAGCTCGACGGCCAGAAAGTATCCGAATTCGGCGCTCCCGACGCTCCGGGATATGAATTCATGCAGAACCGTGGTCTTGTCATCATGCAGAGTGCCATCGGTCTTGTAGCCATCCTCCCGATGGGCATGGGCCAGGTATCGTCGGTGGTTGTCACCGCAGAACCGGGACGTGTGCTCCGCAAGGGCGAGGAGATCAGCTACTTCCAGTTCGGAGGAAGCGACATCGTGATGGTCTTCGAACAGGCCGCCAATGTCCACTTCACAGCCACCAAGGGTGAGCACTACAAATATGGCCGTGCCATAGCCAAGGCTTATCCCGCTGTAGAGGGTATCGAGATGCTCTGATCATTAGCATCAGCACACTGAATTATTGAAAAACGGTCATCCGCGTCAATTGCGACGCGGATGACTTTTTTTATGACTTGAAGTGCCTGGAGGTGCTTTTTTTATTTTGCGGGGAAATATTACGGACTTTTTTTAGTAATTTTGCGTCTATACGCCAACCATGGCGCCCCGCACACCGAAATGAAGGAATTTACAGAAATCGACATACAGCGCATCGAGGAGATAATCGATTCGCAGCAGAGCGAGGCGGCCCGCGAGGAGATCCGCGAACTGCACCCCGCCGACATCGCCGAGCTTTTCCAGTCGCTCAACCTGCGGCAGGCTGAATGGCTCTTCAACCTCATTGACGACAAGGAGAAACGCGCCGATGTGCTCGTGGAGCTCGACGAGGAAGACCGCAAGAAACTGCTCGAGGGTATGGATCCCGAGCAGATCGGACACTTCATCGACCTTCTCGACACCGACGACGCCGTCGACCTCATCCAGGAGCTCGACAAGGAAGACCGCGACGAAGTGATCCAGAATATCGAAGACGTGGAACAGGCCGGGGATATCGTCGACCTTCTCCAATATGACGAAGACACTGCCGGCGGCATGATGGGCACGGAGATGATCGTGGTCAACGAAAACCTCTCGATGCCCGACTGCCTCAAGGAGATGCGCCGTCAGGCCGAGGAACTCGACGACATCTACTACGTCTATGTCATCGACGACGACGAGCGTCTCCGTGGCATCCTCCCCCTGAAGAAGATGATCACACATCCGTCGGTGTCGAAGATAAAACATGTCATGGAAGCCGACCCTGTGTCGGTACGCACGGAAACCCCTATCGATGAGGTGGCCATCGACTTCGAGAAGTATGACCTCGTGGCGATGCCCGTGGTCGACGGCATAGGGCGCCTCGTAGGGCAAATCACTGTCGACGACGTCATGGACGAGGTGCGCGAGCAAAGCGAACGCGACTACCAGCTGGCATCCGGTATCTCGTCGGACGTCGACGCACAGGACTCGGTGTGGGAGCAGACAAAAGCCCGCATACCCTGGCTCCTCATAGGCATCGCGGGAGGAATTGTCAGCTCTCTGATACTCGTCGGATTCGAGGCCCAGATAGCCGCTGTCACGGCCCTCGCCATATTCATACCCCTCATCATGGGCACGGGCGGCAATGTCGGCGTGCAGGCCTCGGCCATCGTGGTGCAGGGTCTTGCCAACGGACGCCTCGACATCAAGAACGCCTGGGGGCAGATCGGGCGGGAATTCCTCGTATCGACACTCAATGCCGTGATCATCTCAGTTGTGGTATATTTCTATGTGTTCTTCACGCAGCCTGCCGACATGCGGTTCACAATAGCGCTGGCCGTGGCGCTGTCGCTCTTCGCTGTGGTCATATTCGCCACGGTGTTCGGCGCCTTGGTGCCCCTCACGCTCGAGAAGATCAAGATCAACCCTGCCCTGGCCACGGGTCCTTTCATACAGATCACCAACGACGTCGTGGGCCTTATCATCTACGTCATGGTGGCCACATGGCTGCTGGCCGTGCTGTAGGGGTAAAGGTTAAAGAGTCAAGAGTCAAGAGTCAAGAGTGAAGAGTCAAGAGTCAAGAGTCAAGAGTGAAGAGTCAAGAGTCAAGAGTCAAGAGTGAAGAGTCAAGAGTGAAGAGTCAAGAGTCAAGAGTGAAGAGTCAAGAGTCAAGAGTCAAGAGTGAAAGGGTAAAGGGATAAAGGGTAAAGGGCAACGGTAAAGGATGAACTCAATTATGCATTATGCATTATGATTTATGCATTTAAATTATGCATTTGAGTCAAGGATGAAAAAGGGAGTTTTTATTAGAGTTTGTATTTTATAATATATTATTAGAATAAGCCCTGATGGGAAAAATAGCAGAAACCCCGCTGATGCTCCAATATATGGAGATGAAAAGGAAACACCCCGACGCGATCCTCCTGTTCCGCGTGGGCGACTTCTACGAGACTTTCTCCGACGACGCCATAGCCGCCAGCGAAATCCTCGGCATTACCCTCACACGCCGCGCCAACGGCAAGGCCCAGAGCGTGGAACTGGCGGGATTCCCCCACCATGCCCTCGACTCTTATCTGCCGAAACTCGTCAGGGCCGGACGCCGTGTGGCCATCTGCGAACAGCTTGAGGATCCGAAACTCACGAAGAAGCTCGTGAAGAGGGGGATTATCGAACTCGTCACTCCCGGCGTCAACACCTCGACGGGGGCACTCCAGGCGAAGGAGAACAACTTCCTGGCGGCCGTGCACATCGACCGGAAATCGGTGGGAGTGGCCTTCCTCGACATCTCCACCGGCGAGTTTCTCTGCGGAGAGGGGACGCCCGAGGAGATCGACAAGCTCCTCTCAAGCCTCCAGCCCAAGGAGCTGCTGCGCATGAAAGGCACACGCGATTTCTGCTCCCGCAATTTCACCCTCAAATGCAGTGTCTTCGAACTTGACGACTGGGTATACACCACCGATGCCGCGGAGGAGCGGCTTCTGAAGCAGTTCGACACCGCCACCCTCAAGGGATTCGGAGTAGACCACATGCAGGCCGGAGTGATTGCCGCCGGCAGCATACTCCATTATCTCGACCTTACGAGCCACACACAGATATCCCACATCACCTCCCTGAGCCGCATCGACAACCGCCGCTACATGCACCTCGACCGCTTCACGGTGCGCAATCTGGAGATCATCGACGCCATGGGCGCCGAAGGGAAGAGCCTCCTGAAGGTGCTCGACAAGACCGTGTGCCCCATGGGCGCGCGCATGCTGCGGCGCTGGCTCCTGCTCCCCTTGCTCGACACCGCGGAGATAAACCGGCGCCTCGACGCCGTGGAAGCCTTCTTCAACGACCGCGGCCTCCGCGACACCGCACGCGAAGCGGCACGCCGCACAGGCGACATAGAGCGCCTCGGATCAAGGGTGGCCTCCGCAAAGATCTCCCCCCGGGAGATGGTGCAGCTCGCCGACGGAGTGCGTGGCGCCATGACCCTTAAGAAGACACTCGCCGACAGCGGCAAAGAATGTCTCGCGGCCCTCGCCTCCGACATGCCCGACGTCACCGATGTGGCGCAATGGATATCGGCTGCCATCAACCCCGACGCGCCAAACAGTTTCGGCAAGGCCCCCGTGATAGCGAAAGGGGTCGATCCGGAACTCGACGAACTCCGCGAACTCCGGGCCAACAGCCACGACGCCCTCGCCGCCATCCAGGCGCGCGAGATAGAGAACACCGGCATCACCTCGCTAAAGGTGCACTTCAACAATGTGTTCGGCTACTACCTCGAGGTGCGCAACACCCACAAGGACAAGGTGCCGGAGCACTGGATACGCAAGCAGACGCTTGTCAGCGCCGAGCGCTACATCACTCCGGAACTTAAGGAATACGAGGAGAAGATCAACGGCGCCGAGGAGAGGATCGCCGTGATAGAAGACCGCATCTACCACGAACTGATAGCGCGTATCAACACCCGTTTCCGCGACCTCCACACGGTTGCCTCCACAGTGGCCCGCGCCGACTGCCTCCTCTCCTTCGCCGAATGCTCCGCCGACTACGACTATGTGCGCCCCGTCATCGACAACTCCCTGAGCCTCTCCATCACGGAGGGGCGTCATCCGGTGATAGAGCGCAACATGCCCCCGGGAGAGAGCTACGTATCCAACTCCGTGTCGCTCGACTGCGACACGCGGCAGATCATGATGATCACAGGCCCCAACATGAGCGGCAAGTCGGCCCTGCTGCGCCAGACGGCGCTCATAGCGCTCATGGCACAGACGGGATGCTTCGTGCCCGCGAAGGGGGTGCAGATGGGTATCGTCGACAAGATATTCACCCGCGTGGGCGCCAGCGACAACATCTCCTCCGGAGAATCCACCTTCATGGTGGAGATGAACGAGGCTGCCGCCATACTCAACAACATGAGCGGGCGCTCGCTCATACTCTTCGACGAGCTCGGCCGGGGCACCTCCACCTACGACGGCATCTCCATAGCCTGGTCGATAGTGGAGCATATCCATGAGAACGGACGCGTGCGCCCGAAGACACTCTTCGCCACCCACTACCACGAACTCAACGAGATGGAGAAGAACTTCAAGCGGATAGCCAACTTCAATGTCTCCGTCAAGGAGATCGGCGGCAAGGTGGTGTTCCTGCGCAAGCTGGAGCACGGCGGCTCGGCCCACAGCTTCGGCATACATGTGGCGAAGCTCGCCGGAATGCCTCCATCCATCGTGCGCCGGGCAAACCAGGTGCTCGCCAGGCTCGAGGAGTCGGCCGGCGACGTGACTGCCGGGAAAGACACCGTAGGCAAGGGAGCCGTGGGGAACCTCGGCGCCAGCCGCGACGGCTATCAGATGAGCTTCTTCCAGCTCGACGACCCCCTGCTCTCGCAGATACGCGACCGCCTGCTCGACGTCAACATCGACAATCTCACCCCCCTGCAGGCCCTCAACATACTCTACGACCTCCAGGGACTGCTCCGCGGCAAATGAGGCGTCGCCACGGCGCATCGCGCTATGGATTTCGCCGTTACGCGGATTTTTATTAATTTTGCACAAAATTACATACAGGAGGCGCGGGCACTCCCCGCCCCTCCCCGACACAATAAAACAACTTCAGGAAATGTCTTTAAAATGCGGCATAGTCGGACTCCCCAACGTGGGGAAGTCTACCCTCTTCAACTGTCTTAGCAACGCCAAGGCCCAGTCGGCCAATTTCCCCTTCTGCACCATCGAGCCCAACGTCGGGATGATCACGGTGCCCGACGAGCGTCTCAACAAGCTCGTGGAGATGTGTCAGCCGAGAAGCGTGGTGCCCGCCACGGTTGAGATCGTCGACATCGCAGGCCTCGTGAAAGGTGCCTCCAAAGGGGAGGGACTCGGCAACAAGTTCCTCGCCAACATCCGCGAGACGGACGCCATCCTCCACGTGCTGCGCTGCTTCGACGATGACAACATCACCCATGTCGACGGTTCCGTAGACCCCGTGCGCGACATGGAGATCATCAACTTCGAGCTTCAGATCAAAGACCTCGAGACCGTCGACTCCCGCCTCTCGAAGACCATCAAGGCTGCCCAGACCGGCGGCGACAAGACTGCCAAAATGCAGGCCGAGGTGCTCTCGCGCTACAAGGAGGCCCTGGAAGCCGGGAAGCCGGCGAGAAGCGTCACATTCGAGACCAAGGATGAGCAGCGCTTCGCCCGCGACCTATTCCTGCTCACCAACAAACCGGTGCTCTACGTCTGCAATGTCGACGACGCTTCGGCCGTTGACGGCAACGCCTATGTGGAGAAGGTGCGCGAGGCCCTGAAGGGTGACGACTCCGGCATCATGATCGTGGCCGCGGCCACGGAGAGCGACATCGCCGAGCTCGAGACCGCCGAGGAGCGTGCCGAGTTTCTCGAGGAGATCGGACTCAAGGAGAGCGGCGTGAGCCGTCTGATTCGCGCGGCCTACAACCTGCTCGACCTCCAGACATATTTCACAGCCGGACCCGATGAGGTGCGTGCCTGGACATTCCTCCGCGGCACCAAGGCCCCTCAGGCAGCCGGTATAATCCACACTGACTTCGAGAAGGGCTTCATCCGCGCCGAGGTGATAAAATACGATGATTTCGTGACCCTCGGCTCCGAGAACGCCGTGAAAGAGGCCGGAAAGATGAGCGTGGAAGGCAAGGAATACGTGGTCTGCGACGGCGACATCATGCACTTCCGCTTCAACGTCTGAATTCCTCTGGCAAATATAATAAAATCGACCTGCTGCCAAAAGTGGTAAAAAATACCCCACTTTTGGCAGCAGGTCGATTCATATCAGAGGAATATATAAGAGAAAACAGTCGTCGGGGTCCCGGTTGCGGATAGTCTCAAAACGGTAGTTTTCAATATGTCTTATCCGATGAGGTGGCGGAGGATTGACTCGCCGTTTGAGTAGGGGTAGGGCAACAGGCAGGCCGCGGCTAACAGGGCGATGAACACTATCGCTATTATCGCGTTGCCCCATCGTATTAATGACGGTGGAATCTCGCCGATGAGCCTGCGCACTTTCTCAGAGCGCAGCCCGATCTTGTCGTGGGTGTGGTTTGAAGTATCCATATTCCGTACTTAGTTTCCGAGTTCAAGCTGGTTTTTAACGAGGTTGTAATATGCCCCTTTCGCGGCGATCAGCGAGGCGTGGTCGCCTGTCTCCACCACCTTGCCGCCGTCGAGCACTATGATCCGGTCGGCGTTCTTTACAGTCGACAGACGGTGGGCCACGACCACAACCGTGCGTCCTTTGTAAAATTTATCGAGGTTCTCCACGATCTCGCGCTCGTTCTTCGCGTCGAGCGAGTTCGTGGCCTCGTCAAGGAAGATGAAAGCCGGATCCCTGTAGACGGCCCTCGCTATCAGTATGCGCTGCCTCTGCCCCTGGCTCAGCCCCACGCCGTCCTTCCCCACCTTCGTGTCGTAGCGCAGCGGAAGCGACATCACGAAGTCATGGATGCAGGCTATCCTGGCAGCACTCTCCAGACGCTCCGTGTCCACCTCCCCGTCGTCCACGGCGATGTTGCGCGCTATCGACTCGGAGAAGATCACCCCGTCCTGCATCACCACGCCGCACTGCCGCCGCCACCATCTCAGGCTGTGTTCATTTATATCCCGTCCCGCTATGGATATCGAGCCCGACATCACGGGATAGTATCCCAGCATCAGCTTTATGAGCGTGGTCTTACCGCTCCCGGAGGCACCGACTATCGCCGTCACCTTCCCCTCCGGGATATGGAACGACACGCCCTCTATTGTCTTTTTCAGCGCGTGCGGGTCATACTTGAAGTCGATACTGTCGATGTCTATGGATTTCCCCTCCCTGAAGTCGGTGGCCAGCCCGGAGTCCGGCTCCTCGTTCCTGCCGCAGTGTATCTCGTTGATGCGCTCCAGCGATATGCGCACGTCCTGCAGCGAATAGATGAACGACATGAACTGCGCCACGGGGGAGTTGAGCTGCCCGATGATGTACTGCACGGCGAGCATGGCCCCGAGTGTCATCCGGCCGCCGATCACTGCGGTCGCAGCGAGAACCGTTATGATGATGTTCTTCACCTCGTTGATGAATATGGAGCCTGCCTCCTGCGTCTGCTGGAGCCTGAGCGACTTCATGCGCACGGCGAAGAGGTCGGCCTGGGTGTCCTCCCATTCCCAGCGGCGGCGCCGCTCGCAGTCCTGCAGCTTTATCTCCTGCATCGAGGTTATGAACTGGTACGTGCGGTTCTGGTTCACGGCCTGCTGCTCGAACAGTTCATAGTCGAGCACCTTGCGGCGCCGCAGGAAGGAGGCTATCCAGAGTCCGTAGCAGAGGCTCCCCGCGGCGAAGACGGCGAAGATCAGGTGGTTGTAGACGAAGAGCACCACGCCGAACACCAGGAAGCTGAGGATGGTGAAGACGACGTTGAGCGCCTGTCCGGTCAGGAAGTCCTGGACGCGCGTATGGTCTCCGATACGTTGGAGGAGGTCCCCCATCAGCTTGGTGTCGAAGAACGACATCGGCAGCCTGAGCAGCTTGATGAAGAAGTCGGAGACGAGCGATATGTTGATGCGCATCGATATGTGGAGCAGCAGCCACCGGCGGATGAAATCGGTGGCCGTGCGCCCGACGACGATCATCAGCTCCCCGAGCAGTATGAGCCATATCAGCCCTATGTCGCGGTGACGGATCCCGAGGTCGACGATGGCCTGCGTCAGGAAGGGGAGTATGAGCTGCAGCACGCATCCCAGCAGCAGACCGAGGATGATCTGGAGGAAATACTTCCGGTACTGCCTCAGATAGCCTAACAGGAACCTGAAAGACCGTTTCTCCGCTGTCTTATCGCAGATATGGCTGTGAAAGTCTCTTGTCGGAGTCAGCTGCATGACGACACCGCTCGGTTCGCCGTCTGTCACGGAACTGATCCAATGGCTCTCGAGTTCCCTGCGGGTACATGAAACCAGGCCTTTCCCGGGGTCGGCGATCCTGTAGCGTCTGCCATTTCCGGAGATGCCATAAAGGACCACGAAATGATTCTGGTTCCAGTGGAGGATGCAGGGCAGCGTGATTTCCTTCAGTTCGTCGGTGGATGCCGCCGCGGTCATTGTCTCCAACCCTACACTCCTTGCCCCTTCGGCAATGCCGAGCATCGATACGCCGGCTATGTTCGCATGACAGAAACTGTCGAGATATTCAAGACTATAATCCTTTCCGTAATGACGGCATATCATCGCCAGGCATGCCACACCGCACTGCATGGAATCATGCTGCCTTATCCATTTGAACTTATTGACTTTGAACAATCCCATCATTACTTCTTAAGATAGATTGAAATCAAGAATTCCCTTCCCCGCAGGCGGCTTGA
>CAJUQP010000058.1 GCA_910588245.1 uncultured Muribaculaceae bacterium | reverse complement strand
ACTCTTGACTCTTCACCCTTGACTCTTCACCCTTGACTCTTCACCCTTGACTCTTGACTCTTGACTCTTGCCTCTTGACTCTTGACTCTTGACTCTTGACTCTTCACCCTTGACTCTTCACCCTTCACTCTTGACTCTTCACTCTTAACACTTTGCGCTTTGCGCACAATACTTTGTGCGAAGCGCACAATGCTTTGCGCTTCGCGCATGAGGTTATCTCGCTTTTTTTGCTTATTTTTGCAGCATAAATGTCAAACAATATACAGATGAATAGCTTAACTAAATTTATCGCTGTGTCGGCGCTTATCGGCGTGCCGGCATTGGCTTCCGCTTTCAAGGCCGAGAGAATCGATCCGCCCCATTGGTGGACGGGCATGAACGACACGTCGCTCCAGCTTCAGGTCTACGGCAAGGATATCCGTGGCACCGAGTTCTCTGTGGATTATCCGGGCGTCACGGTCGACAGCGTGGTGCGTCTCAACGGCTCCCCCGACTGGCAATACGTATATCTCACCCTCTCTCCGGAGACCAAGCCGGGGAAGATGACGCTCACATGGCGCGAAGGGAAGAAGAAGCAGAAGATGGAATATGAGCTTAAGGCCCGCAGGGAGCAGAAGGGGGCGCAGGGATTCTCGGCGGCCGACGTGCTCTATCTGATAATGCCCGACCGTTTCGCCGACGGCGACCCCTCCAACAATGTCATAAAGTCGATGCGCAATCCTGCGCCGGTAGACCGCACGCAGCCCAACATGCGCCACGGCGGCGACATCGCCGGCATCATGGATCATATGGACTATATCGACTCGCTCGGGGTGACGGCCGTATGGGTTAACCCCGTGCTCGAGAATGACATGCCGGGCGACGGGGGCAGTTACCACGGCTACGCCACCACCGATTACTACCGTATAGACCCGCGCTTCGGCAGCAATGAGGAGTATGCCGTCATGATCGACTCTCTCCACGGGAGGGGCATCAAGACGGTGATGGACATGATCTTCAACCATTCGGGGAGCGCCCATCCCTGGATCGACAACCTTCCCTCCTCCGACTGGCTTAACTTCAACGGCGACTACCACCAGACGAACTACCGCCTATCGACGCTCACCGATCCCTATGCCTCCGACTACGACCGCAAGATAAGCGTCGACGGATGGTTTGTGAAGGAGATGCCCGACCTCAACCAGCGCAATCCGCATCTCATGAAATATCTGGTGCAGAATTCGATATGGTGGATCGAGGAGTCGCAGATCGACGGCATACGCATGGACACGTATCCTTACGCCGACAAGGATGCGATGGCGGCATGGATCGACGCCGTCAAGAGGGAGTATCCTGATTTCAACATAGTGGGTGAATGCTGGTTTGGCGACGTTGCCGGCGTTGGGCGCTGGCAGGGGGGCTCCGCGCTGTCGAAAGCCGCGGGCGACACCAATCTTCCGACCGTGATGGATTTCCCCTTCATGATCAAATCGGCCGACCTCGCTCCTTATAAGGAGGACACCGACCCCTGGAACGGCCTCAACAAACTGTATGATCATTTCGCGCTCGACTATGTGTATGCCGATCCGCTGAAGGTGCTCCGCTTCCTCGACAACCACGACACGGAGCGCGTGATCCAGAGCGACATCGACTCGCTCGGCAGCTGGAAGCAGGCTGTCACGATGCTGCTCACGGTGCCCGGTATCCCGCAGATCTACTATGGCACTGAACTGCTGATGAGCGGCACGCGCAAGGGTGGCGACGGCAACGTGCGCAAGGATGTGCCCGGCGGTTTCCCCGGCGACACTGTCAATTCATTCATGCGCGCGGGACGCACGCCGCTACAGAACGAGGCTTACGACTATATCGCCGCCCTCAACGCCTGGCGCAAGGGGAGCAAGGCTGCCGCTGAAGGGAAGATGAAACATTTCATGCCCGACAATGGTTTGTATCTGTATGAACGGAAGGCCGGCGACGATTCGTTTGTGGTGGTCATGAATGGCCGCGACAAGGCGAATGCCGTGGATATGTCGCGGTATGCGGAGATTATTCCGGAAGGACAGAAGTATCGCGATGTGGTGACGGGCGAGACCGTGGTGCTCCGCCCGGAGAACGGCGTCTATGAGTTCGCCCCGAGGGAGACGAGGGTGCTGGAGAATGTTGAATTTTGAATTTTGAATGTTGAATTGGGATGATGATATGAAGAGGATTATCATGGGGCTGGCTGTCGGGGCGCTGCTTGCGGCGGCGGGATGCAAGCCTACGGAGAGCAATTATAAGGCGGCTTACGATGCGGCTCAGAAGAAACGTCAGGCAGCGGCGGCCGTTGATGCGGAGATGTCGCTCCCGGCGGGCGCGCTGCAGGCTGTCGACGCTCCGAGAAAGCGCGTGGTCGACGGAGATTCGGTGTATGTCGTGAAGCAGCCGCTCAAGTTCACGGGTGGGCTGGAGGTTGACGTGCATCGCTGGAATGTGGCGGTGGCGTGCTACAAGATGCCCACCAACTGCGCCGCGCAAGTGAGCGAGCTCTTCACTAAAGGCTACAAGGCTTTCTCCGGGGAGTCGACAGGCGACCGGTTTTATGTCATAGCCGGATCGTTTGAGACCCTTCACGAGGCTGCGGGGTTTGCCCGGAAGTATGCGGAGGGTAAGGATGCCTCGGCGTTCATAGGGCTGCCCGGGGAGCCGGTGGTGATTGAGAAATAAGTAATAAGTAATAAGTAATAAGTATTAAGTGGTTTAGATAAGATGAGGCCACGTCATAAATGAGATTTATGACGTGGCCTCTTTGTATTATACGATTCGGATTTTATACGACTCAATTCATGTTATTCGCCCCGGTTCTCTTTGTTGAAGATGTGGCGGAGGCGGGAGAAGATCCGTTTGGAAGTCGACTCCGTGGGGACGATGTTGGGAGTGTCCTTGAGGCTCTCGATGGCGGCCTTCTCGGCGTCGGTGAGCGATTCGGGCACATATACCATGACGTTGACCAGAAGGTCGCCCTTCACGCTGCTGTTCATCTGCGGCAGACCTTTGCCGCGCAGGCGGAGCACCTTGCCGGGCTGTGTGCCGGGGGCGATCTTCAGCCTTGCGCGTCCCTCCACGGTGGGCACTTCGGCCGAGCCGCCGAGGGCGGCCGTCGGGAAGTCGAGCATGAGGTTGTAGATAAGGTCGTTGCCATCGCGGATGAGCTCGGTGTCCTTCTCCTCCTGTATCACGATAAGTAGATCGCCGTTCACTCCTCCGTGGCGCGGGGCGTTGCCCTGGCCGCGCATGGTGAGCGTAATGCCGTCTTCCACTCCGGCGGGGATATGGAAGCTCACGATTTCCTCCTTCTTCTCCACTCCTGTGCCGTTGCAATAGGAGCAGGCTTCGGAGATGACCTTCCCCTCGCCGTTGCACTCGGGGCATACCGACTCAGTCTGCGCGGGGCCGAACATCGTCTGCTGCACGCGTGAGATATAACCGGTGCCGTGGCAGCGCTGGCATGTGTGGAACGCCGTGCCGTCTTTCGCGCCGGTGCCTTTGCAGTGGGGGCATGCCACGAGACGCGGAATCTTGAGCTTCTTGTCGACACCGTTCATGATATCCTTGAGTGTGACCTTGACGGTGATACGCAGGTCGGTGCCTTTATTGACGTGCTGGCGCGGCTGCGCTCCTCCGCCGCCGAATCCGCCGAAAGCGTCGCCGAATCCGCCCATCCTTCCGCCGAAAATATCGCCGAAGTGGGCGAAGATGTCTTCCATCGACATACCTCCGGAGCTGTAATAGCCTCCGGCGCCGCCCCCTCCGAAGCCCTGCGGGCCCATGGAGTGGCCGAACTGGTCGTATTTCGCGCGTTTGTCGGCATCGCTGAGCACATCATATGCCTCGGCGGCCTCCTTGAATTTCTCTTCCGCGGCCTTGTCGCCCGGATTCTTGTCCGGGTGATATTTTATGGCCATCTTGCGGTAAGCCTTCTTTATTTCGTCGGCGGTGGCGTTTTTGGCGACGCCCAGCACCTCGTAGTAGTCTCTTTTCTCAGCCATGGCTTGAAATTTTTGTTGTTAGGGAAAGGGCCTGTGGTTCATGACAGGGTCACTGGCCCACTACCACCTTGGCGTGGCGGAGCACCTTGTCGTTGATCATGTAGCCCTTCTCGACGGTGTCGAGAATCTTCCCCTTTTTCGACTCGTCGGGCACCGGCACCACGGATATTGCCTCGTGGCGGTCGGCGTCGAAGGTGTCGTCGGCGGGATCGAACTCCTTGACTCCGTTCTGGGCGAGATATTTCTTAAGTTTGTTGTAGATGAGCACCATCCCCTCCTTCACGGCCTCGCTGTCGGCAGTCGACTCTGAAGCCTTGATGCCGCGTTCGAAGTCGTCCATGACAGGGAGCAGCCCTTTCAGCACATTCTCTCCGGCATTGCGGATTATCTCGCTCTTCTCCTTGAGGGTGCGCTTGCGGAAGTTGTCGAACTCCGCCATCAGGAAGAGATATTCCTTCTTCTCTTTGGCGAGCTGGTCTTCAAGCTCCTCCACTTTCTTCTCGAGGGAGTCGGTCTCCTCCACGGCTTCCGCCTCCTCTACAGTCTCGGCTTCGGGAGCCACGTCTTCGATGTCGGCGCCGGCGGCTTTCGCGTTCATCTCCTCTTCAGGGGCTTTGGCGTTATCTTGATTCTGTCTGTGATTGGTCTTTTCCATAATGGATAGTATTTTAGTGTGTTTTCCTATCAAATATCAAGCCAAGAAGTGTTAAGCGGGCCGTAAGGCATATATTTTATATGGGAGACGTTTGGCTTCCAGGCTTATAGTCTGAACAACCAGACCCCGTCATATGTTGACTCCATCGCCTCATAAGCTCCCCTGGCGGCCTCCTCCGAGGAGAAGATGCCATAGATCGATGATCCGCTCCCCGACATCGACGCGTAGACGGCGCCGCGGGTGTAGAATTCATCTTTTAGCTCACGCAGCTCGGGGCGGATAGGGAAGATTGACTCCTCGAAATCGTTTCTCACCCTTTCGCGCCATTGGTCGAGGGGAAGATAGGGGAGGAAGCGCAGGTCGAAGTCGGGGCGCCGGGGAGTTATGCCTGCGAATGCCTCGCGGGTGGAGACATAGACCGGCGGCTTGACAAGCAGGAGCCAGTTCCCTTTCAGGTCGATCTCCACGGGGGTGAGTATCTCGCCGATCCCCTCGGCGAAGCAGGGGGTGTTGACGATGAAGAAGGGGCAGTCGGCGCCGAGGCGCGCGGCCATGCCGAGGAGTTCGTCGCGGCTGAATGGATTGCCGAGAGTCTCGTTGAGCGAGGTGAGGGTGAATGACGCGTCGGCGCTTCCTCCGCCGAGGCCGGCTCCGTCGGGCAGGTGCTTGTCGAGCGAAATGGTGAAAAGTCCGGCTATGCTTTCAGGGCCGTTCTTGTCGAAATAAGCCCGCAGCAGGAGCGTGGCGGCCTTAACCACGAGATTCTTCTCCGGAGGGCAGTCTATCCTGCGCCCCATGAACTGGAATTTGCAGCCTGCCGGTTTCGACAGGTCGAGCGTGGTCTCCAGGATGTCGTCGAAAGGTTCCGGCTGCTGAGGCATTCCGCTCTCTATGCCCACGGGGAAGAAGACAGTCTCCAGATTGTGGTATCCGTCGTCGCGCCGCTCCGTGATGTTGAGCCCGAGATTTATTTTCGCGTTTACAAATTTAATCATAAGATCAGTGTGTGGGGGAGAGCCGGATCCTTTTCCCGCTCCATGATATATAAACGCTTCGCTGGATGATTTATTTAGAAGTTGTTAGAACAACTTCTTATTCATGGCTGAAAAGGGTGTGCCTGAAAGCGCGGTTACGGCTCCTGAGGCGCGGGAAAATCCGTATGTCGTGTTTCATTAATCTAATTTTTCATTAGTCTGATTAAGGTGTCCGGAAAGGCGACTATTTGGCATAAATTGTAAAATTGTAAAATTTTAACTTATTATTAACATATTTTAACGGGGGGGGGGTAGGCGCGTTGCGCAATTTGCATTAAATTTGCAACACTTTTTAAAAGGAACAAATTATAATTCATAGGAAATTAACCTAAAACGGTTTTTATCACTTAAATACTGTCAGATATCATGAGCTGCTTCAGAATATTGTCAGAAGATAATATGCCGGAGAAGAAGGCCCGATGCCTGAAACGCCTGCTTTGTGCGGCGGTTTTGGTCATGTCGATGCAGTTCCCGGCATCAGGGGGCACTGCGGCCGGGCGTGGTGCGACGGTTGATTCATGCCGTTTTGCCGAAAAGATCTTTTTCCGGAAATCTTCATCGAAGCTCGACACGGCGTTCTGCGGCAATGCCGAGCGACTTCTCCGCATATTCGATTTTCTGGGCCGGGCCGATTCTCTCGGAGTGAAGCGGATCACGATCACAGGCTCTGCATCGCCGGAGGGACGGCGGGCGTTCAATCTCAGGCTGTCGCGCCATCGTGCGGACGCTCTGTGGAAGGTCATCGCGCCAAACGTTGAGCGCTGTGATGCCGAGGCCGGTGTGGAGGTCGCCCCATTGCTATATTCCGCCGGAGTCCCTTACCGGAGTCTGCGTTATGCGGAATTTTCCGCTGCGTGGCTTCCCCGGTTGGATTATGTCGATTCCGTGCCAGTGCCCGCACCGGTGAAGAATGCCGGGGAGGTTGTCGCTCCGGAGCGGGAAGTAGTCTCTCATGAACAGACTGCGGCTCCCTCCGATGGTGTTGCCGGCGCGGGGAGTGTCACGGACGCCGAGGGTGCTGTGCATCCCGAGAAAGGGCACGGCCGCTCAATTCCTCCGGTTTTTCTCACTACAAACCTTCTTTATGACGCGGCCCTCACTCCGAATCTCGGCATAGGCATATATTTGGGGAAGAGGGTGACGCTCTTCGCCGACTGGATGCATGCCTGGTGGAGCAATCGCGACCGGCGCCGCTACTGGCGACTGTACGGCGGCGATGTCGAGGTCAGATATCAGTTGGGAGGCGGACGGAGCTGCAATCCGTTCTCCGGCCACAGGGTGGGGGTCTATGCCTCGATATTGACTTATGATTTCCAGTTCGGCCGGAGCCGCACGGGTGTGATGGGCGACAAATTCAACTATGCAGCAGGTGTCTCCTATGGCTACAGCTTACCGTTGGCCCGGAGGTTTAGCCTTGACTTCTCTATCGGCATAGGCTATATGTGGGGAAGATATAAGAAGCAGCATCTTGAGGATGACCACGATGTGTGGCAGTCAACCCATACGCGGCGCTGGTTCGGGCCTACCCGCGCGGAGGTCGGACTGAGCTGGCTCATAGGAGCAGGTAATATCAACGGCAAGAAGGAAGGAGGTGGAAGATGAAAACCATCCTGCGACTTTTCATGTATATTGCCTTGCTGCTGCCGTTGATGGGCTGCGAGCACCGCGAGCTTTGCTACGACCACAGCCATATGACTGATCTTGAGGTTGTGTTCGACTGGAGCAAGATTCCGGATGCGGATCCGAGAACGATGGTTGTACACTTTTTCCGTCCTGACGGATCTTATTTCCGACGTATGGATTTTGTTTCCAGGGAGGGTGGAAAGATGCGTATCGAAGCAGGAGAATATATGGTCTTGTTTCACAATGGTGAGACGGATGTGGTGCGTGAAAAGGGTACTGATTACTATGATTATATGCTCGGAAGTCTGACAAGTTCACTGCTTGCACCAATGGGGCGCACTGATTCTCCTCCCCGCCCATCGGATTCTGCCGACGAACCGGTGGCAGGTGTCCCCGAGGAGATTTGGACTGGAGTTGGGGGTAAAGTGAATGTGATAAGAGGAAAGGAGGGACAGGTGGTCAGGCTCGTCCCCATGACTGCTACCAAGGAATATACGATAGAGATCGACAATGTTGAGAATCTGAGTGACGGATTGGATATAAGCGCGGCTCTGACGGGCATGTCGTCGCAATTCAGCCTTTCCGGCCAATGTCATGTGGGTCCTCACAGCACGCTTCCATTGGATATAGAAAGAGTGGACGATCACACGCTTATAGCACGGTTCCGGGCTTTCGGGCATTGTCCGGAGGAGGATAGACGTCATATATTTACGATATATACTTCTGAAAAAACATATCACAATTTTGATGTGACGCAACAGATGCATGAAGCTTCTGATCCGAGTCATATTTTTATAAGATTAGACGGATTGAAGCTCCCTGGCACCGGTACGGGTATGAGCCCGGATGTGTCAGGTTGGGACGATATCGAAGATATTGATATTCCAATGAACTGATTTATTCATAGAAAGATATAGGAAACAATTATAAACAAATATTATGGATAAAAAAGCAAAATTGACATTGAAGCCTTGGTTGGCCGTGTATGCATCGGCTGTCATTCTGGCATCGTGTTCCGCGGACACGGCGGAAGAGATCAATCGCGGAAATGAAATCTCGTTCAGCACCAATGTAAGCCGAGCTACAGAGACGACTCTTGGCAACCTTCAGGAATTCAAAGTGTATGCTGATGCTGAAGGTTATCCCACGCTTTTCATAAATGGAGAAACGGCTAAAAAGCAATCGGGAACCGATTATCGTTTTGACAAGAGTTATTTCTGGCCCAGCGATGTGGAGTATATGTCGTTTTGGGCGTACGGACCTACAGGAGATAATGGAATAACTATTAATGCTGAATTTTCTGGGGTTTCCCAGTCTTTTTCTGCATATGAGCCGGAGGATAATAAGACTGTAGGAGGAACAAATCATAAGGATTTTGTTGCTGCCTATACACGAAAATCTCATTCTGAAGCGCCCGGTATGAATATCCCGTTGACATTCCATCATACCCTCTCGCAGATAATTGTCAGGGCAAAGAGCGCTGGCGGAGATTCTCATATCGTTAAGGTTAAGGGTGCATGGATTGTCAATGCAAAGAATTCTGGCATTCTTTCTTTCAATGAAGATGTAGAAAAATATCCGAATCATATGCACTGGGATTTGACCGGAGCAAAGACAGCTTCCTATGGGGTTGTGCGGAGTGAGGTTGCTACTCTTAACAATACGCCGGCCTCTTTGATTGATGGAACGACCAGTCTTATGCTTGTTCCACAGACTACGGATAAGATTACCTTTGACAAGACTTCCGGCGAAAAGGGGACGTATACTCAGGGTGCGTATATCCTTTTGCTGTGTCGCGTGGAAGCTAAACATGAGGGTACGGATCATCCCGGAAGTGGCCCGATATTTACAGATGATAAATATCATTATCATCAGCTTTTCCCATTTAATGAGAATGCTTTTGAGCCTGAACAATATGGCTATACCTGCGTCCCCATCGATATCAATTGGGAGCCTGGTAAAAAATATATCTATACGCTTGAGTTCTGTGGTAAGAGCAGTGGTGCCGGTGTTTATCCTCCTAAGCCTGTCGTTGGCGAAGGATTATTCCCTGATGGAGTGAGTGACGTTCCCAAAGATAAGAAATATGGTGATGCGGTACTTGACAATCCGATCACATTTACAGTCGATGTCGCTGCTTGGACTGATGCATCTTCTGATGTGCCGATGAACTGATATTGAAATGAATTGAGGAAGCTGCTGTTCAAGCCGTCTGGGTGACGGACGGCTTGAACAGCCTTTTTAAATTACAGTCTTTTTTATTGCGGACTTTTTCTGTCCGTTTGGCTTGAGTGAGAAATCCTTGCGGTGTGGTGCCGCTGATTGTTTCGGTGGGCAACCGATATTGTTTTTATTGACTTAATGATGAATAGTTTTCACAAATCCATAATTTATAGTGTCTTTGGTTCGCTGGCGGCTGTCGGGCTGTTTGTGTCGGTCACTGCCTGTAAGGATGACTTCGATTATCGCAATAATGTAGGTCAGCCGATAGCGTTCACGCTCTCGGCCCCGGACGCCTGGCATGACGGGATGTCTGTCAACGAAAACGCGCCCACCACCCGCTGCACGTCGGTGAAGGCGCTTTCCGGTGGCGAGACAAAGCTGTATTTGCATACCGTGGTGGCTGATAACCCCGCCGAGGAGAAGGGCGCCGTGACACGCGGCACCCCCGTCTCTCCCGATCAATTCAAAGAAAAATACCCAACGTTTTCTCTGAGCGGGATATGCTATACCGGTGAGTATCCTAAGAATGAAAGTGAAAACAAATGGACAGCGAATTATGCCTATAATCTGAGTTACAATACGGACGGCGGAACACCGGCGGCATCGGAGAATTCATTGCTTTGGCCATCCAACGGCAATGTCCGCTTCTTTGCTTTCGCCCCTACAACAGAGGATTTTAGTAAACTGGAAACAGGCGGTTCCTTGACACTGAGCGAAGCCACACATGAAGGTTCGCCTACGCTGACATATACCGTGCCTGCGGATGTGACAAAGCAGATAGACCTGATGACAGCGCAGGCAAACGCTTCAGGCCCGACAACTCCCAAGGTAGAGCTGACGTTCGGGCATGCACTTACCGCCGTGCAGATAAAATGCGGAAAGGACATGCTTGCCGGCACTATCACCGAGGTCTCCATCTCCGGTATATACGGCAGCGGCACGCAGGTGATCGGGTCTAAGACATGGGACACGTCGCACGCTTCAACCACTACCTACACGATTAAAAAAGATATAAAATTGCCATCTAAAAAGGATTCGGAAGAGGGTTCGGCTGACGAATATCACGCTGCCGAGGGCACTCAGATAGCGGGTAATGACCTTACCTTTATGCTGATCCCTCAGAAACTGCCGGAGGATGCCACCATTACTATCACATTCACTGACAGTGCTACCGGTATGAAACGCTCCCTCAGTGGCTCAATAGGGGGCCAGACATGGGAGGCGGGCAAGATTGTGACCTACACCCTTTCTCAGTCAAGCATCCACATAACTCCCAAGATCGAGTTTAGCAAGAAGCCTGCCACCGCCGAGAATCCGACCGGCGACGTGATGCCTTATTCAGGAGTGTGGTATGATGTGGATTATAAGCCGGCTAAAGTCGAGATCGTGCAGGCTGGGGTGGATACAAAACAGATTGCAACGATTCCGATAGAACAAATCCAGTTCAAATATCGATTGGACGGCAGTGAAAACTGGGTGGATTGCACGACAAATGCCGACGGATTGTTGCAAATCGCCCCTCAACCTGCTTACGTGACAATGAGGACCAATTTTGACACAACCGAAGTCGGTTCCGAGAGCTCTCCTAAATCGCTGACTGTGGATGGCGAAACCGCCAACTGCTATCTGGTAGACCAGGCTGGATATTACTCGCTTCCGCTTGTGTATGGCAATGGCAATGCAAATGCTTATACCCCGGGTTCAACAACGGGTCTTAGTAGATTCCCGGATCATGCAGGAAATCAGATAAGTCGGGCGGAAATCCAAGGTTGTGAGGATGCTGTGTTGGTGTGGCAGGATGCTCCTGATCTTATTGATCCCAAGAGTGTGGGGTTGAGTGATGATAAAAAGACTCTGAAGTTCAGGATACGTTCGAATACCTTGACACAGGGGAATGCAGTCTTGGCTGTCGTGAATTCTTCAAAGACAATACTTTGGAGCTGGCATATATGGGTTACGCCGTATAAGGATAAATTCTATGATGAATGTGTTGAATTGGAGACCAGCATCGGTTCGGTAACTAAGAAATATAAATTGACGAAATACAATCTTGGCTGGTGCGACGCTCATCCCCACAATGATGCACGCCATTTCAGACTTCAAGCCGTCATTAATATGTCGAAATATGGTGGTTCAACCAAAGAAGCTGTAGATATTCCGGGATCATTTACACAGGATGAATTTAAGGGCTCGGATGGTGGCGACAATACATACTATCAATGGGGCCGCAAGGACCCGATGCTCGGAGGTATCTATAATAGTAAAACCCCAATGTATAAGTATAAAAAACACAATAAAAATGAGTATGATAATGTTGAATTGTCTATGGAGAATAAGCAGGTGTTCAACGAATATAAGGATGATGAGGGACGTAATTTCACCTTCTGTAAAAATCCTGGAGATCTGCTTGCTCCAGAGCATGCTATGTCTGATGGCGCTACCATCGAGGAGGCAATTCAACATCCATATATGTTTATAACCAATTCGAGATCTAATGACGTAGAAGGAGTAGAATATAATTATCGCAACCATTGGCATGAAAAATATGGAGATGTTGTTCCTTATAATGTATGGAATGTAGGAATCAGTAGTTGTGGTGTCGCTAGTCCATCAACTTCTACTCTGACTAACAATGCGCAGGTAGGATATAAAAGTGTATATGATCCTTGTCCTCCTGGGTTTAGAATCCCACCAGCTGATGCTTTTCGTGCGTTAGCAAATTATGGTGGCACATATAATGAGCACAAAATACAGACGGGTTATTCTATTTCTTTTGAAAATAGAGTTTGGAAATTTATTAAGGATGGCAAAGAAATTATTAGTTTCCCTGCAACGGGATTGAGGGATTATTCATTGCGTAGTACGGAATGGAAGTCTGTCGAGGAATATATTAAAACAAAGGCGGAAGATACTGAATATTCGGATCTTCAGAAAAAATTGTTGGGAATATCTTTGCCTGCATTCAGGATGTTGACATATCTAACCTCTGCTACTATTTTCTATGAAGGGGGAGCTAATTTATATAAAATATTAGTTTTCCATATAGATGATAGAGCACAAAGTGGTAACAGGAGTGATGCTAATTATTGGTCTGATTTTTCGGGAAATAATATCCGTAATAAACCGGCTATGAATTGTTTTACCGGATCGAGTCCATCATATGGTTTGTCTGTGCGACCTATGAAGATAAGTAATTAATTGCTAAGATTTGACTATGTCGACTGTAGTTTTAAGAAGATGTCGGTTACGGTTGTGTGGCTGTCAATGTAATATCTGGCACTACGTTTGTTAGCTGTGCACAGATGCGTGAGCTATGGGACTGCGGCTTTCCAGCCGCAGCGCAGGTGCACAGTTGTCAAACCCTTGACAATGATACGCTTAACCTTTAACACCTTAACCTTTAACGCCTTAACCTTTAACGCTTTACCCTTTAACTCTTTAATACTTTAACCTTTAACCTTTAACCTTTGACGCTTTACCCTTTAACTCTTTAATGCTTTAACCTTTAACCTTTAACACTTTAACCTTTAACAGCGCTCAGAGGAGGAAGACGATGGCGCCTACGGCAACTGCCGCCGCGACGAAGAGGAGTACGGCGGCAGCCGCCACGTCCTTCGCCGTGCCGATGAGGGGAGCATATTCCGGTGATACCTTGTCGCACACCTTCTCCAGGGCCGTGTTGAAAGCCTCGGCCATCCAGACGCCACCGATGCAGAGCAGCACGGCGCACCATTCCCAGCGCTCGAGACGGACGGCCAGGCCGGCCGTTATGACGCCTACAGCGGCCACAAGATGTATTTTCGCGTTCGATTCATTTCGGAAGAGATAGACAATCCCTTTCCAGGCATATCCGAACGATTTCGCCCTCTTGCGTATATATTCCTTCATTGCATGTCAGTTTTTAAGATGCTGTCAAGATGGTTTAAATCAATCTCTGCAACGACACAGATTTTGCAAAGTTTTTACTCGTAATGGTATTGGATAAGAGATTCATGATAGAGCGGAGAGGACGATTTTATATGCCAAACGAAATCCGATGATTTCTGCCGTTTCAAACGGAATTCGATGATTTCCGCCGTTTTTCCAGACGGAATTAGATTTTGCGGCCGAAGTAATACGTGTTCCACGTGTCTTCGGCGTATCCGTTGCGGAGCACCTTGAAGCTGTCGGGGGAGGCGCCGTTGATCTTAGCCCCGTCGAAATATGCGTTCCATGTGTCGACGGCATATCCGTCGCGGAGCGCTCTGAAACTGTCGGTGGAGGCTCCGGAAATCTTTTTCCCGTCATAGTAGACATTCCACGTGTCTTTCGCATATCCGTAGCCCAGCACCCGGAAGGAATCGCTTGAGGCTCCCTTCATTTTAGAGCCGCGATAATACACGTTCCAGGTATCTTTCGCATAGCCGTCGTCAAGAATGACGAAGCTGTCAGGCGAGGCCCCGTCGATAGCGCGTCCTTCGAAAAGCACCTTGTTTGATGTGACCAGATAGGGGGATCTGTGATGGCGTCCGCGCTTTCCGTATTCACCACGTTTCCCGTATTCACCACGATGTCTGTATTCACTGCAAGCGTCGCGATTGTCGCCACGGCATTGTGCCGAGGCATAGCCGGAGAATAACCCCATCATCGCCAGCACCAGGAAAATTATCTTTTTCATAACCGTTTTTTTTTATAGACACATATCGCGGAGAAAAGTTAAATCCTTTCTCCGCGACATGTATCATTCAGGATATCTTATGGGCGCGTCATTCGATTGTGATGAGGACGTATTTCCGGGTTCCCATGCCGAGTTGTTCGGCATAGTCGAGCACGTGGGTGGTGTAGGCCTCCGGCCACGGGTAATGATGTCGATGCGACGCTGTCGAGGAGATGGAAAGGAGCTATCGCGGTGAATCCGTGTTCCCGTGCCACTTCCATGTGATCCTTGTCGTTGGTGCGTGCTCCGGGATAGGCCGTGTTGCATTCCACGATGTCGGCATGCAGACCCTGCACGAGGGGCGCGATGAGAGCAGGCGAAATGAAAAAAGAGGTTCCGGTGTGCCATGACAAACCGGAACCTATGTGTAAGGATTGGAAATATAGTCAGTGCAAGGTGGGATCGGGAGTGGAGTGCGGATTGCGAATCCATCGGGCGGCAGCCCCCATCCTTGGCAACAGACGCCCCATCGGCGGACTGAACCTGGCGAAAAGTATGGCAAGCATCATGATTCCTCCCAGAGATAACTTAAGGTCAGGGAGGCGTTGATCTGTGGCAAAAGGGCGTTGCGGGCCACGTCCTCACCCTGGCGAGCTGCGGCGATCTTCGCCTCCTCCGCGCCGATATCGGCATTCCGCGCGTCGGCGATCGAGAACATTTCCCTGATCGATAGCTGCCTTATCTCCTGGGCACAGACGCACTGGCAGACGGTCAGCAGAAAGGCTACTGACAGTTTGAATGGTTTTGTCATAAGATGTTATGTTGTTGATGGAATGATTTTTTCTATATGCGCACGACGAATTACGCCGATACCCTCAGGGGCATAGCGCATGGTTATATATCAGCAGGGTGCGAGCCTTACTGAAGAGTGTTCCAAAAATCAGTTGGATATATTATGCCGGCGGCGTAAAGTCTCGTTTCATCGCGAAACGATCCGGAATATGTCTCTTTGCCGTAGAAAGTGTCTGATAAGGATGAACCGTATGGTTTGATATGCATATATCGCTGACTTTCCACATCCGATCCTGTCGGTCTGCTTCATCAGTTTCGGATGCAAAATTAATCAAAAAAGCCGAATAACGCAACTCCCCCACGCTTTCGCCTGCATACGAATCGCAGTCTGTCGCCGGGACTCATGACCGGATTGAGGAACATAGGCAGCCGCCTTTTCATGCCGTAATCGGTCTGTGAGGTATCTTGATGGTGAAATAGCCGTCGGCGTTGGTGGCTGTGGCTATATTGCTCCCGGGCAAGGATATGTTTGTGCCGGGAAGCCTTTTCTTGTTGATCCTGTCTTTCACTACCCCCGACACGACCGTCAGGGTAGCATCGGGCATAATGTCTGCCAGGCACATTTGAATTCCGCATAAAAGGAAAACCGCAAGGAGTATCTTTCTGACTTCCATGATTCCAAGGTTTGATGATAACGATGCAAAATTACAATATATCAACGTGGAAAGCCTTGTAAATATTTCCGTGATTCGCTCAATAAGTTCGGAAAATAAACGGCTCTTTCGATATGGAGGCCCGTAACATGGCTAACTGTTAAACATCCTGATGAGGCAATCCGTAGGATCAAACGCCGGCAACTTGAAGAATCGGAATACCAAGTACATTCTCGGTTTATGAAATTGTCTCAATCGTGAAGTTGTGTGCCTCGCATCCATTTGCTGATTTCAGATTCCTTCTTGCCAAGCATATTGGCGAGGTCTTTTTGTTTAAGCCCCTTTTCTTCCAGTATGCTGTGAATCCTGTCAACTATCAGGAAAGACAGGTCAACTCGACGACGGACTTCGGGAGAAACTTTAGCCCGGCGAGCTTCTATGATGCTACTTCTTTTCATCGCGGGTAAAATTAAGATAGCCCATGAGCTTGTCAACACCTTCTTTATGTTTGGTCGGATTACTGGATTTGAGCTTTGCGATATTTTGGAGCTTCCATCTTACAGAGGGATAGTAGCTCAAATCCCCGGCGCAACATTTACTCCAGTCGGGATTACCGTCCTCAAATGAAATGAGAAATGCTTTGTCAT
>CAJUQP010000057.1 GCA_910588245.1 uncultured Muribaculaceae bacterium | reverse complement strand
CAGGATTATTAGGAAAGAAAATCGGAATGACATCCGTTTTCAGTGCCGACGGAAAAAATATTCCGTGCACTGTTATCGAAGTAGGTCCTTGTGTGGTTACTCAGATCAAGACCGTTGACAAAGACGGCTATTCGGCAGTACAGGTAGGTTTCCAGGACAAGAAGGAGAAACACACCACCAAGCCCGAGGCCGGCCATTTTGCCAAGGCAGGAGTGACCCCCAAGCGTCACTTGGCCGAGTTCAAATCATTTGAGACCATGCCGGAGCTGGGTTCCACTCTGACTGTCGACCTCTTCCAGGAGGGCGGTTTTGTCGATGTTGTGGGCACAAGCAAGGGTAAAGGTTTCCAGGGCGTTGTGAAGCGTCACGGTTTCGGCGGCGTGGGCCAGTCGACCCATGGCCAGCACAACCGTCTGCGCGCACCCGGTTCGATCGGTGCCTGCTCTTATCCCGCGAAAGTATTCAAGGGACTCCGCATGGCAGGCCAGATGGGCAATGAGCGCGTGACTGTGCAGAATCTCCAGGTGATAAAGGTGCTTCCGGAGCACAATTTGTTAATGATTAAGGGTTCCATCCCCGGAGCCAAAGGTTCAATCGTCATAGTTGAGAAATAATGGAAGTAGCAGTTTATAACATCAAAGGAGAGGACACAGGACGCAAGGTAACTCTGAATGATGCAGTGTTCGCACGCGATCTGAGCGAGGGCAACGCAGACCACACTATCTATCTCGACGTCAAACAGTATCTGGGCAACCAGCGTCAGGGCACCCACAAGAGCAAGGAGCGCAGCGAGATCTCCGGATCTACCCGCAAGCTTGGCCGTCAGAAGGGCGGTGGCGGCGCACGTCGCGGCGACATCAACTCTCCGCTTCTCCGCGGAGGCGCCACAGTGTTCGGCCCCAAGCCCCGCGACTACCGCAGCAAGCTCAATAAGAAGATGAAGAGCCTCGCCCGCAAGATCGCCCTCACATCCAAGGCTCAGGCCGGGGTGATCTATGTTGTTGAGAACTTCAATTTCGACAAGCCCTGCACCAAGGACTGGGTCAACATCGCCAAGAGCTTCAAGCTCGACGACAAGAAGACACTTCTCGTCATGAACGATCTTGACAGAAACGTGCTCCTGTCGGTGCGCAACGTGCCCAACGCGCTGATGCAGCAGGCCATCGACCTGAACGCATACACCGTGCTCAACAACGACGCCATCCTCATGACCGAGGGCAGTGTCGAGCTGATCAACGAGAACTTCTAACAATAAAGGAGATATAGAAAATGGATATTCAAATCAAACCCCTTGTGACTGAGAAGGCCACGGCCTACAGCGAGAAGCAGAATTGCTACACATTTGCTGTGTCTCCCGACGCGAACAAGTTTCAGATCAAAGACATCGTGGAGAAGCTCTACAATGTGCGCGTCGTGAAAGTCAACACGTCCCTCTATGCCGGCAAGCGCAAGCAGCGCTACACCAAGGGAGGGCTCATCCGCGGTCAGAAACCGGCCTTCAAAAAGGCTTACGTGACCGTTGCAGAAGGACAGAAGATAGATTATTATAGCAACATTTAAAACCGATGGCAGTAAGAAAATTCAAGCCCGTTACCCCCGGGCAAAGACACAAGATTATTGGTGTGTTCCGCAATGAGATCGCCGTTGCCAAGCCCGCAGAGGGCGCTGAGAGCGTAAAGAAAGTCTCGAAAATCACACCAGAAAAGTCTCTTACTGTGGGCAAGCGTTCCACAGGCGGCCGCAACTCCTCGGGTCATCTTTCGACCCGCTACAGAGGGGGTGGCCACAAGAGAAAATTGCGTCTCGTTGATTTCAAGAGAACCAACGACGGCGTACCGGCTGTTGTCAAGACCATAGAGTATGATCCCAACCGCTCGGCACGCATCGCGCTGCTTTACTATCAGGACGGCTCGAAAGCTTATATGATCGCCCCCAACGGGCTTCAGGTAGGCCAGACTGTCGTCAGCGGCGAGGACGCCGCTCCCGAGGTAGGCAACAGCCTTCCTCTGGCGAAGATACCTGTAGGTACACTTATCCATTGTATAGAGCTTCGTCCCGGACAGGGTGCCGCTATGGCCCGCTCCGCCGGAACGTTCGCTCAGCTCACATCCCGCGAGGGTGACTACGCGATAATCAAATTGCCTTCCGGCGAGACCCGGAAAGTGCTTCTCACATGCCGCGCCACTGTCGGCGTTGTCGGCAACTCCGACCACGCTCTTGAGCAGAGCGGCAAGGCTGGACGCAGCCGCTGGCTGGGACGCCGCCCCCACAACCGTGGCGTCGTGATGAACCCTGTCGATCACCCGATGGGTGGTGGCGAGGGCCGTCAGTCCGGTGGACATCCCCGTTCGCGCACAGGTCTGTATGCTAAGGGCCTGAAGACGCGCTCGCCGAAGAAGCACTCTTCGAAGTATATCATTGAAAGAAGGAAAAAGTAAATTTGATTAAAAGAAGTCAATTATGAGTCGTTCGCTTAAAAAAGGACCGTTCATCAGTGTGAAGCTCGAGAAGAAGGTCGCAGCCATGGAGGAAAGCGGTAAGAAAAGCGTCATCAAGACCTGGAGCCGCGCTTCCATGATCTCCCCCGATTTCGTGGGCCACACTTTTGCAGTGCACAACGGCAACAAGTTTATCCCCGTATATGTCACAGAGAACATGGTGGGCCATAAACTTGGCGAATTCGCGCCGACACGCACATTCCGCGGACACGCAGGCAACAAGAAGAAATAAGCCTCGCCGCGAAAAACTAACAGTCAAAAATAAGAATAAAGAAATACAATGGGTGTAAGAAAAAGAAAAGCAGCCGACGCCATCAAAGAGGCCCGCAAGAGCGAATATTTCGCAAAGCTGCATAATGTGCCGTCATCGCCCCGCAAGATGCGCCTCGTGGTCGACATGATCCGTGGCCAGGAAGCGTTCAAGGCTCTCGGCATACTTAAATTCTCCAACAAGGAGGCTGCCCGGAGGGTGGAGAAGCTGCTGCGCAGCGCCATCGCCAACTGGGAGCAGAAGAACGAGCGCAAGGCCGAGGCCGGCGAACTCTGTGTCAAGACAGTATTCGTCGACTGCGCTCCTATGCTGAAACGTCTGCGTCCCGCTCCCCAGGGCCGCGGCTACCGTATCCGCAAGCGTTCAAACCATGTGACATTGTTTGTCGATACTATTAATAACGAAAAAGCTTGATTGAAAGATGGGACAGAAAGTTAATCCAATCAGCAACCGTCTCGGAGTGATCCGCGGTTGGGACTCAAACTGGTATGGCGGCAAGAAATACGGCGAGACCCTCCTCGAGGACTCGATCATCCGTAAATATCTCCGCACTCGTCTTGAGAAGGCAAGCGTTTCGAAGATCATCATCGAGCGTACGCTCAAGATGGTGACCGTAACAATCTGCACATCCCGTCCCGGCATGGTGATCGGTAAGGGTGGCAAGGATGTCGACGAGCTGAAAGATCAGCTGAAGAAGCTGACCGACAAGGACGTCCAGATCAACATCCATGAGATCAAGCGTCCCGAGCTCGACGCTGAGATTGTGGCCACCAACATCGCCCGCCAGATCGAGAACAAGGTTGCCTACCGCAGGGCTGTGAAGATGGCTGTGGCTTCCACCATGAGAATGGGCGCCGAAGGCATCAAGGTGCAGGTCAGCGGTCGTCTGAATGGCGCCGAGATGGCTCGTTCGGAAATGTTCAAGGAGGGCCGTACGCCTCTCCACACTCTTCGCGCCGATATCGACTACGCTCTGGTAGAGGCTCTCACGAAAGTGGGAATCATCGGTATCAAGGTATGGATCTGCCGTGGCGAGATCTACGGCAAGAAGGAGCTTTCCCCGATCTATACCTCGAACCAGAAAGAGGCAGGCCGTCCGCAGGGCGGCGGTCGCAAGGGTGGTTTCCGCAACAAGAAAAACAACAACCGTTAATTAAAGTAGACCGACAATGTTACAACCTAAAAAGACCAGATACCGCCGTTCGCAGAAAGGCCGCATGAAAGGGGAGGCCCAGAGAGGCAACCAGCTTGCCTTCGGGTCGTTCGGCATAAAGACCCTCGAGTCTAAATGGATCACGGGTCGTCAGATCGAGGCTGCCCGTGTGGCTGTGACGCGCTACATGCAGCGTCAGGGCCAGATTTGGATCCGCATCTTCCCCGACAAGCCCATCACCAAGAAGCCTGCAGAGGTACGTATGGGTAAAGGTAAAGGTAACCCCGAGGGCTTCGTGGCGCCCGTGACTCCGGGACGTATCCTGATCGAGGTCGAGGGCGTGCCCTACGACATCGCGAAGGAGGCACTCCGTCTGGCTGCCCAGAAGTTGCCGGTGATCACGAAATTTATCGTGCGCCGCGACTACGATCCGAGCCAGAACGTCTAATAAAATCAGAAAAATCCCGTTATACTTCCGGGGGCTCCTCCCCGGAAGTATAAAAAACGGAGATAAAAGAGAATAATAACAATGAAAAAGGAAGAAATCAAGGAATTAAGCATTCAGGAACTGCAGGCACGCATCGAGGCCAGCGAGAAGGCTTATCGTGAATTGAAAGTAGCGCACGCGATATCTCCCGTAGACAATCCCTCGAAGATCACCAAAGACCGCCGTGAGATTGCCCGCTTGAAGACAGTGTTGCGCCAGAAGGAGATCGCCGCCCAGGCAAAAGCTTCTGAAGAAAACAACTAATCCCAGAAAGTATCAAGAAAAATGGAAGAAAAACGTCATTTGAGAAAAGAGAGAATTGGGGTTGTTTCGAGCAACAAATGTGACAAGACCATCACGGTCGAGATCAAGTGGAAAGAGAAGCACCCGATCTATGGAAAATTTGTCAACAAGACAAAGAAGTATCATGCTCATGATGAGAAGAACGAATGCTCTGTTGGCGACACCGTACGCCTCATGGAGACACGTCCTCTGAGCAAGACGAAGAGATGGAGACTTGTGGAAATCATTGAAAAAGTTAAGTAATTATGATACAGACCGAATCACGTCTTACAGTAGCTGACAACAGCGGTGCCAAGGAGGCACTCTGCATCCACGTGCTCGGCGGCACAGGCCGTCGCTACGCATCGGTTGGCGACATCATCGTCGTGACCGTGAAGAGCACGATACCCTCTTCCGACGTGAAGAAGGGAACAGTCTCGAAGGCTGTGGTGGTTCGTACGAAGAAGGAGATCCGTCGTCCCGACGGCAGCTATATCCGCTTCGACGACAATGCCTGTGTGTTGCTTAACAATGCCGGTGAGATCCGCGGCACCCGTATTTTCGGCCCCGTTGCACGTGAGCTCCGTGCCAGCAACATGAAGATTGTTTCGCTGGCTCCGGAGGTGCTTTAATGTCAAGTTAATAAATCGAATAGAAGATGGCAAAATTCCATATAAAGAAGGGCGACACAGTCTATGTCAATGCCGGCGACGACAAGGGCAAGACAGGTCGCGTGCTCGAAGTGCAGGTCAAGAAGCAGCGGGCACTGGTGGAGGGCGTCAATATCGTCTCTAAGAGCATGAAGCCCAATGCCAAGTATCCTCAGGGAGGAATAGTTAAGATTGAGGCTCCGGTCCATATCTCGAATCTCAACGTTCTGGATCCGAAGACCGGCAAACCGACCCGTATCGGCCGCAGGCTGAACGACGACGGCAAACTCGTACGTTATTCTAAGAAATCAGGAGAGGAGATCAAATAATGAGCGCAACAACACTTGGTACAGATTATAAGGAGAGGATAGCTCCCGAGCTCATGAAGGAGTTCAACTATTCATCACCGATGCAGGTGCCCCGTCTGGAGAAGATTGTGATCAACCAGGGTCTCGGCGCGGCCACACAGGATAAGAAACTTATCGAGACCGCCATCAACGAGCTCACCGCTATCACAGGCCAGAAGGCTGTGCCCACACTCTCCCGCAAGGATATCTCCAATTTCAAGCTGCGTAAGAAGATGCCCATCGGCGCGATGGTCACTCTCCGTCGCGAGAAGATGTATGAGTTCCTCGAGAGACTCGTGAAAGTCGCCCTTCCTCGTATCCGCGACTTCAAGGGAATCAACTCCAAGCTTGACGGGCGCGGCAACTATACGCTCGGCATCCAGGAGCAGATCATTTTCCCCGAGATCAACATCGACAACGTTCCGAAGCTTCAGGGCATGAACATCACTTTCGTGACTTCAGCTCCGACCGACGAGGAGGGCTTCGCGCTCCTTAAGAAATTCGGACTTCCCTTCAAACACGAAAAATAAGATCTATGGCAAAAGAATCAATGAAGGCCCGCGAGGTGAAACGCGCGAAGCTTGTTGAGAAATATGCGGCAAAGAAAGCTGCCCTCAAGAAAGCGGCTCTCGCCGATGCCGACGGCAATATCGACTACGAGGCTCTGACCAAGCTCCAGAAGCTTCCGAAGAATGCCTCGAAAGTGCGTCTCCACAACCGCTGCGAGATCACAGGCCGTCCGAAAGGATACATGCGCCAGTTCGGTATTTCCAGAATCCAGTTCCGTGAGATGGCCTCCGCCGGTCTCATCCCTGGAGTAAAGAAAGCAAGCTGGTGACAATAAACGGCGTCATGCATACGTTATATTGATTGGTGGCGTCCCGCATCCCGGTTCTCCGGGCGCGGGAGGCCTCCGATCTTTGTGCATCAGAATGTGTAACATGCTGACGCCCAACATCGAAAGACAGTGAAAATTAAATATTGTTCGGAACATCTGAATCAATTTAACAATCAAAACAATGACTGATCCAATCGCAGATTATCTGACAAGATTGAGAAATGCCATCCGCGCCGGACACCGCGTGGTGGAAATTCCGTCTTCAAAAATGAAAAAGGAGATCACGAAGATCCTTTTCGAGCAGGGCTACATCCTGAACTACAAGTTCCAGGAAGGTCCCACTCCTTCGGGCACAATCAAGATCGCCCTCAAGTATGATCCGGTCGACAAGGTGAGCGCCATCAAGAACCTTCACCGTGTGTCGCGTCCGGGTCTGCGCCAGTACACAGGCTATAAGGACATGCCGCGCGTGCTCAACGGACTCGGCATCGCCATCCTCAGCACGAGCCACGGCGTGATGACCAACAAAGAGGCCAAAGAGCGCAAGATCGGAGGCGAAGTATTGTGTTACGTTTATTAAAGAAGGAGGTATTACATGTCAAGAATTGGTAAAGCACCCATCGAGATACCTGCTGGCGTGACCGTACAGGTAAAAGACAACATCGTGACTGTGAAAGGCCCCAAAGGGGAACTCAGCCAGGAGATCAATCCCGTGATCACCATCGAGCAGGATGGCAACCACATCATCATGAAACGTCCGGACGACGAGCGCCAGAACCGTGCGATGCATGGCCTCTACAGGGCTCTTGTCCACAACATGGTCGTAGGTGTATCCGAGGGCTATAAGAAAGAGATGGAGCTTGTGGGCGTAGGTTATCGTGCCGCCGCCAACAACAACGTATTGGAACTTTCGTTGGGATTCTCACACGCTATCTATATCAAGCTTCCCAAGGAGATCAAGGTCGAGGCAAAGACCGAGCGCAACAAAAACCCGCTCATCATTCTCGAGAGCGCCGACAAGCAGCTTCTCGGCCAGGTTTGCGCCAAGATCCGCTCGCTCCGCAAGCCTGAGCCTTACAAGGGCAAAGGTATCAAGTTTGTCGGTGAGATCATTCGCCGCAAGAGTGGCAAGTCAGCCAACGCTAAATAATAAAACAAAGGAAGACTATGGTATCCAAGATAGCAAGAAGAAACAAGATCAAGACCCGTATCCGCGGGAAAGTGTCGGGCACAGCCGAGCGTCCGCGCATGAGTGTGTTCCGCAGCAACAAAGGCATCTATGTCCAGCTTATCGACGACCTGACGGGCCGTACGCTCGTCTCCGCCTCGTCGAAAGGGCTTGAGGGCGGCACGAAGATCGAGGTGGCCGCTCGCGTGGGTTCCGACATTGCGAAGAAGGCTTTGGAGAATGGCATCAGCACGGTCGTGTTCGACCGTAACGGCTATCTCTTCCATGGCAGGGTAAAATCATTGGCCGACGCAGCTCGCGAGGCCGGTCTTAAATTTTAAGCGAAAATCATGGCAAAGAGAAATAATAGAGTTAAATCTACTAATGATTTGGAACTGAAAGACCGTCTTGTGGCCATCAACCGCGTGACGAAAGTCACCAAGGGCGGTCGTGCTTTCAGCTTCGCCGCCATCGTGGTGGTCGGCAATGAAGACGGTGTCATCGGATGGGGCCTTGGAAAGGCCAACGAGGTTACGGCAGCCATCGCCAAGGGCGTGGAGACTGCCAAGAAGAACCTTATCAAGGTTCCCGTGCATAAAGGCACAATACCTCACGAGCAGAGCGCCAAGTTCGGCGGCTCGCGCATCTTCCTCAAGCCCGCTTCCGAGGGTACCGGCGTGAAGGCCGGCGGCGCTATGCGTGCCGTGCTTGAGAGCGTCGGAATCACCGACGTGCTCGCCAAGAGCAAAGGTTCATCCAACCCCCACAACCTGGTGAAAGCCACAATCGCCGCTCTCGACGAACTGAGAAGCCCGGCCCAGGTGGCCCAGAACCGTGGCGTGGCTGTCGAAAAAGTGTTTAACGGCTAAAAGTAACAGACATGGCACAGATAGCAATCAAACAGATTAAAAGTCGCATCAACTGCCCCGCAGTGCAGAAGCGCACACTCGATGCCCTTGGCCTGAAGAAAATGAACCACACCGTAGTGAAGGAAGACAATCCTTCGATCCTCGGAATGGTAAAGGCTGTACATCATCTCGTAGAAGTCACAAAACTCTAATTTCTGAAGGAATTCATGGAACTACATAATCTCAAGCCGGCTCCCGGCAGCAACAAGAAAAATAAGAGAATCGGCCGCGGACCCGGCTCCGGCTACGGCGGCACATCGACCAGAGGCCACAAGGGCGCGAAGTCACGTTCGGGCTACAAACACAAGATCGGTTTCGAAGGCGGTCAGATGCCTCTTCAGAGAAGGGTGCCCAAGTTCGGCTTCAAGAATATCAACAGAGTCGAATACAAGGCCATCAACCTTGACGCACTCGAAGCTCTGGCAGCAGCCCAGAACCTGACAAAGATCACGGTTTCCGACCTTCGCGCGGCAGGTCTCGTTCCGAAGAACGCGCTTGTGAAGGTCCTCGGCAACGGAGCGGTGACCCGTGCCCTCGAGGTGCAGGCCGACGCTTTCTCGAAGAAAGCCGAGGAGGCTATCACAGCAGCAGGTGGAACCGTTAGCAAAAACTGATTAAAATGGGATTTACACAGACAATCAAGAATATCTGGAGTGTGGAAGATCTGCGCAAGCGCATCGGCATAACGCTGCTGCTTGTCATCATCTACCGCTTCGGATGCTACGTGGTCTTGCCGGGCATCAACCCCGACGAGCTCATGGCGCTGAAGAACTTCACCTCCGATGGCCTGATGCAGCTTCTCGACATGTTTTCGGGCGGCGCGTTCTCTCAGGCCTCGATATTCGCCCTCGGTATCATGCCCTACATCACGGCATCGATCGTGATACAGCTCCTCGGCATGGTGCTCCCCGCGTTTCAGAAAATGCAGCGCGAGGGTGAGAGCGGAAGGATGAAGCTCAACCAGTATACCCGCTATCTGACAGTGCTCATACTTCTTCTTCAGGGTCCGGCCTATCTGATGAACCTTTCCTATCAGGTAAAGGCAGCCGGAGGATATGTTGAGATGGGCTTCTGGACAGTAGTGTTCATGACCATCGTGCTCGCCGCTGGCTCCATGTTCATCATGTGGCTCGGTGAGAGGATCGACCAGAAGGGAATCGGCAACGGTATCTCCTTCATCATCCTCATCGGCATCATGGCGCGTTTCCCCGAGGCTATCATCCAGGAATTCACTGGCCGTCTGATGAACTCGGCCGGCGGTGGTCTGGTGATTTTCCTCGTTGAGCTCATCATACTTGTAGCTGTCATCGCCGGTGCCGTCCTGCTTGTGCAGGGCACGCGCAAGGTGCCTGTGCAATATGCAAAACGCATACAGGGCAACAAGCAGTATGGCGGAGCACGCCAGTATATACCTTTGAAAGTGAATGCCGCAGGCGTCATGCCTATCATCTTTGCACAGGCGATCATGTTCATTCCTGTAACGCTCGTGGGCTATAGCACTGAGCACACCGGATTCTTCGGAGCTCTCACCGACCTCTACGGATTCTGGTACAACCTGGTGTATTTCTTCATGATCGTGGCGTTCACCTATTTCTATACGGCTATCACAGTGCGTCCCGCGCAGATGGCTGAGGACATGAAGCGCAACAACGGCTTCATCCCCGGCATCAAGCCCGGAAAGCCTACCGTCGACTATCTTGACTCCATCATGTCGAGAATCACCCTCCCGGGTTCGATCTTCCTCGGCATCGTGGCTATCCTTCCCGCCATCGCTCACGTGTGCGGTCTCAACCGCCAGTTTGCTGCTTTCTTCGGAGGCACATCGCTTCTTATCATGGTGGGCGTCATCCTCGACACTCTGAGGATTGTGGAGGGCCATCTTCTGATGCGTCACTACGACGGACTGATGAAAGACGGCAGAATCAAAGGCCGCACGACAGGCAGCGCGGCTTTTTAACCTAAAGTCAGGTTCAGAATACTAATGATTTATATAAAGACAGCTGAAGAGATAGAAAGAGTGAAGGCGGCATGTGTGCTCACAAGCCGCACTCTCGGGGAGGTGGCTAAATGGGTGAAGCCCGGTGTCACTACCCGGAAGCTCGACAATATCGCAAGGGAGTTTATCCTCGACAACGGGGGTAAACCCGCTTGCCTCGGCTATTACGGCTTTCCCGGCACACTCTGCATAGAGGTGAACGAGATGGTCGTGCATGGTTTCCCTTCGGGCTACGTGCTTCAGGAGGGCGACATAGTTGGCACAGACCTTGTCGTTGAACTCGACGGCATGAACGGCGACAGTTGCTACACATTCCCTGTCGGGGAGATCGACGAGAAGACGGCGCGCCTGTTGCGTGTCACCAAGGAGTCGCTCTACAAAGGAATCGAAGTGGCCCGCGCCGGAAAAAGGATCGGCGACATCTCAAACGCAGTGCAGACCTATTGCGAGCACAATGGCTACAGCGTGGTTCGTGAGATGTGTGGCCATGGGATCGGGAAAAGCATGCATGAGGATCCGGAGGTGCCCAATTACGGGCGTCGCGGCATCGGTCCGGTATTGAAGCCGGGCATGTGCATATGCATAGAGCCCATGATCAATATGGGAAGCAAGAATGTGGTGATAGATTCTGTCAACGGGTGGGAATGCCGCACGCGCGACAGGAAACCCTCGGCCCATTATGAGCATACCGTAGCGATTACCGATGGCGCGCCGGAGATACTGACGACTTTCGACTATATCGAAGCTGCTCTCGGGCATGAAACCCATGCCGGAGACGACATCAATCATGTAATCACAAACAACTGACAGGACTTATGGCTAAACAGGCAGCGATAGAACAAGACGGTGTAATTCTCGAGGCGTTGAGCAACGCTATGTTCAAGGTCGAGCTCGAGAACGGGCATGAGATCACGGCCCATATCTCGGGAAAGATGAGAATGCACTATATAAAGATACTTCCCGGCGACAAGGTCAGAGTGGAGATGAGTCCGTATGACCTGAGCAAGGGCCGTATCGCTTTCAGATATAAATAAAAACGACACAGCATATGAAAGTTAGAGCATCTATCAAAAAGCGCACGGCCGACAGCAAAATCGTGCGCCGTAAAGGAAGATTATACGTAATCAACAAGAAGAACCCGAAACTTAAAATGCGTCAAGGTTAATCAATACCTTTGCAAAATTAATTGTAATAAAGAATTATGGCAGTAAGAATCGTCGGCGTAGATTTGCCGCAGAACAAAAGAGGAGAGATTGCCTTGACATATATCTACGGCATCGGCCGTAGCGCAGCCAACACCATACTCAGCAAAGCAGGTGTTGACCGCGACATCAAGGTTAAAGACTGGACAGACGCACAGGCTGCCGCCGTGCGTGAGGTGATCCAGGCCGAATATAAGGTTGAGGGTGACCTCCGTTCGGAGATCCAGCTCAACATCAAGCGTCTGATGGACATCGGTTGCTACAGAGGCATCCGTCACCGTCTCGGACTTCCCGTCAGAGGCCAGAGCACCAAGAACAATGCCCGCACCCGCAAGGGCCGCAAGAAAACAGTCGCTAACAAGAAGAAAGCTACTAAATAAAATTAAAGTATGGCAAAGAAGACAGTCGCAGCTAAGAAGAGGAATGTCAAGGTTGACGCCCAGGGTCAGCTTCATGTGCATAGCTCTTTCAACAACATTATCGTTTGCCTTGCCAACAGCGAGGGCCAGGTTATATCCTGGAGCTCCGCAGGCAAGATGGGTTTCAGGGGTTCGAAGAAGAACACCCCGTATGCAGCCCAGATGGCAGCCCAGGATTGTGCCAAGGTCGCATATGACCTCGGCCTGCGCAAGGTGAAAGCCTATGTGAAGGGGCCGGGCAACGGCCGTGAGTCGGCTATCCGCACCGTTCACGGTGCCGGAATCGAGGTGACAGAGATAGTAGATGTCACTCCGCTGCCGCACAACGGATGTCGTCCTCCGAAAAGAAGAAGAGTATAACATCAAAGCCCCCGAAGTCCGTCCTGAATGCGAATAGACTGCCCCAGTGTCTTTCTCTCGGCAGTCGCGGCTGCGCTAAGGGGCGGGCAGAAGGCCCACTTTAATTAAATCAAAGAAAAAAATGGCAAGATATACAGGCCCAAAGACAAAAATAGCCCGCAAGTTTGGCGAGGCAATTTACGGTGAGGATAAGGTTCTGGCAAAGAAGAACTATCCACCGGGACAGCATGGTGCCAACCGCAGAAGAAAGACCTCGGAGTATGGCACTCAGCTTAAAGAGAAACAGAAAGCCAAATACACCTACGGTGTGCTGGAGCGTCAGTTCCGCAACCTGTTTGAGAAGGCCGCCCGCACAAAGGGTATCACCGGCGAGGTGCTTCTCCAGCTTCTGGAGAGCCGTCTTGACAATGTGGTTTATCGCCTGGGCATCGCTCCGAGCCGTCCCGCGGCCCGTCAGCTCGTGCTCCACAAGCACATCACGGTCAATGGCGACGTTGTCAACGTGCCTTCCTATCATGTAAGACCCGGCGACGTTGTCGCCGTGAGGGAGAAATCAAAATCGCTCGAGGTTATCGCCGACTGCCTTGCCGGCTTCAACCATAGCAAATATCCCTGGATTGAATGGGACGACAGCAAGAAGGGCGGCAAATTCCTCCATGTTCCCCAGCGTGAAGACATTCCGGAGACCATCAAGGAACAGTTGATCGTTGAGTTGTATTCTAAATAATAAACAGTAGAAACCCATGCCAATATTAGCATTTCAGAAACCCGACAAGGTCATCATGCTTGAGGCCGACAATAAGTTCGGCAAGTTTGAATTCAGGCCTTTGGAGCCGGGCTACGGCCAGACCATAGGCAACGCGTTGCGCAGAATCCTGTTATCGTCGCTGGGCGGCTTCGCCATTTGCTCGATCAGGATTGATGGCGTGGCGCATGAATTAGACACCATCCCCGGGGTAAAGGAGGATGTGACAAATATCATCCTCAACCTCAAGCAGGTTAGGTTCAAGCAGCTGACCGAAGGCCACGACACTGAAAAAGCCGTGGTCAATGTGTCGGGAACCGATGTGTTTAAGGCAGGCGACTTGGGAAAAGTGCTTTCCGGATTCGAGGTTTTGAATCCCGAGCTGGTGATCTGCAACCTTAACCCCACCGCAAGCTTCCAGATGGAATTCACCATCAACAAGGGGCGTGGTTGGGTGCCGGCCGACGAGAACAGAGAGCTTCTCGGCGACGCCGATCCCAGTGTGATCGCGATCGACTCCATCTATACTCCCATCAAGAATGTGAAGTATGCTGTGGAGAACTATCGTGTGGAGCAGAAGACCGACTATGAGAAGCTCCTTCTGGAGGTCACCACCGACGGCTCTATCCAGCCGAAAGAGGCCCTCAAGGAGGCAGCCAAGATCCTTATCTATCATTTCATGCTCTTCAGCGACGAGAAGATCGCGCTTGAAGCTCCCAAGGAGGACGACGTCGACGAATTTGACGAGGAAGTGCTCCACATGCGCCAGCTTCTCAAGAGCAAACTCACGGATATGGATCTTTCGGTCCGTGCCCTCAACTGCCTTAAGAGCGCCGAGGTCGAGACACTCGGTGAGCTCGTGGTCTTCAACAAGAATGACCTGCTCAAGTTCCGCAACTTCGGCAAGAAGTCGCTGACTGAGCTCGACGAGCTTCTCGCAAGCCTCAACCTCTCCTTTGGGATGGACATTTCAAAATATAAACTGGATAAAGACTAAACAACGATGAGACACAATAAAAAATTCAACCACCTCGGTCGTAAGAAAGGTCATCGCGAAGCCCTTCTGATGAACATGGCCATCTCTCTTATCATGCATAAGAGAATCTTCACGACTCTGGCCAAGGCGAAGGCGTTGCGCGTCTATGCCGAGCCTCTGATCACAAGATCGAAGACCGACGACATGAACAACCGCCGTCTTGTATTCAGCTACCTTCAGAACAAGGAAGCTGTGAAAGAGCTTTTCGGCGTGGTTGCCGAAAAGGTAGCCGAACGTCCCGGCGGATATACAAGGATCCTCAAGACCGGCCACCGTCTTGGTGACAATGCCGAGATGGCCATGATCGAGCTTGTTGACTTCAACGAGAACATGCTCGAGGAGAGCGGCAAGAAGGAGAAAACCACTCGTCGCAGCCGTCGCAAGAAGAGCGCGGCTCCCGCTGCCGAGGCTCCTGCGGCCGAAGCTCCCGCAGCCGAGGCTCCCGCAGCTCCCGAGGCTTCTGCCGAAGAGGCTCCCAAGGCTGAATAATCTTAGCCATATAGATATAAGAAGAAGCGTCTGTCAGAAATGGCAGACGCTTTTTGTTTCTTTCAATTAATTTTACTAACTTAGCGGCGTATAAACAGCATCGGGCATTTGCCCGGCATCTGCGTATGAGTCTGACTGATACCATACATCTGAGCAACTGGCTTGCACTGGCCGTGGTGGTGCTTTACGCGGCCATGGTGATTACGTCGGTGATTGTGGTGCTCCGGGAGAACCGCAATCCTATCCGTGCGCTGTCGTGGGTGGTGGCATTGATATTCCTTCCGGGCATCGGACTTGTTTTCTATCTTTTTTTCGGACGAAGCTTGAAAGGGCTGCAGATGATTTCTCGCCACAACAAGCGAAAGCTGATGCACGACCATACTCCCAGGCGTGTCGACATCTCGGCATTCGACCTGCATGCTGAGCAAAAAAATCTCGTGATACTCGCCCATAACCTCTGCCGTGGCCCTTTCACCGCCAATAATGCAATCGAGATATTCACCGACGGGCGCCATAAGTTTGAATCACTTAAGAGGGATCTCCTCGCAGCGCGCAGTTCAATTCTCCTGCAGTATTATATCTTTCTTGACGACAGGATCGGCAATGAGATTGCCGATATCCTTATCGACAAGGCCCGGAATGGAGTGACAGTAAAGGTAATCTATGATCATGTGGGAAGTTTCTCTGCGAAAAATCGGTTTTTCAAACGGATGCAGGCTGCCGGGGTCGATACCCATCCCTTCTTCAAAGTGACTTTCCCACAGCTCGCCAACCGTATAAACTGGCGCAATCACCGTAAGATCGTGGTGATCGACGGCGAGATCGGATATATCGGAGGAATGAATATCGCCGACCGTTATGTGTATGGGTCGGAAGGCGACGCGCCGTGGCGCGACACTCATTTCAGACTTCAGGGCGATATAATCGAGTCGCTCCTCTATTCATTCACCATTGATTGGAATTTTCTCAAGAAGACTCCGGAGCTTCCCAAAGTGATTCCTGTCGCTACCCTCCCCAGCAATCAGACAGGCGTACAGCTCGTCACGAGCGGTCCTACCGACAGCTGGAACAATCTGTCGATGGTATTCCTTAAGGCCATTTCCGCCGCTCGCCGCACAATTTATATCCAGACTCCGTATTTCCTTCCCACGGATTCCCTACTCTCGGCTCTGCAGGCTGCCGCATTGGCCAAGGTCGACGTCAGGATCATGATTCCTGAGAATACTGACAGCGTGCTTCTCCATTATGCCTCGTTCTCATACGTGACGCAATGTCTGAAAGCCGGAATAAAGGTATATCTATATGAGGCGGGGATGTTGCATGCCAAATCGATGATCATTGACGACGGGCTTGTGACGGCAGGGTCTACAAACTTCGATTTCCGCAGTTTCGAAAACAATTTCGAGTGCAATCTCCTGATCTACGACAGTGCGATCAACCGTCGTATGCGTGACATCTTCTTTCAGGATCTTAAACAATGTCGAAAACTCAGGCTCAACGAATGGAAAAAGCGTCCCCTCGGTCAGCGCTTCCTCGAGTCCCTCCTGCGCCTCGTCTCCCCGATCCTCTGATGCAGTCAGGTTGGATTGCTAATCATGGTTGAACTTATTCAAGGATCCGTTAGAAATATCATTACGATGGTTAATATACATGGAGATCGTGTTATTATCGCGAGCGTAGCCATTCCTCTGCAGTAAGACAAAGCTCATCATACCATTCCTGGCCGAAACGGCGAATCAATGGCTCCTTAAGAAACTGGTAGGCGCGAACGCCCTCGGTCCGACCTTTCCTCTCCGCACTGCGGCATATCTTCCAACGGTGGAGATTGACGGCGGTAAGATCGCCTACACGGCTCAGGCGAACCGGATAGAGATGGCATGACGATGGCTTGAGCTGCGGCAACTTCCCTTCCCGGAAAGCCTTCTCAAGTGCGCACAGACATTTCCCTCCTTCAGCATAGCAGGTGTAGACACAGTCGCGACCTCCTACAATCTGGGTCACAAGATCACCTTCCGCATCAATGTAGGAAGATCCCTCCTCCTTGATAGTCTCTCTGGCTGATTGCGTCAGCATCGGGAGAATCTCTTCAAGATGATTGTCGATGGCATCGCGCTCCTCAGGCAGGAGGGGAGCTCCTGCGTCACCGTCGATGCAGCATTGTCCCAGACAGGAGTCGAGGTCGCAAACGAAAAATCGTTCGATAAGGTCTTCAGATACGAGGGTGTCTTTAATAAGAAGCATGTCTGTGAGGTATATTTGTTGGAGATTTTCAGAAAATATAGATAAGATGGAATGGCTCCAAAGCCTTTCCGATATGATCTCTTCTATAAAAAAGGAAAAAGTGGACGGGCTTCCCAGTCTGTCCACTTTTTCTTTTGCTTAACTAAATAAATTCTTACATGTTAGGAATATAGATACCTAAATTTCGATGCAAAATTACTACATAATTTGCAAAGTGCAAGCGTTTTATTTTGTAAAATGATATAATATATCTTAAAAAATGTTATCCAAATAAACAAAAATGCATTTATTCTAACAGGGATGTGCCTATAAGGCGGTCCGCGCGGGTTCCCGGCGGTGAGTAGAAAACCTCCACGAGATATTCATTGCCGGTCTCGTGGAAATCCCCTTCTATAGGGGAAGGATCGGCCGGACCGGCGGAGTTGATGCGGCGTATCAGATACTGGTAGTTATAACTTCCCTGTTTCAGCGGGAGCGTCAGAGTGTAGCATCCAGTCCTTGGATCATAGACCATCCGGTTGTGTTCATCGAAAATGTCTCCCGTAAGATCACCGCCTACAAAGACATCATATCCTTCAATCCGGGACATGTCGAGGAAGAAACTGACATCTACATAATCGGCCCCGAGGTCGGGATCGGTAGAATTGTATTCATCCACCATAAACCGTCCTTGCTGTGTCCTGTCGTAGGCATACGGCAGATCGGCGCGCGGAAGATCAATTGTCAAAAACGCTTCCCTGCGACCGTCAGAGAATGCCACGGAGTCTACATGCATCCCCGGGCTGTCGGCTTTGACGGTCTCGAATCTGCGGTATTCGTTGCCGGCATTGAATATGAGATCCTTGTTATGGTCGAATATCGCATGGTTGCCCTCTACGCGGATGGGCGTAGTGATGGTTCGTCTGGTAGACTGCCGGTTGTTTTGCGTCACGGTTACTTTCAGGTCTCTGTATGGATCAATATCCGCCATTCCTGAAAAGTCTATATCGAGCGCCACCTGTTGCCACTCGGTGTTGAATCCGCGGTCTGTGTTCGATGTCACCATCCCGTTTATTGCCACAGCATTTTCAGAGACTGAAAACCGTTGCTGCAGCAATACGGAGTCTGCATTCTCCTCCGGATAAACCTGCAGGAGATAGTTGCCGCTTGTCAGAGGTGCCAGTCCCGATCCGGGTATTGTGATCCGGTAGTTCACGTAATGGGTGAAGGTGTTCGTGGAATAAGCATAGTCGTCTACCGTGGCCTCGTTGAATCCGTCGATATATTCTGATTCGAGAAGCATCGACGGCTGCCAGTCGTGGTTGCAGTGTATAAGCCGGTAACGCAGATAATCGTGCGAGTCTCCGAGTATGTCGAAACTTAGGATCAGTCTGTCGTCGGAATCAAGGCGTATCACCGGAGGTGCCATGAAATTATCGGGATTCCTAAGCGTCACGGTCTTTATCTCAGGAGAGAATACTTCTGATACCAAAGGCGCGGAAGCAAAGGAACAAATCGCGGCATGCAGGAGGAAGCATACAGTCGTGGCGCGCCGGAAACACGGATCCGACATTTGAATGCTCACCATTCTATCGGGGTTTTGCCGTGAGCCACAAGATACTCGTTGGCTTTCGAGAAATGATGATTGCCGAAAAATCCGCGATATGCCGAGAGAGGGGAGGGGTGGGGAGAGGTGAGTACGAGGTGCCTTCCCCTGTCGATGTTGGCCCCTTTCCTTATGGCGTCGGAACCCCACAGCATGAAGACAAGATTATCGCGTTCCGAGGCCAGTGCTCTCACGGCTGCGTCCGTGAAGGTCTCCCAGCCTATGCCTGAATGTGATTTTGGCTGATGTTCGCGCACCGTCAATGAGGAATTGAGCAGCAGCACTCCCTGCCGGGCCCACCTGGAGAGGTCGCCGTCAGCCGGAAAGGGAGCGCCCGTATCATCGCTGACCTCCTTGAAGATGTTCACCAGCGATGGCGGCATCTGTACGCCGGGAGCAACCGAAAAACAGAGCCCGTTGGCCTGTCCCGGGCCATGGTAGGGGTCCTGGCCGATGATCACTACCTTCGTGTTGTCGAAAGGCGATGCGTCGAAAGCCGCGAAAATCTCCGGCCCCGGGGGATAGACCCTCACTGCGGGGTTTGCATAGTCGGCTCTGACATGGTCGGTGAGGGCCTTGAAATAAGGGAGGTCGAACTGGTCGGCGAGATGCCGTTTCCAGCCAGGTTCTATCTTGACGTCCATCTTGCGAATGAAATTTTTATCTGTGATAATGCAAAGTTCGGAAAAAATGCTTAACTTTGCAAATGAAATGTCTCCATAGTTCAATGGATAGAATATCGGATTCCGGTTCCGACGATTAGGGTTC
>CAJUQP010000056.1 GCA_910588245.1 uncultured Muribaculaceae bacterium | reverse complement strand
ATTTGGACTGTGGATTCACCCTTGAAAGTGAACGGCTATGCTCCGGAATATGTACCTTCCCGCTCCGGCTGTCCGAGGAAAGGACTTGACGGTAAGTGGCGTATAAATCGCGGTATATGGACTCGTATATGGCCTCGGAACGTCTTTTATTGGCGTCTGCAAGCGTGCTGCGTCCGATTTTGAAGCTTATTCCGAGGTGCGCCAGCTTGCGTGTCTCTGCAAGCATAGAGGTAGTTATCTCGCGTAACGAATCGAAACGCATGATGACGGCATAGAGCATCACAACCAGATGAATCCAGCAGTTGAAGCGCTTGGTATATCGTTCACCACCGTTTTCGCGGCTGAATTGAAGAATTTTTGACTTGTCAAGCAATTTTATTACCTGACCATAGAGCGGCTGTCCGCTAAAATGACTATTTTTGCGCATCGGTTGTATTTGATTTTTGGCGAAACCAAAGTAACTGAAAAGGACTGACTCCTGCAAATGGAATCAGTCCTAATTTTATCTTGCTTCAAAAAGTTTTATCGGACAGCAATAATTTGAATAAAAAGATTTTTGAGGCTTGGCGATTGGATTGTCAAGCTTTTTTATTTCGTAATTTATTGATAATCTTAGTCATATCAAGGATTGGTAAATATAATTCGACATCTGTGTGTAAAAAATACACAAATAAATTTGGTGTAAGCATTAACTGAAGTACACCTTTTGGAGGTTGTAGTCTGGTTGTAATTTTGCGATGCAGAGTTGCACCAATTGCAATCTCCAAAGTTATGACAAAATCAGAGTTTCAAGAACTACAGAAGCGAGCCGCCTCGTGCGGCACAACCCTCAAGGAGTTTCTCCGTATCGAGGGAGTGGCGTATTCCACTTACAATTACTGGAGTAATAAAATCAAGGCTGAGGTCGAGCCTATGCCGATCGCACCCATCAGCATCCACAAGTCTGCGGGACCGATGGCGGGAGCGGTCTCAATGGCGGGAGTGGAGCTGCCGGGAGTGACGCTGGCCTTCCCCAACGGAGTCAGGGCTCATTTCGGACGCGGCAGCGAGGCGATGCTTATGGAAGTGTTGTCGCAAAGCATGTCTTGAGCCATGTTCTGTCTGAACGATACGATGCGCTATCATCTGTGCCCGGGACGCACTGACATGCGCAAGGGAATCAACTCGCTGATCGGCGTTGTGAAAGAGCGTATGGGCGCCGATGTGCGCAACGGCGATGTCTTCATCTTTATCGGCAGCGGCCGGAAGCTAATGAAGCTTCTGCACGCCGAGGACGGAGGGATGGTGATGTACGTCAAGCGTCTTGAGGCCGGACGGTTCAGGATACCGGAATATGATCCCGACACCAAAAGTTACCCGATGGAATGGCGGGATCTTGTTGTCATGGTCGAGGGAATCACCGAGGACCCGGCATCGAGGCTTCGCCGTCTGCGTGCTGAAAGGACGGAATACCACGTATGAATTTTATTGGGAAAATATCCTGTAATCATTGCATATATGGCTGAATTTTAGTATCTTTGCAGTATAAAACCAGCCCGATATGACGACAGAGGAATTCCTTATGAAGACTGTGGAATCGTTGACAAAAGTCAATGAGCGGCAGAGTCGTCAGATAGCGGAACTTACCGCCGAGATCAAGAAAATGGCCGCGCAGCTGGCATGGTTCCGGCGGCAGACGTTCGGACGCAAAAGCGAAAAATATCACCAGACGGACGTTCAGCCCAATCTCTTTGAGGCCGCAGGAGTGGAAATCCCGGGAGAACAACAGCCCGAGCCTGCGGAAGAGATGGGGGAGGAGACCGTCACCTATACGGGAAAGAAAAGTCAGAAAGGGATCTCAAAACCACGCGAGACATGGGAGAACCTGCCGTTGCTCGAGACCCGTGTCATAGAGCCGCAGGGCGTCGATCTCACACGCTACCGCCGCATCGGCGAGGAAGTCACCACGCTGGTGGGCTTCGAGCCGGGCAAATATTACCGTATCGCGGTGGTGCGGCCCAAATACGGACTGATCGATTCAACGGAGCCCGTTGAGCGAGGCAAGGGCGTGGTCATCGCCCAGCTTCCGAAGTTCCCGATTTACAAGGGAGTGCCCGACTCCAGTCTTCTGAGCGAGATAGTCCTTCAGAAATACGAATACCACATGCCGTTCTACCGTCAGATAAAGATGATGGCCCACATGGGCATGACCGGCCTGAAGGAAGCCACGATGGTCGGCTGGTACAAAAGGACGATGGAACTTCTCAGGCCGCTTTACGACGCCCTCGTCGCGGAAGTGTTCCGGAGCCATTACATCCAGACGGATGAAAGCACAGTGCCCGTGATCAACAACGAAAGACATCAGGCCGACAAGGAATATCTCTGTATGAGCCTGGCAGTGATGGAACGGCTTGTGGTGTTCTTCTACTACGACGGCTCCCGGGCCGGAGACGTCATAAAGACGAAAACCGATAAATACAATTTTGAGGGATATCTGCAATGCGACGGCTATGGCGGCTATACGGCGGCCTTCAGGTCGAGTGCCTCGGTACGCCTTGTCTTCTGCATGGTGCATATCCGCCGCCACTGGCTGGAAGCTAAAAATGAAAACAGCAAGGCCGCGCAATGGTTCCTTGACAAAATAAGGGAACTTTATCACATCGAGCATGAATGCGACAGGCTCGGCATGGACTTCGATGCCCGCAGGTCGGAGCGTCAGGCAAAGTCACGGCCTGTCATGGAGGAGATGAAGAAATGGATGGAGACCGAGGGACTGCGCTACAGCGAAAGCTCCCTGACCGGCAAAGCCGTCACCTATGCCTACACACGCTGGGACCACATGATGCGCATCCTTGATGACGGACGGCTGCTGCTGGACAACAACCTTGCCGAGAACGAGATCCGTCCCATCATGCTCGGACGCAAGAACTACATGTTCTGCGGCAACCATGAGTCCGCGGAGAATATGTGCGTCATCCAGTCGCTGCTGGCCACGTGCCGCAACCATGACATCACCCCGCGCCTTTACCTCAACTCCGTCATCGCCTCCATGCCATACTTCGACAAGGCTTCAGAGGAAGACCTGATCCAACTCCTGCCGCACAGGTGGAAGCAATACCATACCGAGGCAGTCATGCAGATTCCGGTACGGCAGATCGCAAAATGAAAATACCGTATTATACGTATAATACGGCATCGGCTACAACTCAATCAGGTTGTAGCCGATGTTGCTATATATTGCATATGTACCTGTAAGGTGTACTTCAGTTAATGCTTACCGTTGATATGGCATTGGTTACTTGTTTCGTTTGGCGAGCCACCCGTCACGTTTGTGTCGGCATTCCCTGAGGGTCGGAGCAACCATCGAAAAGAGGTCTCCGTTTTTGGTCTGGAAGTCGTATATCAATCTCGTTATTTTGCGGCCTCTGTGGGCGGAGTAGAAGGTCTCGTACTCTTGGGTGGTTGATGTTCCGTTTGAGGACACACGTGTTTTAGGAGGAAGGGAAATGATAAAAAACTGTAATGGTGTTGGATATTCGGTGGGAATTTGTTAGTTTTGCATGAACTATCATAACAGAATCAGATGATTGACTATATATCAGGCCCTATCGCCGAACTGACCCCGACGATGGCGGTGATCGACTGCTCGGGAATAGGCTATGAGATAAATATTTCCCTCATCGATTATGCCGAGCTCAACGGCGGCGCCGGAAAGGGTAATGTTAAGCTATTTGTGCATGAGGCAATCAGAGAAGACGCACATCTCCTCTATGGGTTCCTCACCAAGAGGGGACGGGAGCTTTTCCGTCTTCTGATAGGGGTGAGCGGGGTGGGACCGAATACCGCTCGTCTCATTCTTTCGTCGCTCACCGCCGACCAGCTCGAGAGCGCCATAGCCTCAGGTCAGGATGCGGCACTGAAGGCTGTGAAGGGGATAGGGGGAAAGACTGCCCAGCGCATCATCGTCGACCTTCGCGACAAGATCAAGACCGATCCTACGGCGCTGTTCCCGAGCGCACCAGTGGCTGGAGAGGCCTATGACGATTCGGTGGCCGCACTCGTAATGCTCGGTTTCACAGCCCAGCAGAGCCAGAAGGTGCTGAAGAAGATATTCGCTGCAGATCCCTCGGTCAGCACGGAGAAGGCCATAAAGCAGGCGCTCAAGATGCTCTGATGTCTCTTAAGGGTGCGACATCGCGACTCATCGCAAGACTGCTTCCACCGGCGCTCGTTGCGCTGGCGGCATGTGTCGTGTCGCAAGCCCAATACCGTCGCACCGAGATCCAGCCCCCTCCGCCGACCGGTATTACAGACTATTCAAGAAAAGGGCTGACCGACTACGGCAAACTCCCCTCCAATATCACGACCGAGATCGTATATGATCCTTCCACATCGATGTATTACATCCATACGAAGCTCGGCGACAAGGATCTTCTCGTGCCTTACGTGATGTCGGCTGAGGAATATTCCCGTATGGCCACGCGCAATGAGATGGCTGATTATTTCCGGCGGAAAAACGCTTTGGCGGTGACAGAGAAGGAGAAGGCGCCATTCAATGTGCTCGACATGAATTTCGCCACAGGCCCGCTTGAAAAGATATTCGGCCCCGGGGGAGTAAGGCTTACCACACGCGGAAGCATACAGCTCTCCATGGGAATCAAGAGCAACAAGACCGACAACCCGGCGCTGCCGATGCGTTCGCGGCGCAAGACCTTCTTCAGCTTCGACCAGAAGATCCAGGCCAATATCGGCGCTACTGTCGGCGACAGGCTGAAGTTCAATATGTCGTATAACACTGACGCGACTTTCGATTTCGATTCCAAGAACCTCAAGTTGAATTATGAGGGGAAGGAAGACGATATAATCAAGAGCATCGAGGCCGGCAACGTCAGCATGACCACCGGGTCAAGCCTTATCAGGGGTGGCACGGCGTTGTTCGGTATAAAATCGAAGTTGCAGTTCGGCAAGCTGACACTGACAGGCCTCCTCAGTCAGCAGAACAGCGAGTCGCGCACTGTGAACACCCAAGGTGGAGTGCAGACCACACGGTTCTCGATAAAGGCCGACGACTACGACGCCAACCGCCATTTCTTCCTTTCCCAGTATTTCTACGAGAACTACGACCGTTTCGCGGCGAAGCTCCCCCACGTCTCTTCCGGCATTACGATAACGAGGATAGAGGTGTGGGTCACAAACAAGAACAGCAACTACAATGAGAGCCGCAACTTCGTTGGCTTCATGGATCTTGGTGAGAACAGCCGGCTCGCCAACGATTACTGGCGCCCTAACTCGGCCTACGACAATCCGTCGAACCAGAGCAACAATCTCCTCGAAGTGATAAAAACGGACTATCCGGGCGCGCGCGATATCAACATGGTGACGCAGGTGCTCGAACCTCTTTCCGCCTACGGCATAACCGGAGGTAAGGATTTTGAGAAGGTTGAGAGCGCGCGGCTCCTCTCTCAGAGCGAGTATACCCTCAATCCGACCTTGGGATACATATCGCTGCGTTCGGCGCTCGACAGCGATGAGACACTCGCCGTGGCCTATGAATACACTTATCAGGGAAAGGTGTATCAGGTCGGGGAGTTTTCCGCCGATATATCCACCACCGATCAGAGCCTCTATCTGAAACTGCTTAAAGGCACGACTGTCTCTCCGGCGCTACCGATGTGGCGACTGATGATGAAGAACGTCTATTCGCTCGGTGCCTACCAGCTCCAGAAGAAGAATTTCAAGCTCAACATAAAGTATCTGAGCGACACGACAGGAATGGAGATAAACTATCTTCCTGTGGGCACCATCGCCAACAAGCCGCTGTTGCAGGTGATGAACCTCGACAGGATAGACTCCAACCAGGAATCTAATCCCGACGGATTCTTCGATTTCGTGGAGGGATATACGGTGCAATCGGCCACCGGAAAGGTCATATTCCCTGTGGCGGAGCCTTTCGGTGCACATCTGGAGCGTGCCATAGGCAATCAGGCTATCGCCTCGGAATATGTGTATAAGGAACTCTATGACTCAACCCTGACAGTGGCGCGGCAGTTCGCCGACAAAAACAAGTTTTCGTTGTCGGGCGAATATCAGGCAGCCGGAGGCGCCACTATCCGGCTCAATGCCATGAATGTGCCGAGAGGCTCGGTAGTGGTCACGGCCGGCGGAGTCGTGCTGACCGAGAACAGCGACTATACCGTGGATTACAGTATGGGTATAGTGACTATCACAAACCAAAGTATCATCGACTCAGGTATTAACGTGAACGTGACGCTCGAGAACCAGTCGCTCTTCAGCATGCAGCGCAAGACTCTTCTCGGCCTCGACGCCCAGTATAGGTTAAACCGCGACCTGACTTTCGGTGGCACTATCCTCAATTTCTCTGAAAAGGCACTGACGGAGAAGGTCAATATCGGCGAGGAGGTGATCAACAACACCATGTGGGGTCTTAACCTGAACTACAATAAGGAATTCATGTGGCTCACCAACCTCCTCAACAAAGTTCCTACCATCGATGCCACAGCTCCTTCGGCATTCCGGCTAAACGCTGAGTTCGCCCAGCTTGTGCCACATGGCCAGAAGAGCGGCTCGGCCAAGGGATCATCATATATCGACGATTTCGAAAGCACGCAGACCGGAATAGACCTGCGTAATCCCTATTCATGGACTCTTGCCTCTACGCCTTACGATCCGTCGGGCGACGCCCTTTTCCCGGAGGCCGCGCTTTCCGACAACGTGGATTATGGCAAGAACCGTGCCCTGCTGGCCTGGAATTATATCGACAGGATGTGGACCCAGAAGAATTCCTCTCTTTTGCCCGGCTATCTCCGCAACGATCTCAAGCAACTCTCCAATCCCTACGTCAGGGAGGTGCTTCTGAGGGAGATTTATCCCGGTCGCGACATGACCTATGGAGAATCGAACTATGTGCAGACGCTCAACCTTTCGTTCTATCCCAAGGAGCGCGGCCCATACAACCTTGACGCCGAGAACATCGACGAACAAGGCAGACTGATGTCGCCTGAGAAAAGATGGGGTGGGATCATGAGGAAACTCGACAATACTGATTTTGAGAGTTCAAACGTGGAATACATAGAGTTCTGGATGCTCGACCCATTCCTCGATCCAGACAATCACAATACAGAGGGGGGCGATCTCTATTTCAATTTCGGGGAGATAAGCGAGGATATACTCAAAGACGGGATGAAGAGCTACGAGAACGGCATACCGATTGACGGTGACAACCGCTTCATCAAGGAGACGAACTGGGGGCGCGTGTCGACCCAAAACTCACTAACCTATGCATTCGAGAACGCTGAGGATGCCCGTCCGCGTCAGGATGTAGGACTCGACGGACTTCCCAACAACGACGAATATGCCTTCCATTCATATGCCGGATATCTTGACCGTCTCCGCTCGAAACTTCCCGCGCAGACCATAGCGGAGATGGAGGAAGACCCTTTCTCGGCAATGAACGATCCGGCCGGCGACAACTACCATTTTTACCGCAGTGACTGGTATGACGCCCACCACACATCCATTCTTGACCGCTACAAGCATTATAACGGAGTTGAGGGAAACTCCCTCTCTCCCGACCAGAGCGACAACCGCATGTATCAGTCTTCGAGGAGCGTGCCTGATGTGGAGGATATAAACCAGGACAACACACTCAATGAATATGAGCGATATTTCCAGTATAGGGTGTCTATCCGCCCCGAGGATCTCCAGGTGGGGCGCAACTATGTAACAGACAGACGCGAGACCGTGGTGCCGACCCGCGAGGGGAATGCCACGACAGTATGGTATCAGTTCAAGATACCTCTTTCGCAGCCTGACAAAGTGGTGGGTTCGATCCGCGATTTCTCCACGATAAGGTTCATGAGGATGTTCATGACGGGTTTCAAGGAGGTGACCCATCTTCGTTTCGCCTCGCTTGAGCTCGTGAGGGGGGAATGGCGGGATTATGCCCTCAGCCTCGACGACCGCGACGACTCACCGGCGGAGGGGGAGCTCGACATGTCGATCGTCAATATTGAGGAGAACTACGGACGCAAACCTGTGAACTATGTGCTCCCCCCTGATGTGTCGCGCATCCAGGATCCGTCGCAGATGCAAGCCACGCAACTCAATGAACAATCGTTGAGCATGAAGGTGACCGACCTGCGCCCCGGCGCCTCCCGCGGGGCTTACAAGAACACACAGCTTGACCTCCGGCAGTATCGGCGCCTGCAGATGTGGGTGCATGCGGAGGCCCTTATCGATGATCCTACAAATCTCAGAGACGGCGATCTCTGCCTCTTCATACGGCTTGGTTCAGATGTGAAAAACAACTATTATGAATATGAGATTCCTCTTGAGCTCACGCCTCCCGGGGTCTATAACTATCTGAGCACTTCCGACCGGGAGGCCGTGTGGCCGCTCTCCAACATGCTCAATGTTCCGCTCGATGTCTTCACCTCGCTCAAGACCGAGCGCAATCGCGAACGGAGCGCCGGGGCAGAGGGGGTGGGCTACAATAACCTTTATTCACGCCGTGATCCGTCGAACGACCGCAACACGGTAGCGGTGCTCGGCAATCCGAGCCTTGGCGACGTCAGGGTGATGCTTATCGGGGTTCGCAACCGGGCGAACACTATGAAAGATGGTACGGTGTGGGTCAATGAGCTGCGTGTGACAGATTTCAACGAATCCGGTGGATGGGCGGCTAAAGTGAACGCCAACCTTGCCATGAGCGACATCGCCATGCTCAACTTCGCCATGCATAAGGAGACGGCAGGGTTCGGCAGCGTTGATCAGGGACTGTCTCAACGTCGGCTTGATGAATATGAGCAATATGACTTTGCGGTTCAAGGGGATGTCGGCAAGGTGTTTCCGAAAGCTGCGAAACTCACTGCCCCGGTCTATTACAGCCGCTCCACAGAGAAGACTACACCCAAATACAATCCCCTCGATCAGGATATTCTGCTCAAAGACGCTCTCGACGCGGCAACGACACGGCAGGAGAAAGATTCGATCAAAAACTATGCCTTGACACGTCGTGTCGTGGAAAGTTTCTCAATATCGAGCATGAAGTTCAACGTCAGAAGCAAGAACCCCATGCCATGGGACCCTGCCAATTTCCAACTTTCGTTCTCCTTCAACAAACAGCGGTTCATTGATCCTAACACGGAATATCAGCACACCAACGACTACCGCGGATCGCTCCAGTATTCCTACAGTCCTTATGTCAGGCCGTTGAGGCCGTTCAGTTTCCTGAAAGGGAAGGGAAAGACCGCGAAGTTTTTCAGAGACTGGGGGATTAACTGGCTTCCTAACAACATCTCTTTCTTCACCAATATCACAAGGTATTACTATGAGGAGCAGACAAGAAGTCAGGTTGATGTCGACTTCCAGCTTCCTGTGCAAGTGAGCAAGAATTTCTGGTGGGACCGCCAGCTCAGCATCACCTGGAATCTTCTCCAGTCGCTGAGCCTGTCGTATGCGAGCAATACTACCGCCAGGATAGAAGAGACTGTAGGCGCAGTCAACAAAAGGCTGTTTCCTGACAAATATCGCGACTGGAGAGACACTGTCTGGTCGTCGATAAAGGGACTTGGAACGCCTTGGAACTACAATCAGACTTTCACCGGAGTTTACCGGGCACCATTCAGCAAGATCCCGGCGGTGGACTATCTCAGTGGATCAGTGAGCTACACCTCCACCTACCGATGGGACAAAGGAGCTACGGTCGATGATCTATATATGGGCAACACCATCCAGAACCAGTCGATATGGAACGCTGACGCACGTCTGAATTTCGAGACTCTTTTCAACAAATCGTCATATCTGCAGAAGATCAACCGTCGTTTCGGGAAGACTCAGTCGCGGGGACTGCAGAACGCGCGTGCGGCGTCGCGGCGTCCGAGGATAAGAAAGATGGAGAGGGCCGTGACTCTCCTGCCGGACTCTTCATCCATCGTAAGGCATAATCTCAATACCCGCAAGTTAAAGGTCACTGCCATTAAAGATGGTAAGCCATTCAAAGTGGAGACCCGGCTTGTCGATGACAACTCACTTGAGATACTGACCCGTGGATCCGGCATGATCCGCCTCACAATAGCAGAAGACAGAAAGGAACCCCGGCGTTCATTCCTCTCTGAGGCAGGGGAGTATGCCGTCAGATTCCTTATGATGCCGCGCAGCCTTGCTTTCCGATGGAGGGGATCGCATTCGCTCAGTCTTCCGCAGTTCTCGCCGAATGTGGGCGATGTGTTCGGACAGAGCAACAAATACGGGCCGATGGCTCCGGGCCTGGACTTCGCTTTCGGTTTCTACGATGAGAGTTTTATAAATAAGGCATTCGACCGCGGATGGTTGCTGACCTCCGATGAGATGACGTCGCCTGCCATATGGAACAAAGGAAAGGAGTTTAATTTCGAACTTACCCTCGAGCCGGCCAGAGGCCTGAAGATAATGCTTACGAGCAACCTCACAGACAACCGCACGAAGCAGATACAATTCATGTTTCCGGGAATGCCGACATCGATGAGCGGATCGTATACGCGCACTCATGTGGCGCTTGCGAGCGCACTTCGTGGATCGAAGGCGGCCGACGGCTACCATTCTGAGACGTTCTCGAAATTCCTTGCCAACATACCAGTTGTGGCGGAGCGTCTCGAACGGGAGTATAGTTCCATGAACTATCCTGCGGGAGGATTTCTTGAAAACTCGCCATTGCAGGGCACGCCTTACAATCCTGCTGTGGGAGGAGTAAGTCCCACAAGTCCTGACGTGCTTATTCCGGCATTTATCGCAGCCTATAGCGGATATGATCCGCATAAGGTGACGCTCGACCATTTCCCCGGTCTCGGCTCCATGCGTCCGAACTGGCGCGTTTCCTACGACGGACTTCTCCAGGTCGGGGGTATGGCGAAGGTTTTCAAGGCCTTCACGCTCTCGCATGCATATCAGTGCACCTACTCTGTCGGGAGCTACTCAAGCCATCTCGACTGGCTTGGAGTGAGAGGGGAGATGGGTTTCATGCTCGATGAACTCTCCGGACAGCCGGTTCCTTCCTCCCCCTACAGTATATCTTCAGTTGCAATCACGGAGAAGTTCGCGCCTCTGATAGGCGTTAACATGACATTCCGCAACGACATAAGCGTGAATGCCGAATATCGCGACGCACGCACAATCAATCTCAACTCGGCTGCCGGACAGATTGTAGAGACATCAAGCCGACAACTATCAATAGGTGCCGGATGGAAGATTGCCGATTTCAACAGCATTCTGCGATGGCGCAAGAGCAAGGACGGTGATAGCAACGACCTTTCGATGAACCTTGACATCGCCCTGGGCAATAATCAGTCGCTGATAAGGAGAATAGAGACGGCATACACCCAGCCCACAAACGGAACGCGCACTTTCTCCGTCAACTTCATGGCCAGTTACCAGATGAGCCGGAAAGTGACGGTATCAGCTTTTTTTGATCATCAGGTCAACACGCCACTTGTCTCAAATTCATCTTTCCCGACATCCAATTCCAATTATGGGATAGCTTTCAATATATCGCTTGCAAGGTGAATTAGTAATTGCGGCCGTTTTTTAAATTAGTTTATAAGCAAAACCACATGGGGAGATGTTAATGTAATATAGACGGCCTCATGTCATGGCCTGTCTGTGATTTACTATCCATATGGACGATATACGCCACACAGCAGATTCCAGACCTTCTCTTTCTCAACGACTCACGTCGGATATCGAGAGAGGGGCTGCACACACGCTTTCCTTTTTGCCGGAAGGTGGACGGATAGCGGTAGGTGCTGTCTTCGTAGGCATACTCGCAGGCATATCTACCTCCATGCTCAAATGGGTGATAGCCTGGGTGGGGATGCTTGTGTCGCATGCTGTGAATCCGGATGGGGGAAACTGGCGTTTCATGATCTATCCATTACTCGGAGTGGTGCTTGCAGTGCTGTTTCAGAAAATGGTAGGGCAGAATCTGGCGCATGGCACCGAACTTCTTAAGAAGCGTATGGCCGCCGACAATTATTATTTCAAGAAAAGCCTTATATGGAATCCCATGATAGCGTGCTGGCTCACTGTCGGATTCGGAGGTTCAGCCGGAGGGGAGGGGCCGAGTGCCTATTCCGGAGGCGCCATAGGAAGCTGTGTGGCGCGATGGCTGGGCATCTCCCCCGACGGCATGCGCATCCTTGTGGGGTGTGGCGCCGGTGCAGGTATAGCCGGAATTTTCAAGGCTCCTGTCGGAGGAATGTTATTCACCCTTGAAGTCCTCAAGATGCAGATGACCACGGTGGCCGTGATGTGTCTTATCGTGGCTTGCCTTTGTTCGTTTGCCACTTCTTACGTGATAAGCGGATTCACTTGGGATGTAAATTTCACAGCCCTTATACCGTTTGATTCGCATCATCTCCTGTGGTTTCTGCTCTTGGGAGTGTTCTGCGGCATTTACTCGATTTATTACAATCATACGCGCAACTATGTGGCGCGTCGGCTGGGCCGCGTCGGCAACGTATGGGTGAAATGCGTATCTTCCGGATTATGCATGGCGGTGATGATCTTTTTCTTTCCGGCAATGTTCGGAGAGGGCTATGGAGTGATGAAGGAGATGATAAACAATATCGACAGGTCGCTCTTCACGTGCAGTCCTTTTTATCATGACATTGGTAATATTTGGTGGACTATAGGTATACTTACAGCCATACTTCTTCTGAAGGGTATGGCGGTTGCAGGAGCCAACTGCGGAGGGGGAGTGGCAGGGGAATTCGCTCCGACATTGTTTGCGGGAAGTCTTGCCGGATTTCTTTTCGCCACGGTCATCAACCTCGCGTTCGGCATGTCGCTTCCGGTGGGATCGTTCGCTCTGATGGGCATGGCGGGGGTTATGGCCGGGACTGTAGGCGCTCCGTTGATGTCGATATTCATTGCCGCGGAGAGTTCAGACAGCTACGGCTTTCTACTGGGCTTCATGCTGACAGCCGGGGTGTCTTTCATCATTGTCACGGCTTTTTCCAGGATCACTTCCCAGCGTAGCGCGGCTCCGATACATCCGCACTGACAAACGCTTTGCCACCTTGTCAGTGGAATGCGTAACTATTTTATATTTCTGAATGATTCAAGATAATCCGTCAATCCTTTTTCATTAGATATCTCTGTCATGTAGCAGTTGTTCATGGCTATGTTTTTGTCAATTCGAAAGAATACAGGAGATAGAATCTCGTCATTCTTTTCCGGCGAGTTGAAGGGAATGGTATCTATCATAAAGAATCGGTATTTATTTTTGAATTCTTTTTCCATGACAAACATGTCGCGAGAACGCATTGATTTTACAAGAATCGAAATACTTGTGTCAGGATTATTGTCCAGAAATCTATCCATTTGTTTGAATACCATTTCACGGCAGGGTGTACAGCCTGCCATATCCATAAATACAAATAAATCAGTGGACTGAGCAATACTGTCAAATCTGTGTTGGTATCCCTTGTAATCGGCGACACTCTTTATGGGAAAAATTCTTCCATCGTTGAAAAGATTGAAATCATGGTAAAGGCCCTCTTCATCCAAAAATGTATAGTCCGTAGGGTTATTTTGGGATTCATAGATTCTGCCTCCTTGCCATGCTGCGACTCCTATGAGAAGGAGTATAAGTATGTTAAGTGCTTTTGTTTTCATCTGATGTATAAGTCTATTCGAATTTGTCGGGATTGATCACTAATAAAGCAGGATTTGCTTCTTCAGATTCTGTATCGGCTAATTCAACATATAATTTACCATCGATGATTTTGAGATAGTTTTTTTGTATATACTTTCCAGAGGGATCCGTAATTTTATATAGTTTCAGATTATCATTATCCAGATCAAGACGACAGATATAACTGTTTGAGTTGGGGGTTGATGCCGTAAAAAACAAGATATTCCCCATTTTCTGATAGCAATGCAAGTGTGAGATATATGGGGCTTCCTTATCGGAAGTGAAAATCCTGATGCGTTCAAACATCTCAGGTTTTTGTTGATATTCGTCGGGGAATTTGTTTTTACCAAAATCGAATGCCAACCAAGGTTTTATTCCTTCTTGAGTGATTGTGAAAAGTGTGTCGATAAGCGCCTCCCACATCAGCAGCCGTTTCCCCTCCTTGTCCGGTGTCATTCTGTCGGATATGTATGAACCATCGCGCAGCGACCTGCCATCTATGTCTCGTAAATATTTTAAATTCTTGTCATATAGCGATGCTGTGGGATTTGATTTTGTTGTGCCGTCGGTAAAAGAGTTAAGGCTGATATAATTTCCGTTTCCTGGAATTTCCATTAGATAAGTAGGTCTGGAAATGGCATGATCAGGATTGTCCTGAGTCTCGAATGCTATATTCCGTGATACAAATGTACCGTCTGGTAAATAACTGAACAGCGAGAATGTATTGACATCGAGCAATCTGATCGTATCAGATTTGACCCATATCTGGCTTATATGATTGAACTCACCGGGTCCTTCTCCTTTCTTTGCAACGATGCCAAGATATTTTCCTGTCTTTGGATCGTAAGCTTTCAAAAGTTCACTTGAATGAACAATCAACCGGTTACCGGCTTTTTCCAAATTGTCAATTCTATATATCAAAGAGCTATCGTTTGTTTCAAGCGGAACGATATTTCCTGCAGATATCTCAATTGAGTCAATATTTTCAATATTCCCGGACACTGTACGGAATTCATCAACCTTTCTGTCACAGGATGCCAGCGAAAGCAAAAGCACTAATTGTGGCAGCCAGAATATGTGTTTCTTTGTCATAATGATTTTGTGTTATGTCAAATATATTAGTAGGTCTGTCATATTAATAATAAGCAGGTCGCCAGATTAACAGGATACCATAATTACAGTAGATTCTAATGAAATATACACTTTCGTTGATAAATTAATTATAGATCTATAAATTCATATTAGGACAGCTTAAGATGAGGTAGTGGTGTCCTGTTATGATTATAAGGAGATTGTAAATCTCACAGCATGACCCTGCAAGAATAATATGACTATCTGCTTATTAATAATATGCTTTTAGAATATGGCGTGATTTTGAGCCATACTGGTATATTCAACCCAATAACTTGATATTTTACCGAAGAGGTGTTTTACAAGCAATGGCATCCCGTTATAGAACAACAGGCATATGACCCATCCCCGCAAGTAACAGAGCATGTTCCGGAAAAAACCTCGAAGCTACCACTGAGAGAGCATGATGTGGAATTGGGACCACCGGATATACAGTGGTGATCTTCATCGTCCGAGAGTGTTTCCACTGCCTCGATTGTCTCAATTGTCACCTTTGTGGTCTCAGTGTTTTTAATTTGCGCATACATTCCGGCATTTAATGCGATGAGCATAAAGATAATGATAATTTTTTTCATAATATATTAAATTTTTGAAAGAATTTCGGTGTCGTTATAGCCTTAATATTAAGGAGAGTAATGAAGACTATTCTTGTTATTTAGGGTTATTTAAATTTTATGCAAATTTAGAGTTCCCTTTATTAATATCCAAATTTTAGTTAGAAAAAGTATCTATCAATGCTAACTTTAAATTATTGATATTTAGTAATTTATTTGGGTGATAGGTTTTGAAATCTATCATCAGAGAGAAATGAGATAATGTATTGATTTGTAGCGATTTGTTCAACGGGGAATTTGATGATTGATAGGCGTATGAGGACAGTTTAGGATCAATGAACATGATAAAAAACGGATAGATACTCATCTCTACGGGAGGAAAGAGATTTTTTGATTTTGGCCTTTAACCGCGACTTTCTATTGTAGACAACATCCAAGTTCTTGTTTAGGAAAAGAGCAATGGAACGTGGACTGAATCCCATCGTTTGATATAGGAAAAGAAGATGGTCTTCCCTTTTTAATGTCGGCATATCCTTGATAAAAACGGAATATAGGCCGTCGGTGCAGCTGTCAGCACACGCAATATGTTCGTTAAGCATATTTGTGTCTTCAGAGAATCCTTTGACGATATTTTTCAATTCAATAATTATTTTCCCTTTTATCTTTCTTTCATAATTATTGTGCTTGTTTATGGCATGCATTTCTTCAATACTGTCATAGTAGGCAGAACAGAGTGTATCGAGCGTAGAATATTTCTGCCGGAACAGTTCATTGGCTGAAATAGTCTGTTGCTGTGTGGTCTCCTTCCTAAGCTGCATCTTTTTCTCTGTTTTTCTAGTTATATCCATTTTTTTTTGTTATTCACCTTATGATTATTCTGTATCTGAATCGCAGTATGACTCATTAGGCCGCTTGGTGGCGGAAGAATAAACGAGGTGAAAAGTATAGGAAGAGAGAATCGGCTTCATATTATATTTGTAAATAATAGAGTTATTCATTTTGTTTGTGATTTAGATAAGTTTTTTATGTATATTCGTATAACGGCTCTTTATTACTCAATAAAAATTTACAAATTTACAAAAAATAACAATTGTGACAAATGTTATAATATTGGAGTAAAAATAGAGGGTGTACCAAAAATCTTAATTTTGATACACCCTCGTATAGGGGATGATGATTGGTCTAGTTCAGATCATGGAGGAGACAGCGGCGGAGGGGGCTATGGCCTCGAGGTTGCCGAAACTGTCGATAAGGAAAGACCTGCATCCTTTGGATGTCTGGAAGTCCTCCATGACGTCATTGCTGATCTCGTCGGAATTGAGAGAGATGACTTTGCCGGAGATGCGGTCTGCTTTCCGGATCTGTGCGGCAAGTGCGGAATCGGAATCGATGCAAACGCTCACAAAGCGCGTATCCGGATATTTGCCAGACTCCGCTGCATCGGATATAAAACGGTTGGCCATACGCGATCCTGCGTCGGATGCCGACCAGAAATTGAGGAGCACCTTGTTTCCTTTTAGGGGGGCAAGGTCTGCCGAAGATTTCGAGGAGAGTACAAGAGAGGGAGCTTCAGAGCCAATCTCAAGAGAGTGGCTTCCATAGGGGATTGAAGATGAAAGAAAAGCGGCGATGATTACTGATAAAAAAATGTTTTTTGTTTTCACAATAACTTGTTTTCGTTACACAATAGTCATCCGGCATCATTTCTGACGCTTTCCATGGATGAACAATAATGATCTCTAAACAAGGGGTGATGGCAGGTTTGCCAGGCCTGCAAGTCAAATTGAAAAGACCCCTTGGGCTGTCACGAATCGGGAACAGTGCCCCGTGGTTGTCACGAATGGAAGGCCAAGGCCCTCCGGGTTGTCACGAATGGAAGGCCAAGGCCCTCCGGGTTGTCACGAGTTGGAGCCATTGGCTCCGGGGTTGTCACGAATAGGGAATAAAGCCCTTTGGTTGTCACGAAATGGAGCGCATCGCTCCGGGGTTGTCACGAAATGGAGCGCATCGCTCCGGGGTTGTCACGAAATTGCTTCTCAATCTTACGGAATGAGATTGTAGGAAGCGTGTTTTTGATAGCGGTTCTCACGCTTTGTGTTGTAAAAACGTGTTGTAAAACATAAAAATTGCCCTTGGAGGCATATTAAAGCGCGATCTTAACATAATTTAATAAAAATCTTCCTTCCACTTTCGTGTGCTTGACGGAAGAAGAAGGAAGATTTTTATAGATGATGGTTGCGCAGGGAGAGCCCAGCGTGTCAGACAATTCAGTTCTTGAATACAAGCTCGTCGCCGTCGCGGTCTATGATGATGGGATGCTCGCGGTCTACTTTCTGGGCAAGTATGTCTTTGGAGAGCTGGTTGAGCACCATTCTCTGGATGGTTCGCTTCACGGGACGTGCGCCGAACTCGGGATCGTAACCGTCTTCAGCAAGGAGCTCAAGAGCCGGTTTCGTCACCTCGAGAGTGACACCGTTGGAGGCAAGCATCTTGCGTACGCTGTTGACCTGAAGATCGACGATCTCCTGGATCTCTTTCTTATTGAGAGGAGTGAACATCACTATCTCATCGATACGGTTCAGGAACTCAGGGCGTATCTTCATCTTCAGGAGATCCATGACATCCTGTTTGGTCTTGTCGATCACCTCCTGCCTGTTTTCGTCTTTCATGTCGGCGAAGTTCTGGCGGATGATGGGCGATCCTTCATTGGAGGTCATGATTATGATTGTGTTCTTGAAGTTGATGAAGCGTCCCTTGTTGTCGGTGAGACGACCGTCATCGAGCACTTGGAGAAGGATGTTGAAGACATCCGGGTTGGCCTTCTCTATCTCATCAAAGAGGACCACGCTATATGGTTTGCGGCGTACAGCCTCGGTTAGCTGTCCTCCCTCTTCATATCCTACGTATCCCGGAGGCGCTCCGACAAGACGAGAGACGGAATGTTTCTCCATGTATTCCGACATGTCAATACGCGTCATCATATCCTCATCGTCGAAGAGATATTCTGCGAGTGCCTTCGCGAGCTCGGTCTTTCCGACACCGGTGGTGCCGAGGAATATGAACGAGCCTATGGGGCGGCGCGGATCGTTGAGCCCTGCGCGTGATCGGCGCACAGCATCGCTGACGGCCTTTATGGCGTCGTCCTGGCCAATCACCCTCTTATGGAGCTCTTCCTCGAGGTGAAGGAGTTTCTCTTTCTCGCTCTGGGCCATCTTTTTGACAGGGATTCCTGTCCAGCGCGATACGATCTCCGCGATATCCTCAGCATCGACCTCCTCCTTGATCATGGCTCCCTCTCCCTGCAACTGGCGGAGCTTCTCCTGGGTGGCCTTGTTCTCGTCTTCTTTCTGTTTGATCTTAGAGTAGCGTATCTCTGCCACTTTAGCATAGTCACCTTCACGTTCGGCAACCTCGGCCTCGTGGTTAAGCTGCTCTATCTCAATTTTATTCTGCTGGATCTTGTTGATCTCGTTTTTCTCAGCCTGCCATTTTGCCTTGAGCGATTTCTCGGTGTCGCGGAGGTTGGCGAGATCCTCGTCAATCTCTTTCACCTTGTATTTGTCGCCCTCACGTTTGATGGCCTCCCGCTCGATCTCGAGTTGCTTGATCTTGCGCGATGCCTCATCAAGGGCCTGTGGCATGGAATCCATTTCCAGGCGGAGTTTGGATGCCGCCTCATCGATAAGGTCGATGGCCTTGTCGGGGAGGAACCGGTCGGTGATGTAGCGCACACTGAGCTGTACGGCGGCTATGATGGCTTCATCTTTGATACGCACCTTGTGGTGGTTCTCATATCTCTCTTTGAGACCACGGAGAATCGATATGGCCGAAAGCTCGTCGGGCTCGTCGACCATTACTTTCTGGAAACGGCGTTCGAGAGCCTTGTCTTTCTCGAAGTATTTCTGATACTCGTCGAGAGTGGTGGCTCCGATCGAACGGAGCTCCCCCCGGGCGAGTGCCGGCTTCAGGATGTTGGCGGCGTCCATGGCGCCCTCTCCCTTGCCGGCTCCTACGAGCGTGTGGATTTCGTCGATGAAGAGGATTATCTCGCCGTCGCTCTGGGTCACTTCGTTGACGATGGCCTTGAGACGCTCCTCAAACTCACCCTTATATTTCGCACCGGCCACGAGCGCACCCATATCGAGTGAATAGATCTGTTTCGATTTCAGGTTCTCGGGCACGTCACCGCGCACGATGCGGTGTGCAAGTCCTTCGGCGATGGCAGTCTTGCCGGTGCCTGGCTCACCTACAAGCATAGGATTGTTTTTCGTGCGGCGCGAGAGGATCTGTAGCACACGGCGTATCTCCTCGTCGCGGCCAATCACCGGATCGAGTTTGCCGCTGCGGGCGCGGTCGTTGAGATTGATGGCATATTTGCTGAGTGCCTGATATGACTCCTCAGCACTCTGCTGCGTCACCTTATTGCCTTTACGGAGCTCGGTGATGGCGGCCTTGAGGCCGTCTTCGGTCACTCCGGCGTCTTTCAGGATCTGAGAGGCCTTAGATTTCGATTTGAGAATGCCCATCAGCATCGCCTCTACCGACACATATTCGTCGCCCATCGACTTTGAGAAGTCGACGGCTTTCTGAAGCGCGTCGTTAGATTCACGGCTGAGGAACACATCGCCGCCCGACACTTTCGGAAGTGACTGAATCTCTTTGTCTATGGCCATATTGACGGCGTTCAGGTTGGCGCCGAGTTTCTGGAAGACAAAGTTTACAATCGTCTCGCTCTCCGATATGAGGGCCTTTAGGATATGCACAGGTTCTATCTGCTGCTGACCGTTTTGCCTGGCCAGCTCGATGGCTTTCTGTACAACCTCCTGCGATTTGATTGTGAAGTTATTGAAATTCATATGCGTTGAATTAAGGTTTCTTGTCTGATCAAATGGAACGCTCCGGATGAGAACGTCCGAGATAAGTGGAACAGGGTAACCGTGTCGCTGAAATATTAACAATTTTTACAGCATATTGGTTGACCCGGAACTGATCCCTTATTTCTCCGCAGGCTGGAGGTCGCAAAAACTGTGCCAATCAATTCCTGTAGAACTTTATTTTGTCGCGGATGTGGATAATCAATAGTTCGTTAAAAAAATATTCATAGGCTAAGCGGCATCAGTCGCCAAGC
>CAJUQP010000055.1 GCA_910588245.1 uncultured Muribaculaceae bacterium | reverse complement strand
GGCGGTCCATCGGTGATGTTTCCTTCAGACGCCGGACTGTGGATGCCGACCCTTTCGGGGAAGGCGTCCGGACCGTGGGCGGTGAAGCCGGTAGGGGCTTCGATGCCAAGGAAAGACTCTTCTTTCCTGTTTCCAGGAGCAAAGTTAATACGGGATTTGGGGTGGGGATTTTTATTCCGCAACTTTTGATTGATAGTTTTTGGTTTATGGTTGATAGTCTATGAATCATTCAGGTAAAATTACTATATTTCCGAAGAATGAGAATTATTTTTCAATTATTATACAAATATTTAATCACTTTAGAAGCAAGTCAAAAATTTTTTATTATATTTGCAGCATAAACCTTAAAGGGGTCGAATTTGCAAAACCAAACATTAATTACAACTAATGTACTTAATAAATCATAATCTGAAAAGACAACTTAGCATGAGAAACGTTTTGATTACGACAATTATATATTTTTTAACATTTGCTCAAAGTGTTAATGCAGCAGGTACTTCGAAATCGCCGGCTGTCGACATGGTCTCATATGAACAATCATGGTTGGACAACAATGGAACGATCGCTTTGAAGAATAACACATCCGAGAATATTCACAATGTTACTTTTGTGCTTGAATATCTCGACATGCATGGAAACCCACTGGACTATGACACTTTTACTTATAATATTGACATAGCACCTGGCAAAACAAAAAAACTAGATATTCCTGCATATGAACATAGTCGCCATTATCATTATTACAAAACCAAAGATGAGTTAGGTAATCCCGCCTTTAAGTTGCGATATGAACTCAAAGATTATAATTTACCCCAAAAAGAAAAAACAGACACCGTATCAACAATGGGTCAACTGTCTGCACGGGACTCTTCAAATACAACCAATGATGAATATGGCTACATCATGATAATCATGATATTGGTCATTTTAGGAATATACGTTGGATCATATGTCCTTGTCGCACTCATGGCCCAGAGAAGAAATCGTAATCCAGCAATGTGGATTTTGTTAAGCTTTTTTTTGACACCAGTGTTAATTTGCATCATTCTCCTTGTCATAGGGAAAAACCATATTCCAGAATATTAGAGAATTTTACTAAAATCGGCAAATCCGGTGAGCAAGCAAACCTCTTATTTTGCGACTTACTCAAGTTCTCACATGCATGTACAAACTGACTCATAGGTTGTGATTTGTCGAAAATTTCTTATCTTTGCACAGACAATCACACCTAAATAAGATGCGGATTAAGGCCTGCCTGTGTTGTGATTTGTCGAAAATTTCTTATCTTTGCACAGACAATCACACCGAACAAGTACATTCATCCCACGGGAGGGGCGTTGTGATTTGTCGAAAATTTCTTATCTTTGCACAGACATTCACACCTATCTCGACACGAAAAAGAAGATCCTCGACGTTGTGATTTGTCGAAAATTTCTTATCTTTGCACAGACATTCACACCTATGTTTGAATTGGTCAAACAACAGTGACTGTTGTGATTTGTCGAAAATTTCTTATCTTTGCACAGACATTCACACCTATGTTTGAATTGGTCAAACAACAGTGACTGTTGTGATTTGTCGAAAATTTCTTATCTTTGCACAGACATTCACACCAGGAAAACGAGACGCGCCAAGCCATTGCAAGTTGTGATTTGTCGAAAATTTCTTATCTTTGCACAGACATTCACACCACCCCCGACACCAAAGGGATAAACGACACTAGTTGTGATTTGTCGAAAATTTCTTATCTTTGCACAGACATTCACACCACAAAGCGGATTGCAGACATATCTCAATGCGTTGTGATTTGTCGAAAATTTCTTATCTTTGCACAGACATTCACACCGATTAAAATTAAGAGACGGAAATAAAACTAGTTGTGATTTGTCGAAAATTTCTTATCTTTGCACAGACAATCACACCTACCATCGGTAGGAATATGAGGAGCGCCTAGTTGTGATTTGTCGAAAATTTCTTATCTTTGCACAGACAATCACACCTTGCCGGGAAGCTCATTCCATACATCGGGAGTTGTGATTTGTCGAAAATTTCTTATCTTTGCACAGACAATCACACCCAGTCAGGAGCACTTTATATCCGGTTGTATGTTGTGATTTGTCGAAAATTTCTTATCTTTGCACAGACAATCACACCAGATGTTGTGTATATGTCTAATATTTAATTAAATACTATATTTAATTGAATTAAAAAAATCCGGTAGACAGTGTTAATCTATCGGATTTTTTAGTTTTTAAAATAATTCAAGCTGTATTACGCGTGGACGAGGTTGTTCCTTCTTTACCCCATGAAACAGTTCTATTGATGAGAATTGTTTATCGGTTATCGTAAGTAGCCCTATCTCTCCATATTCAGAGATAAAGCTTCTCACCCGTTTCTTATGAACTTCAGCATTTTCCCAGGAGGCACAATGGCGAACGTAGACAGAAAACTGAAACATGGTGAAACCATCAGCTATCAGTCTTTTCCGAAAATCGCTATATGCTTTTCGTTGAGCTTTTGTCTCTGTCGGCATGTCAAAAAATACGAGCAACCACATGATGCGATATTCATTTAATCTGTCTTCATTCATATTCCATTGTTTAGCTGGTCAGTTCAGGATATCTAATTTTCCGGGAATCTCCGTTATAGCATTTGAAAACGGATGCCGCAGTCTCCGAAATTCCTGTCATCATAGGATATGTCAATCCGTTGATCATGACATCCTTCGTACAGATTCCAAGGAGCTGCTGTTTAACAGACTTCATGCCAACTTCGGGATTCTCAAACTTATCGAAAATATCCATTACCATGATATCGACATATGGCCGGAAGGGTTCCATGATATCGTCTGCAAGGCAATAGGCATTATATTTATTGCGATGGAATATTCCAAGAGAGGGGTGCATACCAGAAGCAACCAAGGCTTTTGCCATCATTGCCCTGACTATAGAATACCCATAATTCAATAGAGGATTAGGACCTTCTCCATCGCGGTGTCGACGAATTCCTCCGAATCTTGCCATGATTACGCTCCAATAATAAGAGGCAGCTTTGGCCTCAACATTTTCCGAGTCGCCACTCTTTACCTTTTCAGCCATCCTTATCAACGCTATAGGATTCTCGCCGGTGATTATTTTCATGGCGGCCGCCTGATTGCGTATTTTCGCAATCACAGTCTGCTGCCACATCTGTTTCTTAAGAGGCTGGGAGGCGGAAATGTGTATCCTGAATCTTTCCGACTGCAGCGAATTACCCTCCATCTCAAGCATAAGCCCGGCAGGGAGATGCCGCTCATTACATATAATGAGCGCGACTCCATACTTCGAGAAACCCGACAAAACGGAGGAGGTAAGGCTGATCTGTTGTGAGTCGATAATCACTATACCGATGTCTTCCAACGGACGAGTGAGAATCCTTTCTCCGGAGTCGGAAGAATCAGGAGGAAGAGTAATCCGGAGCTGTTCATTGGCAACATTAAGTCTTGCCGGATTCCCGAAGTATAGAGTCAGTTTCAACATATGCTTTGATGATATGGCTACATGATAACATTCCCCAATCTATCGATTCGAACTTTTGTGATATTCAAGCGGCAGAATGTTTTGAGGCTTGTAACCCTGATATAATTTGAATTAGCCATCTGTTTGTTATCCTTGTCGGATAAGGTAGAAGTATGCTTTTTGAATTCATAATATGTAGAAGAGAGAGCCTGCACACGATAGATATGGGCATTGAGCTGCTTCGGATCGTTCTCCTTATAGTATTCGATCTCCTCGTCAGTCAAGCCAATTATAAACATGTCATTGATCTGCATCGTCACAACATGCTTCCAGGTTGGGTCGGGGAAATTCCTCAAGAAAGCATCAGGCAATGAGTCCTTAAAATTGTTGACCAGATCCCAAGCTGCCTCCGGATCAGTGATGACAGCCGGGAAACCGAGTTGCCGGCGCATCACGGCATAAGCAAAAGGCACGACAGTCTCCCGAAGATCTCCCTCCGGAGTGCTATAGATAGCGATATGATGGTTGCTACCAAAGCTTGAAAAGCCTGTGGGGTTGCCCGCATTGTCACGATGCACCACCATCATCTTGGCGAGGTCATTGCCGGTGTGGCATCTCACTTTTGAAATCTGATGATGACGCCCAGCATCACTATAAATCGGGTTTTCAGCCAGACTTGCCGCGAATTCCTTATCCAGAATTGCCTCTCCTGGCTCTTTACCAGTCTTTTCAAACAACTCAGACCGCACCATATCGAATCTATCCCTGATTTTCTGTTTTATTGCATCGTCTACAATGCTGTCGATGTCCTTATAGCGGATAGCCGACAGTTTATAGCGGATCACGACATCCTTCTTCCAGCAATCAAAGCGAGATATCGGGTCACCGTCGGCAGTCACTGCCAACGGACGCTTTTTGCAAGAAGCCACCGCTTTTTTAAGGTCATAACCGAATTCGGCAAGGCGATGTCTCACTGACTCCCTTATTTGCGGGGAGCATAAAGCATCGGGATTGGCAAAAATGTCTTTTAATGATTTTTCCGGATCCAGAACACGATTTACCCCATAGACCGATTCCTTGGTCAAAGCTCCACGCGGAATAAGGATACCCGTCTGTGCTACGACTCTCTTCCCTCCTTTATGCACAATACGTTTCCCCGGAGTCGTGGCCTTGACTCCAGCCTTGAAAGAAACAATAATCGAGGCTATGGCATCTTTGGCCGCATCCACAGGGATATGAGGCTGAGAGGCTGCCCAACGGTCAAGATTCCTTGCCTGGCGCATATACATAGTCTCCTCACCGTTCCCCTTGCCGTCTTCTTCTTTATCGTAGAGCTTATTAAGATTGTTCAAACGCTGGATGTGTTTCTGGGTCACGAGAGCTATCACAAGAGCATCAACGGCATGATGGCGATGATCAAGACGTTTTGTCCAACCCTCTATACGTTCTTCCTTGTGTATATGTCCCTTATGTTCAAATTCCACTATTTCAGTCTGCTCAGCTTTTGAATAAGCAGGCAGGTTGAGGTCATGAAGAATCTCATCGTATCCCCACGCATGACGGAAGAAGTCTGTGACAGAGCCTGACGAAGCGTAGACATCACGGCATATCTCCTTAAGCATTTCCATCGCCTTGCGTGCAATATACTGCGACTGGGTAAGATCTCTGTTAAGGAAATCATCGGGAATCTCGTTTCTCGAGGTCATAAGCCTTTCGTATTTTGTCTTTGAGATTCCATTCCTCCCTTTAGAAGACTTATAAAGATCGTATAGCCTGTTGACCCGTGAGAGATACGCCTCAAATTTCTCCCTTCCCTCGCTTTGCATGAAATCATAGGCCGTCATCTGACCTTTCCTATGGTTGCAGTCGCGGCAAGCACATACTTTATTTGAGAAACTGTCGTCGAAGAACAGAGAACGCGGAATGACATGTTCTTTTTCAACTTCCGTACCAGTCAAGAAATTACTTACTCCTATCGGCTGACCACAATACATACATTTGTTTTCGGATTCCTCCCACATACGGTATTTCTGAATTCTATTGCGCGACGGTTTAAGACCATATTCTTTCTGTATGCAGTCAGCAATCTCTTTATTATGGCGTTCCCTTGCGGAATTCCTCAATGTCTCCGAAGCCCTATTCTCTTTGCTTTGTTTCAGACTTCGGGCCAATTCAACGCGGATTTCATCGATATGACCATATTTCTCCTTGATAGCATTGACCTGATGCACCATCTGATTAAGCACTTTCTCAATAAGAGGCTGCCGTAAATCCCCTTTATTCAGCAGGGTGAGCTTTTCTTTTAAATCGCGGGCTTCGTTCTCAGCTTTGGTCAAGCTGTCGGAATGCCTCACGTTTACAGCCGCACACGCCTCGCTATAGTTAAGACCAGACTGAAGGAACGGCAACAACTTGCAAATAAATTTGGCTGATTTATTGCCATATCCTTTACCTCTGAAATCTATGTTGAAGAGTCGGTCAATGACATCCTGATCCTCTATTCCAAATTTCTTTCTCAAAGCATTTCCAAGTTCATCCTTATCGGAAATGGAATAGATCGTATGCCACAGTCGATATATCGGCTCTTTAAGATAAGAGGAAGAAACAGAAGCAAAGATTTCTCCAGTCTGAGTATCGGCGCGATTCTCTTCAGTCTTGATTTCGAAGCGCAGAAGTTGTTCCGCTCCAGGATAATCTCCAAGAGCTTTTTTCAATTGACAATATGTGTCGTCACCCTTGATACCTTTGGAAACATTTTTGTCGACTGCAAAACCGTCATCTTTCTTTAGTCCAAGGATCTTGAAAAGATTTGCCGTAGTCAATTTTTCGTTATGCCGCAGGAAATCTACAATCTCCTTACGTTCTTCCAAGGTGATAGGATAGATGAATTGCTGCCGCTTGTAGTAATCGAACAGAGAGGGGATCTCCGGATGGTCATTTCTTTTCTTTTTCGATTTATTACTGTAATTTTTCAGCACTATGTTATTGACCGTTTCCCAGATCCTGCACAACTGAAATAGCGGAGATGAAACAGGGGCGACACGAGGTCCTTTTATTAAAGTCTTGTCGCCTACCATAATTTCACGGCTCTCAAATTGGCACATCGACACAAGATGCTTACAACTCTTCAGAGGACGTTGGTAAAAAACTATGTCGTATATTTTGCGGCAAATATCTTCAGTCAGCAATTCCGGATAGTGCTTACTCTGAAGATGAAGAATCATTTTCAATTCATCTTCATAAGCTTTCCGGGGGAAGACTTTCTCCTTGATTTTATAATTGCATGCCGAACCACCACCGGGATTGAGATATTCCGAATCTTTTAGTTTCTCAAAAAAATATTGTCCGGGAGTCTGCCCGTTTTCCTTTGCTTCCTCGGCACGTCCTTTAATTTCTGAGAGGTAATCAGATTGTTTTTTGTCGCCGGTGTCGGCATCATTTTTTGAGTGACGGTATCCTCTTCGCTGGTTGATGTGTGAAATCACACGGCCAATCTCCTCAGGCGAAAGTTTTATGCCGGATGCGGCATCTGCCCGTAGTTTCCACAGTGACAATGGCGGAAGTTTCAGCAAATCTGCGCTATAACCTAATCCTGCAGATGCAAGTATTTTATGAAGAGACTCCCTCCTTTGCTGATAGCGGTCGAGCCCTCTTCGGGCTCCTCTTTTAATAGTACGCTCATGGCATACAGTCTCACCGCTTCCTTTCTCGAAGTTCGTATCCTCCTTATCCTGCAGCGGCACTATTCGTGAGCCAATTCCAACTATGGCAAGTTGCTCTTCAGGTGTTTCCGGACGGTCAATCACTGCCCAACCTATTGAAGAGACCCCTAAATCTAATCCTAAAATTCACTTCATGTCGTAGATTTTATGTAAATTTTAACACTGATTTTTGTCAAACTCACAACTTTTTATTACCTTTGCGATGCAAATAAGAAATTCGACAAATCACAATAAGGATTTTATTCCGTTGTGAAAACATCTGGAAAGAGGAGCTTTAGCAATTGCTTTAGCTCTCTTTCTTTTTTCAAACATTTAAAATATTTGAAAAAATATCACAAATATAAATAAAAAAATTGGAATGCCGCCATTATAGGATAAAAAATTTCATAAGTTCATTTATATTCGATTATACGCACTATTTAAAAAAGCCATCACACATGTCATGGCACGTGACAGTGGCACAGCCGAGTATTTGATCTCGAGAGGGGGTGAGATATGCTGTTGCAACTCAGTGATGCTTCTTCTAATGCTTGCAGGCGGTGTAGCAGTCCAAGTTATATAGGTAATTGCACGAGGAGAGCGCGGGATCGAGGCTTTCAGCCTCGACACGGCGGTGCCATCCGGCACCCAAGCTTTCCTGACGGGTGTTGCAGAATGTCAATGTTCTCGTAGCGGTGAAGCCGGTGAGGGCTTCGATGCCGGGGAAAGACTCTTCTTTCCTGTTTCCGGAGGCAAAGTTAATACGGGATTCGGGAGGGGGATTTTTATTCCGCAACTTTTCCGTCAGTTCTAAGTTGTCAGGTATTGGTTGTTTCGTCACCTGCGACAAACCGGCTTCGCTTGTGATGGTTGATAGTTTAGGGACGAGGAGGGAGACCGCGGCATTCGGCCGCGGAACGGGAGCATGGCCAAAAAGGAGATTTGCAGTCTATCCGAACCTTTTGACAGCTTCGATGAACTTAAGCTCAGAAGGAGGTGTTTTACTTTGGAAATCACAAAAATAATAATTGCTATGAAAAAGGCATTCCTAACTCTTATCGCTTTTATCAGCGTAGCGCTCGGGGCTTCAGCCATAAATCTCAAGGAGGCATATGCGGCCCTTTCAAATATTCCCAACGTTTCAGTCACCAAACCCGACTACAACTTACCCATGGATCTCCCGATAATGCAGGACGGCGGTCTTGTGGTCAACGAGGGTAACCTTGCGGCAGGCTATAACCTGAATGCAGCACAGATCAAGGAAACAGGCGACGCTGCCTATACTATCCTCAACCAAGTGCCGTTAATACGTATGATCAACGGAGCCAACAATAATCTGGCGACAGGTTTCGTATATGCCGAACCGACCGGCGAGAATACCAACGATGTACTTATCGTGGTCATGAGCGGCTACCGCGGATCGGCGGTATTCATGTACGCACAGGATGTGCCGGATACAGTCTGCACCGCGCTTCAAATGGCCCCTGTGGAGATGGAAGGAAGATCCATCTCTCTTAAAGCCAAATTGCCGGGAGATGATGAATTCAATATCATACTCAACAAAGGAAGATAATACGCCCTTTGTCACGCGACAAAGGCGCCCACTCTTTTCAAGGGGGAGACTATGAAATAAAACGATTACGGATGGGTCAGTCGGTGAGGAGGTGCATCTCGCAGCGGGAGCAATCGAAACGGAGGCGGTAACGTAGCTGACCGTTGTCGATGACAAGCGGCTCTTCAGGATGGGCACCTTTATCCTTGCGGCACATACCGAGCTCCCGGAGTATGCAATGGCGCGTGGTCATTACCTGAGTGCCCCTCTCAACTTTTCCATGCGTCACCTCCATGGCGTCTTCCATCTCCTTCACGCCATGAGAACGGTAGAACTCCCTGGCGAGACTGTTGGCGACGTTGTCGCGGAAATCAAGCCGCTCCGACGGATAGACAGCCTCCAGGTTCTCCGAGCGCCGCATGTCGAAACGGTAAGTAGTAAGATTGGCTTTGTCGAGTTCCTCCACAAGCCTACGTCGCAAGGCAGTGATCTCGGAACGCGGGATGAACACCGAGGGATCGAGAGTGGAGCGATACTCGCGCAACACATACGGAGTATTTCCAAGTTTGGCGAAATCGCGGCTGAAATCCATCTCGGTGCGCGCCTCTCCTCTGGTGACATCGAGCGGAAGTCTGACCATCACCCCCCTCTCGTCGGACGCCGTCACCCCCTTGTCGTCGAGAGTGACATCAAGGGAGATTCTGCGCTCAGAAGTATCCCTCTGCATAAGTTTCTGCCATTCGATATCTGAAGTGCGGTGGATCACGGCGTCCTTGGGGATATCCACCTTGCGTCCGGTGAGAATACGCCCGTTCTCAACCTTGTTGACATTCACGCCGCAATATCGTCCGTCGCGGTCGAAATAGCTAATGCCGTCACCATTGTGAAGCTGGCGGATATCGCTTATGGTCTCCCCCATCGACTTGGGTGTAAGCATGGAGGCGATGGATGCCGGGCGACGCCCGTTGAGGAAATAATCCGTGAATCCGCGGTTGAAACTCTTCTCAGGTCTTGGATCGAATGCAAGTTTCACATGTCCGAAAGAACTTCTGCAAAATTCGCCTTCCGAAGCGCCGATAACAGCATTAAGTTTCCGACTGTAGAAAGCAGTGATATTCTTAACATAGTCGGCATCTTTGAGACGCCCCTCGATCTTGAACGACGAAACACCGGCTTCCACCAGCTTCTCCAGACTCGCCGAGGCATTGAAATCGCGCAGAGACAGAAGATGACGGTCGCGGACCAATGCCTTTCCCCCGGCGTCATACAATGTGAATGGGAGACGACATATCTGAGCGCACTCCCCCCGGTTGGCGCTACGGCCAGTAGCCGCGCAGCTCGCATGGCAACGCCCGGAATAGCTTACACATAAAGCTCCATGGACGAAACACTCCACGGGGACGTCGACAGCATCTGTTATCGACCTGATCTCCGGGAGTGTCAGCTCCCTGGCGAGTACAAGCTGCGAAAACCCGACTTCCTGCAAGAAACGTGCCTTCTCCGGAGTGCGTATGTCGCACTGCGTGCTTGCATGGAGAGCAATGGGGGGAAGAGACATGCGCAAGAGCGCCATATCCTGCACTATAAGGGCGTCGACTCCGATATGATACAGGTCGCGGCACAGGCCCTCCACTTTCCTCAGCTCATCCTCGAAGACTATCGTGTTGACCGTGACGTAGACACGCGCCCGGTAGCGATGGGCGAAATCGACCACCTCAGCTATCCCGTCGAGAGTATTGGCGGCAGCCTTGCGCGCACCATGACTCGACGCGCCTATATATACGGCATCGGCGTCATGCCTCACGGCCTCTATGGCCACCTTCGGATCGGCGGCCGGCGAGAGCAGTTCAAGTCTTCTTCTTTTGTCAATCATCTTTTCTCACTATGTCCTTCATAGTAGTTAACGTAAGCATGGCATATTTTAGCGTATGCCCCCGACGTAGGATAGTTACCGGAGAAACACCAGTCGCCGGTATGATCCGGGATGGCGCGCCGCAAATCTTCCATGCTGAGATAGACCACCCTCACTTTCGCGCGGCATCCCTCGGGAGTGACCATCTCCGCGATCTCACGCGATATAGCATGACCCGAGGTCTGCGCATACAGCAGACGCACGAAATTCCTCGTGCGCTGTTTTCCTTCGAGCGATGTCTTGCTCTGTTCATAGATCTCACGGAGGATGTCTTCCTTCCCCTCCCTTTTCACGATATTTACCGCAGCACGGAAAGCGATGAGCTCGCCGAGACGCGACATGTCGATGCCGTAGAAATCGGGATAACGGACCTGTGGCGCGCACGACACCACCACGATCTCTTCCGGGCCATAGGAGTCGAGAAGCGATATGACGGAGGATTTGAGTGTGGTGCCCCTCACAATGCTGTCGTCGACTATCACGATACGCCGAACTCCCTCCGGGAGCGCATCGAGAGTCTTGACGTATGTGCGCTCCACAAGATTCTCACGTCCGCTCTCTGTGGATATGAATGTGCGGAGCGCCTTACCCTTCTCTATGATGCGTCCGAAATTCACACGTCGTCCGTCAGGGCTCATCATGACATGCGGCTTGTATTTATCTCGGAAATCACCTGCCAGTGTCTGCGCGTCGACAGGAAGCGGCAATCCAGCAAAATATGCCACCATACCTATGAAAGCAGAACGTGCCGAAGCCGGCACAAAAGAGAAATAGGTCTTCTCCACCTCATTCTCCCCCACCTCAGCCACATGCTCGGCGAGGAGACTGCCGAGACGCTCGCGCTCAAGGGTTATCTCCGCGCGGTCGGCACGTGAGAAATAGATCCTCTCAAAGACGCATTCCCTGACGGGTTTCTCCTCTATCACCCTCTTGAAGACAATCCTTCCTTCAGGATTTACCCTAAGCATGACTCCCGGGATTAGCTTCCTTATCTCGGAGGGATCAACGCCTGCGGAAAGGGATATCGCAGATTTCTCGCTCGCCACGATCACTTTCTCATCGTCGGCATACCAGAATGCGGGCCGTATGCCATGAGCATCCCTTACAGCCCAGAATTCTTCCGTAGTATCAATGCCGCATATGACGAATCCTCCGTCCCACTGCGGGGCCGTAGCCTGCAGGGCAGTCTCCACCTCAGTGCGTTTCCCATCACTGTTCCACAGTTCCGACGATATATGCTTGAGAAGCACATGTGTGTCGGCATCAGGATCGGCGTCTATACCCTTTTCGTTTAATTTCTGCCAAATATGAGGGGTATTGATAAGATGGAAGTTGCCGCAGATAAGCATACTCTCTTTCTCATCGCCACATTCATGATCCTCGCGGAATGGGTGCAGGAAACGCTCGCCGGTCAGTCCGGTGGTGCTGTAGCGAACGTGACCGAGCATGAGGGCACCGCTGTAAGGAAGCTGTCCGGAGCCCCACTCACGTTCCTCGGAGATCTCCTTGTCGATCCTGGCAGCCATCGCCTCTACAGCGCCCGTTCCTTCCCGGCGTATCTGAAATACCCTTGGAGAGGGGGTACGCATGTCGATGCAACCGATTCCTGCGCCATCCTGGCCTCTGTTGTATTCTCTGATCAACATATTCTCAAGAAGATGCAGGCCGTAATACACATCGCCATATCTCTGTTCGAAATGCTGCATCGGCTTAAGAAGCCTTACCATGGCCACGCCACATTCATGTTTGACAAAATCCATCATATAAAGGTTAAAGTTGAGAGGTTAAAGGTTAAAGTTGAGAGGTTAAAGGTTAAAGTTGAGAGGGTTATGGAGGGGAATCCGCGACTTGCAGTCGCGGCACGGGAATGCCATACGGGCGCAGACTAATCCTTGAGGAGGACTATGCCGGAGGAGGGCTAACGCTTGAGGAGGACTAATCCGGGGGAGAGCTAACCCTGAGGAGGACTAATCCGGAGGAGGGCTAATCCTTGAGGAGGACTCACCCTTGAGGAGGACTAATCCGGGGGATGGGAGAAGGCCGCGGGAGAGGAAAGAGGGTATTTATTGATTCCAGTCATATTTCTGATGCATATTTTTAAGTCCTTATCCTATAAAAGACGCGTCCGGAAGAGAGTGTGTCGCCACTCGCCTCCGGACGTCGCTATTTCTTGAACATTCTGTCGATGTCGCGTCGGTCTTCCCGCTCTTTTATCGACTGCCGTTTGTCGTATTCCTTTTTACCTTTGCCGATACCAATCACCATCTTGGCATATCCTTTGTCGCTGATGAAGATCTTGAGAGGCACTATGGTGAAACCGGGGTCGGCACTCTGTTTGGAGATCTTGGCGATCTCCTTACGACTCAGCAGAAGCTTGCGGTCTCGCCGCGACTCGTGGTTGTTGTAGGAGCCGTAGAAGTATTCCGAGACGTGCATCCCTTTAACCCACACTTCTCCGCGATCGACAACGCAGTAACTGTCGGTGATATTGGCCTTCCCCGCACGGATCGACTTTATCTCAGTTCCTGTGAGAACCATCCCAGCTGTGAAGGTATCGCCTATCTCATAATTGAAACGGGCTTTCTTATTCTGTATGTTTATCTGGCTCGATTTCATATCTTGATTTCATTTAGGAAGGATCTCCTGCAGGAGCTGCGCAAGGGCATATGGTATGCCGACAGTCAGCACGCACATGAGTCCGGTGTAAGTCATTCTCCTGTTGTCGGGGAATTTAAAGAACCTCGCACCCCGGCATTCGGAATATATAGTCCATACCGGCAGGAAGATAAGCACTGCCCACAACATAGGCAGAAGCTCAAGCAGACTTGAGAAGAGACAGAGCGTGGAGAGCGATATCATCACAAACTGTCGGCAAAACCTCCCGTCGCTTTTCTTATCAAAGATCTTTCCCATTATCCCCTTGATGACGAGCATTATGCAGAAGTAACCGAAAAAGAAGGATACAAACCCTATCACGGCCGCCACAAGAACTTCCGAAAGCGATGTGCGCGGAGCATAATACAACCGGGAGAAAATGCTGACAGCATAAACCGCCATCATGGGATAGAAGCATCCCTGCTGCACGCGCTCACAACTAAGAGAGCTACGTCTGAGCTCTTTCCAACCCTCCACAGGATTGATAAGCACTTTCAGCATAATTGCCAGCGGCGAGACATCGGAGGGATCAGGTGCTTCCTCCGGTATGTCGTCGGGAGAGACCTGCGAAAAGTTCGGCCCAGATTTGTCAAGACCGTCATACGACTGATCAAGCCCGGTGTCAGACAACTTTTCTCCATCATCCACATACACATAGATATTGTCCGACTCCTGTTCTTCAGTAATTTTGTTTCTTTCTTCCATATCCGGCTGCAAATTTACGCAATTCCTGTAGAATCTGCAAACAAAAGTCACCTTAAGGAGCAAGAAAAAGATAAGGCCGCCCGTCATAGGCAGCCTTATCCTTATAGATCATATTCCCTTGCGGGTGCAGACTCACTCAGCCTCACGCTCCTCGTTGAGAAGGCGTATCATCTCGATAGCGCTCTTCGGGATGCGGGTGCCGGGACCGAATATTGCGGCAACCCCGGCCTTGTAGAGGAAGTCGTAGTCTTGCGCCGGAATCACACCGCCCGCAGTGACGAGTATGTCGGGACGTCCGAGTTTCTCAAGCTCTGCGATCACCTGAGGTATCAGGGTCTTGTGGCCTGCGGCAAGCGAAGAGACACCGAGAATGTGAACATCGTTCTCCACAGCCTGGCGCGCGGCCTCGGCGGGAGTCTGGAACAGCGGCCCCATGTCAACGTCGAAACCGCAGTCGGCATAGCCAGTAGCCACTACCTTTGCGCCGCGGTCATGGCCGTCCTGGCCCATCTTGGCAATCATGATACGAGGCTGGCGACCTTCGCGCTTAGCGAAATCCGCCACAACCCTGCGGGCTTCCTCAAACTCGGGATCACCCTTCTCCTCACTGCTGTACACTCCGGAAATTGTTTTGATTACGGCTTTATAACGTCCGACAACTGCCTCGCAGGCATCGGAAATCTCACCGAGCGACGCACGGAGGCCTGCGGCCTTCACGGCGAGGTCGAGAAGATTACCCTTCGACGGATCTTTCACACACTCTGTAATTGCCTCGAGAGCCTTCTTGACAGCGGCCTCGTCGCGATTCGCGCGGAGCTCCTCGAGACGGGCACACTGCTCCTTGCGCACCTCCGTATTGTCGACCTCCAGGATATCGATGGGATCCTCGTGGTCAAGACGGTATTTGTTGATGCCGACAATCGTCTGCTTGCCGGAGTCGATGCGTGCCTGCGTGCGTGCGGCGGCCTCCTCGATCTTCAGTTTCGGCAGACCTGTCTCGATAGCCTTGGCCATGCCTCCGAGTTTCTCGATCTCCTGGATGTGCTCCCATGCCTTATGGGCGATCTCGTTGGTGAGAGCCTCCACATAGTAGCTTCCGCCCCAAGGATCAACCTGCTTGGTGACATAAGTCTCCTCCTGGATGTAGATCTGGGTGTTGCGGGCGATACGTGCGGAGAAATCGGTAGGAAGCGCGATAGCTTCGTCGAGGGCGTTGGTATGGAGCGACTGGGTGTGGCCGAGCACAGCTCCCATGGCCTCCACGCAAGTACGGCCGACGTTGTTGAAAGGATCCTGCTCAGTAAGGCTCCAGCCTGATGTCTGACTGTGGGTGCGGAGAGCGAGCGATTTGGGATTCTTGGGATTGAACTGCTTCACGATCTTCGCCCAAAGCATACGGGCGGCGCGCATCTTGGCGATCTCCATGAAATAATTCATAGAAATAGCCCAGAAGAACGAAAGACGGGGAGCGAAGGAGTCGATATCCATGCCTGCGTTTACACCTGCGCGGAGATACTCAAGACCGTCGGCGAGAGTATAGGCAAGCTCGATGTCAGCGGTAGCGCCCGCCTCCTGCATATGGTAGCCGGAGATTGAGATCGAGTTGAACTTGGGCATGTTCTTCGAAGTGTATTCGAAGATGTCGGCGATGATCTTCATCGAGAATGCCGGCGGATAAATATAGGTGTTGCGCACCATGAACTCCTTAAGGATGTCGTTCTGGATGGTGCCGGCCATCTCGTCGAGCTTTGCACCCTGCTCAAGGCCTGCGTTGATGTAGAATGCGAGCACAGGAAGCACCGCGCCGTTCATGGTCATCGACACCGACATCTTGTTGAGGGGTATACCGTCGAAGAGCACCTTCATATCCTCGAGCGAGCAGATCGACACACCGGCCTTACCAACATCGCCCACCACCCTCTCATGGTCGGCGTCATAGCCGCGGTGGGTGGGAAGGTCAAAAGCCACAGAAAGACCCTTCTGTCCGGAAGCGAGGTTGCGGCGGTAGAAGGCGTTAGATTCAGCGGCGGTGGAGAATCCGGCATATTGACGGATAGTCCACGGGCGCATGGGATACATCGCGCTGTAAGGGCCTCTCAGGAATGGGGGAAGACCCGACACATAGTCGAGATGCTCCAGGCCCTCGAGGTCGCTCTCAGTATATACATGTTTCACAGGGATAAGCTCCGCAGTGATCCATTCTGCCTCCTGTCCCTGGGAGGCCGGGGCTGCGTGGCGCTCGCCGACCGCTGCCTCAATATTGATTTCTTTGAAATTCGGTCTCATTTCAGTTGAGGAGTTTTGCATTAAACTTGATAAGAGTGTCGAGCACGTTCACTCTCACATGGATGAAGTCTTCTATGCCGATAGCCTTGAGATCGTCCATGCATGCGGGAGCACCAGCCACGACAAACATCGCACGTCCGTCGAGAAGCTTGAATGCCTCAGGAGCATACTCGGCATATTCGTCGTCGCTCGAGCAAAGCACAACCACATCGGCGCCTTTCTCCATGGCGGCATCAATACCCTCGCCGACGGTCTTGAAGCCGATGTTGTCGATGATCTCATATCCGGCGCAACCGAAGAAGTTGGATGAGAACTGCGCACGTGCGAGACGCATGGCGAGATTGCCTATTGTCAGCATGAACACCTTAGGACGCCTGCCACTCTTCTCCGTGTCGAGACGGAGCTGCTCAAACTGGCTCGCAGCCCGGTCGAACACGAGATAATCCACAGCGCCGTCGACGGGTTCTTCCTGACCGCAACCGCAATGGCATGAGCAACCTTCCTTCTCGATCTTGTCGAGAGCCTTCTCATTGAAGTTAGGATACTGGTTCGTGCCGAGAAGTATCTCCTTCCTGCGTGCCACGTCGGTGTGACGCTTCACGCCCGACTCGTTGACACTACGCTGGATCTCGCCTTTCTTGAGAAGAGCGTAGAATCCGCCCTCATCCTCAACCTTGTTGAAGAGCTCCCAAGCCACCTTGGCGATGGAGGCCGTGAGCGTCTCAATATAATAAGAACCGCCTGCGGGATCGACCACCTTGTCGAGGTGGCTCTCCTCGCGGAGAAGAAGTTGCTGATTGCGCGCTATACGCTCGCTGAATTCGTCAGGTTTCTTATACTGGAGATCAAAGGGAAGAGTCTCGATAGAGTCAACACCAGCCAGAGCAGCGCTCATGGTCTCAGTCATGCTGCGAAGCAGGTTGACGTGGGCATCATAGATGGTCTGGTTGAACTGGCTCGTGACAGCATGCACCTTCATCTTGCAGCACTCATCGGCAGCTCCGTAAGCCTTCACAATCTCGGCCCAGAGCATACGGGCGGCACGGAACTTGGCCACCTCCATGAAATAATTGGATGATATGCCCATGTTGAACTTGATGCGACGGGCTGCGTCACATGCGTCGATACCGGCCTCCGTAAGCATTGTCATCCACTCGGCACCCCATGCGAGAGCGTAGCCGAGCTCCTGAGTGATATAGGCGCCGGCATTGTTGAGCATGCATGAATCGACAGCGAAGCATGCCATCCCGGGCACGTCTTTCACAGCCTCATACATAGCGACAGCCTCTTCCCTGATATCGCGCGGGAAGTCGACACCATGGCGGAGCAGACGTTTGAAAGGATTAAAATCGATCGATCCCTTGAAATCGGGGGCGACACCCTTCTCCTTAAGGAATGCCACGAACATACGGGCTATCTCCACGGCCCTGCCCATGCAGCAGCTGATATTGACTTCAGTCTTCGCGAGATCGATGCCGCTGAAGATAGTCTCAAGATCAGCGGCGGTGATGTCGCGTCCGAGCTTTATGCCCAGCGAATCGACACCGCGATCAAGGATGTGGAGAGCCTCACGGTTGATTTCCGCAGGATCACATCCCTCCGCCTGCTGGCGGATGAGCCAGTTGTTGGAGTCTTTCGTGCCTCTGACGTAGGGGAACTGTCCGGGCAACGTCCCCATATGGGGAAGATCCTTGACATCGCTCCTGCGATAGAATGGCTGCACGTTAAAACCCTCGTTGGTGCGCCACACGAGCTTCTTATTGAAATCGGCGCCCTTGAGGTCGACATTAATTTTCGCAACCCAGTCTTCAGTGCTGACTGGCTCGAACATGTCGAATAGTCTTTCTTGGTTAGTTGCCATAAATATCTACAGCTAATGATATAATATAGAAAATTTTTGTGTATTTCTGAAACAATTCCGGCCGCGGCCAACTCCCCGCGTGCAAATCATCCGTCGAGTCTTCACACATGGTAAGGTCATCACAGGCCGTCATGACGGCCCCCGTTTCCACAGCCACGCTACTGTAGCCGGCTGCCGCGACTGGCGGAAGCTCCATGCAGACCATCAAAAAACAAATGGCCTCCTTTGCCTCCGCAGATGCAAATTTAGCCATTAACTTTCAATTGGGGAAATTTTTCCCTAATTTTTATCAATAAAAAACCTAAAAACCGTCAACATGACAACACCGGCGACTCGACTATGAGCTTTTTACCCTCGCATCTCATCACTTTGCCAGGGAAATCGTCAACCAGCTGCAGATTATGGGTAGCCATAAGCACACAATGACCGTTGTCGGCCAGATCATGAAGGAGCGACACGATCTGATATCCAGTCTGCGGATCGAGGTTGCCCGTAGGTTCGTCGGCGATTATCAGCTCCGGCTTGTTAAGGAGGGCCCGGGCTATGACGATACGTTGCTGCTCCCCCCCGCTCAACTCATGAGGCATCTTATAGCTTTTATTAGACATTCCCACCATGGCGAGAACCTCCTCAATGCGTTCGTCAATATCACGTTTGCTGTCCCAGCCGGTGGCACGAAGCACGAAGCGGAGATTGCCACTAACCGAACGGTCCTGCAGCAGCTGGAAATCCTGAAAGACAATCCCTATCTTTCTCCTGAGGTAAGGAATCTTGCTTTTTCTCATATTGAGGAGATCAAAACCGAGCACCTCCGCCGTCGTGCCTCCATGGAGACCGACATCGGCATACATAGTCTTCATCAGGCTGCTCTTGCCACTACCCACTCTCCCTACAAGATAATGGAACTCACCGGTGGAGAGAGTGAAGCTCACATCCTTGAGCACGCTTTTCTCAGCCCTCTCCACCTCTACGTCCTTATAGTTTACGATGACACTCATTATTGGTTTACTTTCTTCTTTCGCGCAAAGTTATCAATTTAATTCCGTCCGTGCAAGCGGTGAAGAGATCATTCCGCCAAAACACATGACGCAAGAGCATCGTTGAAGCCTCCAGAATCAGAAACTGAACATAAACATCGCCGACGCACGGTTGGCACTGCCATGGGTGCCATTGAAATCCATACGTTTCCCGCAGACATATTCGGCACCGACCTCGAAACGAGGCGTGATATCCCAAAAAATATTCCAGGCTCCGTAGAGTCCGTATTTATAATCTCCGTCGCCGGGATTATGTTTCGGGAAAAAACGCTGCTCCGACAGGGCCATATTTATGAAAAGATTGTCCTTAATATAATACTGGGCACCGAACACGAAACCCGCGATCGTAGGAGCATACATCCTTCCCTTATCTCCACGGCGCGCGATCAGGTCATAATTACCGATGGAAAGGTCGGTGGTGTATGACGCATGCCCCTGCCCGACCGACACGATACTCATGAGATTCAACTGCGGCACGACCTTGACGACACCTGAGAGCTGCGCGGCCCATCCGAAGACATTGTAGTTGCGTTGATCCACAAGATCGCGATAGGTGAGCACCCTTCCGAGCCCCGAAAGACGCACATGACTTTTGCCACCATTCCATTTATACTGCACGAACGCCGCAGCATCGGGCACATAATCACTGCAGGTCTTAGTGTAGACATCATCGGCATTGACCGACGACGAAGGAAACTCAAGCGAACCGGCAACCGTCCATTTATCCTTGAAAGTCGTCATGTACCTCACCAGCACATTCGTGCGCGAATTGACAGCATTCGAGCCCGCGCCGTCGATAGTGGGAGGCTCAGCCGACGAATCCTCGAATGTGGTTGTGGCATATCCTATCGTCCAATGGTCGCTCTGGAGATATGCCTTCTTCAGCTTGAAATCGCGATTGTTGTATCCGCTGAAGTCACACTGGATAAAGCCCATGAAATCGCCGATGAATGTATTATTTCCGAGAATAGTGAAAAACAAACCGGTTCCAGCCGGAGTCGCCCACAGACGCCGTTTGCTTGTGGGATCTTTAGGTATGGGGATAAGATAAGGGGAGAATCCATTGACCGGTATGGATCCGTTCCAGTCAAAATTGCCACGCATCCTTATCATGCCACCGACACCCATAGCAAGCTTACCATCCTTACTCATCAGCATGAAATAAGGAGCCCGGGGATCCTGAAAATGACGGAACTGGTCGATATAGAAAATATTCAGTCTCTTCCTTATCGTGTCGACAGGGATCTCAACGCCACCCGGGGCGATGACATGCGTGGAATTTATCATCTTTTCTATCCTCACATCTTCGGGAATCTTCAAGGCGACGCTGTCGCCACTCTGAGCGGATGCCGTGGCCGATGCGGCCAAAAGAAGCGATGCCGCCGCACATGCGGCCATATGCCTCGATCTGTTTACTTCGTGTTTTGTCATAGCGGATTCTCTTGTGGATTATGAAGCGTTCGTGCGAACGTGCCATGTGGAATATAGAAATATAACGCCTCAAGACGCAGGTAGTTCAGAAATAGAGCGCCAGTGGATAGATCAACGGGGCAGCGACAGGCAAAACATGAAAAGACCTGCGAGCTAATAAATACATAAAAAAAGAATCTGAGATATCTTTTGAAGATAATCTCAGATTCCTAAGTGTCCAAGATGAGACTCGAACTCACACAGCCTAACGGCCACTACCCCCTCAAAGTAGCGCGTCTACCAATTCCGCCACCTGGACATTTGCCGATTGGGTTGGAGCGAAAAACGGGACTCGAACCCGCGACCCCGACCTTGGCAAGGTCGTGCTCTACCAACTGAGCTATTTTCGCATATTGGGAACATTACCCAACCGACTCTATTTCAATGTTCTTGGAGCGAAAAACGGGACTCGAACCCGCGACCCCGACCTTGGCAAGGTCGTG
>CAJUQP010000054.1 GCA_910588245.1 uncultured Muribaculaceae bacterium | reverse complement strand
AGCTCATGGTCAACGGCAAGGAGCTTGCCAACGCATACTCCGAGCTCAACGACCCGATCGACCAGTATGAGCGCTTCGTGGAGCAGATGCGTCTCGCCGACAAGGGCGACGACGAGGCAATGATCATCGACGGCGACTTCATCCGGGCCCTTGAATATGGCATGCCCCCCACGTCGGGCATGGGAATCGGCATGGACCGACTGGCCATGCTCATGACCGGACAGTCAACCATCCAGGAGGTATTGCTGTTCCCGCAGATGCGCCCCGAGAAAAAGCAGGCTAAGGAGGACCAGGAAAAGGAGGCCGAGTGATGGGGGGCCTTGGTAAGATAGCCGTCATCGGCGCGGGGAGCTGGGCCACGGCGCTCGCCAGGCTCCTGCTCCGCAACAACGACCGTATCATCTGGTATGTCAGACGCCCCGAACGTATCGCCGAATTTGTCAGAAACCGCCGAAATCCGGTGTATCTGACCGATGTGACGTTCGACACGGAGCGCATCGACTTCCATTCCGACATAAATGTGGCCGCAGGTGCCGCCGACACCCTCGTGGTGGCCATCCCTTCCCCCTATTTCAAGGCTGAGGCGGAGAAAATCTCCGTGCCCCTTCGCGACAAGAACATCGTGTCGGCTGTCAAGGGTATAGTCCCCGACGACAACATGATAGTCACCGACTGGTTCGCAAGCCGTTTCGGATGCCCGGAATCATCGCTTCTCGTCATCGGAGGGCCCTGCCATGCCGAGGAGGTCGCGCTCGACCATCTCAGCTATCTCACGATAGGATGCTCCGACACGGAGAAGGCACGCATGTTCTGCGATGCCATATCCGGACTGAAACTGCGCACCATCGTTTCCGACGATGTGGCCGGCATAGAATATGGGGCGGTGCTCAAGAATGTCTACGCAATAGCCTCCGGAATGATCGACGGCATGAAGGCCGGCGACAATTTCAAGGCGATGCTTGTCTGCAACGCCGTGCGGGAGATGCGCAGGTTTATCGATGCCGTGGCTCCGCTGCGACGCGACATATGCCGCTCCGCATATCTTGGCGACCTGCTCGTGACATGCTACAGTCTCTTCTCCCGCAATCACAATTTCGGCGCCATGATCGGCAAAGGCCATAGCGTGAAGGCGGCTAAGATGGAGATGGAGATGGTGGCGGAGGGTTACTATGGCACCCGCTGCATCCATGAGATCAATGAGGCCGGTCCTCGTGTCGACATGCCGATACTCGATTGTGTGCACTCCATCCTCTACGAAGGCCGCAATCCGCGGGAGGCTTTCCACGATATAGATCCTCTCTTCAGCTGAGAATCGTGAACCATCCGGACGCCTGAGGCGTTGTAATCCGATAGGCGGAGGAAGGCGGAGGCCTCCCTTTTATGAAGTTACTGACAGCTTCTATGCCCGACAACTCCAACAACCAAAATATAAAGACAATGAAATCTATTGAACTCAACATTCAGGACGCTCTCTATTTCGCTGAGCACCAGTATATCGCCGATGAGGCTGAGGCTAACGCGGCTTTCGGCACCCTTGAGAGCCGCTCGGGAGCCGGCAACGACTTCCTCGGCTGGATCAACCTCCCCTCTTCCATAACCGCGGAGGAGATTGCAAGAATCAACAAGACTGCCGAGCGTCTGCGCGAGAACTGTGAGTTTGTGGTGTGTGTAGGTATCGGAGGCAGCTACCTCGGAGCAAAGGCGGTGAATTCAGCCCTCTCCGACAGCTTCGCCGACTTCTATGCTCCCGCTCCGAAGAATCCTAAGGTGCTCTATGCCGGCCAGAACATCGGCGAGGAATATACCGCGGAACTTGAGAAGCTCCTCACGGGGCGCAAGTTCGGCATCATCGTCATCTCGAAGAGCGGCACCACCACGGAGCCTGCTATCGCGTTCCGTATCCTTAAGGAGCTCCTTGAGAAGCAGGCCGGCAAAGAGGCTGCCAAAGACCTTATCGTGGCCGTCACCGATGAGAAGAAGGGCGCTCTCCGCACTCTCGCCACACAGGAGGGCTACGAGACATATGTGATCCCCGACAATGTGGGCGGACGTTTCTCAGTGCTCACTCCCGTCGGCCTTCTTCCCATAGCTTGTGCCGGACATGACATCGCCCGTCTCGTGGCAGGAGCCGCCGAGATGGAGGAGACTACGAAGCATCCCGGAGCGGAGAATCCCGCCGAGGTCTACGCCCGTATGCGCAACGCCCTCTACAGAACCGGCAAGAAGACTGAGATTCTTGTGAACTTCAATCCCAAACTCCATTTCTTCGCAGAGTGGTGGAAACAGCTCTACGGCGAGAGCGAAGGTAAGGACGGCAAGGGTATCTTCCCCGCGTCGGTCGACTTCACTACCGACCTCCACTCCATGGGCCAGTGGATCCAGGAGGGTGAGCGCACAATCTTCGAGACCGTGATCTCCGTGAAGGAACCGGCCATCACACGCCGTATTCCTGAGGACGCGGCAAATCTCGACGGAATCAATTATCTCGCAGGCAAGCGCATTGACGAGGTCAACAAGATGGCTGAGCTCGGCACCAAGATCGCCCATGTCGACGGTGGAGTGCCCAATATGCGTATCGAGATCAACAAACTCGACGAGCATGCCCTCGGCCAGCTCATCTATTTCTTCGAGAAGGCTTGCGGCATCAGCGGCTACATGCTCGGTGTCAATCCCTTCAACCAGCCCGGTGTGGAGGCCTACAAGAAGAACATGTTCGCACTCCTCGAGAAACCCGGCTACGAGAAAGAGACCGAGGCCATCAAGGCAAAGCTTAAATGACACGGCGCCGCAAAGCGGTGTCTGACATACAGGGCTGGGGAGACGTCGGTTCGGCGTCTCCCCGGCTTTTTTTCGTCAGGCAAAGATGTGTCAGATTCAAATCCCCTCCGGGCAGCGCTGGCAAATACGGCAAACAAATGCTTTGCCGGAGTGTTGTAAGTAATACATACGTCCCATCTGTTGCGGACCCATTTAATGTATCATCCTTATTCTGTTCTATTGTTATGGAAAACAAAGAGAGACTCTACATCATCAGTTTCGGTGATTCAGCTAAATACCGTATGCTCTACGCAGGCACAAAGGAACAACTCGAGAATTCACCGAAGATTGTCGGGCTCCGCGATGAGCTCGCACGGTTCATCAAAGACAATGTGACCGAAGAGGGAAGTCATGCATGTCGCTTCGCCACCCCGGTGATCAAGGAAGTCGATCCTTCCGATTACGCCCGTTATGAAGACTATCAGGACTTCGGACGTGTGGCTGTGGACGACATAAAGAAGGTGCTCTTTACAGAGGTCAGGAACATGCTCGACCAGAAACAGCTCGACAGCAACGCCCCCTACGGTGAGGTGTCGCCGGAGATGCTGCAATGAAATTACGTCACGACGGCTGTGTCTCAGACGGCCTCCCCTGCTTCTAAGGCACGGGAGGCCGTCTGAGTGATTTCCCCCTCCTATTTGCGGTCGGTAAATGTTTTTGGGGATAGCCGGAAAGCGATTTAGTGGCGCCGGTTGCCGATTAACGGAAGATTTTTGCTATATTTGCCGTTTGATAGGCGAAGGCCCAGGATTCCCGGCCCACCGATCGCGAATATCTCTCAAATCCCGGAATCCAGACGTACTATTTTTATTAAACTAACCGCTATGGTATACCGATATGACTATCTCGTGATCGGATCTGGCATCGCCGGCATGAGTTTCGCCCTGAAGGCCGCGAAGACAGGGCGGGTCGCCATCATTTGCAAGACCACGCTCGAGGAGGCGAACACCTACTTCGCGCAGGGTGGTGTGGCGAGCGTCACCAATCTTGAGGTCGATGATTTCGACAAACACATCAACGACACAATGATTGCCGGCGACTGGCTCTCAGACCCGGCTGCCGTGGAGAAGGTCGTGAAGAACGCGCCCTCGCAGATACGTGAGCTGATAGGGTGGGGCGTTGATTTCGACAAGAAGGAAGACGGCACATTTGACCTGCACCGTGAGGGGGGACACTCCGAGTTCCGCATCCTCCATCATGCCGACAACACCGGAGCCGAGATCCAGACAAGCCTCGTGGAAGCCGTCAGGAATAATCCTGACATCGACATATTCGACAACCATTTCGCCCTTGAGATCATCACCCAGCATCATCTGGGGAAGATCGTGACACGACGCACCCCCGACATCACATGCTACGGAGCCTATATCCTCGACGAGGAGACCGGACGCACCGACACTTTCCTCGCTAAAGTGACGGTGATGGCCACCGGCGGCGTGGGAGCTGTGTATACCACCACGACTAACCCCCTTATCGCCACTGGCGACGGCATAGCCATGGTCTACCGTGCCAAGGGCACAGTGAAAGACATGGAGTTCATACAGTTCCATCCAACGGCTCTGTATCATCCCGGCGACCGTCCGTCGTTCCTCATCACAGAGGCCATGAGGGGCTATGGCGCCGTGCTCCGCAATCTCGACGGCGAGGAGTTCATGCAGAAATATGATCCACGCCTCTCGCTCGCGCCTCGCGACATCGTGGCCCGTGCGATCGACTCCGAGATGAAGCTTCACGGCACTGACCATGTATATCTCGACGTCACCCATAAGGATCCTGAGGAGACGAAGCGCCATTTCCCCAACATATATGAGAAATGCCTCTCGCTCGGCATCGACATCACCAAGGATATGATTCCTGTGGCTCCTGCCGCCCACTATCTCTGCGGCGGAATAAAGGTGGATCTCAACGGAGAGTCGTCGATAAAACGTCTCTATGCCGTGGGCGAATGCAGCTGCACGGGTCTGCACGGCGGCAACCGTCTTGCCAGCAACTCGCTGATTGAGGCGGTGGTCTACGCCGATGCTGCCGCGCGCCACGCCGCCGAGGCCATAAAGGGTTATGACTTCCGCACCGATGTGCCTGAATGGAACGACGAAGGAACAGCCCATCCCGAGGAGATGGTGCTCATCACCCAGAGCGAGAAGGAGGTCAACCAGATTATGGGCTACTACGTGGGTATCGTGCGCTCCGATCTCCGTCTTGACCGCGCCTGGAACCGTCTCGACATCCTCTATGAGGAGACTGAGAAGCTGTTTAAGGTCAGCAAGCCCAGCCGGGAGCTATGCGAATTGCGCAACATCATCAACGTGGCATACCTTATTATGCGCCAGGCACGCGAGCGCAAGGAGAGCCGCGGACTGCATTTCACCGTCGACTATCCCCCCCAGGCTAAACCTGCCGGGCGTCAGTGACGTTGATTAGTTTATACAACAGGATTATATATGACCAGACTCCGACATATTCTTGCCGCCGCAGCCATGGCGGCCGTAGCCGTTCCCCAGTCGCTGGCTGTGGATCCGTCGTCGAGCCACGACGCTTCCGTGGCCCGCAACCTCACCACGTTCAACGCTCTCGTGAAGGAGCTTGAGATGAACTACGTCGACACCATCCGTCCCAAGGAGGCGTTCAACTCCGCCATCGCGGCCTTCCTCTCCACCGTCGACCCTTATACGGAATACTATAGTGCCGAGCAGCGCTCCGACCTCACGAAGCTCACAACCGGGCAGTTCGACTACGGCGGCATAGGCTCATTCATAATGCAGCGCGACAGCGCCTCGTTCATATCTTATCCAATGGAGGGGGCACCCGCGGCGAAGGCCGGATTGCGCAGCGGTGATCAGATCATCCGCGTCGACTCGGTCGACACGTCGCATATGGGGTCGGAGGCGGTCAGCAAATTGCTGCGCGGACAGGCCGGCACTCCCTTGACAGTCACGGTCAGGCGTCCCTATGTCACTGACTCCATCCTCACCTTCGAGATGGTGCGCGGCAAGCTTGTGGAGCCCTCTGTGCCATATTGGGGCGTCATTGACGGCAACACGGGATATATCCGCGTGACCCAGTTCATAGAGCAGACCGGGAAGGATGTGCGCGAGGCCCTCGAGAGCTTCAAGAAAGATCCTGCCGTGAAGCAGATTGTCCTCGATCTGCGCGGCAACGGTGGCGGCCTTCTCGAGCAGGCTGTCGATATCGTCGGCAATTTCGTGCCAAAAGGCACGGAGGTGCTGCGCACTCGCGGCCGCGACGCGAAGTCGGAAAAGATCTATAAGACCACGCATACCCCCATATTCCCCGACATACCGCTGGCGGTGCTCATCGACGGTGGTTCGGCGTCGGCGTCGGAGATTACTGCGGGCTCGCTCCAGGATCTTGACCGCGCCGTGCTCGTGGGCTCCCGCAGCTTCGGAAAAGGGCTTGTGCAGAGCACCATGCAGCTCCCCTACGACGGTCTGCTCAAGGTGACGGTGGCGAAATACTATATCCCTTCCGGACGTCTCATTCAGGCCCTCGACTATTCCCATCGCAATCCCGACGGGAGCGTGGCGCGCACCCCCGACTCGCTGACCAACGTCTATAAGACGCTCCATGGCCGCGAGGTGCGCGACGGCGGTGGCCTGAAGCCTGACATCGAGGTCGATTGGGGACAGGTGAGCCGCCTGGCCTACAATCTTGTGCGCGACAACTGGACTTATGATTTCGCCAACCGTTATGCCAACACACATCCTACTATCCCGCCGGCATCGGAGTTTGTCATAACTGATGAGATCTATGAGGATTTCAAGAAAAGCATTGATCCTAAGAAACTGAAATACGACAAGGTGCTCGACGAGATTCTCAAGGAGCTGCGTAAGACGGCTGGAGAGGAGGGCTATCTCAACGATCAGACCACCGCGCTGCTTGATTCACTCTCTCCCCTCATGACACACAATCTCTCCCACGACCTCGACAATCGCCGCGAGGAGGTCAGTGGCTATCTCGGCGCTGAGATAGCTCAACGCTATTATTTCGACAAAGGGAAGATCATACAGGATCTCCGCAACGACGAGGCACTGAAAAAGGCGGAGGCGATACTCTCCGATCCCGCCGAACTGAATAAAATGCTTGGAAAGTGAAATTATCGGAAGCTGACAGGCTTTTCGCCACACCGGCGCGCATGGAGGCCCTCAGGGCTCTCCTCGACGACGGCAACGCACGCCGCATAGCCCTCACGGGGCTGAGGGGAAGCGCGGCGGCGCTCTTGTTTGCCGCCCTTCCCACGAAAAAATATCCATATATCATTGTAGCCGACGACATCGATGCCGCCGGCTACATATATCATGATCTCTGCCAGACGGCCGGAGAGAAAGCCGTGGCCATTTTCACCAGTGGTTACCGCCGCGACATCAAATACGGGCAGCCTGATCCCCCCTCGCAGATACTGCGCACCGAGACCCTCGATGCCTGGAACCGCAAGGATCATCCCGTCTGGGTCGTCACATGTCCGGAGGCTCTTGCGGAGAAGGTACCTTCGCGCGGGCGCCTTTCTGACAACACAATCGTGCTGACCTCCGGTAAAAAGAGCGATATGGGGGCCGTTAAGGCCCGTCTGCGCGAACTTCGATTCAAGGAGGTGGATTATGTCTACGAGCCTGGCCAGTTCGCCGTCAGAGGCTCAATTCTCGATGTATGGTCGTTCTCGGGTGAGCTTCCCTACCGCGTGGACTATTTCGACGACGAGATCGACTCCATACGCGCTTTCAACGTGGAGACACAGCTTTCGGAAAAGAAGCTCGACTCGGTGTCGGTGGTGCCTGCCGATGCGTCTGAGGTGTCGGCCGACGGCATATCTCTCCTTGAGTTCGCCGATGCCGCCACTCCGGTGTTCTGCCAGTCAGAGAGCTGGCTCCGGAGCAGGGTTGAGGCGATATGCTCGGAGTCGCTTTCACAGGCTGTGGCCGTCACCGGGGAGGGCGACGACAAGGCCATGGAGAAGGTGGTCGATGCGGCGGCGTTCATGAAGCGGCTCGACAGGATGAAGGTCATAGAGTTTGGCACTCCCGCCGAGGGTGTGGCCGGGATAACGCCCGACGCCTCACTCTCTTTCGACTGTACGCTGCAGACTCTATATCACAAAAATTTCAACCTGATTGCCGATTCGTTTACAAAATTCCTTACAGACGACTACCGGCTGCTGATACTCAGCGATACCCCGTTCCAGACCGACCGTCTGAAAGCCATATTCGAAGACCGCGGCGACAGTATCCGTTTCACGCCGGTCGACCACACCATCCATGAGGGATTCGTCGACCACGGGCAGCGCGTCTGCTTTTTCACCGACCATCAGATCTTCGACCGTTTCCATAAATACAACCTCAAGAGCGACCGGGCGCGTGGCGGCAAACTCGCCCTCAGCCTCAAGGAGCTCCAGCAGATCGAGGCCGGCGACTATATCGTGCATATCGACCACGGCATAGCCAAATTCGGAGGTCTGGTGAAGACTGATGTCAACGGCCACCCGCAGGAGATGATAAAGCTCCTTTTCCAGAACGACGACATTGTGCTCGTGAGCATCCATGCGCTCCACAAGCTCTCGAAATACCGGGGCAAGGAGGGTGTGCCTCCCAAGATAAGCAAACTCGGATCCGGAGCCTGGACGCGGCTCAAGGAGAAGACGAAGACCAAGATGAAGGATATCGCGCGCGACCTTATCCGTCTCTATGCCGCACGCCGTCAGGAGAAGGGCTTCGCGTTCGCGCCCGACTCTTATCTCCAGCACGAGCTGGAGGCGAGCTTCATCTACGAGGATACCCCCGACCAGCTCAAGGCCACGCAGGATGTGAAGGCCGACATGGAGTCGGCGCGCCCGATGGATCGTCTCATATGCGGCGACGTGGGGTTCGGAAAGACAGAGATTGCCATCCGCGCGGCCTTCAAGGCCGCTGTCGATTCGAAGCAGACAGCCGTGCTCGTGCCCACCACGGTGCTCGCCATGCAACACTATCATACCTTCTCCGAGCGTCTCAAGGATCTCCCTGTTCGTGTGGAGTTCATATCGCGCGCCAAGAAGCCGAAGGAGGTGAAGCAGATTCTTGCCGATCTTGAGGCCGGCAAGGTGGATATCATCATCGGCACCCACAAGCTTATAGGGAAAGGGGTGAAGTTCAAGGATCTCGGCCTCCTCATTGTCGATGAGGAACAGAAGTTTGGAGTGGCCGTGAAAGAGAAGCTCAAGCAGCTGAAGGTCAATGTGGATACGCTGACCATGAGTGCCACTCCCATTCCGCGTACCCTCCAGTTCTCTCTCATGGGTGCCCGCGATCTCTCTGCCCTCAACACTCCTCCGGCCAACCGTCAGCCTATCGTCACCAATGTGTCGCTTTTCGACGACGAGGTCATAAAGGAGGCCGTGAATTTCGAGCTGAGCCGCAACGGACAGATATTCTTCATATCCAACCGCATAGAGAATCTCGACACGATCGAGAACACTCTTCGCCGTCTCGTGCCTGGCATACGCGTTGTCACGGCTCACGGACAGATGCCCCCGGAGAAACTTGAGAAGGCGATTCTTGATTTCGCCGCCCACGACTACGACGTGCTCCTATCCACGACCATCGTGGAGAACGGCATCGATATGCCTAACGTCAACACTATCCTGATAAACAACGCCCAGAACTTCGGCCTCAGCGAGCTTCATCAGCTTCGCGGCCGTGTGGGACGCAACAATAAGAAAGCCTTCTGTTATCTCCTTGTGCCTCCGGGCAATCCGCTCACTCCCGTGGCGCGCCGGCGCCTGCAGGCCATAGAGAATTTCTCCGACCTCGGCAGCGGCATACACATCGCCATGCAGGACCTCGACATACGCGGGGCCGGCAACCTCCTCGGAGCAGAGCAGAGCGGGTTCATAGCTGATCTCGGCTATGAGGCATATCAGAAGATACTGAAGGAGTCGGTGCTCGAGCTGAAGACCGAGGAATTTGCCGACACATTCGACGAACTTGCCGCCGGCAAGGAGGAGGAGTTCGTGGCCGACTGCACCATCGAGAGCGATCTCGAGCTGCGTCTGCCGCCTGAATATGTGCCGCAGGAGAGCGAGCGCATAAGTCTCTATCAGCAGCTTGACAATATGGAGAAACCGGAGCAGCTCGAGCAGTTCCGCGCACATCTGCGCGACCGTTTCGGGGCTATTCCGGAGATTTCGGAAGAGCTGATAAAGGTGGTGCCGCTGCGCATGGCCGCGCGCCGTCTCGGCATAGAGCGTCTCACGCTTAAAGGTGGCAAGATGAGGGCATTCTTCGTCGGCGACGACAACAAGGCCTACTATCAGAGTCCGGCGTTCGGCAGGGTGCTGACCTATCTGCAGCGCAATCCGCTGAAGATAGAGTTCCGCGACCAGTCCGGCAAGAGGAGCATCATGATCTCCGACGTAGCCACCGTGAGCCGCGCCCTCGAGATCCTCACCGCCATGGAAGCCTCCACCCCCGCATAGCAGCTCCTTGTCTCTTCACCCTTCACCCTTCACCCTTCACCCTTCACCCTTGACTCTTCCCCTTTCACCATGATCAGAATTATCAGTTCCCTTATCATAATGATTGTGTTTGCCGGTTGCAGCAGCCGACCCGGCAATAAGCACCTTCTGTCTATATCAGAGTCTATCGATGAAAATCCCCGTCAGGCCATCGTGAGTCTCGACAGCATCGACAAGGATCGCCTGCCGGAGTCCGACGGTCATTTCCTCGACCTGTTGCGGATCAAGGCGCGCGACAAGGCCTACGTCACGCATACCTCCGACAGCCTCATCCTGTCGGTTGTCGACTACTATGCCGACCACAAAGACTCCGGACTCTACCCGGAAGCCCTCTACTACGCCGGCCGTGTCTATTCCGACATGGGCGACTTCCCCACAGCTCTCGAATATTTCCACGCCGCCCTCGACGAAACCCCGGAAAAAGAGAGACACACAAAATCATATGGCAATATACTCAGCCAAACAGGCAGACTTCTCCACACCATTAGAATGAACAGCCAGGCAATACCATACCTTGAGGAAGATCTAAAACTATCGGAAGAATTGGGTGATTCAGCGTCTCTTCCTTTCAGTCATCAGCTGCTTGGAGCAGTTTATATGCGTCAGAAGGAATATGAAAAGGCTGAGGCGCATTTCATGGAAGCGCTTCACGGTGCCAAGAATCTTCCAGATGAAGATAGGGCAATGATGCAGACGTATATTGCTGCCATAAAATACGAAAAATCAAAGCCGGACTCAGCCTTGACATTCATCCGCGAAGCCATGCTTCACACAGATTCCCTGACAATTGACTTCACTCTTGCCTATGCCGCGCGGATATATCTTGCCAACAACATCACAGACACAGCTTGCATGTATGCCCGTGAACTCGCATCATCCAGCAATCCGGATTATGAAAAACATGGGCTCAAGGTTTTACTTACCCATGACGATGCACAGAACTTACCATCTGACTCTATAAAGGATTATCTTGTGAGATATGAGAAAGCTGTCGATAAAGTGTTCGACAGATATGACTCGGAAGAGATAATCATGCGTAATTCGGTCTACAACTATGACTCTCATCTCCGAAAGCGTGTCAAGGCTGAGCAAGCACTTAATATGGCATTGGTAGGCATAGCTGCGGGCGTCTTTATACTTCTACTGGTGGCGGTTCTTTATTTCTATCAGAAATATAAGTATAATAGGAAGCAACTTGAACTCATAAACAAAATCAGGAGTCTTGAGACAACGGTCTCTGTTATCACCGCCGACAAACAGATGAAGGAACACGCAGCGGCTGAAAATGACGCCCATATGGCCGATGAAGAAGTTGCTGTCGCGGAGATATCTGTAAAGAGAAACGATGATAACCTCAGGGAGGAACTGAAATCAAAGATGAAATCCGTCTACGATGCCTTTCATGGAGAGGTGCCTGTCGACCCGTCAATACTGAACTCGGAGATTTTTGCCGTGATAACAGATTTGATACAGAACGGCAGGTGTATGACAGATGAGATATGGGATAGACTTCATGATACAATCGAGAAATACTCACCCCTCTTTTTCAGCCGTCTTCAGATTCTCACGGGAAGCATTGATTTCAACGAGGTCAGGCTCGCGATGCTGCTGAAATGTGGCATCCGGCCTACCGATATCGCCACACTCCTCTGTAAAACCAAAGGAGCGATAACTTATCAGAGGAAGGTGTTATGCCGCAAGCTGTTTGGAGAAGACGTTTCCGTGGCATATTCCGACAGCATCCTGCGAATTCTTTAAAAAATCATCCTTACCAGTTTAAAAACAGTTTAAAAATGCCATTTTTAAACTGTTTTTAAACTGTTTTTCTTGCATTGTCCCAATTCCATCCATAACTTTGCGGCATTCACCAAAAACTTAAACCATGATCCGCAAAAAACTAACATTCATTCTGCTGGCAGTCATCGTTACTTTTCTGCCATGTCTTGCTGACAATCCTGCAGACAACGAATCATTCGACATCCCGATGATGGAAACGCCACTGCCTTCGGACAATATTGAAAACCCGTCAAAAGGTGCTCGTATGCCGCAGCGGCCGATAATGTGCACTATCAGCCGGAGGGATGGCGTACTGCTTCAGTCTACAGGAGCAGGAGAGATAATATCCTATGAAATCCGGACAGCCGATGGGCAGACTTGCCTCTTCGTCTCCGATTCCGAAGCATCCTTCATCGAGGTCCTGTTCGAGATGCAAGGAGACCTTCTTATCATCTTCCAGACAGAGACCACGACCTTCTCAGGGTATCTGACGATGTAATCTTCTCTGATCAATACATAATAATACGACCTTTTTCTGAAAAGACAACAAAGTTTGCTCGCATGCTTTGTTTAAGTCCTTTCGGACGTATAATCAACCATATTTTCTAACCCTCTAAACATTTTTTAAATGGAAAAGAGAAACAAATGAATCGCCTCATTCATCGAGTCGCTCGGATGCGAGGAGATGAGTGTTGAGAGTCAGTCATTCCTGCTGACAGCCGATCTCGATGCTATCGGTGGGGCAAATGGAACAGGATGTAAGAATTCGGATAGCGAAGGCTGCACACTTAATGCCAAGGATTGTAAAAATACCCAAAACTGCGGCTTTACGGATAATAAGTCCGGATGCGAGAACACTGGCGGAGGAAATCAAGGGAGCGGTGGAGGAAATGAAGGAGGAAATACCGGATGCGGATGATATCATTGGATGTCAATGACCATCATGACTCACCGATGACCATACCAGTAAAGCATAAATGAAATCAAATGGAGGGTTGAACTACGCCAATATTGCAAGAATCAACCCTCCATTATTAAAAAAATTACCATAATCCTGCATATCATGAAATACAGTCACTATAATTCCGTTATTACTATATCCGGTCGGCATACCTTGATTTATAATTCTCTCACTGAAAAGTTTATAGTCTTCAAGGACAAATCTGTCATATTGAATGATGGAGGAGAGGGAATAGATGAAAAAGATGTTGATTTGCCAGATTTTAACCGCATGATTGAGGCTGGCGTCATTATAGATGACGATGTCGACGAGCCTCAAAAACTTTTGAATCTGATATCTGAAATGGAAAACAACCGCAACGAATACATACTGCATATCAATCCGACCCTCGACTGCAATTTCCGTTGCTGGTATTGTTATGAGAATCATCTACCGGGATCCGTGATGTCTGGGAATACAATCAACGCAACGCGGTCATTCATTTCAAAGCTTCTTGATTCCAGGCCTGAAATAAAGGTGCTCCGCATCGGTTTCTTCGGAGGAGAGCCGTTGTTGCATTTCAACGACACCGTGCGTCCCATCCTGGAATACGCTAAATCCATGACAGACAGCCACGGCGTGAGACTCACATGCAATTTCACGTCAAACGGCTCTCTCGTGAATGATGACTATATCGGGTTCCTGAAGGAATTCAATCCCGGTTTCCAGATAACCCTTGACGGAGGTAAGGAGAGCCACGACAAAGTCCGTTTCCACAAGGGTGGCCGGGGCAGTTACGACGATATCCTATCGGCGGTGACAAGGCTGGCTGAGAATGGAGCCGACATAATCCTGAGGATAAACTTCACGTCGGCCAACCTCGGGACCGTGGCAAGGATATGTGAGGACCTGAGACATCTACCTGAGAAAGCAAGGCGGAACATCAGGATAGACCTCCAGCGGGTGTGGCAGGACAGGGCCACCGGGAAAGACGAGACAGAAGACAGGGCGCTCGAGGTGAGACACATGTTCACACAGGCAGGATTCCATGTGATCCCGAACTACATCCCCTCCCATGTGAGATATCCGTGTTACGGCGACAAGAGAAACCATGTCCTCATCAATTATGACGGAAGGCTGTTCGGCTGCACCGCCAGGGATTTCAATGACGCCAACAGCATAGGACACCTCTCGGAATCCGGGACACTCATCTTCGACAAAGCCAGATATGAGAGGAGACTCAACGCCAAGATGGCGAAGGCTGTCTGCCGCACATGCCGTATCGCGCCCATATGCGGGGGAGGATGCCGGCAGAGAGCGATGGAAGCTGACGACAAGGAGAGGTGTGTCTTCAATTATTCCGAAAAGGACAAGGACGATATAGTCCTTGATATCTTCGAGCACTGTTATTGCCGGTAAGTATCAGGGAAAATATATAGTTCGTTTATTTAACCACAAAACCCTATATCATGAAAACCAAGACAATCATCGCAATCCTGTTTTTATGCATATCCCACATATGCATGGTTGCCCAGGAAGAGAATTCCGGGAAGGGATCACCCGCAGAGAAAGCAACCTCCTCCGCGACTCCCGACTCAACGAAAGTGACAAGGCTCCAGGAGCTCGTGGTGAAGAGCAGGAATGCCTGGGTGGAGGGTGACAAGGCCGTCTTCCTACCGCAGAAAAGCGACCGCAACCTCTCGAACGACGCGGCGTCGCTGCTCAGGCACATGCAGATACCCCTCCTCAACGTGGAGGGCAAGGAAATAAGGAATGTCAGGGGACAGAAAGTGACTGTCTTCATAAACGGCGTGAGGGCCGAGAGCACCGACCTTGACGCGTTCTGGCCGAAGGAGGCGCTGAGGGTGGAGTATATGGACAATCCCGCGGATCCGAGGTTCGAGGGGGTGGAATGCGCCGTCAATTTCGTGATGAGGCGTTACGAGTCCGGAGGCGTGGCCCGCGTCAACGCCTTCCAGCAGATCCGAAACAGCGGGAGATACAAGGCGACCTCGAAGGTGGAATACCGGAGGATGACCTTCGGACTGACAGCCGACGCCGGCTACAGCCGCGACCATACCGGGTCGTCCACAGGCTGCGAGACATATGAAGATATCCTCTATGACGGGAAAGCGTATGACCTCATCGACAAGACATTCTCCGAGAGGTATGTGGAGCGCTCGGACAAGGCCGGAGCGACATTCAACGCCCGATACAATGACGGCGACAACATCATGACCCACACCGCATCGCTCGTGTGGGGCAACAATCCCGGCACCGCCACGGAGGGCTCCCTCGCCTGGAATCCCGCACTGTTCCCTGCGGGAAGTTCATTCTCCCGGACATCGGGGCACTCGCTGAGCCCGCAGCTGTCGGGGTTCTACAACATAAGGCTGACCGACAAATGGAGGTTCTACGCCAGATGGGGCTACGCCCACTTCCACAACGACGCCGCCTACTCATACGCGCAGGACGCGCTGGATCCGATCGTCAACATCACTGAGGAGGACGTGAACTACGCCCGCGGCTTCGCGCAGATATTCTGGCGCCCCAACGGGAGGATAGCGACATTCTTCGAGGTCAACACATTCATGAACTGGTATGACACCGGCTACTCCGGCTCCACGCAGACAGTGTCGCGGCAGCGCAGGGGTGAGACGTATGCCAACCTCAACCTTTACTGGGCGCTGTCAGACCGGTTCCAGCTCAATTTCCGCCCCGGGCTCACCGCGGCCTACTGGAAATCGGGGGACAATCCGCAGCAGACACATGTCACCCCGAGGGCAACGCTGAACATAAACTGGAGCCCGTCATCCAGATTCTATGCCAGCGGCGATGTGTCCTATTTCCGGAATTATCCCCCGGCCAGCGCCTCGAGCGACGTGACAGTACGGCAGACCGAGCTCATCTGGGCCACCGGCAACCCCTCGCTCAGGGGCTCGGACAAATGGTGGCTCTCCACCGACCAGACCTGGATACCCTTTGATTGGCTGAAATTCAACAATTCCTTGTGGTGGAGCCTCGACCGCGGCGACATCCTCCCTTTCTACGAGAAAGCACCCGAGGGGATGGAGGGTCTTGTGCGCAGGGAGATAAACGGGCCAAGCCTCAACTGCCTGCAATGGGATTTCACTACCGTCTTCAGGCTGTTTGACGGCCGGTGGAGGATCACGCTGCATCCCGTGGTGCGGCATACCCGCGCCCACGGCGATTTCTCACGCTCGATGACGACGTTCCGCATGAGGGGGAGCTCTTCGCTGACCCTCGGCAACTTCGAGGTCTCGGCAGGCTACGGAGGAAAGGAGAAATTCCTCACCGATAGCGGCTCGAAACTCTACAGGACCACGGAAGACTGGTTTGCAAGCCTCGCATACGGTAACGGAGACTTATACGTCAACGTGAGCATGGAGGATATCTTCCACCGACGTCGCAAGGAGAGGGTCTGGACATGGGCGGGAGCCTTTCAGTCATACCGTGAGAACCTGATGAACGCGCGCTACCTGTGCGTGACCCTGACATACACGGTCGGATTCGGAAAGAAGGTCAAGAGGAATATCGAGATCGACAATCCCCTCGGCATCGAGACCGGTGTCATCGACATGTAACCCCCGCACATCCTGACAACATAAACACGCGTCCCCCATGTTCAGGACATACCAACAGCTCGAACATTCCGATTGCGGACTCACCTGTGTGCGCATGATCGCACGCCATTACGGCAAGCGCGTGTCGGCACGTGCCCTCAGAGGCATGTGCGACATGAGCCGCCTCGGTGTCTCCGTGCGCGACGTGATCGACTGCTGCTCCAGGATCGGGATGGATGCCGCCGGCGTGAAGATAGGGATGGAGGCGGTCGGACGCCTCCCCTTCCCGGCGATCCTCTACTGGGACCAGAGGCACTTCGTGGTGCTTTACCGTATCGGGAAAAGGGGGCGCCGATACCACATCGCCGACCCTTCGGTGGGGAAGATTGTCTACAGGGAGTCGGAATTCCGCAGGAGCTGGATACCGGAGGGGCATGACAGGGGGCTCGCGATACTCGTTGAACCGGGCGACGGTTTTGACACGGCGCAGCCCGACAGGTCGGCCCCTTTCCGCGATTTCATGCGTTACGTCTCCCGTTTCATAAGCGCCTACAGCGCCAGGTTCATCACTGTCGTCATCCTGTCGATGCTGCTGATGGCCGCGGATCTCTGCATCCCGCTGCTGTTGAAACGCACCGTCGACGAGGGTATAGGACTTCGCGACATGGGACTCGTATGGATGCTCGTGGCCTCGCAGCTGGCGGTCGCCTCCGGAAGGATCGTCGCCTCGCTGTCAGCCGGCATGATAATGACGCGCCTGGGGCTTGACGTGAACTATGGGATGGTGACCGATTTCCTGTCGCGTCTCGTGAGGTTCCCGGTCTCCTTCTTCGACAGGAAGGTGAGCTCGGATTTCATCCAGAAAATCGACGACCAGTCAAGGATAAAGGATTTCCTGATATCCTTCCCCGCCAACCTGCTGACCACCCTGGTAAGCCTCGTGGTCTTCTCCGTGCTGCTCTGCGCCTATTCCCCGGTCATATTCCTGACCTTCTCCACCATATCTATCCTCGAGATATGCTGGGGATACCTCTTCCTCAGCCGCCGGAGGGCCATTGACTGCACCCTGTTCGCCGGCCAGGCGGAAAACCGGAACCACGCCTACGAGATAACAAACGGGATGGACGAGCTGAAGGTGAACAACGCCGAGGACGTGAGGGTGGCGAAATGGAGGCGCGTGCAGCAGACCCTCAACAGGGCCTCGATGAGGAGCGCCCGGCTCGGCACGGCGGAATCGGGGGGCAGATCCCTGCTGGCCACCCTGAAGGATCTGGGCATAACCGGCATGTGCGCCGTCATGGTCATTGAGGGAGACATCAGTCTGGGCATAATGATGACGGTGAGCTATATCACCGGACGCCTGGCGGTGCCGTTCAACACCATATCGTCATCCTTCTCCACCGTGCAGAAGGCGATGCTCTCCTACGGGCGCATAGAGGAGGTCGTGGACGACAGCAGGGAGCCTGCCGGAAACCGCCGGCCCGCCGCCCCCTCGATACATATGGAGAACATATGGTTCAAGTATCCCGGCACCGGCTCGCCGTTTGTCATAAGGGACATGTCGCTCGATATCGGTGAGGGGCGGACAACGGCCCTGGTCGGCGAGAGCGGATGCGGGAAGACGACGCTCATCAAGCTGATGCTCGGGTTCTACATGCCGCAGAAAGGCAGTCTGGAGCTCGGGGGTGTCCCCGCCGGGGAGCTTGACAACAGCGGATGGCTCTCGCACTGCGGGGTCGTGATGCAGTCGGGAAAGATATTCACCGGCTCCATCCTCGAGAACATCTCCCTGTCGGAGGAGAGACCCGATGTCGGCAAGGCCTGGGAGATGCTGGAGCTGGTCGGGCTCAGGGATTTCGTGGAGAAGATACCGATGTCGATCAACACGCGGCTCGGAGTGACCGGCATGGAGCTGAGCGGGGGGCAGAAGCAGCGGCTGATGATCGCCAGGGCCATGTACAAGAACCCCGACATACTGTTCCTTGACGAGGCGACCTCATCACTGGATGCCAACAACGAGCGCCTTATCGTGGAGAACCTCAGGAAATTCGGCAGGGGCAGGACAATCGTGGTGGCGGCCCACAGGCTGAGCACGGTTATAGACGCCGACCGGATAATATATATCAAGGACGGAAGGATAGAGGAATCCGGCACACACGAGGAGCTTATCGAACTCCGCGGAAACTACTGGCGTCTCGTGAGGAATCAGCTCCAACTGTCGGTATGACAGACAGTCTGTATGTGATAGAGGAAAGACCGGGTAACTATTGAAAAATGTTGAATCTTGGCGGTCAACACTTTCCAGGACAAGGCACATCGAAGCTTTGCCTCGATCAGTAGCGGAAGGAGGAGCCGCCGAGGAATTCGCGCAGCAGGGAGGTGGTCGGTATCTGGTCGGCGGGTATCGGCTCGAAGTAGCTCAGAAAACGGAGCAGACGGTAAGCCTCGGCATACTGCACGACATCGCGGGGAACATCGCGGAGCACAGGCTCCGCATAGGCCTTCATGACCCCGAGCTCGAAGATGAGTGAGGAGTTGAACGTGGCGTCGGCGTTCTCGCTGAACGGGAAGATCCATTTCTCCTCACCTCGACGCACGCTCGGCCAGCGCTTGATGGTGTCGAGCGCCGATGTATGGCGGTATTTGTAGTCGCGCACGATGCGCCGCAGCAGACGGTTGTCGCTCGTGGAGATCCAGTTGTGACTGTCGATTTTAAGAGTGGTGAGCGCCGATACATAGACCTTGAAGATGTTGTCGGGATTGATGGCCCCCGTGAGTTCCGGATTCAGACCGTGGATCCCCTCGATGAGGAGCACGTCGTTGCTCTCCAGCTTCAGCGGACGATGGCGTTCTATACGTCGGCCAAGTTCGAAGGAATATGTGGGGAGGTTGATCTCCTCGCCGCCGAGGAGGCGACGCAGGTCGGAGTTGAGGAGATCAAGGTCGAGGGCATAGAGGCTCTCATAGTCATAATCTCCGGTCTCGTCGAGTGGCGTGTGTTCGCGGTCTACGAAATAGTCGTCGAGCGAGATCATCTTGGGGACTATGAGGTTGGTCATAAGCTGTATGGCCAGACGCTTCGTGGAGGTTGTCTTCCCCGAAGATGACGGGCCGGCTATGAGTACAATCCCGGCACCCCCCTCCTTGCGCCGCGCTGCTATCTGGTCGCTGATTCGTCCGAGGAGCTTGTCGTGCATGGCCTCCGCCACATTTATGAGCTCGGCCGTGCGCCGGTTCTTTACCGCCGTGTTGAGCTCGCCGACATTCTTTACCTGTATCACCCGGTTGAACATCAGCTGGTCGGTGAAAGCCTTATACATCTTCTCCTGCGGTGGATTCTTCTTCAGGATCTCGTCGGTTTTCTCACGTGAGGCCGCGAACAGGAGGAATCCGTCTTTATACGGACGGAGGTCGAAGTCGCGTATGAATCCTGTGCTCGGAGCTAACGGTCCGTAGTAGGAGTCGGAGAGGTCGCCGAGACGATAGTATGTTGTGTAGAGTTCGTGTAGGGTCTCGAGTAGCGTCACCTTGTCGTCGAGGCCCTGGCGCCGGAACATCTCGATGACGTCGGCCGTGAGGTGTTCCTTACGGCGGAAGGGGATGTCAGACTCTGTCATTGTGCGCAGGTGCGCGAGAAGGTCGTCGGCCACCTTATCGTCGACTTCCACGGGTTCGCCGTCGCGGAGCAGACGGCAGAACCAGCCCGACGACATGGAGTGCTCGATGCGCAGCTGAGTGTCGGGGAGCACCTCCTTCACCGCCTTGTAGAGCATCATGCAGAGCGAGCGGACGTAGACGCGGTGGCCTGAAGGACTGTCTGACGGCAGAAATTCCACCTGCTTGGGAGAGTAGAGCGGGAAACATAAGTCTTCCGTCTTGTTATTGACGCGGGCACAGATGGGGGAGAAGGGGAGCTCACGGCGCAGCCGCGGGATAAGGTCGATCACTTTCTCGCCTCCTATCACTGAGACGTAGGTCTCGGTATTCTTGCAGTATATTTTCATAACGGTATGCGGAGAGAGGGTGTGGAGATTTATTAATCGATGTCTATGGCCTGGGTCAGCCCGAAGGAGATCCGAATGGAATCCCCTCTGCTCTATTAACGTAGAAAACTGCTGAATAGTTAAAGCGCGTTCTTGAACGCGCTCTAAATCTCTTCCCGAATCTGCCACAACACCTGCCATTCCGGCCACTCGCGCCGGCTGCTCAGCCTCCCGACGGCATTGCCGCGTCGCTATGGCAAGCCGCGGTTCATTCTTGATAAACCACTTCATTTTATGATGAAACGCCGGTGATGGAGGCATTTTTTTGTAAGTTTCAGCGGAAAATGATGTTTTTGAGCAGAAAAATTTGGAAAATATCCAAATAACTCGTAACTTTGCAGTCGCAAAATGCGTCTGAATGGATGCAGTTGCGTTATTGTGGCCCATTCGTCTATCGGTTAGGACGAGAGATTTTCATTCTCTAAAGAGCAGTTCGACTCTGCTATGGGCTACCA
>CAJUQP010000053.1 GCA_910588245.1 uncultured Muribaculaceae bacterium | reverse complement strand
GACTCTTAAATTTCAATCATTCGAAAATGCACATTTACTTTGTGCGTGAACTATAGAAAGAGAAAAGGTGGAATCAAAGAAAAACAGTTCGGAAATAATTCGGAAATGCTTATATCGGAGATTTTAACGCATTTCCGAATTATTCCCGAACTACCAGAGCGCAAACCGCGCCAGACTAAATTCTATCAATATACTCACAACAAACGAATTATACCATCAATGACTTTTGTGCCTAATTTCTTGTCAAAAATTTTGAAACACAAGGTATCCCGCCGGGAAACAATCGTCGGTCTTGATCTGCCAAGCAAAACCGACATATTTGATGGCGAAATTCCACATTTTATCAAAAGGGATGTATGATAGTCTAATGCTGTCAGATTACCACGCGTAAGTATCCTGAGATTTTTCTTGAATGCAGGAGAGACCTCAAAAACCACACTCTCAAGATCTCTCCACAACACATCATCTTCCGGAATACTGTTTCCCTGTTCAATCTTTTCCTGGACCCGTAGGTAAGCATCCGATTGCAGAATCAATTCCGAAACTTCCATATTCTTGCTGCCTTCCTCATACAGTTTCAACATCTGATTCTGAAGATAGCCGCGCATGTCATTGACAGAATTACCGCGGATAATATTTAATTGCTTCATATCATTGTCAGCATCGTCACAACAAGACATAACGACTTTATCTTCATCATCATTTTCACTATTATCTTTTCCTCCACGTTCTTTACTTTGGGCAATCATATGCCTGAGGCTTTTTATTTCCGCAAGAGATCTGTGAAGCTCTATCAAAGCAGATTTGTTCCTATTCTTCAGATATAAAACCACAATGACCATAACAAGCAATATTATTACTCCTATCAACCCCCACGTTCTCAGTGTCTGATAGGATTCAACAGCTTTTTCCTTGTCTCTCCGTTGAATACCATAATTATAGGAAGAATGCTCCAACAATGCAAGCTGAGATTCATGCTGATTGTAGTCAGATTCAAGAATTTCCTGATATTCTGCCATATATCGGATCATAGTATCAAGAGGCAAATTTTTATATATTTCAGGAGACAACAGGATACTATACCCAACTTTTTTATTTGAAATGTCATGAAGCATAATCAAAGACTTGGCAAAGTAATATGCTGAATCCGGAATACCGGCTTTTAAATATATTTTGGACGCATAGGCATAAGCCAGATTTCTTGCTATTGGGCTGACCTGATCATTAGCCGGACGAATCAATCCAAGAGCCTCATCTATATCTCCCCTTTTATATCTGACCGCTGCCAGATATATATTAGTTTTCGCCCTATGGCGTGCCGGAAGATCACCACATTTGTCAAGAGATTTATTGAAAAAAAATTCTGCCGAGTCAAGGTTTTCGGCTCGCAGATAGATTCCGCCGAGCAGCTGGAGGTTGTAAACCTCATTCAATGTATCATTAAGTATACTGTCGAGCCTGAGCGTCTCCCTGAGATATGAAGCGGCATCGCGATACAGTCGCAACGAATTCAGCAAGCGTCCGGTCTGGCTGAGGACTGTGCGCCTCATAGCGATATGCTCTGTCCCGGCAGGCAGAAAGTCCAAGGCACGATGAAAAAATTCCAGGGCATTGGGGGAATCGCCCATATCGGAATAAACACGCCCACCGTAATACAAAGCTTCTGGATAAAGAGGATTCGTCTTATCATGAGAATAATATTCTATCACACTGCGAATCAAACTGTCTGAAGTGTGGATGACATACGCTTTATCTCGGGCTTTTATAGTCAGAAGGTCGTAAAAATATCTATCGGCTTCCGCAAGGGAATCACGGCAAATGCTGTCTAACCGTGACATGGCATGATTCGGATCATCCGACACATTTGCCGCAATCTCCACAAGTCTGTGATCAGTCTTATGACTGCTACAGCTCTCAAGAATTACAAAGGCGACTGTTAATATCAGCCATCGTAGAATCATAATGTATAGGTATTTAATCTAACAGAAACAACTTTCCAGGAGAATATGTAAAAAGATTACGTCCACCTCCGGGATCAATTGCTACAAAGATAATAATACCATACATTTAATCCAAATCCGTAACCAAATTAGTACTACAATTAGCACTAAGCATCCACGAATTTAACCACGGGAAACAGATCAGAACTCTATCCCGGACTATACCTCTCCAATATTCTGTCTTGATTTTGCCACAGATCACGAATTAATCTGCAGAAAATCAGTCTGTATAGAATCAGTCGATATTAAGGAGATGGAGATTGGAGAAGACTGTCTGTTGAGCTGTCTGCTGCACATATTCGGCGAGCTCCGGATCCAGGCCGTCGTAATAATGGCACTGGTACGGCTGACGGAGGATCACCGAGAAGATCACGTTGGCGGCAAGGTAGCTTCCCAGTTTCGACGGATGACTGCAGTCTGGCCAGTAGAGGGTGTTGTATGGCCGCTCCTCCCTCACCCTTTTCCAAGCCATGCCTACAGGTGCGCACCAGGCATCGTTAGCATAGGTCATCTCGAGATAACTCGTCTTGAGGCGCTCCTGCATCCCGTCATAGGTGTCGACAAGAGGATAACCTTCGTGGGGCGACTGGCAACCGTCCTTATGTCCCCAAGTCATATAGAAGATCACCTTCGCGTCGGGATTGTAGACATGGATGAGGCTGTCGAGGGAGCGGGCATAGGGATAGGTCTCACGCGCCACTGTCTGCGTATCACGTGCGGGAGCGGAGCTCTGCTCCTGAAGCACCACATAATTCCAGCCTCGTTTCTTTATGGCGGCCACCACTTCTGGATTTTCGAGATGGCGGCGGAAAGTGCAGCCACCGGGAGTGAAGGCCTTATACCCTATCTTTATCTTCTGGTCCTGTCCTATATGGGTGCCGATCTCTGCCACGGTCTTGGGCAGATCGTGGTAGTAGGTATAGCTGTTACCTAAGTAAAGCACGTTGATAGAATCGGGAGCGTTCTTTTGCGCAGCCGCGGTTCCGGCCAGGGTTGCGGCGAGAAGGAGTGTCACTATACGGATACTATTTTTCATGACTGTAGTTAGATATTTGCTAATCAATATACGTCGGCGAGTCACGAAATATTGCCTTTGTCATCGTTCTATCTCAACGCCGTCGATGCGACGTGTTATAGAAGAAAAGTTGACACCTATCTTTACGATCTGCCGATGATCTGCTGCGAATGGAAGGGCATAGCCTTTGTCATTGATCTGACGAAGGGCTTCTTCGGCACTCCGGTTGTATTTGAATTCGAAAATATAGATATGCGAATCGGTCATCACTATAGCATCGCAACGTCCATCGCTCGTGCGATATTCTGTGCGCACGTAAAATCCCATGAGCACAAACGTCAGATAAATGACATTGTGATAGTGGAGCTCGCAATCGGTCACCTGATCATACGGAAAGTCGGCAAAAAGTGCCTGAAAGCGATTCATGAATGCCTCCACGTCTCCACTTTTAACTTCCCGAACAAATCTCTTTACATCGAAAGAAGAATTTCCATTATCATTTTCAATGTAATAGGGCACAAGGCTGCGCAAAAGACTCTCCTTTACTTCACGATTGGGATATCCAAGAGTGTATTCATCGAAATCCATATCATATCCCTTGATGGTGAGATATCCGCTCTGAAAAAGCAGCGGCAGAGGATTCACCATCGCCAGATCTATATCCTGAAGTTTTGTGCCTGTCTCCACGCTTTTCTGGAGTCTGTATAGATCAATATTTTCTTCCTTAAGGCGTGTCACAAGAAAACGGGAATTGCCAGACTGGAACCAATAGTTACCTATTTTACAATTCTCTAATGCCGTCAGAAGACTATATGGATTATAAACATCACGTAAATCGGAGGCAAAATGATAGCCATCGTAATATTCGCGCAACATCTCTGCCATTTCGTGGTCGCTCTTGACATATTTAGCGGCAAGTTCATCGACCCCTTCCTGGAAGTAATTATGTATCTCCTCGGGAGTAATTCCACATATGGTGGAATATGTTTCCTGCATGGAGATATCATTCAGGTTGTTCAGACCGCTAAAAATATTGACCTGCGAGAATTTCGTCACCCCGGAAAGCATGACGAATCTAAGATACCTGTCATTGCTTTTCAGGCATCCGTAGAATCCACGGAGCACTTCTTTGTAATAATCATGTATCCCCTTTTGTTCTTTGCCAAGTGTGTCAAGAAGCGGTTTGTCGTATTCATCAATAAGGACAACGGAGGTTTTACCGGTCTGTCTGTAAGCGGTTGCCAGAAGACGCGAAAAGCGTACACTCAGATCGAGGTCTCTGTTTTCATCGCCATAAATTCTCTCCCAATCTGAAAGATACATGTCAATATGCCGTTCGAGGCTTCCCTTGTCGAGATAAGCACATCCGCTAAGGTCAAGGTGGAAGACGGGATGAGGTTCCCATTCATCAGTAAGGGAGTCAATGGCAAGGTCTTTGAAAAGGTCTCGTCTACCGAGGAAATATGCCTCGATAGTAGACAGCAGAAGGCTTTTACCAAAACGGCGCGGACGTGACAAGAATATAGGCACAGACTTGCACACGAGTTCATAGACCAGCGCTGTCTTGTCGACATAAACGTAGTTCTCTTCACGCAGCTTTGCGAAAGTCTGAATGCCCACAGGGTATTTTGCTCTTGCCATAGTATCGGATTTTTATGCAAATATAATCGTTTTCAAGCAATTTGCAAAATTACATTCATACCTCATCCGTACAGTTCCAAATTAAACGGACAGATCAAACATATGGCAGATGAGTAAGGAATCTAAAAATATTTTTCAAAAATATGGACCAGGGGGTATGAGTAAATAATTAGGAATCAGGGTGGTGAAAAAAGTGGTCCAGAAGAAAACAAAGGGTGGTTCAATTTAAGTGTTAAGTGTTAAGTTTTAAGTATGAAGTTTTAAGTTTTTCCGTTCGTCAGTTTAGGGTTGAGGTTGAGGGTCATCACTGATTTTTGTTGACTTGGAGTGTCCCGCTGTCCCATGGCGGGACAGCGGGACACGTGCGGGACATTATATTTTGTACATGCACATCTACTTATTTTGAGAGTGATGTTTTGAATAGATGGCAAGATAGACGATGAATGCCAATACTCCGCCGATAAGGAACGCAAAGATCCATGCGGCTTTCATTGCGCCGGAAAGAGTATCGTTTTTCAGGCACAGAATCGTGCCCCAAATGAGAGGAAGAAGAATCCACGCCACACAGAATCTCCTCGAATATGCACACGAAATACTATCTCTATGATAAATTATTGCTATGGGCTACCGATCAATCCGGTTCTTACATACCTCTTTTATACGATTTAGAAGTTGCTCTGTATTCGAAATTAATTTCAAACCTGTCTCTTCAGGCAAAGAAAACGTATTTTGATAATCAGCCCTTTCCCTCATTGTCTGAAGCCTACTGTAAAGAATGCCCTCTTCTCTTGAGAATTTACCAGTGAGGACATAATGTTTGCCAAACATGGCAGATGTACCCTTATGCATACCGGTATGTATTCCATCCATAAGCATCAAAGCATTTACCGCGTGAAATACTGAATAATATAACCGATTCGCCACAAGATCCCAATATCCCATATCAGCATTCTTCTGAGCCTGTTCAAAATTACGTTCGGCTTTCTCGATAAGCAGACAGGCAGCTATGTCACGTTCTTCATCAGTCATGTTCAGAGGCGCAGTGCTTGTGAGGAGACATTATGATAGAAAAGGGTCGAGCTTTCCTTTTCCCATTGGGTGCGGGTGTAATGGAGGGGTGTGATCTGTTGTCCGTACTTCCATCCAAGCTCTGCAAAAGGGAAAGCGTATTTTGTAAAATCATCAGCTGTCGAAACTGAGTCGTCAGTAATTATCAGGATATCCCAATCGGAACCTTCGGAAGCATTTCCCAAAGCCTGCGACCCGTAGATATACACATCACCTTCACGCCCCACAAACATATGTCGGGCGAGATTACGAAGTTCCTTTATGATGGTATTCTTTTCAGTCATTTCCAACGCAAAGATAATATCTTTTTACCTAAAAAACAAAATTTAGGGTTGAGAGTTGAGGGTTTAGAAGTGATAGTTGAGGGGTGAGGAGTGAGGGAATTCTCAACGTTAAAATATGGGAAAGAGGAAACCTTCAGATGGATGAAGGCGTTTCTATTGACAGCATATAAAACAGATGATTATGAAAACTTCAGACGTAATAGACAATCTTCAGGAGAAGAGCGCAGCCGCCGACGCCAAGGCGAAAGCAGACGCAGCCATAGCAAAAGACGCCATGGCCGCACAGGCACAGAATCTCAAGGATGCAGCCCACGACGAGGCCGAGGCAATGCAGATAAAGGCTTCATCGAAATATGAGGACCTCAAGGGACAGGCCGCCGGAAAGATCGATGACTTCCGCAGAAAAGCCAACGACCTCGGCGACAAGGCAACCGACAAGATCCTCGACCTCAACGACCAGGCAACCGAGAAATATAATGAACTCAAAGATCAGGCCGCCGACAAAATCGACGATTTCAAAGGACAGGCGGCCGACAAATATGCCGATCTGAAGGATCAGGCCGCGGAGAAGGCCGCGATCGCCAAGGAGAAAGCATCAGGATTCTTCGACAAACTCAAAGGGAAAACCGCCGACCTTCTCCATGAGGGTGCAGACAAAGTCTCCGACTTCGCCGACAAACTCGGGAAGTAAGCTTTTCAACCCTCAATACCGGAAAGATTCAAAGACCGGAAAGACTTAGGAGTCCGGGCGCACGATGCGTCCGGACTTTTCCGTCTGTGGATTTGGGCATATGGATGGAAAAGTGTAATTTTGGGAAGAAAAATGTAGATATTATGGCAAAAGACCAGACTGTATTGTTCCACTCCACCGTATTCGGGCCGATCCACAGCCGGCGCCTCGGCGTGTCGCTCGGCATAAACCTCAGCCCCGACGACGGGAAAGTGTGCTCGTTCGACTGCGTATATTGCGAGGCCGGCTACAACGCGCAGGGCACCGGAAGCACCGGTCTGCCGACTCGCGAGAAAGTAAAAGCCGACCTGGAGCGCAAGCTATCGGCGATGAAGGAGGCAGGCGATCGGCTTGACGTGATAACCTTCTCGGGCAACGGCGAACCGACCCTCAACCCCGCCTTCCCGGGAATTATCGACGATGTGACCGCACTGCGCGACAGGTTCTATCCCGACGCGAAAGTATCGGTGCTCACCAACTCCACACGCATATTCACCCCCGCCGTGGCGGAGGCGCTGAAGAAAGTGGACAACAATATCCTCAAGCTCGACTCCGCCATAGAGCCCACCATGCGTCTGATAGACCAGCCGGTCTCCGGACAGTTCACAGTGGAGCTCGTGGTAGAAGCCCTCAGGCAGTTCAGCGGCACAGGGATAATACAGACCATGATTCTGCGCGGCGAGCACAATGGCAGGAAGATCGACAACACCACCGACAAGGAGATCACTGCCCTGATAGAAGCATACCGCGCCATCGCGCCACGCGAGATAATGATCTACAGCCTCGACCGCTCCACTCCTGAGGAACATCTCCAGAAAGTGGAGAAAGATGAACTCCTCGCCATCGGCCGCAGGATTGAGGCAGAAACAGGAATCCACGTACAGGTAAACTGACAAGCCCATGATCTACCCCGAAAGCCTGAGGCCCGGCGACAGGATAGCCATCATCTCGCCGGCCACGACAGTAAAAGAGGAATATATCGACGGCTGCGTGGATGTGCTCCGCGCGTCCGGCTTCGACCCGGTGGTGATGCCGTCGGCCAAAGGGCCGGCCGACGGCACATTCGCGGCAAGCGTGGAGGCCCGCGTGACCGATCTCAAAGATGCCCTCCACGACCGGTCGGTGAAAGCCATATTATGCGCACGCGGCGGCTACGGATGCGTGCATCTTATCCCCCACTTCAACGACGAGGAGATACGCGCCAACGCCAAATGGCTCATAGGATTCTCCGACGTGTCGGCCCTCCACGCTCTCTGGCACCGCGCCGGCGTGGCATCGGTGCACGGCCCCATGGCCAAGCACCTCACCCTGCTCGGAGTCGATGATCCATGCACACAGGCGCTCCTCTCGATCCTCACCACCGGCGCCGGAATAGACTATGCCACGGAGCCACATCCACTCGACCGGCAGGGAGAGGCCACGGGACGGCTTCTCGGTGGCAATTTAGCCGTGCTCAACGGACTGGCCGCCACCGACCTCGACTTGCTCACGGGGAAAGACCCTGACGGAGTCATACTCTTCATAGAGGATATCGCCGAGCCTGTCTACAAGGTGGAGAGAGTGCTCACCCGCCTCTACCTCTCCGGAGCGCTCGGCAGGATCCGCGGACTGATTGTAGGACAATTCACCGAATACAAGCCCGACCGCAACCATGCCTCCATGGAGGAGATGATCTCGCGCCTTCTCGACCGCTACAACATCAGCGGAATACCCGTGGCATTCGGTTTCCCTGTGGGACACACCGACTTCAATCTCCCTCTTATCGAAGGGGACAATGTGACACTCACTGTCGGCAAAGATGGAGTGAAACTGCAGAGCGTTCCATTCACAGAGCCTGATAACCGCGCCGGGAAGGAGATCACACTATCCGACGCCCAGAAGATGGTCGACGAATGGATCCGCACGATCGGAGGAAGGTATTTCTCCGAACTGACCAATATGGTGCTCCTCACCGAGGAGACCGGGGAACTGGCCCGCGTCGTGGCCCGTCTCTACGGCGATCAGGTGGCCAAGGAGGGCGACCTGCGCAAAGGGCTGAAGGAGGAGATAGCCGATGTTTTGTGGGTGCTTACATGCATAGCCAACCAGACGGGCGTGAATCTTACGGAGGCATTTCTCGAGAGCCTCGCTAAGAAGACGCGCCGCGACAAAGACCGTTTCAGATGAGAGAGGATACCGGAAGAAGACCCGCGCCGCGCCTGGCCATAATAGTGCCGTGCCGCAACGAGGAGGAGGCTCTCCCCGCCACCGACTCAGCGCTTCGCTCTCTTCTTGACAAGATGGAGGCATGCGGCGAGATGGCTCCGGGGAGTTTCCTGCTATATGTCGACGACGGAAGCACCGACGACACCTGGAGAGTGATAAGGGGACTTTCCGGATCACGGGCAAAGGGGATACGCCTCAGCCGCCATTGCGGCCATCAGGAGGCACTTATGGCAGGTCTGGAGGAAACGGTCGACGAGGCAGATGCGTGCGTGACTGTCGACGCCGACCTGCAGGACGACATTTCGGTGATTCCCCGTATGGTCAGCCTTTACAGAGACGGCGCTGAGATCGTCTACGGTGTCCGTGAGGACAGGGCCAGCGACTCATGGTTTAAGCGCACGTCGGCGAAAGCATTCTACGGCACCATGCAGTCGCTCGGAGCCGAGAGCGTGGGCAACCACGCCGATTTCCGTCTGATGGGAAGACGCGCCGTGGCCGACCTTCTGGAATACGGCGAACGCAACCTTTTCCTGCGGGGTATCGTCCCGCTCCTCGGCTACCGTCAGGAGCAGGTGGGCTACCGTCGCGGGGAACGCACGGCAGGCACCACAAAATATCCTCTCCTGAAGATGCTCGACTTCGCCGCCAACGGCATCACCTCCTTCTCCGTGCGCCCCGTCAGGATGCTGCTCGTGCTGGGTCTCCTCTTCATGTTCACGGCCTTCTGCATCTTCGTCTACGTCATGATCCGTCATTTCTCCGGCGACACCATAGAGGGATGGACTTCACTTATGCTCTCCATATGGTTCTGCACCGGCGTGCTCCTCATGGGACTCGGCATCATCGGCGAATACATCGGCAAGATCTATATCGAGGTGAAGCGCCGCCCCCGCTACCGCGTCTCCGAAAAAACTTAATGACCTACTTACCCACGACGTATCACCAGTATCCTTGCATTTCCTTATAACGAAACTAACCGCCTAATGACCTCTACATACCATTTCTCCAATGATTTCGGTCAGGCGACCATGCCTCGCTGATTGCCGCGAAAGGGGCATACTATAACCTTGTAAAAAACCAGCTTGAACTCGGGAACTAAGGAAAGGCTCCGGAATTGCATGATATTTCCGATTTTTGTGTAATTTTGCACAATGACAAAATTATTGCATATGCGTAAGACCGGATTTATCATATCGTGTGTGCTGTCAGTGCTTTTTGCCCTGGCATCCACTTCATGCGCCAACGGAGAAGCCGAGAAACTCCGAATGGTGGAAGAGCTTTCGGATGTGGACAACGATTCGGCGGTCAGCATACTGGAAAATATCGACACTCTCCGGCTCGACAAAAGCCGCCGGGCACTCTATCATCTCCTCAGACTGCGTTTCCACTACCTGTCGGGAAACAATCCGGCCCTACCCGACTCCATGCCGGCATGGGCAGAGCGCGAAATCCTGAATGACGGGGATCCTGACAATGTCTTTGAGATCCATTTCTGGAAGATAAGCCATCACTCAGGGCACCACAATCTTATCTCAGCCATGCTTGAGGCCGAGATGAGCCGCCTCCTCCTTCAGGAGACCACTCATAATAAAACCGATAAAACCGTACTGGAAGCCCATATCGACAAAATAGAAGGTGAGATTTGGAGCGTGGCCGGTGACGCAAACCTCGCGATAAGCCATATGCAGAAGGCAGACATAGGATATTCGGAGGCTAAGGCACATGATTATATCGTCTCAAATCAATCAAATAAGATCAATCTCGCGGAAATATTATATGATAAAGGGTTCTACACCGAGGCAATTGAATTGCTTGATTCAGTGAAACCCATAAATAAAAAGATGCAGCTGGAGGCAAAATTCCATAAGCTCGCGCCATTGATAAGGCTGCAACGCTTCGAAGATGTGCGCCGGATCACTCAGGAATTGCAAAAAGAGGATGAAGTCATCCGCATCGCCCTCCTTCCGGCAATGGCCGAGGTAGCTCTGGCCGACGGCGATGTCGCACTCGCGAAGAGATATGTGGCCGAGTTTCTTGAACCCCGCATCTACAATCTGCAGATATTCTACCTGCAGAGGAAAATAGCTGAGAAAGAGGGGGATTTCGCCAAGGCACTGGAATGGCAGAAAACTATTTCGGAATTAGAGGGCAAGGGATATTCCGGAGTATCGACCGCAGAGCTCTCACAGGCTCTCGACCGGCAGAACGAGATGCTCATGGAGGAAAATCGGGACAAGGCCCGGAAACAGCGCAAGACCTTGATCACCATCATAATACTGTCGGCATTCGCGCTCATCGCCGGTGCGTCAGCGGCATTATGGATCATAAGGAAGAGGAAAGCAAGAATGGACGAGCTCGTCATGGAGATCGAGGAGCTACGCAACAGAGACAGCGAACGCGGCGCCAGGATCGGCGGACTGCTGGCACAACGGTTCGAATCGATGAACCGTCTCTGCGACGAATATTTCAACCTCAACGACATCAAAGACGAGAACCTTGCCAGGAACGAGATCTACAAGACACTTTCCGCGCAGCTGAAGGAGATGGGGAGCGAGAGTTTCCGGAAGAAACTCGAGGAGAGCCTCAACGAGAATATGGACGGCCTCATGACCAGATTCAGGGAGGCTTTCCCGGGCGACAACGAGTCAGCCATACTGTTCCTTTACTTCAGTTCCGGATTCTCAGCAAAGGCTGTGGGGATATTCACCAAACTAAAGAAATCGAGCGTCTACTCACGACGCCGCCGACTCAGGGAAAAGATAGAGCACAGCTCCACCCCTTATCGCGATGAATTCCTATCCATGCTTAGTTGATTGAAATACAATTATTTATACTAAACGATTAAGAGTCAACTAATTATCCGCCTTGGAAATTTCAGAATCATTAAATATCTGACACACTTACACTTACGTTGCCACGCGCATAATATTTCGAACCCATTTTTCTTGGCATCCTGACATTTTCCGATGTAACTTTGCACTCAGCATAACATCATAAAAACCGTCAGAACCAATGAAAAAACTAACTGAAATCCTCATTGCTTTATTTATCCTGACCCTCACATCATTCAAGGCGTCTGCCGCAAGACCTTTCACGATAACGGGCACCGTCATCGACCATCTCACCGAGCAACCTATACTTGACGCCGAGGTGAGACTCATGGATGCGGCCACCGACAGTCTGCTTATCTCAAAGAAGGCCATAAGCCAATGGTATGACGGTGAGAAGACGCATACATCGTCCGATTTCGCGATAGAAGGAGTGCCACGCGGGAAAGAGCTTGTGCTTGAAGTGGTATGTCCTAAATACGAGACTCTCCGCATTCCTATCGACAGCAAGGGTCTTTCCGGCAAAAAGGATGTATATCCTCTCGGATTCGTAACCCTTAAAAGAGAGGCCAGACAATTGCAGGAGATAACTGTCACCGCCTCAAAGGTGAAGTTCTACAACCGTGGCGACACCATTGTGTATAATGCCGACGCGTTCATCACAGCGGAAGGGAGCATGCTCGACGCCCTCATCAGGCAGCTTCCGGGTGTGGAGCTCAAGGAGGGCGGAGCCATATATGTGAACGGCCGCTATGTGGAATCGCTGATGCTCAACGGCAAAGACTTCTTCAAGGGGAACAACAAACTGATGCTTGAGAATCTGGCCGCCTACACAGTAAAGAATATCGAGGTATATGAGCGCCAGCAGGAGATAGACAGGATCGTAGGGGCGGACTTCGGCAAGAAACTCCTCACGATGGACGTGAAACTAAAGAAAGAATACAATCAAGGATTCATACTGAACGCCGATGCCGGCTACGGCACGTCTGACCGTTATCTGGGTAAGCTTTTCGCCATGTGGTTTGCCGACCATGCCCGTGTGTCGTTGATCGGAAACGCAAACAACCTCAACGACGTGCGTAAACCGGGGGAACAAACCTCCTTCACCCCTGAGAAGATGCCCACAGGCACTCTCAAGACCTATATGGGAGGACTGGACTACAATGTGTGGAGCCGCCTCTCAGGCTGGAACGTCAAAGGGAACGTGGTGGTCGAACATAAGAGACTCACCGACGGCCAGCGCGCCTACACCACCAACTATCTGAGCACCGGCGACAACTACGGAATGTCATTCTCCGACTCACGGCACAGGAATCTCAAGATATCGTCGAGCCATGACATTGTGATCAATAAGAGGAACAAATGGTTTCTGGGCATACATCCGAAATTCAGCTACGACAACGACCGCTCCCATTCGGATCTGATCGAGGCCGTCTTCAGCCGGAATCTGCCGCATATCGACGGCTCAGTGATACGCGATCTGTTCAACGGGAGCTATCAGGAAGCCGCTTCCTCACTTGTCAACCGCCAGCTGCGCGAAGGGCTGTCGGATGGCCGCGGACTCATGGCCAACGTGTGGTCGCAAGGGCGCGTGATGCTCAACGATGAGACAAACGGGCTTACCGGCTTTTTCTCCACCACCTACGACAGGAGGAAGAACCGCGAGTTCGAACGATTCGGGATCAACCTCGACGGGAATCCGGAATTCGATCAGGTGGCCGACAGGTATATCAAGAACTTCCCCGACCACACATTCAAGGTGAAAGGGGCCGCCGGATGGCTCTCCAATCTCGGCAACGGCGCACACACCGACACATATTACGAATATTATCACGAGGATCTGAACACTACGAGCGATCTCTTCCGTCTTGACCAGCTCTACAAGGGTTTCGGACCTGGCGAGATCGGGGTGCTCCCCTCGATGAAGGAATATATAGGCACGATCGATCCCTCACTCAGCTACCACAGCCACAAGGCCAACGACACCCACAAGCTCTCACCCAATCTATACTGGATGATGGAGGAAAGCGGCACGTATATCCGGCTTCAGATACCGGTGCATATCGACCGGCAGCTGCTCGACTACCATCGCGGGAGCACCGACGCCCACCTCACACGCAGCAAATTCCGACTGGGCAACATAAGCGGTGAGATCTCAGCGACATTGAACCCCAAGCAATATCATGAAACCAAGAAGCTGGTATCAGGGCGTTTTTCCTATGATCTTCAGACCGAGACCCCCGATCTTGTGAATATGGTCGACATACGCGATGACCGGAATCCTCTCGACATAAAACTCGGGAATCCTGACCTCAGGAATGCCGTGAAGCACAAAATCGAGGCACAGATCACCCTTCAGAATCAAGTCACTTATATCACCCAGACTTATACGGCGACAGCCAATATATATCAGAATATGTTTGCCAGAGCCGTCAACTATAACACGGCCACCGGCGTAAGGGAGTCGAAGACGGTGAATATCAACGGCAACTGGGACATCCATGGCAAACAGGGACTCTATTGCAATCTCAATTCCGCCAAAAGCCTGTCTCTGAGGAATTCCACCGATCTGTTTTATGTCAACAGCGTCGATTATATGGGTGAGAATTCCGCGGTCGACAGAAAAAGAACCATGCGTAATTTCGGAGTGACAGAAAATCTTTCACTCAACTACCAGAAGTCCGGGCTGAATGCCTCCGTCTTCCTCAACGGCACGCTTCACCGCTACCTCAGCTCCATGGCAGGGTTCTCCTGCTTCAACGCGATGAATCTGAACTATGGTGTCAACGGTACGTATAAGCTGCCGGCGAACTTCGAGGTCTCCACCGATTTCACAGTCTTCACGCGCCGGGGTTACGCCACAAGCGAACTGAATACGGACAATTTCGTATGGAACGCACGAATCAGCTACACTCTGCCCCGCCAGGGCCTGACATTTATCGTAGACGGCTTCGACATACTCAGCAATCTCAGCAACGTCACCTACAGCATAAACGCCCAGGCACGCACTGAGACATATATCAATGTCCTTCCCCGTTACCTCCTCTTCCACATCCAGTGGAAATTCAACAAATCCCCGAAAAAAAGATAATCGACCGTCCGGCGCGCAATAATGAGATAGTGTCCTTTTCTTAGGACAAGCTGGTTAAACTTTTTAGATTTTAATCTATAATACAGAAAGTTAAGAGAGGATGTACTTATACTATTGGGTTAAGCACATCCTCTCTTTATAAAGAAGTAAAGTTAATGCTACATAAACAAATCTGAATATGTAAAAACATCTGAGGCCGTCAGATGAGCTGAAGAAGATGGAGCTCGTCGAGGATCTCCATGCCGGAGAGGGAGCGACGACGGGATATCACTCGCGCGAACTCGTCGATGGCCGGATGCAGACGCGGATTGCGGAATATGCGTCTGGCACGCATCAGGGCGTTGTTGTAGAGATTCTCGATCTCATCCTCCTCAAGCGAACAGGTGTCACGTCCCTCACGCTCCACCTCGGAGTAGATCTCATCCATGATCTCCTTGGGAGCCTCCTCCTTCATCCTGACTATGGAACGCGCCAGGATGTTGGAGACCACCATTGAGGTGGTGATATGGAAATTCTGCACCAGGTTGTCCCATGTAGCCTTCGGCGACACCACGGGCGACCCCGGGAAATAGTATTCGTGGGAGAACTCCACCATCGGGCCGTCGGCATCAATGCTGACCTCGGCCACACGGTCGATGGCGTTGAGGCTCGCGAGCGAGATGACCATGCCGGCCAGTCCATAGGCCCGGTCATCCTCGTTGAGATATGTAAGTGTCAAAACATGCTGACTCATATGTCTTTCATTTAAGGTCGGAAAACGGAGCGCCGCGTCGTGGAGGCGCTCCGTAACTATTCAACGACAGAGAGAAGCTTTTAGTTCTTAGAATGTGCAGCTGAAACCGCCGGTGACCACTATTCCCTGCATCGGTTGCGAAGGGAGCACCGCGTCGTGACGGTTAAGGAGATTGTCTCCCTGGAGCCATACCGCCACGGAGGGGGTGAAATTCCAGGTGGCCGAAAGCCCGAGCAATGTCAGGTCGGGGAGACTCAGCGAATGGAGCGACGATGTGCTCCGGCCGTCTATGTCGACGCCTCCGGTCTGCGGTTGCCTCATGGCGCGGGTATATATGGCCCGCTTGCCACGGAAGTCATAGCTCGCGGATATGCGCAGAGGCTTCAGCGGACTCACGGAAGCCTTGAAGAGCGCCGTGATCTTGGGACGGTCGTAACCGTTGAAGTAGCCTTTCTTGCCATCCTGGGGCTGCACGCTCCCCTCCGCCGAGATGGAGAAGAGATCGCCGTGGCTATATTCCATATGACCGGCAAGTGAGACTCCGTGCATGTCGAGGCCGTCGGAGTCGAGTGAATAGAGCACGGCCGATCCTGCCGGCACTGCGGGGAGCAATCCGGCCACAGCGACATCGCCATTATTGAGCCAGGTCTGATACCAGCCTCCCAGAGGCACGTTTTTCATCGACCTGAACTTCCCCTCGATTCCGAGCGAAAAGCCCGAGAACGGGCCTAAATTCACGCCTAAGGAGGCATCGAGCGGTGTGTGTGTGGGCCGGGTGGTGACAAGGGCCGGCATACCGTAGTAGTCGAGCTCGTGGAGATGCGCCAGGGTGTTGAGCCGGGTGCCCCCCGTGGCGTTGAGCCAGAGGCCCACCTGGCCGGTCTGAAGCCCTACCTTCACATCGGGCGAGACATGGAAGAAGGAATAGCGGTTGCCATCAGGGCCGGCATTGAAGGCCAGGTCGAGATCAGCTCCGATGCGCACGTCAAGCAGACCGCGGTTGAACCGGTAGTAGGGGGTAAGGGTCAACAAGCCGTAGTCGTCGGTGGATGAAAGACGGAACGCGTCGGCTCCTTGGCCGGGATCATTGATCTCCACCCCCTTCTCTCCGGATAAGAAAACCAGGTCGAAGACGGCATCGAGACCTATGCTGCTGCCGTTATCCCAGGGCATGCGCACGCCTCCGGCCAGCGCGAGGTCGGTCTCACGGGCACCCTTCTGTTTCCCGGGCTGCAACTCCTGGGGAAGTGGCAGCGAACGGTAAGCGAAATGGCGCATGCGAGCCCCGGCGTGGTAAGCCAGCGATGTGGCAGGGGTTACGAGCGAACGCCAGTCGAGGCGAAAAGCCATGTCGTTGATGGTCTGGGTCGGGGCGCTGACAGCGGCATCAGACGCTGACGCGGAGGGCGCCCATCCCTCTATGCCATAATAGTTGAAATAAGCGGCATGATAGTCGAGGGCGGCGTCAAGACGTCCGTATCCCTTCACCACATGTGAGGCATACAGACCCAAGGCGCCGTCGTAACGCTCCTGTTTCACGTCGCGGGTAGACTCCGAGAGCTCCGGCTTCCACCTGGAGGTGGAGTTGAACTGCAATCTGGCTCCGAAAAGAGTCGAGGCGTTGTCTACAAAACGGTAGCCGGCGCTCAGGTCGGTGTTGAGCCACGATCCGGCCCCGAGTTCCAGATACCCGGGATTGGAGTTGACAGTGCGCGAGGCACGCCAGCCAGTGGCCGGCATGGCCAGCAAAGAGGGGCGGAAGGAAGCCGCCACTCCCCCCTGCTCGTATTCGAGGGGCTGTGACAGAAGTGTCTGCCGCAGGGCTTTAGGGAATGTGTTTATCCTGTCGACGCGAATGATGTCGGGCACGTATTTACCCTCCACATCGATCTGCTGGTGGAACTGCGCCGAGGCGGCGAGACTTCCGGCCAGAGCCACCGGGAGAAGGGCGGCACGCGCCACACGGCGTCGCGGTCTCTTCATATATTCAATCTTGTCCATATCGTCAGATTATTTTTTCTTCCCCTTTCCCCATTTTCCGAGGCGGGTTGATATCATGTCGTGTATGTCGAGTTCCTTGCCCGGATAGTTGTCGCGCAGACTCTTGAGATACTCCACGGCGAGATAGTCTTTTCCTTTCTTGTGGTATACGTCGGCAAGGGCGATGAAGCCGCGCGCCAGCCAGTATTCGTGGGGAGAGCCTTCGTCAGTGAACGCCGTGAGGATCTTCTCCGCCTCATCTGTGCGTCCGTTGTCGAGCATGTATTGTCCGAGAGTGACCGCAGCCTTGGCTCCGCTAAGGCTCTTAGGATTGGCCGCCAGACGCCTGAGGGTCTCCTCGGCGCCCTTCCCTTCTCCGGAGGAGAGCATCGACGAAGCCTCGTAGAACTCGGCCTCCTCTATCTGGTCGGCCGAAAGGCCTCCCGATTCCTTCACGCGGGCCGCGTATTTCATACGCTCGCGGTCGTTGTCGGTGGTCCGCATGATTCCCGCGGCAGCCTCGCCGGCATAGTCTATGCCACCTTTCACGTCGAGCAGACGGTATGTCTCCACGGCCTCGCTGCGCGATCCGGCCCCTTTTTCCTCAAGGATCTGCGCCTTGAGCATGAGGGCCTCGGGCACCTGCTGGGCGTCTTCCCGGCGTTTGAGAAGCGTGTCGAGAGCCTCCAGCGCCCCGTCGGAGTCGCCCTTCTCATCGCGCCCCGTGGCTATGTCGAAGAGCGCCTGGGCGAGCCAGCGTCCGTCGGGATAGTCTGCCACATATTTCTCAAGAAGCGCCACGTCGGTGACGTTGTCGGCAAAAGCCGTCTCCGCCCCTTCGAAAGCGAGTTTCTCAATCTCCGAGGCATCTATCTGTGGCGCCCCGGGCACTTTCCTCAGGAATTCGGCATACTCCTTAAGTCCGCCGCGGGAGGAATAAAGGCGACGCAGGTCATCGTTGGCCAGCGAAGCTTCCTCGCTGGTGGGCCATTTCTCAATCACCTCCCTGTAGGCCTCCTCAGCGTTGGCGTAGTCTTTGGCCTGCATGTAGGTCAGAGCCAGGTTGAGCATACCCTTGCGGGCCTGGGCGCTCTGCTTGTGTGTGGAGCGCAGCTGCTCGAAAGACTTCACGGCGTTACCGGTGTCGCCGATTCCGGCATATGTCTGTCCCTTCTCGAGGAGCGCGTTGGGGAGCCATTTCGACCCCGGGAAACGCGACGGCATGGCCGAGAGCTCGGCGATCTTGCCGCTGACATCACCGGCCAGTCCCATCATCACGGCCCTGCGGAATGTGGCATAGTCGGCATCCTGGGCGCCATGTTCGATTGCCGTGGTGTAATTCTTCAACGCTATGCGATAGTCGCCGGCGTAATACTGCGCGTCGGCCATGCGTATCAACGCGTCGTCGTAAAGCCGCCCCGGCAGAAGGGGATCGGACTTCAAGGCTTCGGCGAAACTGGCAGCCGCGGCGCGGTATTTGTCCTGCATCAGCTGGGCATAGGCCAGATTGTAGCGCGCCAGCGTGCGGTTCTCCCCGTTGCGGTCGCTCTTCAGATATGACGAGTATGCCTTCTCCGCCTCGGCATATTTACCGAGGGCATAATCCGCGTCTCCGAGCCAGAGATACGACTGGGCAGTGAGCTTCGGCTCGCTCCGGAGCATAACCCCCTCAGAGAGATAGCGGCGCGCGTCTGACGGCCTGTTGTTGGCCATGGCCTCCATGCCGAGTTCGTAGAGAATCTTCTGCTTGGCCGCCACCACCTGTCTCGACGGATTAGGTATGCGGTTCACACTCTCCAGAGCCTTGGCGTAGTCCTTCTCATTGAAGTATGCCGTGGCGAGATATTCCTCCACCTGAGGGGCGTATCGCGAGCGCGGGAACTGACGCAGGAATCCGGAGAGCAGCGGGATGGAGGAACTGAACGGTATGTTGCCTCCCCGCGTGCGCGCCGCGATATAGTTGAACATGGCCGTCTCCGTCACTTCAGGATCGAAATTCATTTTCGACGCCTTTTCAAACGATATGGCGGCCGCGTTGCTGTCGTTCTCCTTCACGGCTATCTGTCCGAGATAGAGATACGCGCTCTGCGCGAGGTCATTGTCGAGGTCGGTAAGCGAAGAGAAGCGCGAGCGGGCGCTTTCCATGTCGCCGTCGCGGTAGTCGATCACGCCGAGGGCGTATATCGCGTCGGAGGCAGGCTCACCGCTCTCCGAGCGGAGATATCTCTCGAGAAATTTCCGGGCCTGCGCGTAGTCGTCGAGTTTGAAAAGGCTCAGGCCCACTATGCGCTCTGTGGGAGCCGTGAGTTCTCCCCCGTCGCGGGTGGAGAGCAACTCCCGCCCGAGACGCGCGGCACTGTCATAGCGCTGTCGGGCATAGTCGATCTGGGCGAGATAGTATTTAGGTTCCATCCCTTCGCCGTCTTCACCGTCGAGACGGGAGTCAACTTCCTCGAAAGCGTTGTAGGCGCTTTCATAATTCCCTCCCACATAATCTATGTAGGCGAGATAGTAGTCGGCCGGCAGATTGTAGTTACGGTTGTCGCGGAGCTCCCGGAAAAGAGGCGCGGCCTCGTCGTAAAGTCCGCATCGCAGCATCGACAGCCCCTTGCGGTAGTCGTAGAGCGGGCGGTCGGCGGGGTTAATGCGCGCATAGTCGATCTCCTGATATGCGGCGAGGGCGCTCTGGAAGCGGTGGGCGAAGAAGAAATAGTCGGCGGCTGCCAGACGTGCGGGGAGGGCCTGGGGCGATGCGGGATATGCCTCCGCAAAATCGCGCAAGGCGTCGACGCAGTCGGCGTCGCCCCTCTCGTAGAGGGCAAGGGCCAGGAGATACGCGCAGTTCTCGCGCTCGGAAGCCGAGAGCTCGGTGCCCTGGGTGTCGAGATGGCGGAGCTGGTCGATCACACCGGCGTAGTTACCCTGGTCGAGCATGGTCCTCGCACGCTCGATATAGCCCTTGGCCAGCGGGCTGAGCCGGTAGGCGGGCATGGGCTCCGAGGCCCAGGCGCACAACATTCCTGCAGAGAGCGTTATGGATATCATGCCCCTCATGAATCGGGGCCTTAGGTTTTCTTTTTTCATTTCAGGCGTTGTTACTGCATGTCGGCCGGCGGCCACGAGACGGAATCGCTGGAAGCCGCGGCGATAATCACGCCAAAATTAATAAAAAGTGCCCACACAGGAAAATATTTGCCATAAAAAAGGTGAGGCCGGCTCCGCGAAACGGAAACCGGCCTCTGGGGATAGGATGGATTTAGGGAAGTAGTCCATAGCAGAGTCGAACTGCTCTTTAGAGAATGAAAATCTCTCGTCCTAACCGATAGACGAATGGACCGACGCAATCCTTGTCAGGCCGCGCAGCCATCAAGTGGCGCACATGCCGCAGGATATATCTTCACTCAGCGGCCTTGCGGGGGCCGCGAGGGTTTACGCGAGCTTGTTGATGTGGGCGCAAAGACCGCTGCAGAGGTTGGCGGCTTTGTTCTTGGAGATGATGTTCTTGCGGCCAAGACGCTGAAGGAGAGCGTTAACCTTGTTGTAAGCCTCGGTAGCCTCGGCTTTGTCGGTCATCTTGCGCACGCGGCGGACAGCAGTGCGGGCCGTCTTCGCCCAGTAGCGGTTCTCGAGTCTCCTCTTCTCCGCCTGGCGGATTCTTTTTAATGATGATTTATGGTTTGCCATCTTAAAAAAATATGCTTTGTCTTGATGTTGTTAATAATGGTAGCCCATAGCAGAGTCGAACTGCTCTTTAGAGAATGAAAATCTCTCGTCCT
>CAJUQP010000052.1 GCA_910588245.1 uncultured Muribaculaceae bacterium | reverse complement strand
TATTACCCTTCGCAAACTCACTTCCGTTAACAATCGTTTTTAAACAACCTCTAAAGCATAAACCTTGCCAGAAACATAATTAATACTATGATTTATAGATTGTTATGGTATATATTATAATTTTAATCAAAAATCTATTATATCTTTCACCTTACCGTTAACAAATGTTACAGTCTTGTTTGTATAATGCCATTGAGTCATTCCCATAGACAAATCTGTCATGGAAATAATCTTTTCTGGATCTCCGTAAGCCATTTTTACCATTTCTGGTGTCATGCCTAAAGACACCTTGCTGTGGTCGTGTGACCACTGAATTTCTCTGTCCTGAAATCATATACATTTGGCAGAATGGTCAGATAGCTGACTCACCATATAATCGTCTATTACCGACAATCTAAAGCGTCAAAGAGAATTGTGGCAAACTCAGAGGAAGACATGCGGATGACGTTGGCATCGGCAAGAGAGTGACCGACAAGATTCACACTTCCGTACCAACCGATGCGTTGATCTATGACAGCGCATAGCATTTTGCATGTTGGGAGATGGAGAATCCTGAAGCCCATTGCTTGCAGTTCAGATTCGCGATGGCCGGTCTCGGAAATAATAATTGTAATGCTTACGCCGCGAAGTGAGGCTGCGGCAAGAAGGTCTATAATCTTAGGAGTACGGTTCCAGCGCAGACGAATTGTCGATATGATTATGCTATGCCGAGCTTTTGAAAGGTCTTCATGGAATTGTCTTTCGAAGTTTGTGGCGTCAAATATTGTTTCTGTTGTCGGCCCGGCAAACAATCCTTCGTTTGCGACTGCTATGGAATAACCGACGGCTTTGTAACCGTGAAGGCGTTTCCGATACATCGAATCGCAGATGGGCACTCGGAGGTCAATATAATCATATATGCGCGTTTCACTCTTGCCGGGATAGTTACGGTGAAGTCGTCCTGTGTACTGTGCGATAAGTCCTTTCCATGACACCGGAAGCGCGAGCATCAATGTGTCGAGTCTGGGCAGATCGAAACCTTCGCCGACATATTTGCCGGTCGCTACAACTACCAACGGCTCATCCGCTGGGATGAGGCTCAGTTGCTCCATGACCTCGCGCTTGGTTTTAGCGGAATCGTTACCGACGAGTCGGAAGACATTCGGGCAAATCTGGCGGCACTCCTCGGAGAGCAAATCGACATGTGCCGTGCGGGCAGTCAGAATAATTGGCGTTCGTCCCTCGGCGAGATTTGAGGCGATATCATCTAGTATCTGCTTGTTGCGCGATTCGCTTTCGATTAGCTCGTCGATAACCTGGGCGTAGTTTCCTCCGTCGGCTTTAAGATTTCGATGGGCGGTGAAGCGTGGAATAAGGAGCCGTCGGAAAGATTGCTGTGTCTGTTGTGACTTTGAGTCGGAAGTATAGCGAATGTCGCCGCATTGCATGAATATAATTGGCTGATGACCGTCCTTGCGAATGGGTGTGGCAGTGAGGCCATAGACAAAACGGGCATTGACTTCGCGAAGCACACGCTCAAAATTCACTGCAGGTGCATGATGGCACTCGTCGACTATCACCATGCCATAATTGCGGACAAAAGGTTTGACCTCATTGTCGCTTATGCAAGATTGGAGTAAAGCTATGTCAATTTTGCTGTTTAGCGTGTTCTCTATGGAGGATAGCGCTCCAAACTGTTGGAATTTCTTCCGGCGACCTCGCTTTTTAGACTGCTCTTCAGGCTGAAAATCTGTTGATAGGTATTCTTCGAGACGTTCGCGCCACTGGTCAAGCAAGGCCTTGGTGTGAACCAGAATGAGCGTGTTGACTTTATTTCGTGCAATTAGTGCTGCGGCTGTTACGGTCTTGCCGAATGCCGTAGTTGCATATAGAGTGCCGCAGCGTTGCACCTCAAGCGCTTCTACAGCGCGCTTTTGTTCTTCATGCAACGTGCCGTTGAATCCGACTTCAATTTCCTGCCCCGGGTTAGTCTTATCATCAGTCCTGACATCAACGCCGTTGCTAATTAAAAAGTCGACGGCAGCATCTTCACACCCTCGCGGAAGCAACAGATAATCATCCATCATCTCCGAACTGGAAACTATTCGGGGCAAATTATAGACAGGCAGACGCATTCCAAGTTTTGCATAAAACTCAGGATTTTTGAATGCGGCAAGTCGCTTGAGGTGATTGACAGCTTTAGCTGAGAGTTTTTCGATCGGAATATATATACCGGATGAGCGTATGATTGAAATTTTCTTTGGGAAATCCGCTTTAGTCATAGGTCGTGGCTGAGGACGTTCCCAAGGTACAGACTCACTTGATCTTGACAGTTCACCGATAGGCTCATTGTCATATCGCGATACCAGCCTTTCAACATCCACTGCCGACATTTTCTTCATGTCTTGCAGATATTCCCATTGATCCGTGAACGGAACGAAATCATCGTTGACAAACACGCTGTTGCCCAATTTTCGCGCCCGACCTTGGAGCGGCAAAGCAACAAGGTTGCCGAAACCTCCGGCAGGCATGAAATCCTGATTCGGGAAGAAACGGTCGTATGACTTGAACGACATCCGTCCTTCGCGCTCCATAGCCTCTGTCAAAATTGCATTGCCAAGACTTCGGGCTGTTTTTGCTTTTATTGGCTCGTCAAAAAGTACCCATACATGCGCGCCATTGCCCGATCTTGAACGCTCGATATATGCTGGTATCCTCCAATCGCGACAAACGCCCACGTAGGCCATTACGTCCTTCTGATAGCCATGCTCACAACTCTTGTCATCGAAATCACAACATAGGAATCGGCAGGTATTGTCTGTCAATATGGCATATACGCCAACGACATCGCGCCCATTCGGGTCCTTGCCTTCGAGGTGACGGTAAATATCATCATATCCTAAAGGCTGAAATTCGCGGTTGGGACATTCGGCGCATTTGAATTTCTTTTTGTCGCAAAACTCGCGGTTCCATTCCCGGCTACATACCGGTTGATATCCACTCTTTCCGGTTGAATTGCTGAACCATCGCCGAGCAAATACATCCTCTCGCCCTTGAAACAGAGAGTGAAACAGAGTAACCTTCTCTTCAAGCGACAACGATAGCTTTTGTGGAATTGAAGGCGCAGCCTCATCAACGGCAATTCCGTATCGAGACAACAGAGCCCTCAGCCGGGCATTCTCTGCTCGTAGCCTTTTCAGTTCGTCAGACTCGGTTGCATACATGGAATGATTTCGCAACTTACTCAATGACTTCCCAAGTACCGGATTTTAAATCACCGACACGTTTAATTCTGTTCTCAGACTTCAATATATCAATGATTCTAAATAGAGTTCTGCGAGGAATATTCAAGGTTCTGGATATTTGTGTGACACTGACACGTTTATTATGCCTCATCATCTCTATTATAGCTGCTTTCCGCTGAGCATCATTATTGGTGCCACTATTGGTGCCAACACCATTAATATTGGTGCCATCTGTGCTCTCATTGGTGCCACTATAAGTGTCAATCCCATTATTATTGGTGCCATTCTCTGTAACATTTACTATGACATTAGGCTTTTTATCTATGACATCTGTGCCACTTTCTATGACATCGGCATTCTGGACAACCACCTTGAAAGTCGTGTAATCGCCAAGCAAGAATTCAGCAGGATTACTCTTGTTCTCTTCAAGAAGCATAGAAACAGTATTGACACCACTACCGAAACGATTTACATAACCGAGATTGAGCATGATTTCGGCTATATTGGGATTGCGATAATCTGTCTCGTTGGGGAAGTTCTCCAAGTTGACTTTGCCGTAAAGATTTCCGGGATTGTCAATCTCGATGCGGTCACTGTATTCGTAAAACTTAATCGGAGAATTATTCCCATTGTATGCACGGTGCATAACGGCGTTCATGGCGAGCTCGCGTATTGCCTCCCACGGATAGTTGATGCGGGGCTCCTCGCGCAATACGCTGACAAATTCCGGCCGCTTGTTCTCTATGGAATATTTGATGAAATACTCCAACTCTTTCAGCATCGAGATTAGATTTCCTTTGAACCGGTTTTCTTTCAGGACTTTTGTTGCGCGAGTAGTCCCGGCAAACTTCACATATTGGATATATGCTCCCGGAATAAAATATTGAGGATTATTGCCCAACAATAGGATTCCTGCATAGGTGGGGCAATTAAACCGTGTATCGAAAAGGCGTAACGATGCCATCTGCTGAATCGGTGTGCGTTTGTCCTTTGCTAATGTCGCGGGCGACACGGCTTTTGGCAGATACTCATTTTTGAACAGCTCCACATCAATGTTATCAATTGAGGCCTCACGGCACGGACGACCATCGAAAGAAGAGCTATGTATCTGACCTTTCTCGGTCAAGATGCGTTCTTCCTCTGTATTTGCCTCAGCTTTTCTTGCACCGACTCTAATCCAGATCACGCCCTTGTACCTGACCGGCGTATCTTCACTTGGCTGAACTTCAATAACCGCAACTTCTCCCTCGGAGAAAGATGCTTTATATACCATCATCGCAGGAGGTGGAAGTATTGTCCCGGAATTTCGGAGTCCCGCATATGAACGCAACTGTTCGTCGGTGAACGTCTGTCCATCAAGATTTCCGTTATCATCTGCTCCAATAAGAAAATATCCGGGTTTCTTCGTATTGCGTATATCGTTTGCAAACGAGCAGATTGCCTCCGACATTTTCTTTGTGTTGTCAGTGGATAATGTGCGCTCCACACGCTCATTCTCAATGTCGCCCAACAGCGACCGTATTTCATCTTTAGTCAGAGGCATTTCAATATCGTTTTTACAAAGGTAATACTTTTAATTTTATTGTCAGTCAAGTGCAAGCAGTTTTGCATATATTAGAAGGAAATATCAGGCAGGGAGTCGATGGCTTCGCGTTTGAGTGAATCGACGGCGCGGGTGTATTTCTCGGCATGTTTGAGTCCGGCATGGCCGAGGAGCGAAGCGACGGTTTTGATGTTTGAGGTGAGTATCGCTCAAATTCCCCGTATAATGCTATACTCGCCCTTTTCTAAAAGGCGACCGACCCAGCATGTCCGCTGACCAGGAATCGGTATAACACCCAACCGGCGTTACCCTCTCCAATCCCACGCGGAAAACAGACAATCGACAACGGAAAACGGAAAACTCCCTACCGGAAGTCAGATCTTGATATAGATACGGCGCCAGAATAGATACAGCCCCGGTAGCCATGTCACCATGACAAAAAGCAGTGCGTAAAGCAGCGACGCCAGCCAGAGATTTCCCATGCACAGCGGTATCAGACAACCCTCCATTATCTCCCACTGCACGGTATTGCCCGCAAATATGGCAAGCAGTGTGGCAAAGACATACAGAGCCAGAGGATTCGCACCGAATACCTCGAAAAACCTACACCAACCCACCTTTCCCCTTACGTCAATAAGCCAGATAAGCAATCCCAGCGTCTGTGCGGCAAGTCCGCAGGTAGTGAGCACGAACGTCGGCGACCATACCTTCTTGTTGATCGGGAAACCGTAGTCAAGAAGAAATCCTGAGAAAGTAAGACAAGTTCCCATGATCATCAGCATGAGCACACGTCGGTTATTGTCCTTCTCCCCCATCAGCATTCTTCCGGCCATAAAACCTATGAGCACATGCGCCACCGAAGGAAGCGTAGACAACAACCCCTCCGGATCAAACCTCATGGCCACGTCCCCTATCCGGTCTGTATACATATGCGCCTCTCCAAGCACCATGCGGTCGACCGTTGCAATGATATTCCTTTCGGAAAACTCATACCCGTTCCCCAATATAAGAATCAGAGCATATGCGATCAGGATGCCAACTGTCACAGCCGCAAGATGCCTCGTGCCGCAGCAAAGGGCAAGAAGCGCTCCGATCCCGTAAGCAAGCGCCAGACGAGGCAGTACTCCGAGTATCCTTATATCGCCAAACGACAGGGCGGCATCCGCAAGAGCTTTCCCTGAAGCCATCCCGTCGACTAAAAGCCCTGTCCAGGCAAGGCCAAGACCTATCATGAAAATCACGACAGTGCGCCGCAGTATCTTCGACACGGCAGACCACGACAGTTGAAAACCATAGCGACGCAGCGACATGTATGTCGACACGCCCATTATGAACATGAAGAAAGGGAACACAAGATCGGTAGGCGTCAGCCCGTTCCACTCCGCATGCCGCAGAGGAGAATATATGTCGCTCCACGTCCCGGGGTTATTCACAAGAATCATCGCCGCGATCGTGATGCCCCGCATCACGTCGAGCGCCAGCAGCCGTTTCTCTTTCTTCTTCTCCATGATATCATCAATCTTTTACAACCCCATCCCCCCGTTTCGCGGAAGAGATGCGCGGCCGGAGCCCCAAGCGTCTCCGGCCACACGTTTTTACGTCAGTTTTTACCGATAAATTCAGGCACACGCGCCACATATTGCTTAGCGTGCGTGTATGTGCTCGGCTCGATACCGTTGATCACAGAGTTGAAGCCCTTCTTGTCGCCGGGAATGAAACTCGTATTGACAAGATGGAACATCTCGATCCCCTTGTTGTCGGGCACCTCTATCGAATTCTCGAAACAGATATCGTGATGAAGCACATCGTAGATGCCGATGCCATAAGCCTGATGTGACCTTACATTGTCAGCTACCTTATAGGCCGCGTAACCGGGACGAGTGCCGTTCTCGCTCATGAACACCTCCTGCGAGGGAGCGTCATACGGAGTCTCGCACTGATAGAAATACACTCTTCCACCCTCGCCGTTCCAGAGCGTCTGGTATTTCTGGAAATGCTCGTTGAAAAGTCCGTAGATCGTGGCATTGCGTCCGTTGACCACCAGACCATGGTCGGCTGTATTCACATCCCAGCCCACCGAACCACGCACACCATGGTCTGCACGCCAGATCCAGAAATGATCGCCCACCGCATCGTCGCTGTTGATCTCCACGGCGCAATCCACATGCACCTTATGAGGCATGAAGCCACCTATGCGGAAGAAAAGATCATTGAGCACAACAGGATTATCCTTATGGCTGCGACCGCTGACACCGTCACCCACCCGGAGAAGGTTGGTCGACGAATTATGCGCGTCGAAAAGAATCGACGCCACCTGCACCCCGTCCACATCGTCTATCACCATCGCGGCATCGCGGCATTCGGGTCCGGGCACGATCGTGGACCATCCCAAACCCATCACTATAGCATTCGGACGGGATACGCGTATCGGTTCCGATATCTCATACATGCCGGGAGTCAGCAGTATGTTTTTACCTGCCTTCAGATTCGCGTTTATCTCAGCCGCCGTCACTCCGGGCCGCGCTATGAAGAAACTGTCGAGAAGATCGAGCGTCTCCCCTTTCCCCATATCGTCACGCGTGTAGCTCACCCCCTTGGAGTTCTTCTTCAGGGCAGGGCGGAACACCTTATACCGTCCGTCGTCGCCGACGAAGAGAAACGGTTTTTCGCGCACCACAGGAGTCTCCTCAATGAAAGTCACGTTGCTGCCTTTGGTCCAGTCGTCGCAGATATAGCTTTCTTTATCAGCGCCATCGCCGAGCTCCACGCCGTTGAACACAAAGTTATAGGCACCCTCGGCAAACCTGCCGCGACCCTTGCCGAGATATGAATTGCGTGTATACCATTGCTGCTGGCCGTCAGATCCTGCCGGAGCGTCAAATTTGCAGTCAGCGGTGAATCCGCCGCTCACCCAGCCGTATTTCCACTGATAGCGCACCGTCCGCTGCGAATATACACGACGTATCGGAGCGGCCTGCGACACGGCCCAGTTAAACATCTCCTCGTGGTCATACGATTCCGGCCCGATATCAGATTTGTAGTTACCTATTGTCTGGTACTTTTAGTTAAGACACAATCGCCGCTTAGTCACATAATCTAATATATTCCTTTATCTTATTAAACATTTTATACAAAAAACATGTGCCCATGATTTAACGTTTTATTTTAGATAGAATAAATATAAAAAAACTCTCATTCAATCAAATTATATCGAAGAATTTCCACTTCAGGATATACATCCGGCATTGTCCGGGCATAAAGGTTTTTGTCATCTTCGTCAACATAAATATAGTCGACTATCTCATTCAACCGCCAACAGGAGCTAAGACGTCCGTTCCAATCATAATGGAGTACACTACAGGTCACCTTCCCTTTCTCACGATCCTCCTCTGTCACTCCCCAATAAAGAAGATACACAGACTCGTCAGTTGATGCTATCGACCTGAAATGCAGCTTTGTCTCAGGGAGAAGATCAACATGATAAGAATCTGATGAAGACTCACTCATGACGACAGGAGATTCTGAATAGTATTGCTTTATCAACGAGGCCTCCCCCGAACTGACGTCGAAAAACGCAAGCCAGTCATGGTAGAGTCCAGCCGCACACAATTTATTCCCATCAGGCGACACAGTGTAGTCTATCTGGTTGACAAGATAGAATTCTGGAGTAGTATCATCGGAGACGCGAGTGCCTGGAATTAGACCGAAATTTCCTGTCGGCATTCCCTCGGGATCATATGATGTAAGCATATGTCCATCGCCCATAGTCTGAAATCCAACATACCCTGAGGCAGTTGCCATAATGACACCTCCTTGATGGTTCTTAAATGTAACTCTCCTCGCCGAATCAGGATGCTCTATAAAGTTAAGGATGTCTCTGTTGCGGCAAAAGATGTTCGCAGACCGATCATACATAGTCAATTCTCCATTCAAAAGAAGGCGGGGAGAGACAGGGCGAATCAATTCTCCAGGTCCCTGACCTATCTTACCACATCTCGCGATCAGACTGTCTCCACTTAATGATATTGCCGAGAACCAATATTCATCGTCTCCGTCTTCTACCAAGATAGTATCGCCGGAAGATATAAAGCTCCCTGGGAATCCAATAAACACATTCTGACAGACCCTTTCTCCAACAAGAATGGTCGGAGAATCACAATCAGCATACTGAGGCATTTTTTCTTCCGAGTTTTTTACATTGCAAGACAGAAGACTGCCAAATGACAATACTATGAATATATATTTTGATATTTTCATCATGATTTAATCATTTACAGAATATTATATCCATGCTACAACAATACTCTATCCTTGAAATCAAGAATTTTACAATATGCTTTTAAAAAGGTGATCAGATTAAACGCATACCAGATGAGCTGCTGTTAGAAAGCCACTCGGCTCCAAAACAGCGAGCAGATGGTATGCTAGAATTCAAAAATAAATTCTATCAGTTTAATCAGACCACCTACGTATACACCAACATTAAATTATGTCAGTTTCAACTTTTGCTTTAAATAATCAAGGATTCCTGAACAGATCAGCCCTTATTTGATCTATAATAAGGGTGCAGCAATAATCTCTGGTATTTTTGCTGCTGCATCCTTTACACTTATCAAGACCGGACTCATAGCCGGAAAGCGCCTCGATATTCTCCGTCTGAATAGGTGTGAGCACAGTACCGGTGGAATTTTTCGACATGGCGAAGCCTCCGGCAACCAAAGCTATGACCGTAGCTCCCGCAAAAAGTTTCCTTTTCATCTTTTTGTCGTTTTGTTGTTGATAATTTTATTTATTTCTCTCGTTATGAACGGCATGAGATCTCGCGCGCATATCTTATGCCGGCTCATTTTATCTCACCGGAAACGACGAATTGTCTCTCCGGAAGTTTATTCTCAAATTTTAAGATGACAGTCCGCTCAAAAGGCCCAACAACCGTATCACCGAACAAGACAGTCAGTTCGTATTCTTTGCCTGGCAGAATAAACCGTGTGGACAGATGCCCCTCTGTACATGGACACGAACTTTCCACCTCTTTTATCCGGAGCGTGCTGTCACTGTCGTTCGTAAGACGGAATGTGTGGCTTACACTTTCACCCGGTCTGATCTTGCCGAAGTCATATGAGGCTACAGTTTCTCTTCTATCTGATATGACATCTTCATCGATACCGATTGCCTTAAGATAAAGACGCTCCAATACCGGTGAGTCAAAAGGATTGCCAACGAGCACAACCTTGTTGTCGGAATCAAGCAGGAATGTCTGCAAAAGAGGATCTTCCGGCATACTGTTGAGACTTGGGAATTGTCCGGAACTGTCAACCATAACATTCTCTCCGAGACCGAGGCTATTAACGGTTTGTATAAGATCCATCTTGACCTCAGGTGCGACAAGCATATACACTTTTATATCACTTTCCGCATAATCTTCCAGGATTTTGATAAAGTCCAACCATTTCGGAAGTCTCATCCTGCAGCCTGTGCATCCTTCGGAGTCGTAGTAGGCTACGATGGTGAAATCAGACGGCTCCTTGACAAAGACACCGCCGCCGGCAAGGCGCATGCTGTCGGGGAAGACAATCTCACGGCCTGTCCACTCCAGGATGGCCGACTCGTAGTCGGTCTTCCCGGATGAACATGACGCCGCCATCAGAATCATGGCTGACGCCGGAAGTATCGGCATGAGTTTCAGAAACCGCATGGTCTGGACAAGCATATGGAGAATCATTCCAGAGTGAAATATCCTACATAGGAGCCGTCGGGAGTGGATATCTCAAGGCAGTAGTCACCCTCTCCTCCGTCGAACGGCATCACGTCTGCGGCATCCGCGAGTGTGGATGTCCAGCAGCCCATCGTCGTTCCCTCTCCGGTGATGATCACATCCGCAGGATATGACTCAAACGGAAGAATGAACCCGACAGCTCCCGATTCCACCATTGTTATATAAGCCTCAATTCTACGTGAAGGAGAATAGTCCATATCACAATCTTTCTTTTTACGAAGGCTGATAGGGACTTCTTTTGGCTTTGATGATCCCGTGGAATCTTTGGTATCACTCCATACCGGGAATACAAATACAAGCGCCATGCATATGGCTGCAATAATCTTTAGTTGCTTCATTTTTGTTAGTTTTTCGATGCCGCAAAATTACCAACAAAGATTACCCAATACCAAATATCTGGCTCCAATTCTTTTTACGCGCTTTTTACACGGGCGTTCCTTAACATTCTGATAATCTGCCAAATCACATATCTTCGATTTTTTGTCATTAATTAAAATACATTCATTTACAGCGGTTTGACAGCGTAAACAGATTTTCGGAGAAAAGCCGTTTTTAGATGTGTAAAATTCAAAAAAAGCCCCAACTTTAGAAAATAGAAAAGCTACTTACCCTCATCGTTATATTTTGACAGATGCGTGTAGTGTCTTATTAAATCATGGTATTTTTCCTCCAAATCCACAGCAAGTCTATTCTTAAGTCTTGTCCGACGTGCCGCAGCAGCCTGGGGTGTTATACCGAACAGAAGCGCCATGCCATTGTAGTTGAATCCACAGATTTCATAGATCAGCATCCGGATCATATCCTCTGGCATTCTCAGTTTATTCCTGACATAAGTAATAAAGCCATCCATCAGGAAATCTATTCTCAACTCAAGATATGCCACAAACGCTGATTCCTTATAATCAGCAATTATCATATTCCTGTCTTTTTCATAACGCTTCAAACAGCCCTTTCCATGCATTTCCGGCATCCGGTTGCAGAATGAGGCACACTGGCCATGTTGATCGAGAAATGCCTGAAGCATATCGTTCTTTCGATCCGATACCTCCCTTGATATTTCCAAGATTCTGTTCTTAACGTCAGACGCTTCCTCTTCCAGTTGCCTGTATTCATCAGCCTCTGGCTGATTCTTTCCCTTAAGGTCAAGGAGCCCCTGCAACCGTTCCTCCTTACTATTCAGTTGATCATAGAGTTTATCCCTTTCTGAAAGCAATTCTTCAATCCGCTTTTGTCGGCTGTCATTCTCAACCCTCTCCCTCTCGCGTAATTCCTCAAGTTCCTGAATCCTGATTTGCAAGGTCTTCTCTTTTTCGTCACTCCGTTCTTTCTGCCGTTTCATCTCCTCCGCATGTTCTTTTCGCCTCTCTTTTATTTCCTTATTCTTCCTAATTATAATGAATATGGATCCGGTTACGATCATTACGATGATGAATCCCAATATTATCCTGCTCTTAATTGCATTCTCCTTCTCACTCACGGCAAGCCTATGCTCCGATTCCGTCAATGAAGCCTGCATGGCATACATCTTGTTGTCGACATCAAAATCCATACTCTCCAGAATCATAAGATTGTTGTATCTCAGCAAGGAATCTTTCATTTCATATGCCGCCTTATAATCTCCTTGCACTGCGTGCAGTTCAGACAAAGTATGGAAATACATCACCTTCATGGCATTATCAGAAGGATGGTAATCTTCAAGTATCTCCTTGGCGGTATCTGTCCGTCCCGTATAGATCAAAGATCTCACATAAGACAGCTGCTGACTTCCGCTCAACGGAATATCCGACAACAAGAGGTTTTCATACTCCGCAGCCGCCATAGTATTTTTTCCTTGTAGTTCATGCACCTCAGCAAGATATCCCGATATCTTGTAATAGTTGATACTATCTTCCGAAGCTTTGCATAGATTCAATGCAGAACGTAAACTTTCCTCAGCCGCGTCAACCTTTCTTAAATCTTTATAACATAATCCCATAAGTTTATGAAGCCTTATTATTGTCGTGGTATCACCGCTTTTCTCTATCTTTCGGGATGCCTTAAGCGCAAAATCAAGTCCGGCTTTTGGATCTGCGTTATTACAATATATACTACCTTGGTTTAATAGGGCCTTGGCAGTATATTTTTTAGCATTTTCCCCTTTTGCATGGTTGGCAACATAGTCATACTCCATCAATGCTTCCGCCAGCGAGTCTTGCTTCTCCAACAACGCGGCACGGGCGAAATGGGCGAGCATCGTCTCGCGCGATGGCTCGTTGATGGGGCCGTAATGCTTCCATGCCGGCTTGAAGATGGTGTCGCTGACCGCCGAGGGGTCGGTCTTCAGCAGGGACATAGTCAGCAGGAGGCTATGCCGTCCCCGCTCCTCCGGGCCCCGGAGCGAGAGGGTATCGATGCTGTTGACAATCGCCAGAGCCGAGTCAGGATACTGGTCGAGAAGACGGTCGGCCTCTGAAAGCCGCCTCATGACAGCATTCTCAGAGCATGACGCCAGGATCACACTCACAATCAAAAATAGTTTTAATATATGCTTCATCGCTTCCTGAATGATGATGGGTAATTTCTATTACGGAGTCATTCCCTACAGCAATCGCTATCGGGAAGATTCTTCTTTATATTAATATTCGTATAAGAAGGCAGATTTACTCAATCATCATTCAGAAAATTTATCTCAAACCACAATCTTCCACCGAATCAACTATCAATCCGGAGTCACCAGAATCGCTGCTCGCGGCGATCGAAGTCATATTCGAAGATCCGCTCCGAGCGGCCGCGCGAATAGTTCCTCAGATAATAGAGTGTCCCCTCAGGCACTTCGAAGTCGAGCGAATCAGACATGGCCATCTTCCTTCCCGCCGAATTCCAGCGGCAGCCCCCAAACCAGAAAAGTTCGTAGTCATCTCCCGCGCGGACATAATTGTCGCGGTTGCGGGGCACATACATCAACCCCTCCAGACTCACGGGGCGACCCAGGTCGAGGCCGGCCCATCCCCCGCTCCCCTCCTTATAGTCGAAAGAGGTGAAGATATCGCCGTCAAACACCTTGTCGAGATCATGGGCCGGATCATTGTCGTAGGCGCCGCGGGTGCCCATCAACCGCCCCTTCAGAGCGGCGCCGTCGCCACCGGCCTCATGGAGGGCAAGCTCCGCGATGTTGCAATGGCTACCGGCAGGCCCCATATAGCGGTAATAGCGGTGGGGCGCCGTGGGAGAGGCAAACCGGACCTCGTTGAGGCGCCGTTTCGGCAGGGCGGTTATCACGTGTATCGTGTCGGGATGTGCGAACGCCGGCTCGTCGGCACCCTCAATCACTCCCCCTATGCACCTTTCGGCGAGTTCCCCGTTGCGGGCGTTGAGGGGGAACTTGGCGTAGGCGGTCAGTATCCTCCTCCTCTTTCCGGGAACGATGTAGCGCACTTTCCCCTCCCCGCATCTCATCTCAAACGGGGCGCTGACCGGCTCGAGCCGTCCGTTCCGCATCACGGCGGCCACAGATATCACGCCACCCGACACGTCGCGGAACCGCACGCGTTCCCCCGCCGGCGAACAGTCGACCGCCACCCACCTGTTGTTGCCCCAGGAGGCCAGATAGACCGTCTCACCGCCGGCATCGGCCACCTCAGGCTCCACGTCGAGAGACGCTCCCGGCTTATAGATGGCGGTGACGTCACTGAGTTTCGGCAGCGCGAAGGTGGAGGGGCGCGACGCCCGGTCGGCCGGCAACCCGCGGTCGATGTCGCGGTTCAGTCCGAACTCCTTGCGGTAGATCTTCGCGGCGACAATGTCGAACTCCGCGGCGGGGATGAAGTCGGGATTCTCGGTGCTCGCCACATAGGTGGCGCCCCCCTTCCCTATGATGAAAGGCCAGGAATGACCCGCGCTGTTCTCCCCCCTCACGGGCACCATGTCGATACCCGCCGGAATCCCGGCGGCGCGCATGAGATAGACCACCCCGTGGGCGAACTCGCGGCATGTGCCCGCTTTGTCGGTGAGGTTCTGCATACCCAATGCCGGGCCCTGCGGCAGCTGACCGGTCCATTGGAACGCCTTGCGATTCCAGGCCTTGATAAGGGCGCGCGCCGCCACAAGGGGGTCGTCGCAACCTGCGTCACGCAGGCTGTCGATCACCCCTGAGAAGAGGCCCCTGGCATATATGCGCCAGGGGGACACATGTTCGTCCTCTATGCGGTAAGGGAGCACATACCTTATGAAATCCTCCTCGCTGACATTGACCGACCACGGCATCTCCCGGCGCGTGCGGAAAGCGAGTTCCATGTCGTCGTTCATCCTCTCGAGATCCATAGCCGTCAGGTCGTTGTCAGCCCTCAGCGAGGCGGCGGAGAAGGCTCCGTCGGCCTTCTGCAGGGAGTCGACCATCGCGATCCCGCTCTTACCCATCACCGAGAAGAGATGGTAGAAATCGAGATAACGCTCCAGTTCGGGCCCCCGGAGCGTATGGTTGAAAGGCATGTTGGCTACAATCCATTCCGCGCCCTTTCTCTGCAGAGGAGTCTCCGAATTGTATTCTATCAGAGATTCAAGCTCCCCCCTCCTCTTGTCGGAGGCCATCTCAAGGGCCTCGCGCAGCCCTTCGTCGCCATGCGCGGAGCATCCCACAGACACTGATGCGGCAACCGACATCAATATCCTGCAAGCGAATCTCACTGTCACTGTCATTCTTAAACAACTTCTCATCATCATTGAAAATTTTCCGTGGATACCGGCCCTCCACGCCTCCACAAAAACTCACGCCGAGGCGCAGAGGGCTCGAAGAGATTCTTGTCAGGATAGTCCCTTATCACCCCATATCTCTATTCCCGACAAAAGACAGGCCTCATGAAAATCCATATTAATCTATCTTCCGTCATATGCATCCGCATCTTCACATCGCCCTGACAATCCGGCTCCTACCATTTCTCAGACTTGTCCAATTGTCCCAAACCAGTAAAAACCAGCAAAAACCAGGCTACGCAACAGAGACTGATCATGGTTGAAAAGCATCATACCAATATTCTGTTTTTCCGGTTTGCCATCTCAATCCAATAAATACGGACCCCAAACTCCGCACTCTTTTCGGCAGCTTTAATTACCCTGTAAACAGTTGCGTAAGCTCCGGGGCTGCGGCTTTCCAGCCGCAGCTGCCGTGGACAGTTGTCAGACACAGGTCTGAAGGGATACAGAGCATCATAGGATCTTTGCCACATCCAACAGCCGGGGATTAGAATCGCCATCGCCGTCAAGAGGCTCAAGGATGAAAAGGAAGCCACTGTCACTGTCAGTAGCAACCGGAGTCGTCAAAAAACGGATATTGATATCCGGCACGATATCGTTGGCTTTTCCTCCATTTTCCATGTCATAATCCATCACGCGTGTTTTCCCATCGCGCGAGAGAATCAGCGTCCGCGACCCGTCTTTCCTGAAAAGCTGGGCCAACGACATGCCTCCGCTTGTGCGCACGTATATCATGGTGTCATACAGTCCGTCGGTCTCCTTATGGAAATCAAGATAACCGTATTTGGCCATGGCTTCCCTATTGCCGGATATGGTCTGGACTTCCGGTATGGCATCGAATATTTTGCTCATGGTGAATGCATCGGTCGCAGGGTCATAGACCACGGCCTCGTTGGTGTCCTCTATCTGATAGAATACCCTGTCGCCAGTATTGTTGAATTGAGATATCTTGCGGAGCGAGTTCGCCTGGTCTTCATCAAAATATCGTTGACGCACTTTCCCTTCGGGCGACCATGCGTTAAACCATTTGTCGCCGGCACTCACCACCAGAAAGGTAGTGTCGTTGACGTATCTGATCTGGCTTGGGAAACCCTCGTAGTCTTTTCTCCCGATAAACGCGAGTGTCCGCGCGTCATAGCGGGAGATTCCGGACTCCGAGCCGATCCATATCTCTTTCCCATCCTTGCCCGGCACTATCTCAAAATCCAGTATGCTGCCGTATTCCTCTGGGCCGTTGCCCTGACGCGACAGTTTGCGCAGGAACTTTCCCGACTTGTCAAACTCCATGATCTCATTGAAAGACTTGACATATATTATTCCCTCCTTTTTCACATATTTCCCACGATTATCTCCGATGAGGCAACTGTCGTTGGTCTCAAGTTCTATTATGGAATAATCGGTCAGGAGATCCGACAGTTTCATATCCGACAGATCTTTCCTGTTGGCAAAATCGATTCCCCCGAGCAGTGAATCGCTATTAGATTCTTGATGCCTACATGACATCAGCCACAGCATACTTAAAATGATTATCCCTAAAGTCTTTTTCATCATAATGACTTTTATAAGTATAGGTATACTGGGTTAAGCCAGTATACCTAATTTTGCAGAATCAGACACCACAGATCAATTATATGATACTGAGCCACATACACAGATATCTCCTCTCCCATCTAGGATACAAATGTGTCTTGGACAGCCGTATAAATCTTTATCATACTCCCACTTGCAAGTTCCAGATGTGTTTTCATTGTCTGAGAGGGCTTCGAGGTTCTCCATCTGGAGCGGAGAAAGAGCCGTCTTTGAGGAGTTGCCTTGCATGGCGAAGCCTCCTGCCGCGAGGGCAAGGAATACAAGCCCTCCAAAGAATTTCTTTGTCATTGTTATTAATTGTTATTTGGTTATTATCTCACCGGAAATTCCGAAGCGGATTTCACGATGTCTGTTATCAAAATACAAAGTCACAGTGCGATGGAATTCTCCGGGAATAGTATCGCGGAATGTGACATCCACAGAATAAGCCTTTCCCGGCGGTATGACTGCCATCGACACCTTGCCGACGGTGCACTCACATGAACTTGCAATGTCACCGACCTTGAGAGTGTCCGCGGTCTCATTGAGCATATTGAAGGTATGGCTCACACTACGTCCTCCGGCTATCTTTCCGAAATCATGCTCATATCCTGAATCAATGTCGTCTTCCTCAGATTCCTCAAAATCTGACTGCATGATGTTCTTAAGATAGACTTTCTCAAGACTGTGCATGTCTATGGGATTTCCGATAAGCGTCACACGATTGTCACGATCCAGAAGGAATGACTGCAGATACGGGTTTTCCGGAAGACCATTGGCCCTCATAAAAAGGCTGTCGCTGTCAACCACAACCTTACCCGGGAAACTGTTCTCCTTTATCAGCGTGGTCAGCTCATCGACCCTCTCAGTCGCGACTATCAGCAGCACCTCCACTCTATCACGGTTTTTCAAAGAATCAAGTTTCCATATCAACTGATTCCAGAAAGGGAGCTTCATACGGCAGCCGGTGCATCCCTCGGAGTCATAGTAGGCCACGATGGTGAAATCAGACGGCTCCTTGACGAAGACACCGCCGCCGGCGAGACGCATGCTGTCGGGGAAGACAATCTCACGGCCTGTCCACTCCAGGATGGCCGACTCGTAGTCGGTCTTCCCTGATGAACATGACGCCGCCATCATGATCATGGCTGACGCCGCAAGGATCGGCATGAGTTTCAGAAACCGCATGGTCTGGATAACCATATGGAGAATCATTCCAAAGTGAAATATCCTACGTAGGATCCGTCGGGGGTAGAGATCTCAAGGCGATAGTCACCCTCTCCTCCGTCGAACGGCATCACGTCTGCGGCATACGCGAGTGTGGATGTCCAGCAGCCCATCGTCGTTCCCTCTCCGGTGATCGTCACATCCGCGGGATATGACTCAAACGGAAGAATGAACCCGACTGTTCCCGATTCCTCCATTGTTATATAAGCCTCAATTCTACGTGAAGGGGCATAAGAGTGTGGTCCACCTTTTTGCTTCTTCAGATCTACGGGTATTATTATTGGTTTACTCTGTTTGTCTCCGGAGGTTGAACCGGAAGGATTCTCTGCATATACCGCCATCTCAAAAAGCAGCATCAGAGAAAAAATCAAGAATCCTGTTATTTGTTTCATGATCGCTAAATTTAAGATTTATGCCGCGAATTTAGACAAATACAAGATATTCCACCAAATTCTCCTCATAAATAGTTTTTACCGGTCTTTCGAGCCTGACCTTCATGAGGATATAATACTTAAGTACTGACAATTAATATTTTATTATAATATCATACATGAAATCTGTACGATTTTATCATTTTTATGTATGATTTTACAATAAAACACACGTATTTTTGGTAAAAAATTTTTCATTTTCGCCATAAATTGAAGACTTCCTTACATCTTTTGAGATCATCGTCAGATAGATGTTCCAGTTTTCTCTTGAGCCTGCTTCTTGCAGCGGCTCCCGACTGTGCGTTGGTCTTCATAAGCATTCCGATACGGATATAATCAAAACCACATATATCGTAGACAGCTGTTCGCATAAGAGTCTCGGTAAGCTTCAATTCCTGTTCGACAAATGATAACAGATCATTCGTAAAAAAGTCAATCTGATATCTCAGCTCCATAATATATTTTTCATCCATATAAGGCTGAAGATATCTGGATTGCTCCTCTTCAAATGTTTTCAGACCTTTTCCATTAGGCGGGTTGTTGCAGAAGCGGGATACCGCTTTGTGGTAGGTAAGGAAATCTGCCCTTATCTTATTTCGCAGGGTCGCCAATTCATTTTCTGTTTTCAGGATAGCATCCGACTTCTCCTGCCGTGTCTTCCAGTCATCATTCTCCCTTCTCAGTTCATTCAGCTTAAAAAGGAGCGAATCAACCTGAGCCATAAGTTGTCTTTCAACCTCTTTACGCTCAATTATATCCTTTTCCAGAAACTCGACTCTCTCTCTTGATTCAGAATTCCTCTTCTCCGACTCGTTGACCGATGCCTTATACTTTTTCCATAGGAATATTATCAGGATAATGATTGCCACGCATACACATGACACTATGGCTATTATCGCGGACGATGTCTTTCCCTTCTGTCGTTCAGATTCAAGGGCACTTCTTTTGTCACTGATCTCTTTTCTCAATGATTCGATAAGTTTACTTTCATCATGCGATTCAAGTTTGTCCTGATAATCCATTGATCTTTGCAATTCAAGGGAATCTCTCATTTCCATAGCAGCCATATTGTCTCCGGTTCTCTCTTTCACTTCTGACATCAGGAAATAGTAACGCATCCTGTCTATCTGTCGCCCGGAAGCACGCATCTGAAGGATCATTTCCAGCGCCTCCTCATATCGTTCGAAGGCAATCAGGGAAAGTGAATATCCAAACAGACAGTCGTAAGACAGCGAGACGCCGCGGGAGAGCAGTCGCTCCCACAGCTTAACCGCTTCCTCATATTTACCCTGCATACTGTTTGTGAAAGCAAGATTTGAAATCAATGACAATGTCAGGTCAGACGCACAGCTATCCTTTACAAGGGATAGGCCTTTGCTGAATTCATTTTCCGCCTCGTCATGACGTTCCATGCCATTCAGGCACATCCCCGAAATTATATGATAGGTCAGTGTCAGGACAGTATCCGCCGGATAATCAATCACCTCCCTTGCCTGTCGCGCATAGTCATAAGCAAGGTCAGGATAATCCATCTCGAGGAGATCGGAAGCAATGTTAAGGTAGCTCTTGCATTTATATCTGCTGGATATGTCGGGCAAGGAATAATCCAGTACTTTCTCATATTCCATCAATGCTTCCGCCACCGAGTCTTGCTTCTCCAGCAACGCGGCGCGGGCGAAGTGGGCGAGCATCGTCTCGCGCGAAGGCTCGTCGATGGTGCGGTAATAGTTCCAGGCCGGATCGAAGATGGTGTCGCTGACCGCCGAGGGGTCGGTCTTCAGCAGGGCCATAGTCAGCAGGAGGCTATGACGTCCCCGCTCCTCCGGGCCCCGGAGCGAGAGGGTATCGATGCTGTTGACAATCGCCAGAGCCGAGTCGGGATACTGGTCGAGAAGACGGTCGGCCTCGTCAAGACGGGCCATATTACCCTTGTTCCCGCATGCTGCGAGCAGCGGAATGAGCAGGATGAGCATATATCGTAGTTCCTTCATGATACGGTATGTGTCAGGTTCGGTTTTGCAATCCAGCCGGCCGCCACGGATCCAAAGGAAGGCCAATTCCGCAGACCCGCGACACTATGAGCTGAAATATGTCGCAAATATAATAACGGAAAACCAAATCTCCAAATCATTCCAAAACAATCATAAGGATAAATCGCCTCATGTACCACATTAATTCTTAGCGACATACCTTGGAATACAAATTATGCAAACGATTGCTTTTCCATTTCGGGCAATGCATTTTGAATTATCCGGACACACGCTGACCCATTTTCATGCACATCAACACCTCCGCGTGAGGATCAATACCATCCAACCGCACCCCCTCCGCATGACATCCATCCCTCCACATAAAACTCACGCAAAGGCGCAGAGGGCTCGCAGAGATTCTTGTCAGCGCAGTCCCTCATCACCCCCACACTCCTCTCTTTCTAAAACGAATTTTTCCAAAAATCCATACTAAAAAACTCTGCGAGCCCTCTGCGCCTCTGCGGGAGTGTTCAATACCATCCAACCACATCCCCCTCCGCGTGACATCCATCCCTCCACAAAAACTCCCGCAGAGGCGCAGAGGGCTCGCAGAGATTCTTGTCAGCGCAGTCCCTCATCACCCCCACACTCCTCTCTTTCTAAAACGAATTTTTCCAAAAATCCATACTAAAAAACTCTGCGAGCCCTCTGCGCCTCTGCGGGAGGATAAATACCGTCTGATCACACATGCATCCCATAAAATATTATGTAAGGAGACTTACACTATCTCATATCAGAAGGACCAAAAATATTATTGATTACTTCTTCAACAATAAAGTTGAATCTTTCTTAACAAAGAGATTATATTTAAATATGACATTCTCATATGAAAAAAATGACATTATATGAGTGACATAATATGATTTCTTGGTTAGTTGCGATGAACCAATAAGGTCGTCAGGATCAATCTCAATTGTATATTCAGGATGTATGTTTTTAGAAGATATCAATACGGCATAAAACATGCCTTCTTCAATATCCTGAAAATCATTAGATGAAACTACTAATGCAGGATGTCGTAGGACTTCACCATCATGAAAACGATAAAATACCTCAACAATTTGTCGCTGATCAACCCGACTTACAGCCATTTCCTTATCTGAGCAATGCCATTAGCCGATGTTTTGCGAACAAAATAACGGCTACTTGGGATTGAGTCAACCGATACTATCTTAGATGCAAATTCAGATGGATTACGTTTGAAATCCTCATTAATCTGACGCTCAAGATCTTCATCAGAAATTTTTGAACGGCCATCAGTTCTATGATAAAGTCTATCAGGCATAAGACATATAGATTAACTTTTTTTGCGAATTTATAAAAAACACATCATATAAACAAATAAAACCATAAATAAATAAGTAGGGTGTTCAGTTTGATGTTCCGAAAAAACATCATCCAAAACACCTGAAAATA
>CAJUQP010000051.1 GCA_910588245.1 uncultured Muribaculaceae bacterium | reverse complement strand
TAGTCACGCGCGTATGTGCGTAAATATAACAATTTAAGAATGTTTGATGTCTACTGTACTCGGCGGATACAGCTACAATGAATACAACAACGAATGGAGCTGGACAGACAACTGGGGATTCCAGGATGATTACTTCGGAGGATGGCATAACATTGGAATAGGATCCGCCCTCAAGGACGGTAAAGCCAATGTCGGTTCGAGCAAAACCCTCACAAATCTTATTGGTTTTTTTGGCCGTGCAACCTATGCTTACGACAATCGCTACCTGCTGATGGCATCCTTGCGCTATGAAGGGGCAAGCCAGCTCTGGGGAACAGATCATGCCTGGGGTTTATTCCCCTCAATATCCGCAGGATGGCGTATAACCCAGGAAAAATTCATGCAAGATCAAAATATTTTCTCCGATCTTAAACTACGTATCGGATATGGTGTCACAGGTTCCCAACCGCGCACCTCATTCCTTGGGGTAGCCATGTTGAAATATGGTTCATATGCATATCTTAACGGGAGCTGGATTCAGACCATAGTTCCCGCATCTAATCCAAATCCAGATTTGAAATGGGAGGAGAAAAAAGAATTCAATGTAGGTCTTGATTATGCCTTATGGGACAACCGTATAAACGGCAGCCTTGATTTCTACAACCGACGCATTGATGGTCTTATCTACGATTATTCAGTGCCCACTCCTCCGAATCTGTATAATATCACCACGGCCAATGGCGGCACAATGGAAAACCGAGGATTCGAGGCACTGGTGAACATAGTGCCGGTGCAACAAAAGGATCTGGAATGGAATACATCAGTAAGTTTTTCTGTCAATTCCAATAAGCTCAAAAGCCTTAACGGCAGTATATTCAAGACTGAATACGACTATTTCGACACCGGTTCTGTGGAATATTCCGGTCAGGTCGCATCATCCCATAGGGTCCAGGTCGGTGAAAGCATAGGCAATTTCTATGGATTTAAAGTAGTCGACGTTGATGACGAAGGCAGATGGATCTATGAGGATAGAAATGGAGAACTTGTGAACTATAAGGATTTCACACATGCTCCTGAAGACAAACATGTGATCGGAAACGGCCTTCCCAAATGGTATGCCGGCTGGAACAACACCCTGCGCTACCGTCGTTGGGATCTAAACATCACCATGCGAGGCGCTTTCGGATTCCAAGTTATAAACGGAGCCCGTATGAATTATGAGAATACGAAAAACAGTCGCTTTGAAAATCGTCTCAAATCCGTCAATGACCTTATATTCGGCAAACACACCTTAAGCAAGGAAGTGGAACCAGAATTCAACAGCTACTACGTAGAAGACGGGGACTATTGGAAAATTGATAATATCACATTGGGATACTCCTTTGGTAGCCTTGGAAAATACATCAAGGATTTTCGTCTTTATGTGTCGGTGCTGAACGCCTTTACTTTCACAAAATACAAGGGTATCGATCCGGAAGTATCAACCGACGGCCTCACTCCCGGATATGACACGCGAGACCGCTATCCTCAAGTGCGCTCATTCACATTTGGAGTAAATCTCAGCTTCTAACCATAAATCATAATAAGAAATGAAATACTTTAATATATTTAAAACGTTGTGCCTGACTGCTGTGATTCTCTCTTCAATGTCATGCACCGATCTCAAAGATGAGAGTTTCGGTTCTATTGTGTCTTCGCAATATGTACCCAAAACTGAAGCTGATATCAGCTATCTCGTAAATGCAGCCTACATTCCCTGGCGCCAGACAATGCTGCTCTGGCAGGGAGTTGTCCGCTCTCAGGAACTTTCCGCGGATCAAGACGTGATTCCCGCGCGCCTTGGAATTGGATGGGTAGACGGATATATCTACAAACGCTGGCACCAACATACCTGGACAACTGAGGACGAAGGCGTGCTTGTAGGATGGGAGCGAACCTTCGATGGTGTGACCGCCTGCAACCGTGTACTGTCTCAAATTGAAGATAACGTCATAAACGTTCAAGGAGAAACACGCACACGCCTCATTTCCGAATTGAAATGCCTGAGGGCTTCATACTACTATATCCTTATCGATCTCTACGGTAATGTGCCAGTGATAACCGATTTCAAAGATGTAGACCTTCCAGAGCAATCAACACGCAAACAAGTGTTTGATTTCATTGTCAGCGAACTGAAAGAGAACATACCAAATCTTTCGGAAGAAGCAAGAGGTTATTATTATGCCCGAATCAACAAATGGGTGGCACATACATTCCTGGCCAAAATGTATCTCAACTCCGAAGTATGGACAGGAGAGCCACGCTGGGAAGAATGTATCGCGCAATGTGATGCGGTCATCAACCATGCAAAAGAATCAGGAGACTATGGATTGGAAGCGGATATAAACGCTCCGTTCGTAACCGCCAATGAGAACTCTAAAGAAATTATTTTCGCACTGCCATTCGATGAGGTTTACGTCACAGACTGGAATGCATTTGATTTCCATCTCTATACCCTTGCGCCGGAAAACCAGGCAACATATGGTTTCACTGACCGTCCCTGGGGTGGAGTATGTGCGATCCCACAGTTCATAAAATCGTTTGATCCGGAAGACAAGCGACTTGCCGATTGGTATATTCAGGGACAACAATATGACGCTTCCGGGAATGTGCTGTTACGCAGTTCGGACGGCAAACCGCTAATCTACAGTGTAGATGTGCCTTCTATTGATGCCTCGGATGTGGATGACGGTTTCCGGTGGGGCAAATTCGAATACGCACATGGAATCACCAACCGTCTTAGCAATGACTTCCCAATGCTTCGTTACGCTGATGTGATTATGATGAAAGCCGAATCTCTCATGCGTTCAGGGAAACCAGGCGCCGGCGCACTCGTATCAGAAGTACGTGCAAGAGCATTTCAGGATAACCCCTCCAAAGCTGTAGTCACAGATGAACAGCTCATGTCGGGAAGTGTATATGATTATGGCAGACGCGATGATGTGAAAACATCGACAGAAGGGGGAGCCGATATAAAGTACGGAAGATTTCTTGATGAGCTTGGTTGGGAATTTTGTCAAGAAGGCCGCAGACGCCAAGACATGATCCGGTTTAATGCATTCACAACAAAATCATGGTTCTCCCATGATAAAAGTGACGCAAATAAAAACCTTTATCCAATCCCAAACAAGGTTCTCCTGACCAACAGCAAATTGAAACAGAATCCCGGATATTGATACAGGTAAATATATAGGTTAGTTATAAAAACAAAACCCGATACAGTTTATCGGAATTTCGAAAAAGCGTACTCCTGAGAAGGCGTGCGCTTTTTCAATTTTCATCCAGCCGCTAAATTTCTTCATTCAAATCGAAAAACCTTCACGATATTTCGCGATTATATGCGCGCCAATTTTTAGAAGTCAATTATATCCGAAAAATGAAATAAACCGGGTTATGGAGCATATTAATAAAGTTTTCAACATCATTACCGACTCTTTCAACATCATTGATGTTGTTTTAGAAAAAAATAAGAGTAAATTTGCAACACATACTTTCACATAAAAATGAAACTCCAATCATGAAAAAATTTCTTTCAATTCCACTTCTTGTATCCATGTTATCGGCTACGGCCATAGCACAAGACCCTGCCATAGGGAAATCTGGCGCTTCCGTAACCGACCAGGAAGGTTGGACCACAGAGATCTCATTCTATTCCCCATCTATAGTAAGGGTAAGCAAGTACCCAGGGAAAATGGCTCCGGAGAAAAAGAGCTATTCCGTAATCATGCAACCACAGGCCGTCGACCTTTCAATCAATCAGGATGGCGGAGCTGTGAAAATGAAATCCTCTTCCATATGTGCCGTAATTGGGAAAGATGGAAAGGTAACGTTCACCGACATCAATGGCAAACCTCTTCTCCGCGAGAACACATGGAGCCATACTCCATGTGAGCACAAAGTCGACGAAGGGAAATTCAAAGTAAGCCAAAGCTATAATCTTGATCCGGACGAGGTGATTTTCGGCCTCGGACAAAGGCAATGTCCTGTGCTGAACCAACGTGGACAGGACGTCAGGATATGGTGTGGCAACACCAATATCACGATTCCCTATTTCACATCTGCGAAGGGATATGGTCTATATTGGGACAACGCGGGAGACTCCCGCTTCACAGACAAAGACAATAAAGCCACATTTACATCAGAAGTGGCACCGGAAGTAGACTATTATTTCATATATAAAGACGGGACACAGGACGGTGTAATCGCCGGAATACGTTCTCTCACGGGAGAAGCGACGATGTTCCCCATCCAGATGCTCGGCCACTGGCAATGCCGCGAACGTTACAAGAGCAGCGATGAGCTCTGCGGAGTACTCGACCGCTACCGCGAACTCGGGATTCCACTGGACGGAATGGTGCAGGACTGGCAATACTGGGGATGTGATTCCAACTGGAACGCGATGAAGTTTGTAAATCCGCACTACATCAACAAAATGGGAGATCCGAAATGGATGCGATATCTTCCTAACGATGAAGATCCCAACGCGAAATATCCTGAACCCCGAATAAAAAGTCCTAATGAAATGGTGGAATATGTGCATGACAACAATTCCAAACTGATGATATCCATATGGGCAAACTTCGGGCCATGGACTGATCAGTACCGTGAACTTGAAAAAATCGGAGCTCTCCTGCCATTTGAAACATGGCCTCGCAACCGTGGCGTGCGTCCGTATGATCCATTCAATCCAAAAGCCCGTGACATCTACTGGAAATATCTCACCAACTTATACAATATGGGTATCGACGCGTGGTGGACAGACTCGACAGAACCAGATCATTTTGAAAAAGACGGAGATGCCGACTATCTCACCCACGACGGTTCCTGGCGCAGCGTGAAGAATGCCTTTGCATTGATGTCAAATAAAGGAATCTACGAACATCAACGCAAGATGAAGAAAAACAATAAGCGCTCTATGCAGATGACTCGTTGCGGCACATTCGGCATACAGCATTACGGCACTTTCAGCTGGAGTGGAGACGTCGTCTCTAACTGGAATGTGATGAAAAACCAGATTCCTTCGGGCCTCAACTATGTGATTTGTGGAATTCCTTACTGGAATACTGATATAGGCGGTTTCTTCGGATGGGACTATAACAACGACCCTAAAAGTCCGGCAATGCAGGAACTCCAAGTGCGATGGATGCAATGGGGAACATTCATGCCAATGATGCGCAACCACTGTTCATCTCCGATGGTGAGTGAGCTTTACAATTTCGGGAATCCCGGCGACTGGGCCTTTGATGCACAGAAGAAAGCCATTGAGCTACGTTACCGGTTAATGCCATACATCTATAGTCTTGCCGGAGATGTGGTTCAAAGATCGGGCACTATCATGCGCCCACTTGTCATGGACTTCCCCTCCGATCACAAAGCCATTACTCTCGATGATCAGTATATGTTCGGGAAGTCTCTGCTCGTAAAACCAGTGACCGATCCACTTTATACCTATCTGGACGCCGACAAGAAAGGACATAACATCTATCCGGACATAACAAAAGCCGCGGCCCCTGTGAAGGTATATCTTCCGGAAGGAAGCAAATGGTATGATTTCTGGAGCAATGAACTTATTGACGGAGGCAAAGACGTGCTGTTCATAGCCCCGATAGACCGTATGCCGGTATATGTGAAAGCAGGAAGCATTGTTCCGTTCGGCCCTGAAGTGCAATACATCACCCAGAAACCTTGGGACAGCCTCGAGATCCGTGTTTATCCGGGAGCCAATGGAGAATTCACCCTCTATGAAGACGATGGGGAAACCTACGACTATGAAAAGGGTAAATTCGCAGAGATTCCATTCTCTTGGGACGATGCCACGGGCACACTCACGATTGGAGGACGTCAGGGCGAATATCCCGGTATGCTCACCAATCGCACATTTAACATCCAACTCATGAAACCAGGCAATCCCTCTGGCGACACACCTCTTGCCTCCTATTCAAAGACAGTAAGCTATGATGGCCATTCCATCTCAATAAAACTTTGACAACCATAATCGGTTTTCAAGAAGTTGTTTAAAATGAACGTTAAATTATGGGCGGCAAATTTTTCCGTTAATCTTATCAGATTCAATCCAACCCACAAACTTATACGCATTCCTTTCATTTAGGCTAAGCCTAAGCACACAAGGAAGAATCATCAAGCGTTAGGATGGGCGGGATGTATCGGAATCCATATACAAATGTATCATATCGCCAGGTTTCAACAAATGTGACGCCATTTTCAATATATATATTGCCGGCGCACGCGATCCATGGATTAATTTTGCAACTGTAACCACGCGCCGAGGTGCGGCATCTGTAGCACCTCGGCGCGGGTCATAAAGAAACCTAAACATATCATCCATCATTTATGAAACGGACAACCTTTAAAATCGCATTGCTGATGACCGTCCTCGCGGCGCCGCATTTGCATGCCGCGGATATCGTGGATATCCCGGGGGGTGTCAAGGCCACCGCAGGAGGCAATGAGATCACCATGCAGTTCTACACTCCCGGCACTATCAGAGTCACCAAACTTCCGGCAGGACACACCGCCGACGAGAAATCGCTTGCCGTCATCGCAGAACCCGGGAGCGTGAAGACATCCACCTCCCGCAAGAACGGATCGGTGGAGCTTAAAAGCGACCGTCTTTCCGCACGCCTCGACCTGAAGGCCGGAGCGATATCCTTCTACGACGCCAAAGGGCGCCTCCTCACCAGGGAAGCGGGCAATTCAGTATTCACTCCCATGAAAGACGCCGACAGGGATTCATATAAGGCGCGCCAGGCGTTCACCCTCGACAAAAACGAGGCGATCTACGGACTCGGCAACCTTGAGAACGGCCAGCTCTCCCAGCGGGGCATAAGCCGCCGTCTTGAGCCGGGCAATGTGGAAGACGGCATACCGGTGGTTGTCTCCGTGAAAGGCTACGGCATCTACTGGGACAACTACTCACCGACAGACTTCAACGAAGCGGGCAATGTGATGTCGTTCGAATCGTCGGTAGGCGACAAGACAGACTATTACCTCATGACGGGCGACAACGCCGACGGCGTGATAGCCGAGATGCGCGACCTCACGGGACAGGTGCCGATGTTCCCTCTGTGGACTTACGGTTTCTGGCAGAGCCGCGAGCGCTACAAGAGCCAGGGTGAGATCACCGAAGTCGTTAAGAAGCACCGCGAGCTCGGAGTGCCCCTCGACGGCATCATCCAGGACTGGCAATACTGGGGCAACAACTATCTCTGGAACGCCATGGAATTCATGAGTCCGGATTTCAACAATCCGGAGAAGATGATGGCCGACATACATGGCGACAACGCCCATATGATCATCTCCATATGGTCGTCGTTCGGTCCGCAGACAAAACAATACCGCGAACTCAACGAGAAAGGACTTCTCTTCGACTTCTCCACATGGCCCGAATCAGGCATATCCCATATCTGGCCTCCCCGCAAGGACTATCCCTCGGGAGTGAGAGCTTACAATCCCTACAGCAAAGAGGCCCGCGACATCTACTGGAAGAATCTGCGCCGTCTCTACGATTTCGGCATGGACGGATGGTGGATGGACTCCACGGAGCCTGACTTCTTCAACGGCACAGAGAAAGACATGACCGCCCAGACCGGCATGGGTACATTCCGCAAGGTGCGCGGAGCCTATCCCCTCATGACGGTTGGTGGCGTATACGACCATCAGAGAGCGACATCCGACAAACAACGCGTCTTCATTCTCACGAGATCCGGATTCGCCGGACAGCAGCGCTACGGCTGTAATGTCTGGACAGGCGACACACAGTCTACATGGGACATGCTTCGCCGTTCGGTGCCCGCGATGCTCAACTTCACCATGACCGGCAACCCCAACACCAACAGCGACATCGGCGGCTTCTTCGCCGGGGGCTACAACACTCCCGACAAACCCAACTCGGCAGTGACAAATCCTCTTTTCCAGGAACTTTACGTGAGATGGCTGCAGATGGGGGCTTTCAACCCCATGATGCGCTCCCACGGCACAGACATCATGCGCGAGATCTATTTCTTCGGTAAAAAAGGAGAGACAGCCTACGACGCCATCGAAGAGGCAATCCGTCTACGCTATGCCCTTCTCCCCTACATCTATTCCACCTCATGGCAGGTCACTGACAAAGGGGGGAGCTTCATGCGTCCGCTCATGATGGACTTCCCGGCTGACAAAAACGGCTGGAACCGCGGCGACGAGTTCCTCTTCGGCGACCAGCTGCTGGTGGCACCGGTGCTCGAGGCACAATACACCCCCGAAAAGGTGTCGAAGGCTGACGAGAACACCGGCTGGGACCGCAAGGAGAACGCGGCTGCCGGCGAATCGGCCACGACCATAGATTTCTTGGCGGAGCGCCAGGCCGACGTCTATCTTCCCGCAGGCAGCGAATGGGTCGACTTCTGGACCGGCGAACGTCTCAAAGGCGGGAAATCAATAACTAAAGCCACCACACTCAAGACCATACCGCTCTATGTGAAAGCAGGAGGCATCATCCCCGTCGGACCGGACGTGCAGTATGCCACAGAGAAACCGTGGGACAACCTGGAGATCAGGGTATATCCCGGCGCCAACGGCGAGTTCACGCTCTATGAGGATGAATTCGACAACTACAACTACGAGAAAGGGGCTTACTCCACAATCACCTTCAACTGGAACGACAAGACACGCACGCTCACAATTGGTGAACGCCAGGGTGAATATCCGGGCATGCTCACCAACCGCAGCTTCAACATCAACCTGGTTAAGCCGGGAGATGCCGGCGTAGCGAAGAGCGTGACCTACACTGGGAAGCCAGTCTCGGTGGCATTCTGACCTCCGTGACTCCCTGACAAAATTACCATAGACCCGGCAATATTCCGAGACTACATACAGCAACGCGCTGCCGCGCATCACTAAATCGGCGCCCCGGACTCATCCGGGGCGCCGATCTGGCTTTAATAATTCTTGCATTTAATCCTTCTTGCCGAAGCCGAAGATACCTTTGCCGTTGGTCTTCTCCTCTACGAAGTCCTCGGCTTTTTCCTTGATATTTTCTATTGTCTCCTGGCCTTTCTCACTGTTGGCGAATTCCTTCGCCTTGTTGATGGCGGCCTGGACATTCTCGTTGCCCATGAGGCCTGCGGCCTTCTCTTTCAATTCGTCTAACATAATCTTTGAGTTTTTGATTCTGTTACTTTACAACAGAGACAGCGGGCTAACCGTTCATCGATTTTTGTTAAACAATCTTACGCGACCGCAGAGCTTTCCGGTCGGACAAGTCGGACAAGTCAGACCGGTCGGACAAAGCAGACAGGTCGGACCTGTCTGCCAAGCGAGAACAGATCAGAGAATCTTGTCGAGAGCCGCGACATTGTCGAGAATCTCCTTCTCAGGCACTTCGTAGTCGGTGAGGTCGCCGCTATGATACTGATCGTAAGCGGCCATATCGATAAGACCGTGGCCCGAAAGGTTGAACAGTATCACCGGTGCCGTACCCTCCTCGTTGGCCTTCTTAGCCTCGCGGATAGCGGCCGCGATGGCATGGCTGCTCTCGGGAGCCGGGATGATTCCCTCCGTGCGGGCGAAAAGATGAGCGGCGGCGAAAGTCTCGGTCTGCGGAATGTCGACGGCATCTATCATATCCTGCGAACGGAGCTGGCTCACGACCGAACCGGCGCCATGATAGCGCAGACCGCCGGCATGGATATTGGCAGGCGAGAAGTTGTGGCCGAGAGTGTACATAGGTATCAAGGGGGTGTAGCCGGCCTCGTCGCCGAAATCATACTGCATGATGCCACGAGTAAGCTTGGGGCACGACTGAGGCTCGGCGGCGACAAAGCGCGTGGAGCGCTCGCCCGAGAAATTATGGCGCATGAAGGGGAAGGATATGCCGGAGAAATTGCTGCCGCCACCGAAGCATCCTATCACAACGTCGGGATACTCCCCTGCCATCTCCATCTGCTTCTCAGCCTCAAGACCTATCACCGTCTGATGAAGAGCCACATGATTGAGCACAGATCCGAGGAGATACTTGCAGTTGGGAGTGCTCGTGGCGAGCTCCACGGCCTCGGAGATGGCAGTGCCGAGCGATCCCTGGTAGTTGGGATGGTCGGTGATGATCTTTCGGCCGGCCTTTGTCGACATACTCGGAGAGGCGATCACCTCCGCGCCGTAGGTCTCCATGATAGACCGGCGGTAAGGTTTCTGATGGTAGCTTACCTTCACCATATATACGGCAAGCTCAAGGCCGAAATGCTTAGCGGCCAGAGAGAGGGCGGCACCCCATTGTCCGGCACCGGTCTCGGTCGTGATATTGGTTATGCCCTGCTTCTTGGCGTAGTATGCCTGGGGGATGGCGGAGTTGAGTTTGTGAGATCCCACAGGGCTGACGCTCTCATTCTTGAAATAAATATGAGCTTTAGTGCCGAGTGCCTTCTCAAGACCGCGGGCACGCACGAGCGGCGTCGGACGCCATATGCGGTACATATCCCTGACTTCCTCCGGGATCTCTATCCACTTATCTGTGGTGTTGAACTCCTGACGGGCAGCCTCTTCCGTAAAAATGGGGAAGAGATCCTCTGCCTTCAGAGGCTCCTTAGTGGCCGGATTGAGAAGCGGACGGGGCTTCACAGGCATGTCGGCCATGACGTTATACCATGCGGTGGGTATATCCTTCTCCTGAAGTATGAATTTTTTCGACTCCATGAATAATTATGTAGTTTTAATTAATATTTCGAGTATGATTCTGCAAATTTATACAAAATAATTGAATTCTCATCATCCACACTTAAAAAAACGGAAACGCGAGAGGATATTTTACTACAAATGCACATTTTTTGCCCCTGTATCCTCCCATATTTCAAGAAAAATGAGTAATTTCGCAGTCAGAACAAAGGGAGGGGATATCCTTTCCGTCAAAACTGTAAAAAAAAGATGGCAACAACTTTGGTCAAGACTTCTTTCGACTTTCCGGGTCAGACTGCCGAATACCACGGCAAAGTACGCGACGTTTACACTATCGACAACGACAAAATGGTCATGATCGCCACCGACCGCATCTCGGCGTTCGACGTGATCCTGCCGGAGGGTATACCCTATAAGGGCCAGGTGCTGAATCAGATTGCAGCCTACTTCCTCGACGCCTCATCGGAAATCGTGCCCAACTGGAAACTTGCCGTGCCCGACCCCATGGTCACCGTAGGAGTCAAGGCGGAGTCGTTTCCGGTGGAGATGATCATCCGCGGCTATCTCACAGGCAGCGCATGGCGCGAATATAAGAACGGCTGCCGCGAGCTCTGCGGAGTGAAACTCCCGGATGGAATGCGCGAGAACGAACGTTTTCCCGAACCCATCATCACCCCCACCACCAAGGCAGCCGAAGGCCACGACGAGAATATCTCCCGCGAAGAGATCATCGCCCAGGGGCTTGTAAGCGAGGAGCACTACAAGGTGATGGAGGAATACACCCGCAAGCTTTTCAAGCTCGGCTCAGAGATGGCAGCCGAGAAAGGACTCATACTCGTCGACACAAAATATGAGTTCGGTCTGCGCGACGGACAGGTGATACTCATCGACGAGATACACACCCCCGACTCCTCCCGCTATTTCTACGCCGAGGGGTATCAGGAGCGCTTCGAGAAAGGGGAGGCACAGCGCCAGCTCAGTAAGGAGTTCGTTCGCCAGTGGCTTATCGACAACGGATTCATGGGCAAGGAGGGACAGACAGTGCCCAAGATGAGCCCTGAGTTCATCCAGAGCGTCTCGGAGCGCTACATCGAGCTCTACGAGCACATCACAGGCCAGAAATTCATAAAAGCTGACGAGCAGGATCTCACCTATAGGATCTACCGCAACGTCTCGGCATGTCTCCTCTCCCTTAAATAAAATAAGAGAAAGGCCAGAAAGATAATTATGTCAGATATATACGCTTTGGTCGCCGGAAGGCTTGCCCTGCCGGTGAAAGCGGTGAAAGCTACGGCCGATCTTCTCGACGGGGGATCGACCGTTGCTTTTATCAGCCGCTACCGCAAGGAACTCACAGGCTCGCTCGACGAGGTAGCCGTCAGGTCGATCGAATCGGCCCTCCGCTCCGTGCGCGAGCTGGAGGCAAGGAAAGACTTCGTGCGCGATGCCATATCGGAGGCGGGGGCAATGACCCCGCAGATATCATCCCGGCTCGGGGAAGCCACGACAATGACCGAGGTGGAGGATATCTACGCCCCCTTCAAGCCGCGCAAGCGCACCCGCGCGACCATAGCCCGGGAGAAAGGGCTCGAACCTCTGGCGAAGATGATAATGTCGGGGCGCGGCACTGATCCGGAAAACATGGCCCGGAGATTCGCGGGGAAAGAGGGGGTGGCCGACCCGGCCGAGGCTCTCGCCGGGGCTTCCGACATCATCGCCGAATGGGCATCGGAATCCACCCGACTGCGCAACATCACACGCAACACCTACCGCCGGTCAGCATCGCTGTCGTCGACAGTGGTAAAGGGGAAGGAGGAGGAGCTGGCAGCCTCGCCGTCGGCACAATACTCATCATTCTCCCAGACCGTGCGCCGCATCCCCTCCCATCAATACTTGGCCCTTCGCCGTGCGGAAAGGGAGGGACTGGTGAAGGTGAAGTACACACTTGAAGACTCCGGGAGGCTCGATGACGCCCTATGCGACGCCTTCGTGCCCGCACGCGCCGAAAAAGGATGCGCGGATATCGTCAGCGACGCCGTGTGCGACGCCTCCCGGCGTCTGCTGCGTCCTTCGGTGGAGACAGAGATCTCGGCGTCGCTCAAGGAGGAAGCCGACAAGGTGGCCATCGACATATTCGCGGGAAACCTGCGCCAGCTGCTCCTTGCCGCGCCTCTCAAAGGGCAGCGCATCCTCGCGCTCGACCCCGGCTACCGTACAGGCTGCAAGGTCGTGGCACTCGACGCGCAGGGGAACCTACTCGACGACACGGTGATCTATGCAGTGCCACCGCGCTGCGACACCGAAGGGGCGCGACGCACCCTCTCTGCCCTCATCAGCCGCCACAGGCTGCAGGCCGTGGCTCTCGGCAACGGCACTGCCTCACGCGAGACCGAGAAATTTCTCAAGGACTTCCACATAATGGACGCCGACAAAATCTTCATAGTCAGCGAAAGCGGCGCCTCAGTCTACTCAGCATCCGACATAGCCCGCAAGGAATTTCCCGATAAAGACGTGACAGTGAGAGGAGCTGTCTCCATAGGCCGCAGACTCATAGATCCGCTCGCAGAACTCGTGAAGATCGACCCCAAGTCGATAGGCGTGGGGCAATACCAGCATGACGTAGACCAGACAAGACTGCGCGACTCCCTCGACTTTGTGGTGGCGAGCTGCGTCAACGCCGTGGGGGTGGATGTCAACACCGCCTCCGAGCGCCTGTTGTCTTACGTATCGGGCATCGGACCGGCCCTGGCAGCCAATATCGTGGCCTACCGCCGGGATAACGGAGATTTCCAGACGCGCCGGGAACTGCGCAAAGTGCCTCGTCTCGGCGACAAAGCCTTCGAGCTCGCCGCCGGATTCCTCAGGGTGCCCGGCGGCACTGAACCCCTCGACAACACCGGCATACATCCCGAAAGCTACCATATCGTAAAGGAGATGGCACGAAGACTGAAGACCGACGTGTCGGAACTCGCCGCCAACGGGCCACTCCTCGACAGGATAGATCCGGAAGCGCTCGCCGCGGAAGGTGTCGGAGGGCGCGAAACCATAGCCGACATTGTGAAGGAACTGCGCAAGCCGGGACGCGATCCGCGCACAGAGACAAACGACGACGCCTTCGTTCCGGCCGTGGAGAGCTTCGAGCAGCTAAGCGTAGGACAGACGGTGCCGGGAATAGTCAACAATATCACGGCCTTCGGAGCCTTTGTAGATCTCGGCATAAAAGAGAACGGACTCCTCCACATATCGCGCATCTCAACGAAAAGGATAGCTTCCGTAAGCGACGTGCTGAGGCTCGGACAGAGAATCGAAGCCCGCGTGATAGACATCGACAGCGCCCGGCGGAGGATATCACTCTCTCTGATATGAGGATCGGCACAGCACTGCCCTACCGACCGCCGAATGGAATTGACAACCTGAAAGATCTCCAACATGAACAGACCCCATAACCGCACCTCTCCCCATCCCCCGCACACAGCAGGGGAAATCGACACACAACTTGCCGATGCAGGCATAAAACCCACATCCAACCGGATACTCGTATTCCGCGAGATAATCCGCAGCGACAGGCCCCTGAGCCTGATGGAGCTCGACACGAGGCTCGAGACTCTCGACAAGTCGAGCATCTTCCGGGTGCTGACCCTTCTCTTCGAGCATGGGCTGATACACGCCGTGGAAGATGGACGCGGCATAGTCAGGTATGAGCACTGCACCTCACCGCACCATCATGGTGAGACAGACTCCGACCTCCACGCCCATTTCTACTGCGAGAACTGCAACAAAGTGTTTTGCCTGGAGAGGATCCCGGCCCCGGAGGTGGAGCTTCCCGAGGGCTTCAAGGTAAATTCCGTCAACTATATGATCAAAGGGATCTGCCCCGACTGTACCCGTGCCGGCAAGAGGAGGTAGTCGTTAGGTGCTTAGCAATTCTAAACCCTAAACCCTCAACCCTAAACTCTCAACCATAAACTCTCAACCATAAATCCTCAACCCTCAACTTTTAAACCTTTAACCTTTAACTCTCTAACCTTTAACTCTCTAACCTTTAACTCTCTAACCTTTAACCTCTAACCTTTAACTCTCTAACCTTTAACCTTTAACCTTTAACCTCTAAACTTTAACAAAATATGAATGAACTTTTTTCAGTGAATGAGAAGGTGGTGGTCATCACCGGTGGCACCGGCGTGCTCGGTGCCTGCATCGGCAAATACCTTGCCAAAGAGGGCGCGAAAGTCGTGCTTATGGGTCGCCGCAAAGATGAGGGCGACAAACTCGTGGCAGAAATCACCGCCGAAGATGGGGAAGCCATGTTCCTTGTCACAGACGTGATGAACCCAGAGGTCGTGCAGCAGAACTGCGACGAGATCATAGCCCGCTACGGCAGAGTCGACGCCCTTCTCAACGCAGCCGGAGGCAATATGCCCGGCGCCACCATCGCCCCCACAGGCACGATATTCGACATAAAGGTGGATCAATTCGAGAAGGTGCTCAACCTCAACCTCACCGGCACGGTCATCCCCACCCAGATATTCCTGCGCCCCATGGTTGAGGCAGGAAAGGGCGCGATCGTCAACTTCTCCTCCATGGCGGCATTCCGCCCCATGACCCGCGTGCTCGGCTATGCCGCCGCAAAGGCCGGCATAAGCAACTTCACAGCGTTCCTGGCCAATGAGGTTGCCACAAAGTTCACCTCCTCTATCCGCGTCAACGCTATCGCCCCGGGCTTCTTCCTCACCAACCAGAACCGCGCGCTGCTCACCAATCCCGACGGCTCACTGACAGAGAGGGGTGAGGACGTGATACGCCAGACCCCATTCAAGCGCTTCGGTCGCCCTGAGGAGCTCTGCGGCACAATCCAGTATCTTATCAGCGACGCGGCCTCTTTTGTGACCGGCACAGTGGCAGTTGTCGACGGAGGCTTCAACGCATTCGCGATGTAAGGTATACCTTCCGGTAAAAGTATTGAAAATAAAATAGGTCGATTCACATCGACCTATTTTATTTTCAATACTTTTGAACTAACCTAACATCATGAAACGATTTTCTGTATATAAGACAACCGCAGAGGTTGTTTTGTTCACGGATAAACCTTATTTTCTCAAATTTTTTCTTCAGAAAAGGATCCGGGGGACTGCCAAGGGATGAATACCGATCATACTTTCGATATCTGGAAAGCCACATAAGCCACGTAGCACGCCAGCATCACTCCCCCTTCCCAACGCTTTATCTCACGGCGTCCGAAGCGCCAGCCGAACAGCCAGAAAAGCAATGCCGCTCCGGTCATCACGAGGAGATCGGTCTCCCCTATCCCTCCGAACGGCAGCGGCGTCACCACGCCCGTCAGTCCGAGCACGAAAAAGATATTGAAGATGCAGCTGCCGATCACATTGCCTACCGCTATTCCGGTGTTTCCCTTCAGAGCCGCCGTGAGCGACGTGGCCAGTTCGGGGAGGGAAGTTCCGGCAGCCACTATCGTCAGACCGATCACGGCATCACTCATGCCCAGCGAGGAGGCTATCCCCGAGGCACCGCTGACAAACCGGTCGCCACCCCATACGAGCGCCCCGAGTCCGAGAATGACCCAGGCAACGGATTTCCACATCGGCATCAGAGGCTTCCGCGCTGCCGCGTCGCCCACAGGATCGGAGGCGCTTGAGATACCCTTGGCCTGCGAGAAAGTGTAGCGCATGAAGATCAGGAAAAACAGGATCAGGAGTATGCCGTCAGGACGCGTCACGATCCTCCCGGTGCCTGCGCCCAGTTCGGGGCCACACCCGATAGCCAGAAGCGCCACCGAGGCGAGTATGGCCAGCGGAAGTTCATTCTGCATTATGGAAGGCTCTATCCTTATGGGACGGGCGAGGGCCACGACCCCGATTATGGCGAGCACATTGAAGATGTTGCTCCCGACCACATTGCCTATGGCCATCGGCGCGCTCCCCTTCAGGGCCGACACAAGACTTATCGAAAGCTCGGGAGCTGAGGTGCCGAAAGCCACGACGGTAAGCCCGATCACAAGATCGCTCACTCCCCATCTCTTCGCCATCGACGACGCCCCGTCGGTGAGCCAGTCGGCTCCCGCTATGATCAGCACGAGGCCGACTATCAACCATACGTAATCCATATCTATATCTTTTCTGTCAATATAACGCCTGCGGAGGCGTTTTTCTGATTTTTCTGCAAAAGTATCAAAAATCCCCCGGATTTGTTACATTTTTCATGGCAAAGAAAAGTCACACCAGCTTACACCATAACATATCTCGTTAAATCTCAATACATTCAAAACAAAAAGCCTCCACACGCCGGAAAAGTGGCTTTTCTATAGACAAATTGATCCTGCCGCGGAAATGTCACATTTTTTAAGCATTTGTTACCGAAAAACACGCATAATGTAACAAAAAATACACCCTGCATTTGTGCAGAATTGCTATCTTTGCAGTGTGATTCATAAAAGGAGCCTCTTTTCGGGCGCGCGAACCGCCGGAAACGTCAGGGGCCATATGGACCGCGACCTTTGAATTAAGGCAATTATCGTGAAAAAATAACCTCATTATGAAAAAAGAAATCCTTGACAAGGCAGCCGACAACATCCGCATCCTGGCCGCCTCAATGGTTGAGAGAGCCAAATCGGGTCATCCCGGCGGCGCCATGGGTGGAGCCGACTTCATCAACGTGCTCTTCAGCGAGTATCTCGTATATGATCCCGCCGATCCGTTCTGGAACGCCCGCGACCGCTTTTTCCTCGATCCGGGTCACATGGCACCAATGCTCTACGCCCAGCTCGCGCTCATAGGGAAATACAATATGGAGGAGCTTAAGGAGCTCCGTCAGTGGGGCAGCCCCACGACAGGCCATCCTGAGTTTGACATCGCCCGCGGCATAGAGAACACCTCCGGTCCGCTCGGACAGGGACACGCCTTCGCCGTAGGCGCAGCCATCGCAGCCAAATTCCTCAACGCACGCACAGGCAATCCCGGCTTCGCCAAGGAGACTATCTACGCATACATATCCGACGGAGGTGTGCAGGAGGAGATCTCGCAGGGCGCGGGCCGCGTGGCAGGCACCCTCGGGCTCGACAACCTTGTGATGTTCTATGACTCCAACGACATCCAGCTCTCCACAGAGACAAAAGAGGTGACCAGCGAGGACACCGCCATGAAATACCGCTCCTGGGGCTGGAACGTGATCGAGATCAACGGCAACGACGCCGACCAGATCCGCATGGCCCTCGACGCGGCCAAGAAAGAGAACGAACGTCCGACCCTCATCATCGGCAAGTGCGTCATGGGCAAAGGCGCACGCAAGGCCGACAACACATCTTACGAGCACAACTGCAAGACCCACGGCGCACCCCTCGGTGGCGACGCATATTGCAACACCATCGTTAACCTCGGTGGCAACCCCGACGATCCGTTCGTGATCTTCGATGAGGTCAAGGCCCTCTACGAGGCCCGCAAGGAGGCTCTCACAGGGATCGTGGCCGAGCGCCGCGCGGAGGAGAAGGCATGGGCCGACGCCAACCCCGAGAAAGCTGCCGAACTCACACTCTGGTTTGAGAACAAGGCTCCGCGGATCGACTGGAGCAAGGTGGTGCAGAAAGAGAACGACGCGACCCGCAACGCTTCAGGCGCCGTGCTCGCCGAGCTCGCCAAACAGGTGCCCAACATGGTCTGCTCCTCTGCCGACCTCTCGGAGAGCGACAAGACCATCTCATTCCTCAAGCAGACACATTCCTTCCAGAAAGGCGACTTCTCCGGAGCCTTCTTCCAGGCAGGCGTGGCAGAGCTCACTATGGCATGCTGCTGCATAGGCATGGCCCTCCACGGAGGCGTGATCGCCGCATGCGCCACATTCTTCGTATTCTCCGACTATATGAAGCCCGCCGTGCGCATGGCCGCTCTCATGGAGCTCCCCGTGAAGTTCATCTGGACCCACGACGCATTCCGCGTTGGTGAAGACGGCCCTACCCACGAGCCCGTGGAGCAGGAGGCTCAGATCCGCCTTATGGAGAAACTCAAGAACCACCACGGCCGCAACTCCGTGCTCGTGCTCCGTCCGGCCGACGCCGAGGAGACCACAGTGGCATGGAAGCTCGCCATGGAGAATGTCTACACCCCCACAGCGCTTATACTCTCACGCCAGAACATCACCAATCTTCCCAAAGGCAACGACTATACCCAGGCCGAGAAGGGTGGATATATCGTGGCCGGTTCCGACGCCGATCCGGATGTCGTGCTCGTGGCCACCGGCTCAGAGGTATCCACACTCGTGGAGGGAGCGAAAAAACTGCGTGAAGACGGCGTGAAAGTAAGGATCGTATCCGTTCCTTCCGAGGGACTGTTCCGCACTCAGTCCGCGGCATATCAGGCTGAGGTGCTTCCCAAGGGGATCAAGAAATTCGGCCTTACCGCCGGACTCCCCGTCAACCTCCTCGGTCTTGTCGGCACCGACGGCAAGATCTGGGGTCTGGAATCGTTCGGATTCTCAGCTCCCTATAAAGTGCTTGACGAAAAACTCGGATTCACCGCAGAGAACGTATACAACCAGGTGAAATCGATGCTCTGAGACTTCCGCGGGCCGCTTTTACACCCATCTTTACCCTGAGATACGGCCCGCGCAGAGAGGTCTTCACCCGTAAGACCTCCGCGAAGTCTCCGCTACCCAGATATTTCATGCAATATCCCGTCCGACCGTGTGCTCCGGCACACGGTTGTCCGGGGCATTGTCTCCGATGATTGCGCATAATGTAGGTTAATTATCTAAATACAAACTATTTACAACGAATCAACATGTATCTTTTAGGATATGACATAGGAAGTTCGTCGGTTAAGGCCGCGCTGGTCGACTCTGCCACGGGCAGATGCGTTGCCTCCGACTTCTTCCCCAAGAGCGAGGCTCCTATCAAGGCTCTCAAGGAGGGATGGGCCGAGCAGGATCCCGAGAACTGGTGGAAATACCTCAAGGAGGCCACCGCATCGGTTCTCAAGGAGAGCGGTGTGGATCCCGCCGACATCAAGGCCATCGGCATCAGCTATCAGATGCACGGACTTGTGGCTGTCGACAAGGATCTCAAGGTGCTCCGCGACGCCATCATCTGGTGCGACTCCCGCGGCGTGCCCTACGGAGAGAAGGCTTTCAACGAACTCGGCGCCGATGTCTGCCTTCCTCGTCTGCTCAACTCCCCCGGCAATTTCACCGCCGCCAAGCTCCGCTGGCTCAAGGAAGAGGAGCCTGAAGTGTTCGACCGTATCTACAAGGTGATGCTTCCCGGCGACTGGGTGGCAATGAAGCTCACAGGAGAGATCTGCACCAATCCAGAAGGACTCTCGGAATATATGCTCTGGGACTTCAAGGAGAACGCGCCCGCCACCTTCCTTATGGAGTATTACGGCTACGAACCCTCAATGTTCCCCGAAGTGAAACCCACATTCTCCGACCAGGGACACCTCACGGAGAGCGCGGCCCGCGAGCTCGGACTCGCCCCCGGCACCCCGGTGACCTACCGCGCCGGCGACCAGCCCAACAACGCTCTTTCGCTCAACGTCTTCAATCCCGGGGAAGTGGCATCGACAGCAGGCACGTCGGGTGTGGTCTACGGCATCAACGGGACCGTAGATTATGATCCGCGCTCGCGCGTCAACAATTTCGCCCACGTCAACCACACGCAGACGCAGACGCGCATAGGCGTGATGACATGCATAAGCGGCACCGGCATCCTCAACACTTGGATAAAGCGCAACGTCGCACCCGAGGGTATAAGCTACGCCGACATGAATGAGCTCGCCGCGAAGGTGCCTGTCGGCAGTCAGGGCGTCACAATCCTCCCCTTCGGCAACGGAGCCGAGCGTGTGCTCGAGAATCGTCAGATCGGCTGTTGCATCAACGGCATCAACTTCAATATCCACAACCGCAACCATATCATCCGCGCCGCCCAGGAGGGAATAGTCTTCTCCTTCATGTATGGCATGGAGATCATGAAGAGCATCGGCATGGACATCACACGCATCCATGCCGGCAAGGCCAACATGTTCCTGAGCCCTATTTTCCGCGACACCCTCGCCTCCGTCTCCGGAGCGACAATCGACCTTGTCGACACCGACGGAGCGGCCGGCGCAGCCAAGGGAGCAGGCATAGGAGCCGGGATCTACAAGGATAACAACGAGGCCTTCGGCTCGCTGAAGGTGCTCCAGGTCATAGAACCCGCCGCTGACCGCACCCCCTATCTGGAGGCATACGCCCGCTGGAAAAAGGAACTCGCCATCAAACTTGAATGCAAGGCCTGACACCTTCAAGGCATCGATAGAGAATAGAAAACATAAACTAATAACAAATACATACAACAATGGCAAAGAAAGAGTATTTCCCCAATATCGGGAAGATCAAGTTCGAGGGCACATCAAGCTACAATCCCCTCGCATTCCGTTACTATGACGCTGAGAAAGTCGTTCTTGGCAAACCCATGAAAGAGTGGCTCAAGTTCGCCATGGCATGGTGGCACACACTCTGCGCAGAGGGTGGCGACCAGTTCGGCACAGGCACGAAGAAGTTCCCCTGGAACATCGGCGACGACGCGATGGCAGTGGCAAAGCAGAAAGCTGACGCAGGCTTCGAGATCATGCAGAAACTCGGCATCGAATACTTCTGCTTCCACGACACCGACCTCATCGGCGATCTGGGCGACATCGACGACTACGAGAAGCGCATGCATGAGATCACAGCCTATATCAAGGGGCTCATGGATGAGACTGGCATCAAGAACCTCTGGGGCACAGCCAACGTATTCGGCAACGGCCGCTACATGAACGGCGCCGCCACCAACCCTGACTTCGACGTGGTTGCCCGCGCATGCGTCCAGATCAAGAACGCCATCGACGCCACCATCGCCCTCGGAGGCTCCAACTATGTGTTCTGGGGCGGCCGCGAAGGCTACATGAGCCTCCTCAACACCGACCAGAAGCGTGAGAAAGAGCATCTCGCCACCATGCTCCGCATGGCTCGCGACTATGCCCGCGCCCACGGTTTCAAGGGCACTTTCCTCATCGAGCCCAAACCCATGGAGCCCTCCAAGCACCAGTATGACGTCGACACCGAGACAGTGATCGGCTTCCTCAAAGCCCACGGTCTTGACAAGGACTTCAAGGTAAACATCGAGGTGAACCACGCAACCCTCGCCGGCCACACCTTCGAGCATGAGCTCTGCGTGGCTGTCGACAACGGCATGCTCGGATCGATCGACGCCAACCGCGGTGACTATCAGAACGGCTGGGACACCGACCAGTTCCCCATCGACAACTATGAGCTCA
>CAJUQP010000050.1 GCA_910588245.1 uncultured Muribaculaceae bacterium | reverse complement strand
GTCTCCATAGTTCAATGGATAGAATATCGGATTCCGGTTCCGACGATTAGGGTTCGACTCCCTATGGAGATACAGGATAAATGGCGCAGTTGGTTGATATCTTGACACTGCGTCATTTTCTTATTCCTTCGCCTGCCCCGCATTTGCCCGACAGAATTAATTTTCTTGGTTGAAGTCATTGTCGGAGGTATATACCGGTGGAAGCTGTTAACTTTAATATCTGTGGAACATGAATGACTTGGAGATTATCCGTTCGAAGATTCATGATATATGAGGGCGGAAAGTGATGCTTGATTTTGATCTTGCAGCGATGTATGGTGTTGAGACAGGTCAACTGAAAAGAGCTGTCAGAAGGAATATCGAGAGATTTGAAGGGGACGATTTCATGTTTGAATTAACCAAAGATGAATGTTCAAGATGCCAATTTGGCATCTTGAACGGAGGGCGTGGAAGCAATATTAAATATCTCCCCTTTGCCTTCACAGAGTTGGGGGTCGCGATGCTGTCAAGCGTTTTAAGGAGTGCTACTGCCATAGAAATTAACCGGGGAATAATGAGAGCTTTCGTTGCAGTTCGCCAGATGATAGCCTCTAATCCCGTGGCCCTGCGCCTCTCCACCCTTGAAAAGAATTTTGAGGAACTTAAGCAGGATCTTGAGGAGATTTTCGCCGACTACAACGACATCAACGAAGACACCCGCATTCAGCTGGAAGCCATAAACACGGCTCTCGCAGATTTACAGACTGACCGGAAGAAAGCGTCTCCTCATAAGCGGATAGGATTCAAGACTGACGAATAGAGAGGTTTCCCTTGTAACTTACTGCGATATGATATAAATAGAGCAGGGCTGTCCGACGGAAGTCAGACAGCCCTGCTTGTGAAGAAAGGGGGAGGGGAGGCGGCGGGTCAGCGCCGTGGGAAAAAACATTGAGTTGTGATGCCTTCTGGCAGGTATGCGGATGTGCGGTGTCTGACGGTAATGTTAAGAATACGGCCCGTCATGCCGTCAACCATATGCATTGTTTTTGGTGCTCGCCCCCGCTGTCTCCCCCTCCCCGGTGTGTCGTTGCGGGAATTGGCGCGGATCTGTCGCTGATTTGCGCAGGTAAGATGCGTCAGATGAGATCTTTTGTCCAGTTGAGTCCCTGGATTTTCGTGTCGGTCTCGCGGAGTTCCTTCGAGATATGGTCACATTCCTTCTGGAGGGCGGCTACATCTACGGTGCTCACCACCCTTATTTCAGTAAGGGTGCGGCGTGGAGTGATGTCTCCGGCTTCCTGTGCGAAATCGCGCATCAGCGATGCTTTCTTCCGGAGCATGTCGCGGCGGCTGATGAGGGCGGTCAGCGAGTGTCCCTCCTCATCGGTCACCTGACTGTTTGTCACGTTTATGCGCGTTGTGATATCCTCGAGTTGCGAGAGCAGCCTGTCTGTCTCCTCAAGCAGCGCCTTTGGATCTTCCGTCGGTGCCGATCCCTCCTGCACCGTCGCGTTGTTGCGCAGACGCGCGGGCATCTGCGCGAGCCGCCTCTGTAGGTCGGCCCTTATCTGAAGTGCTTCTGCGAGTTTCATATTTCTGTCATATTTATGTGTTCTGCATGTTCGCTTATTCCCTTGCGAGAATGAGTGCGGAATAGGGCGCGAGGGTTATCTTGCCCCCCTTGGTAGTGCCCAGCCCCTCGGCCGGAGAGATTTTCCCGTCTTTAGCCACGATTTTCCAGTCGCCTTTCTTTATGTTGACGGTCTGAGGCTCGGAGGCTCCGTTGAATACGAGCTTTATCTCGTTCCAGGAGTCGCCGTTGGCGTGGTCTCTCAGTGAATAGGAGATGAGGTTGGGAGTCTTCGCGGAGTCGATCTTGTCAAATACGAGATGGCGCGCTATGTCGTCGGCCGATGTCATGCGGAAGGCCGGATGTGCCTTGCGGAGGGCTGTCAGACCCTTGTAGTATTCAAACTGATCGTGATACTTCGTCTTGTTGTTCCAGTCGATGGCGTTTATGGAGTCTGGGCTCTTGTAGGAGTTGTGCACCCCTTTCTTGTCGCGGAATATCTCCTCGCCGGCAAACATGAACGGAGTGCCCTGAGAGGTGAAGACAATTGTCTGCGCGAGCTTGGCGGCCTCGAGCATGTTTTTCTCCGGCTCGCCTGCCATCGATTTGTGGAGCTTGTCGGTCAGCGACAGGTCGTCGTGGCACGACACATAGTTTACGATCATCTCCGGCGACTCCGCATAGGGGAATTTCGAATTGTTGCCCTTCTTGTAATCCACCTGCGGATGGGGCGTGGCTGCGACGATGCCGATCTTAACGGTCTCCTCGTTGCCAGGCTTTCCTGTGGCGAAGCCGCGGTCTTCGGCGTTGGAGTAATGCCCCTTCACGGCGTCGCGCAGATCATCGGAGAACACGGCTATATCCTTCATCTTCGACACATTCTCCTTCAGTGCGCGGCGGTCTACGGCGAGCGGTGAGTCGCCGGCTGTCCATCCCTCGCCGTAGACGAAGATGTCGGGATTGATTTTCTTCAGCTCGGCGGCCACTTCGTTCATGGTCTCGGTGTCGTGTATGGCCATGAGGTCGAAACGGAATCCGTCGATATGGTATTCATCTGCCCAGTATTTCGTGGAGTTGATGATGTAGTCGCGCATCTGCTGGCGGTCGGATGCTGTCTCGTTGCCGCAGCCGGAGGCGTCGGAGTATTTCCCGTCGTCCCAGTGGCGATGATAGTAGCCGGGCGCCGTGAGCTCGAAATTGGAGCCGTCGTTCTCGGCGGTATGGTTGTAGACCACGTCCATGATCACTCCGATTCCGGCGTCATGAAGGGCTTTCACCATCTCCTTCATCTCGCGGATACGGGTCTCCGGATCCGAGGGGTTGGTGGAATAGGATCCTTCCGGGGCATTGTAATTCTGCGGGTCGTATCCCCAGTTGTAGGTGTTGTTCTGAAGATTCATCTCGTCGACCGAGTTATAGTCATACGAAGGGAGGATGTGCACGTGGGTGATGCCGAGCTCCTTGAGATGGTCGATGCCGGTCTTTTCGCCGAGCGGCGACACCGTGCCCTCCTCGGTCAGCGCGAGGAATTTGCCTTTATTCGCGATTCCCGATGAGGGATGCATCGACATATCGCGATGGTGCATTTCATAGACTATGACATCTGAGAAATTCTTCACCGCCGGCCCCTTGTCTGTGGCCCATCCCTCGGGATCGGTCTTGGCAAGATCTATTATGGCGGCGCGTTTGCCGTTTACTCCCACGGCTTTCGCCCATACTCCGGGGGTCTCGTCTTTCCATTTGCCGTCGGCCATGATCTGGAAAGTGTAGAATTTGCCGTATAGCTTCTCGGGCACCGATGCGGTCCAGGTGCCGTTGGCGCGGTCGGCCTTCATGGAGAGGGTCTGGTAAGGGGAGCCGGTGTGGCCGTTGTCATAGAGGTTCACTCGTGCTTCCTGGGCCTTGGGACTCCAGAGACGGAAATGGGTGCCTGAATTGTCGACCAGAAGCTCGAGATCGTTGCCTGAGTAGGTAGGATAGCTGACGAACTGCTCGTCAAAGCGGCTCTGGGCCGCCACTGCTGTTGGGTTCAGGAGTGTCATGGAAAAGATGACGGGGGCTGCCAGTGTAAGGACTTTCTGTATCTTCATGCCTTAATGTAAGAATAGATATTTTAGTTAAGATCTGGGTCGGGCTGTATCCCACGGAAGCGGAAACAGCCTTTCTACTGCGAAGTTAATAAAAAAAAGTGCGTTAAGCAACAGTTTTAACGCGAATTAATAATATTATTGGTATTTTCGCCAAATCTCACGGATTTAAGGGCTAATCATGGCTCCCCAATGACTTTCTGACAGATATGATTTGGTAAATCGGCGGAAAATCGTTAACTTTGCAGCGCTTTTCGCGAAAGGCAGGCGCGGGGGAGAGTCCCGACGCTGTGGCTTTTTTAAGAAAAGTATTTGAATAATAAATCTTTAAAACTCTCATCAGATTATGCATCTTTCTACAGAAGAGAAGCAGGCCATCTTCGAAAAATATGGCCAGGGCAAGAACGACACCGGTAGCCCCGAAAGCCAGATCGCACTTTTCTCCGTGCGCATCAAGCACCTCACCGAGCACCTTAAGGAGAACCACAAGGACTATGCTACCGCACGCGCCCTCAAGATGCTTGTAGGCCAGCGCCGTTCGCTCCTCGACTATCTGGTACGCAAGGACATCAACCGCTACCGTGCTATCATCGCCAAGAAAGAGCTCGGCATCCGTAAGTGAGACCGAGGTCTGCTCCGGCACAAAAGAGACAAAAAAGGCGTCCTCCCGAGGGGACGCCTTTTTTCGTCGTTTTCGATAGTCGCTGCGGAAACACCCGGATGTCCCGCGCGTCCTGGCTTCTTCCATTCATGCCTCTGCTGACGGCTTCGCGCCGAAGGAGAGCCGATGAGGTGAGGAGGCCTTCTTCATTTCCATTGTCCGGCGCACGTGAGGCCGGAGTTCAATTATTGCATGGGGTATCGGTTCCTTACACCCTCTTGATTTCCTGATAACGGGCGGAGAAGAGGTAGAGAACCCGTCGGGAGGCCGTTTCCATACCGGAATCCACGGCCTGCGGGATATCTTGCCCGTTGTGATATTATAACATATCTTGGCTCCCAAAGGTTCAGTATCATTCCCCTCCCGAAAGGTGAAGTCTTGCAAAATGAAGAGTCCGGATATAAAAAGTTGGCGCATCAGGAATGTTGTTCGGCTGATTTTTTGTAACTTTGCGCCCGAATATCAACGACTTTTTATGCAAGACATCCGCAATATCGCGATTATCGCCCATGTAGACCATGGCAAGACCACTCTGGTGGACAAAATGTTGCTCGCCGGTCACCTATTCCGTGACAACCAGACCACAGGCGAACTTATTCTCGACAACAACGACCTCGAACGCGAGCGAGGCATAACGATCCTTTCCAAAAACGTATCGATCAATTATAAGGGCACGAAAATCAACATCATCGACACCCCGGGACACGCCGATTTCGGCGGTGAGGTGGAGCGCGTGCTCAACATGGCCGACGGATGTCTGCTTCTCGTCGACGCTTTCGAGGGCCCTATGCCCCAGACCCGCTTCGTGCTTCAGAAGGCTATACAGATGGGGCTCAAGCCTGTGGTGGTGATCAATAAGGTCGACAAGCCCAACTGTCGTCCTGATGAGGTCAACGAGATGGTTTTTGATCTCATGTTTAATCTCAACGCTACTGAAGACCAGCTTGATTTCCCCACCATCTACGGGTCTGCCAAACAGAACTGGATGAGCACCGACTGGAGAAAGCCCACGGAGGATATCACTGCCGTGCTCGATGCCATCATCGAATACATACCGGCTCCGAAGCGGCTCGAGGGAGATCCGCAGATGCTCATCACGAGCCTTGACTACAGCAGCTATGTGGGCCGTATCGCCGTGGGGCGTGTCCATCGTGGTGTGCTCCGCGAGGGTATGGACATTGCACTCTGCAAGAAAGACGGCTCTGTAAGCAAGCAGCGTATTAAGGAGCTCCATACTTTCGAAGGAATGGGGCGTAAGAAGGTCAGTGAGGTTGAGAGCGGCGATATCTGCGCCATCGTCGGGCTTGAGAACTTCGAGATCGGAGATACCGTGACATGCGTCGACAATCCGCAGCCCCTCCCGCGTATATCCATCGACGAGCCCACGATGTCGATGACCTTTACCATCAACGATTCCCCGTTCTTCGGAAAGGATGGCAAGTATGTCACCTCGCGCCATATCGCTGACCGCCTCGAGAAAGAGCTCGACCGCAATCTTGCCCTCAGGGTGAGGAAAGGTGAGCAGGAAGACAAATGGACTGTGTTCGGTCGGGGTGTGCTCCATCTTTCCATCCTGATCGAGACTATGCGCCGCGAGGGATATGAGCTTCAGGTGGGACAGCCTCAGGTCATCGTGAAGGAGATCGACGGGGTCAAATGCGAGCCGGTCGAGGCTCTGACCATAAATGTCCCCGAGGAATACAGCTCGAAGGTGATCGACATGGTGACGCGCCGTAAGGGGGATATCCTCTCGATGGAAACCCAGAACGACCGTATCAACATAGAGTTCGTGATCCCTTCCCGTGGCATTATCGGCCTTCGCAACAATGTGCTCACAGGCACTGCCGGGGAGGCCATCATGGCCCACCGCTTTCTGGAATACCAGCCCTGGAAAGGCACTATCGAACGCCGCACCAATGGTTCGCTTATCGCAATGGAGGCCGGCACCGCCTATGCTTATGCCATCGACAAGCTTCAGGACCGCGGCAAATTCTTCATATTCCCTCAGGAAGAGGTATATGCCGGCCAGGTGGTAGGCGAGAACGCCAAAGACAACGATATCGTGGTCAACGTCACCAAATCGAAGAAACTAACCAACATGCGTGCCTCCGGTGCCGACGATAAGGCCCGCATCGTGCCTCCCGTGGTCTTCTCGCTCGAGGAGGCTCTGGAATACATCAAGGAGGATGAGTATGTGGAGGTGACCCCCAACCATCTCCGTCTGCGCAAGATAATCCTCGACGAGAACGAACGTAAGCGTGCCGGACGTTCCTGACCGTCACTCCCGCCACATACCGCAACAGTTTCTAAACAGATATCAGCCTATGGACCGCCCCGACCTCACGATCAATGTCAACGGACGCCTTATGGATTTCTACGTGCCAAAGGTGATGGCGATAGTCAACGTCACTCCCGACAGCTTTTACTCCGGAAGCCGCACTCCCGGTGCGCAGGCTGTGAGGGAGCGCGTGCGCCTCATTCGTGAGGAGGGCGCCGACATAGTCGATCTCGGGGGTTATTCCTCGCGTCCGGGTGCCGACGATGTCAGCGCCGAGGAGGAATATAGCCGTCTGGCGGTAGGACTGGAAGCCGTCAGGGAAGTCTGGCCTGAGGCCGTCGTCAGTGTCGACACCTTCCGTGCCGCGGTTGCGGAAAGATGTGTCAGGGAGTGGGGAGTGGATATTATCAATGATATTTCGGGTGGCTCTCTCGATCCGGATATGTGGCCCGCGGTGGCGTCGTTGGGTGTGGCATATGTGCTCATGCACATGAGGGGCACTCCATCCACCATGCAGTCTATGACCGGGTATGGCGACGTCACGGCCGAGGTGATCACCGATCTTTCCCGGAAGATATATGAGCTCCGCGGCCTCGGTGTCAACGATGTGATTGTCGATCCCGGTTTCGGATTCGCGAAGACAGTCGGGCAGAATTTCCGCCTGCTCGACGAACTCGGAGAGTTCTGCCGGATGGGCTGTCCCGTGCTCGCCGGCCTCTCGCGCAAGACCATGATATGGAAGACTCTCGGCTCCACCCCCGCCGGCTCCCTGCCGGGCACTGTGGCCCTCGACGCTATCGCACTCTACAACGGTGCCGACATTGTCCGTGTCCACGATGTGGCCCCGGCTGTCGACACAGTCCGGCTCATGAAGGCTCTCTGCGAGTCAAGACGCTGACCCTGTCTCTGTTTCCCTGATAACCTTACATTCAATCTCCCCAGCCTATGATCAGTCTTGGAGTAAAAGACGTAGTCGACATATTGATTATCGCGTTGCTGCTTTTCTATGTCTACAAACTTATGGAAAGCAGCGGCACTCTGAGCCTGTTCTACGGAGTGCTGATGTTTTTCGCCCTCTGGGTCATAGCCTCCGAAATCTTTGAGATGAGGCTTACAGGCACTATTCTCGACAAGTTCATGAGTATCGGCCTGATAATACTGGTTATCCTTTTCCAGGATCAGATAAAGCGCTTCCTCATAGACATCGGTTCGAATGAGAAATGGAAATATCTCCGCAAGCTGTTCAGCCACGAGGGTTCGGGTGAGGTGGAGCACTCGAGGATCATGGCCGTGGTATATGCATGCATGAGCATGAGCAAGACAAAGACCGGGGCCCTCATCGTGTTTCAGCGCAAGGTGCCTCTCACTGATTTTGAGAACACCGGCGACATCATCGACGCCGACATCAACGTGCGTCTGATAGAGAATATATTCTTCAAGAATTCCCCGCTCCATGACGGTGCCATGATAATATCAGGCCACCATATAAAGTCGGTGGGTTGTATCCTGCCGGTGAGCCATGATATGGACATTCCCAAGAATCTCGGTCTGCGCCATAGGGCCGCCCTGGGCATGAGCCAGGTCACGGATGCGGTCTGTGTCATAGTCAGCGAGGAGACGGGCCACATCTCTGTGGCTAAGGACGGAGAGCTCACTGTGAAGGTGAGCGCGCCCGATCTGGAGCATATCCTTTCCGAATCGCTCGTAGGGTGAGGGGAATGTCGGCTTCAGTTCATGCCGATCTCATTGGTGTCCTGGTTCATGTCCGACCTGTATCTGAAGGATGTCTCGTCTGAAGACGTATCGTTCTCGGAGTTTTCCTCCTCCGGCTTCTCTCCGGGCATTTCGCTCTCTTCGGGGAGCTCGTTTTCCTCTGTGTTCCCGTTCTCATCCTGATTGTAAGTTTCATCACTGTCATCCTCTTTATTGCCGAACAGTCTCCGGAAAAGCATAATTCTTTCCACCTCTTTCTTCACGCGTTCCAGCTCCATGTTCAGCACTTTGGTGTCAAGCTTGTCAAATTGGTGGTTAAGGGCGTTGAGGTCTTTGCGCAGTTCGAGGATGTTCTTCGACATCGGGATTAATTTTTCGTTGATCTGTACCGACAGTTCCTTATCGAGCCTGAAGAGTTGATCGTTTAATTGTCGGTTTACTTTCAAGTCTTTGTACGCTACTATGCATATGGCCACAAAAAGTATGAGCACTGTTGTTCCCATTATCTCAAGCAGATATTCTCTAAGCAGATCAAGTAGCATGGTGTGGAATTTTTGATGGTTAGTATGGTTTTCTGTATTTGTCGGCTCCCTCTTTCTCCGAGGCTTCCTCAAGGATGGAGAGATAGGAGGTATATCGGCTTTCGGAGATATAATGCTGCTCCACGGCGGGAACCACGGCGCATCCCGGTTCTCCGGTATGCTTGCAGTCGCTGTAGCGGCAGTCGTGCGAGTGCCGGAATATCTCCGGGAAGAAATGGCCTACTTCCTCCGGCTTGAAATCTATGGTGCCGAATCCGCGCACTCCCGGTATGTCGATTATGGCGCCCCCCTCCGGCAGGTCGATCATCTCGGAGAAGGTGGTGGTGTGGGTCCCGGTGTGGTGTATGTCGGAGATCTCTCCGGTGCGCAGGCAGGCTCCCGGCACCAGTGCGTTTATGAGCGATGATTTTCCCACTCCGCTGTTTCCGGCCAGAAGGGTGAGTTTCCCTTTTATGAACTCCGACAGTGCCGGCAGTCCCTCCCCGCTCTTTGCTGAGATGACGAACACCTTGTAGCCTATGGAGGTGTAGAGGTTGCATATCGCGTCGGCAAGCTCGCGGTCGTCGGCATCCCATGTGTCCTCTTTGTTGAGCACGATTGCCGATGGCACGGAATAGGCCTCGGCGGTGGCTAAGAAGCGGTCGATGAAGGTAAGCGGGGTCGCGGGGTCCTTGAGTGTTGCCACGAGTATGGCGAGGTCGAGATTGGAGGCCAGTATGTGGCTCTCCTTGGAGAGGTTGGAGGCCCGCCTTATGATGTAGTTCTTGCGTGGGGCTATGGCTGTGATATAGTCGGCGTCGTCGGCCGCTTCCGATACGGTCACGATGTCGCCCACGGCCACCGGATTGGTCGTGCGGATCCCCTTTATGCGGAAATTCCCTTTGATCCGGCAGTTGAGCTCCAGGCCGCTCTCCTCCATACGCACGACGTATGCGCTCCCGGTGTTCTTTATGACTCTCCCTTCTCCGATAATGCTTGTCGGCATCGGGCCATCGCTCTTTTTCTTCTTCATGATGCAAAATTAATAAAACTTTTCATATATTTTGCTTTCCTCTGTGTTAAAGCGCAAATAATGGTGAGGTAATAGCTGATGCCACAGGTAAAAGCGCTAAGCAATGTTGCGAAATATTGGCGAAGTAATAGCGCGAAGCCGGTTTGTCGTAGGTGAGGGTGAATAAGGTTTATTTCAAACTCCCGCTAATGGATATTTTATAAAAAAACTTTTATTTTGTGAAACAATATTAATATAATAGCGTTTAAAAAGTAAGTATGTATCTGTCTCGGCTTAAGGCTGAGAGGATTTTACAGCGATTTTCGCAAGCTGAGGAGGGGGCTGTGCGAGCATGGCTGCCGATGAGACTTTGCGGAAATTTATAATTAGTCTGAATCGATGACCTTGAAGAGAATGAACCTTATGAAATATGGAGCGATAGTGCTTGCAATGGTATGTGCAGGCTTTGCCTGCGGAATGGCATATGGAAAAGAATGTGCGGATAAGTCGGAGATAGGTCCGGGCTTATTCTCAGATGCTCGATGCGCGGCTGAGGGTAACCGGGATGATACTGTCAGGAATAATGATAAGAAAAAGGTAAAGAATCTGAAGGAGGTTGTGGTTGAGGGCGCCACGAGGAAGGAGACCGACGAGGGAGTGGTATTTTATCCAACCTCGAGGGAGAAGAAATTCTCTTATGATGCGGTCTCGCTGCTTGAGAGGATGGCTCTTCCGGAAATCTCGGTGCTCCCCGGTTCTGCTAAGGTCGAGACAATGACGGGCGAACCGGCTGAGTTTTTCATCGACGGAAAACCGGCTTCTTCCAGAGACCTCAAGGCTCTCAATCCGAAAGACGTGGCGAGCGTGGAATACCTCCCTATGCCTGTCGCCGCCAATTTCAAGGGGAAGCACAATGTGGTGAACTTTGTGATGAGGAAATATGAATATGGTGGATATACGAAAGCAACGACCGAACAGCAGCTCACGGGGATCGGAGGCGACTACAACCTGAGTTCGAAACTCGCTTACCGTCGCATGACCTACGATGCTTTCGTGATGGGCCGCTACCGCTCCGACCATCATGACGGAGCGTCATCTTCGACCGATTACAAGGATTTCTTTTATGATGGCGACCATTTTGACAAAGTGGAGGAGACTTCAGGCTACAGGAATGGCAGGGTGAGGAATCATGGGTTTGAAGGGTCGTTGAAAGCCACATATGAACATAAGGATGTGAGCTGGGCTAACACGGCGGGATGGTCGATGACGGAAACTCCGTCTGTCAGTCATGACGCGTCCACCCTCTATTCTCCGTCGATAATAGATTCAAGGTTCTACAGTTCTGATAATTCCAACAGGATTGCGACCCCTTTCTACGAATCAAACTTCACATTGTGGCTCCCCAAGGGCCAGATGCTCAGTCTCTATCTCCAGACTTCCGGCAGCTCCGGCCGCGCGCGTTCATTCTATCAGGCGCAAGGTTATCCCGCCATCGACAATAAAAGCCGCGAGAAGGGATATGATTTCTACTTTTCCCCAACCTATTCAAAGACCTTCGATGCCCGCAGTTCAATCAATGTCAGCACATTCATAAGCCTTAAGCGCAACCGGGTGGATTATCATGGTAGTTATGAGGATATATTCCTCTCGCGCGACATGTCGGGTGGTCTCTTTTTTCAGTACAGCCATAAATTCGGAAGCGCGACTTCGCTCAGGGTGGAGCCGGGAGTGACATGGAAACGTTTCCGTCAGAACGACGGGCGCGTGGCCCACGACATCAACTATTATCCGAGGATGACGATAAACCTCAGACATAAGTGGAACCGGAAGGTGAGCACGTCGTTCTCTTCCATTCTTCAGAACGTGGGATATCCTTTGGAAATGAAGAACGGACTTACCATCCGTCAGACAGAACTCCTCTGGAGGAGGGGCAACCCCGATCTGAGATCACGCCTCCAATGGAGCAACAGTCTGAGCAATACGTGGAATCCGGGACGGAATTACAGTCTGGTGTCTGTAGTGAGATATAATACCATGTTTAATAAGGACTATAAGGTGTGGCTCGTGGAGAAAGGATACGACGGACTGATCGCCTCGCTCTCCGACCATAGCACCGACCATAAGATCTCCGTGACGCAGAAGCTTACCGGTCGCTTCTTCTCGCGTAAGCTTGTGCTGACAGGCTACGCTTCCTATAATTTCCTGAAGACTGTCGGAGACTACCGCAAGACTGCGTCCTGGTGGGGAGGGTGGCTGTCTGCTGCCTGGTATGGCAATTCCTGGTATGCCTACGGAAATATCGTGCCGGAGAAGACTGTCTATACGGGCATTGGAAAGACTTATACCCACTGGAAATACGCGCTGGGATTCAGCTACACCGTAAAGAATCTGCATATGGATCTGAAAGCATCTGAGTTCCTCAATACCTCGAGAAGGGGTGGATGTGCCTACATAGATGCCCCTCATTTCTATCAGCGCCGGCGCATCTACAACAGTTTTGCCGGTCCGACATATATGCTCACGTTGAGTTATTCGTTATCTTACGGAAAGAAAGTGAGCGATAGTTCTGTCGGAGAACACGGCACGTCAGGTTCTTCATCGATGCTGATCTATGAATGAGATGCGGCCGGGGGGCGGCCCATCCGTTGTGATGCCGGGCTGGGTGCCGTTGTTAAAACTGTCATTCTCCCAACAAACTTCCCTTTCTGTTTGTTAAAAATATGAGGAAGAGGAATGCGGAATCGGATGCAGGAATGTGTGATTTTGCATTTCATAAAACGTGTGAAGATGTAAAAATACGCTCGAAATCGATTATATGGCGGCAAAAGTGCCTGATTTTGAAAATATTTTATTAATTTTGCACTTTAAAATCGCCATTAATCAGTAAAATCTCCTTGTAATCCGGAGAAATAAGCAAAGAAGTTTAACATAACTAAATTCAAAAATGATGAACATTGACACAATTGGCACGTGGGCCGGTGAGGTCTACAAAGCGCTTGACAAATCAGACACCCGCATGCTCGGCTTCAAGCTGATCAAGAAAGCCACGAAGCTGAAAAAAGATGAGATCATGGCCGCTCTCGGCTGGCTTGGCCGCGAGGGCAAGATCGCGATCGCTGAAAACGATGAGGATATAGTTGTCTCCCTCGTGTGACACTTATACCCGGCCTTCCCGCTTTGCGCGGGCATAGGCCGTAAATACAGGAATAAAAAGGATTGGCCTCACGGTCAATCCTTTTTCTGTGCTAAAAATCAAAACTATTCAATATATTGTCCTAAAAAAGCTATTGCTTGTTGAGTGAGGAGGGGGTGTGGCTCATTTCCTGAACGGAACAGCGCAGATCACCCTTACGGGCACTGTCTGGCCTTCAAGCTTTCCCGGCGACCACTGCGGCATGCTGGAGAGAATCCTCACGGCCTCGCGGTTGAGCGACGGCTCCACACCTCTGATCACGGTCACATTGCTGACTGTGCCGTCGGCGTTGACCACAAACGAACAGGTCACCCTCCCCTCTATCCCTATGGCGTAGGCCTTGGCCGGGTAACGGCGGTGCTCGTTTATATAATTCACCAGTGAGGTGCCACCGCCGGGAAATTCCGGTTTCTCCTCTACGTAATCGAATTCATACACCTCCTTGAAGCTACGGTGACCGTCTGACGTCACGCCCGACGACACCCGGCACTTCTGTGCCGTGGCTTCCGTGATGAATGCCGGGGAGGAGAGAATGCCGGCGATGAGCAGCAATGCATGAAGTCTCATATCGTGGTTAAAGAGTTTTTACGTTGCAAATATACGTCTGAACCATGAGTTATGCAATAGCCGCGAGCCGGGAATTAAACAATTTAATTATGTTTTACATTTATTCACAATTAAATCGGCTCCGGGTCACCATCCCCTCCTCACCATGCCTCACTTTTCACAATAGAAAAAAGGGCGTTGCGTTATATAGATGGTTCAGGCGCATTCCCGCCCGTAATTTAACGTTGCTTTTAAACAACTTCTTGGATCCTCTACGCGTATGGGAATATTTTTCACCGACATATCACGGCATTCGGCCGGAGTGAGGCTTGCAGTGGCGGCTATCGCCGCTTTGTGTGCTTTCATTCCCTCGGCGGCGCAGGAGGGAAGGAACGCTTATTCGTTCCTGTCCATACCGGCCTCAAGCCGTGTCTACGGGCTTGGGGGCACGAATATCGCCGTCATCGACGACGATATCTCCCTCGCTGAGCAGAATCCGGCCCTTCTTGGTCCTGAGATCGGCCGTCAGGCTGTATTCAGCTATATGCACTGGATCGGCAGTTCCAATTTCGCGGGTGTGCGATACGGCCAGGGTGCCGGGGAGCATGGCGCGTGGTCTGTGGGTCTGCGTTATCTCGGATACGGTGAGATGGCCGGATACGACGAGTTCGGACAGCAGACCGGAGCCTTCTCTCCTTCCGATTTTGTGGCGGAGGGGACATATGCCCATGATTTCACTTATCGTCTCCGGGGAGGTATCAGCATAAAGGGTATCTACAGCAGCTATGAGCGCTATTCGGCTTTTGCCCTTGGCGCGGACCTCGGCCTCAATTATTACGATGAGGAGAGGGATATGTCGCTGTCGGTGGCTTTGAAGAACATGGGGGGGCAGCTGAAGCGCTTCGCCGACACTTACGACCATCTCCCTTTCGACATCCAGCTGGGATGGATGCAGGGGATAGGGGAGGGTGGTTTCTCGCTCAGCGTCACGGCCTGGAACCTTACGAAATGGAATCTTCCGTATTATGAACATACGGAGGATGGTGTGAAGGAGACTGTACTGAAATCAGGATTTGCGAAGAATCTCTTCCGTCATCTTATTTTCGGAGTGCAGTATCAACCCTCAGACAGGTTCTATCTTGATCTCGCCTACAACTACAAGACCCGCAGCGACATGAGTTCCTACAGCCGTAATTTCCTGTCGGGATTCTCGGCCGGCCTTGGTCTGAAAGTCCGTTCCTTCCGCCTCGGCGTCTCCTATGCCATGCCCCACAAGAGCGCCTCCACCATCCTCCTCAACCTCGGCCTCGACATCTCCGACCTCCTCTAAGACCCCCACCCACTTCCCGCTTAAAATTCAACATTCAAAATTCAACATTCAAAATTCTATGAGAGCTCGTATCAAGACAGTCTTCAACAGCACATTCAGTGAGATCGCGTTATTAGTAATAACATGCGTGCTTGTCACCATGGGCCTTGCGAAAAATGGGATGTTTGTTTCTTCGGATATGGAGATAGGTGTCGGTATTGCGGCCGGTATCCTTATCTTTGCTTGGCTTGCTTGGTGTACATATATGATAGCCACCGGTAAACCCCTCAGGGAAATGCCCCCGCGCCCCCGTATCGTTATGGAGTCGTGCACACGACTCCTGCTCATATTCTGGGTCTACCTCATCGGAGGAGCGATAATGGCCGCGATATTGGCCATATTCATCCTTTGGGATGGAGTCCGCAGCCTCCGCGATGCCTTCCCCTCACCCAATAACCAATAACGGAAAACTGAAAACAGACAACTGAAAACGGATAACGGACAACCCCCTCATAATTCAAAATTCAAAATTCAACATTCAAAATTATTCACCGCAGTCCGTGGTTCAGCCACACTCCGCTGAGCAGGCGCCATAGGAATATGCCCCCGCGGCAGCACAGCTCTATGCACATCGCGAGCCACACGCCGTTGAGTCCCATCGTGGGGGCGAGAAGCGCCGCAATCGGCAATCTGACCAGCCAGATGCTCCCGAAGTTCATTGCCGCGGGCACTATCGTGTCGCCCACACCCACCATCACACCGTAGGCCACGATCGAGGCCGCGAACATCGGTTCGGCCCATGCCTCGATCCTCAGGGCCGACACGCCGAGTTCCTGTATCTCCTTCACTGGCGAGAACATCTCCATGACCGCAGGTGCGCATATCCACATCACCACACCCATCACCGTCATCACTATCATGCCGAGCCCCACGGTCATATATCCGAACTGCCGGGCGAGATCCTTGCGTCGCGCGCCGTAGCTCTGGCCCACGAGCGTGCTCGCCGCGTCGCCTATGCCATAGCCCGGCATGTAGCACAATGCTTCCGCCGTCACGGCGAAGGAATTGGCGGCTATGGCCATGACTCCAAGCGGGGCTACGATGACCGTCACCATGATCTGGGCGCCGCAGATCACCCCGTGCTCGAGCGTCATCGGTGCCGACACTTTCAGGGCGTTGCGCAGCACAACACCCGTAGGGAGGAAAGCCCGCGGCTCATTCACTTCATGAGTCGAGCGCATGTTCTCACGCCCCCGCCGTCCGAATATCGCTAATTCTTTCTGCCTCCAGCACATCTGCCAGAGCGCCAGCGACATCGTCACCGCCTCCGCGCAAACCGTGCCGAGTGCCGCTCCCAAGACGCCCAGTCCGGCGCCGGGAATGTGCATGCCGATTCCCGCGACTTCAAGGGTGCGCGAGGGGAAGATCAGGAAGAAATTGAATACTACATCGAGGGCGCACATAAGGATATTGAGTGCTCCCGCTGTCTTCATGTTGCCTGAAGCGCGGAGCACGGCGTTGCCGAGATAATTGAGGGTGAGCAAGGGTAGGGCGGCCACGAATACAAGGAAGTAGACAGAGGCATGCCCGCGGATGGCATCTTCCCCTCCGAGCCATTCCGGCAGAGGACCTGAGATCGATATTCCGGCCAGAGCCATGAAAGTGCCGAAGAGGAAAGCCGCCACAAGCCCCTGGCGTATCACTCCGCGGGCCGCGCTATAGTCGGCGGCGCCGATCCGGTGGGCGACCTGCACGGAAAATCCCACCATCGCCGCGGAGCAGATTCCCCAGAAGAGCCATAGGCTCGTCGACACAAGACCGACCGCGGCGCTGTCGTCGGCGCCGAGACGTCCCACCATCGCGGCGTCGATATATTGCATCAGTATGCTCGACAACTGAGCCAGGATGGAGGGCCACGACAGCTGGGCCGTCAGCATCAGCCGCTGACGGAAGCTTATCGGTGCTCCGCTCTGGATCAGTTCAAGCATGGAAGTCGTTGTCCCGGCTTAAAAAGTCAAAGTTCTGTCTCGATCACGCAGTCGGCAGGTGCGCTGACGTTTTTGTCGATGATCACCTCGCCGATGGCCAGTGCGCGGATATGGCCTGTGGTCGGGTTCTTCACGCTGACTATCGATGAGGTCACCGTGGCCTCCACCTCCGATTCCTCAAACGCTAAGTCGCACTGTGGACCCATCTCGCAGTCCTCGAGCACGAGCCCTTCGGCGTAGCATAGGGGTTGAGTGCCGTTGATGCGGCAGCGTATCAGGCGCAGGTTGCGCGAATGCCAGCCGAGATATTCGCCGTTGATCTCCGAGTCGTAGATCGTCACGTTCTCCGTCTCCCAGAATGCGTCTTTGGTGTCGAGCACCGCGTTGCGTATCACTATGTCCTTGCAATACTGGAATGCGTATTTCCCCTGATGGCGATAGCCGTCGATGTCTATATCCGTGCAATCTTTGAAGACATTGTCGGCCTTGGCGATCTCCACGTTGCGGAGTTTCACGCCGTGGCAGTGCCAGAATGTCTCTACCGCTTCCGGTATCTTGACGTCCTCGAGATAGAGGTCTTTCATCTCGCGGAACATCTTCGGCGCGTCTATATGCGTGCGTCTCATCACGAGATGGTTGGAATACCACAGCGGGGCGCGGCTGTCGACTGTGAACACGCAGTCGTCTATGCGGAAATTCTCCGTGTGCCAGAAAGGATATCTCCCTTCGAAGCGGCAGTGCTCGGCCACGATGTCGGCAGAGTGCTTCAATGCGGACTCTCCCGAATGGAACACACAGTCGATCAGTTTCACATTCTTGACTCCGAAGAGAGCGCGTTCGCCTCCGAATTCGGCTCCGCGCACTTCCTTCATATTTTCCATTTGCATTTTCCTTTGGTTTTCGCTTGCAAAATTACGAAAAATCCTCCCAACTCCGATTACCCGAAATCGTTGAAAAGATACCAATATCCCCGCCTCTTTAAAATCTTAGCGGGTAGACGATATTTTGACGCCTGCCCGCTAAAGTTTTATTGCCGCTGAATTTACAAAATTATCAGATATCGGCTATAAGTCCGGAGAGAATACATGCTCCTGTGCTGTATTCTGTTATGAAGAAAAAGAATGGCCGGTCTACTGTGACTGTATATGGTTTGTAATACGGTGCGGAAAGAGATCCGTCGGCGGAAGATACAACCCCGGCTTCCACTCCATTTTCATCAATATTTATAGCGGTTGCCTGTTTGAATCGTAGAGTGCCGCTTGCTTTCGGTTCAAACATATCGAATTCGGAATCGGCAAGCATACCCGGATAAAGGGCTTCCAGCATTTTTGTGATGTCGGATTTGCATTCAGTCTTGAATTTCGGCATGAGGATGGTAAGTTCACAAGGTTCCTTGGAATGGTCAAGAGCCTCGATATTCTCTGAAGTAAGCTTACTGCATGCCTCTGCAACAGACAAATCTTTGCCTGGAAGAATGATTTCAAGATTGAAAGCTGAGTTGCCAAAGGGAATTGAAAATTTCTCGAAGTCATTATTGTGAGCCACATAAGTCATGTCAATATTTCCGTGCATCATCATCACCTCAGAAATACCGTTTGCTCCATTGAAGTGACCCTGTTTAGTGCCTGTCTCAGAAAATATATCGTCGCCCCATGGAGCCTTGAAGTATGTGGAATTTAATAATATGAAAAGCAACTCCTGGGAGAGATCGGCCAGATAGTTTCTGATCATTCCATGTGAGGATTCCTCACACCATGAGTTGATCGCGTTCTTAGCTTGTTCATTATCCGCTCCGAAATCGTAGGAAAAAGTTAATCCGGAGTATTTGCCTGATATGACTTGGGAGAATTCGGGAGTCAGTGATAGCTTGTAGGCACTGTTGAGCCACAATGAATTGGCAAGATATATTTCCGCCATCTTGTCTGCTTCCGGAAGATGAGTAAGAAGCATCTCGCAAAGTGCATTGATCGAGGAAATGTTGTCGATGCCAAGGTAATCAATTAATTTTTGTTGGGTATCGCCTGTTATCCCATTCGCTGTCATTCCCAACACCATGGCTGCCGACAATGGCGATACGACAACATTCTTGCTTTTTTCTGAGGAGGAAGATAAGGTGTATTCGGTCATATCTGTTGTGAAATGGAGATAGAAATTCTCAAGTTTCTTGGCAGTTGCTCTGGTTTCGCCTGAAAGAACAATCTCTTTTCTCTCTTCTCGCAGATTTGTATCTGGATTATCGTTGTCAGATAAACATGATGAAAATGATGTCGCTATAGCAGTCAGCGATATAAGGAATAAGATGTGATTCTTAGTATTCATAATTTATGATTTTATGGGTGAGTCATTATTTAATTGAATTCAATACCGATAACCTTTTGTTATTGTTGCCGAACGAATATTTCATGATCGAGATTGTAATTCGAACTCCCGCATATCCAATCTCCAAGATAGTAGTGGAATACATTGTCGTATGTTCCGTCATGCCCCCAATTCATTGAAACTTGTTTGGAGCAGGACTCCCAAAAGACTTCCTTTGTGTATGCGTATTTGATGACATTTCCGTCAGGATCTACGAAGTCATGTTCCCATCTGTCAATTGTCCCTGCTGGAAGAGGAGATCTTACAAGAGCATATAAATCTCTTATGGTGTCTGTTTTTATTTGATATTGATCTATCAAGAATAGGTGACCTGATATGGGTTTACTTACTCCATTAGCTTTTTTGTTAGAATAAGCTGATGTTAATAATGGGTATCCATTATCTATAGAAGTAATTAGTTTATTTATTGAAAATGGTTCAATTGCGAAATCTAACCCATAAACTGATTTAAGGAGGGTAAGGCAATCGCTATGGTATGCACTGGTTTTATTATAGTTGTAGATGCAATTGAGTTTTCTACCGATATCTCCAATTAGTAGAGCCGTTTTATCAGTGCCCGGAAAGAAATCCCATTTGGCCATACTTTCCCAAATCGTTGCGCTGCTTCCCCAAAATGTATAATCTTTTCCATCAGATATGGCAGTGGCGTTTGTAACGGCATATGTGGGTGTATTGTCTTTGAAATGAGTAAAATACATATACTGAGATAATGCAACAGGCGCACATCCCGCAGGTGCCTTCGTGTTATTTTTAGTCTCTGTATTATAGACTAATTTTGAATAAGTATTCCATGGTGAACCCTGTCCCCATTTTGTAGTAATTAATTTGGGAGATGTGTATGTGTTTGTACTTACCCTTTCATTTTCAATCAGAATCCAATTCCCGGGAGGAAGATCACCATCATAGACTGTTTTGCGTGTTCCATTGTCACTTAAAACTGATATTGTACCTTTTGCAAAATCTTCATCAGTTGGGACAATTCCTTTCCATGAGGGATTCACAGATTTATTATCTTCATTTACGAACTCCTTTATTTTATGCGCACAGGCTAATATCATATCTTTTAGAGGACTGATGAGTGTATTGTCATCTATATCGAATTTGCCAGTGTCAGAGGAGAAGAGTACCATAGGGGCAGCATGGCTGGCAGAATAAATCTCCCAACCATTGTCGTATTGAGCGATATATAGCAACGTGTCGCCATCCTCAATGTAGGGGGTAATGGAGAATTGGCTTGTGGCTCTGGTATCCTTTGCTCCTTTAACATAACCACCGAATTTTGAAGAGAGGATGTTCACAGCAATATCGTGTTGGATGCCTGTGAGTTCTTCGATGCTAATGCACGTCTCTTCCTGAATGGGTTCTGGTCCATTCAGATTCTGACACGATACTGTCAGCAGGGCTATTGCCAATAGTGATGTGATTTTGGTTTTCATAATTGAGAGGTTTAGTTGAATGATGAGATTGAAGTGGCAAATCGGTTTCTTGCAGAAGGCTACTGTGCCTTTTGATGTGGATAGAGAGAAACGAAAAATAACTTCAATGCGCGAATATAATAAAAAATATTTATCAAAACAAATAAAATGTAAAAAATAATAAGTTGCGAGCAATCTGCATCCAAATTTCTAAGAAAACGGTTGAAAAGATACCAATATCCCCGCCTTGAGGGTGTGGGGCGGGGAATGTTGAATGGCGTTTTTACGTGAGGGATGGTCGGGAGTCTCTCCTTAAACAACTTAGTCTTCCTGGAGGAGGGGGCCGGTGGTGTAGGGGGAGATTTTTTTCATATAGTAGTCGCGAAGGTCGGTCCAGCGGTAGTATGGGCCGCTGACATGGCCGACGGGGAGGGTTGTCTCGCGCTCGTTGAGGAGCACTTTGACGAGCACGTCGTCGGCATCGGTGGAGCCGGGACGGCGATAGAACACCATCTGGATGTTGGCTGCCATCGGCACCACCAGATAGTCGTGCCATCCGTTGTCGGCCAACGCCTCGAGATCGTTCATCTCCTCGCCGAAATTATCGAGTTCCATCAAGGCGGTCAGCGGCATGACGATGGTGTCGTGGCCGTAGCGGAGATTTACGCTCGGAGTCTGCGAGTTGATTGCCGTGTCGGCGCTAAGGATGATATTCTCGAGGAGATTCGACTGCGAGAAAGGCATACGGTTGCCGGTGTATTTGGAATTTCCTCCCTGCATGAGCCAATATACATTTTTCTGAAGCCATCTCTCTTTTACCTCTTCGGGAGAGAAGATCTCGTCGACAAGCCAGGGCTGATCGGAATGGCTCTGGCAGTTGAGCAGGGCTGTGAGGAGGGAATGGTAAAGGCTTTTGCCGATACTGTCTTTCGCATAGACGGGGTCGTTGATGATTTTCGACAGATATTCCCCATTGTTGCCGTGGCGGCGGTTGAAATCCTTCACAACGGTCTCCTCTGCATGTTTGCGCAGTTTCCTGGCCACCTTGTCATCGTAGTTCATGTACCACATGTCGGCGTAGCTGGCGTCGGTCTTTATGTTGATATCGGGTACTACAGACTGGATTCCGTTGAGGCCGTTGAACATGGAGAGGATTGACCTGATGACAACCGTTGAACGCGCGTCGAGGTTAGTGTTGGTGTTGAAGATCTGAGGGTAGTTCTCCGCCATACGTTTTCCAATGCCCTGATGCTGCCAGGCCCCCTTGTCGGAGAGTTCACCGGAGCGACCTTTGTGTGCCTCTTCGCGGATGGTCTTGATTGTCTGATAGGTCTTTTCACCAAGCGGGGTCAGTTTGCCGACATTTCTGGCCTTGTCGAGTATTTTATACGACTTGTCGAACAGTTTATAGCCGATATGCCAACGGCTGCCGTGGCGTCCGTAGTGCTCGAGGTGGAATGGCTCGTATCCTGCCGGGGGCGGGGTCTGATCCGGCGGGGTTTCGTAGAGATAGGGATAGCAATAATAATTGCCGGCGGCCTGATGAGTGTCGACATCGGCATAGCCCGGAACCTTGGCAAATGCGGGGATCGCCGCCAGAGTAGCGGCTGCCAATGGAAGAAGGATTCCTTTTACGGTTGTCGTACATTTGTACGGTTGAATGTTTTTGAATAATTTTATACTCAAATAT
>CAJUQP010000049.1 GCA_910588245.1 uncultured Muribaculaceae bacterium | reverse complement strand
TCAAGCCGCCTGCGGGGAAGGGAATTCTTGATTTCAATCTATCTTAAGAAGTAATTCCTCGACGAGGCCACGAACTCGCTCGACGCGAAGAATGAGCGCGAGATCGTGGAGAACCTCGATAAATTTTACAAAGGCCCGGGCTTATCCGGGCGCCCTATTCGGCCAGCGGGCGCGGGCCGACTCCCTCAAAAGTAATCCTGACGGGGGCTATCGTGCCATCGGCATTAAACGTCATCCTGTCGACACAGGTCTGGCGATGGTCGCGGCCGGTGTCGCCAAGCGGCCGGCGATGATACACTATGTAGTATTCATCCTCACCCGGCACTTTTATCACCGAATGATGCCCGGCGCTCGTGGCCACCTTCTCGTCAGACTGCAAAATCTTACCTTTCCTTACGAAAGGACCGAAGGGTGAATCGGAGATCGAGTAGGCCACCGAATAATCGGGGCCACCCCAGCCCCCCTCGCTCCACATGAAATAATAACAGCCTCCGCGCTTCTTCATGAACGGCCCCTCCGTATACCCTTCGGGAGTAACCTCCCGATATACTGAACCGTCAGGCCACGGCATGAGCCCGGTGAAATCATCCTTAAGACGCACCATGTTGCAGTGGCCCCAGCCTCCGTAATACATATACCAGGAACCGTCGTCATCACGGAACACGAACTGGTCGATAGGCTGCGCGCCGTTGACAATGTCGTTGATCAGCGGACGGCCGAGGAGGTCGCGGAAAGGCCCTGCAGGATTGTCGGCAACAGCCACGCCGATTCCTCCGGTCTCACCCTCATGCACGTCGTTGGCGCTGAAGAACAGATAATATCTGTTGTCTTTCTCCACAATGGCAGGAGCCCACATGCATTTCTCGGCCCATTTCACCTCGCACGTGTCGATGATGGAATGGTGGCGTTCCCAGTTCACAAGGTCTTTCGACGAGAAACAGTCTATGAAGACCTGATTCTCGTAGAGATCGCTCCATGTCGGATATATCCAGTATGTGTCGCCGAAGACGGCACCTTCCGGATCGGCATACCATCCGTCGAAGACAGGATTCCTGGCCGCGGCAGCGAGCACCGCGCAGACCGCAGCCAAGGATATAAGACATCTGTTGATTCTCCGTCCCATCATTCTATACTGTTGAGAAGACCGAGACGCCCGTCGTCGATGAGTTTGATGATCAACTCCCCGAAGAGAGTGTTCTGCCAGGCGAACCAGGGACGGGTAAACTTGTCGGCGTTATCCTTATGAAACGACTCGTGCATGAAATTCGTTCCGGCATCAGTGGCCATGAGCATCTCCACACACTGCCTGATCTCCGCATCGTCGTCGCTTGTGAAAGCCTTCATCATTATGCTCATGGGCCAGATCATGTCGTAGCCCACATGCGGGCCGCCGATCCCCTCTCCGGCCCTCCCCTTGAAGAAGTAAGGATTGGAATCGCTCCACACGAACCGGCGGGTGTTCTGATATACGGGATCTGACACCTCCACATCTCCCAGATATGGCATGGCGAGCAGCGAGGGCACGTTGGCGTCATCCATGAGCATGCGGTTGCCGAAGCCGTCGACCTCAAAGGCGTAGATTTTCCCGAATTCGGGATGGTCATACACCGCATATTGCTTAAGGGCCGACTCAACCTCGTCGGCAAGCGCCGTGCATTCGGAAGCGAGTCTCTTTTCCCCGTTCACCTCCGTGAGGATCTCCGCGGCCTTACGCAGAGAGGTCACGGCGAAGAAGTTGGAGGGCACGAGAAACTGGAATGTCGTGGCATCGTCCGACGGCCGGAAGGCAGAGGCTATCAGGCCCACAGGCCTCACCGGATTGCCCAGACCGTCGTTGGTCATCGTATCGAGAGCACGCTCCGTGTTTCTCTGAAACTTATACGGCCCCACGCCATCCTTGCGCTGCTGCTGGCGGAAAGTGGCGAGGATATTGCCTACGGCCTTAAGCCATTCGCCGGAGAAGATGCTTGTATCGCCGGTCTTCTTCCAGTATTCATATGCCAGGCGTATCGGATAGCAGAGGGAATCGATCTCCCACTTACGCTCATGAAGCTCAGGCTTCATGTCGGTGAGGTCGGTCATCCAGTGGCCGTCGGGTATGGCGCCGTCGTTGAAGGCGTTGGCATAGGGGTCGGTGTTTATGCATTTGAACTGGCGGAGAATCACACCGGCCAGCATCTCCCTGAGCGCCGGATCGGCATTGGCAAGCTGCACATACGGCCATACCTGCGCTCCGGAGTCGCGGAGCCACATGGCATGGATATCTCCGGTATAGACGAATGTGTCGGGATTGCCATCATCATCCTTGCGGAAATGCACCGTAGTGTCGATCGTGTTCGGGAAACAGTTGACAAACATCAGCGCGAGCTTGGGATTCTTGAGCTGCTTAGCCACGTCGGCGATCTTCTTCTCCACGGCCTTTGAGCGGAACAGGCGTTCTCCGGAAGCAGGACGGTTGTTGTTTTTCACGGCGTCGGCGGCACACACGGTCGCGGGGATGCCGGTCGCGGCCATCGCCCGGCCGCCGCACCAGGATGCGGCGGCCAGGACAGCCAGGCTTATATTCAATGCAAGACGGCTCATTTCTTTTTCTTTACGTTAAGTTCCTTCGAGAAGGAATAGGGAGCTGACTCGGGCGACGTGCCGCGCACGGTGTCGGGCGATGCCGACATAGCGTAATCTATCACGCCGCCGTTCATCAGCATGTCGTGGGTCAGATAATTGAGATCATGCGCGCTTCCGTTCACTTTCATGGAGGCCACATATGGTTTTGACATGGAATTGCCGGGAGCGTTTATCACGAGCTTCTTCCCGTTCTCCAGATTCACGGTCATCTTTCCGAACGCGGGCGACCCCAGCACATATTCGTTGGAACCGGGACACACCGGATAGAAGCCCATGGCGGAGAAGACATACCAGGCTGATGTCTGGCCGTTGTCCTCGTCGCCGCAGTAGCCGTCGAAGCCGGGGGTATACATCGTGTCCATGACCCGGCGCACCCAGTACTGTGTCTTCCAGGGTTGCCCGGAATAATTGTAAAGATAGGCCATATGCTGGATCGGCTGGTTGCCGTGGGCATAGTTCCCCATGTTCATGATCTGCATCTCCCTGATCTCATGTATGACGCTGCCGTAGTAGCTCTCGTCGAACAATGGCGGCACTGTGAATACCGAATCAAGCATCGTGTTGAAGGTGTCATTGCCACCCATAAGGTCGATAAGGCCCTGCGGATCGTGGAACACCGACCATGAATAGTGCCAGCTGTTACCCTCCGTGAAGGCGTCGCCCCATTTCAGCGGATTGAACGGGCGCTGGAAATCACCCTTCTCGTTGCGGCCACACATGAGTTTGTATTCCGGGTCGAAGAGATTCTTGTAGTTCATGGCCCGCTTCGCGTATTTGGCGAGCTCCTTCTTCGATTTGCCGAGAGCCTTGCCGAGCTGGTAGATACACCAGTCATCGTAGGCATACTCGAGGGTGCGGGCGGCGTTCTCCTTTATCCCCACGTTGTAGGGCACGTAGCCGAGCTTGTTGTAATACTCGTAGCCCTTGCGGCCGCTGGCGCTGCCGGGGAGATACGCCTCCGCGCCATGCACCACAGCCTTCCATAGCGTCTCCGCGTCATAGCCGCGGAGCCCCTTCAGATATGCGTCGGCCACGACAGAGGCGGAGTTGTTGCCCACCATGCAGTCTCTGTGGCCCGGGCTCGCCCATTCGGGGAGGAAGCCGCTCTCGTTGTAAGCGTTGACAAGTCCGGCCTGCATCTTCTCGTTCATCGACGGATAGACCATGTTGAGAAGGGGGAACAGAGCCCGGAAGGTATCCCAGAAACCGGTGTCGGTAAACATATAGCCGGGAAGCACCTCGCCGTTGTAAGGGCTGTAGTGCACCACATCCCCCTTGGCGTCATATTCATAGAAGCTCCTGGGGAAAAGCACCGACCGATAGAGGCATGAATAGAAAGTGCGCAGCCGGTCGATATCGTTGTCCTCCACCTCTATGCGTCCGAGCACCTCGTTCCAGCGGTCGCGGCCCACCTCCTTGAGCTCATCGAAACTTTTGCCGGCCACCTCCCTGAGATTCAGTTCCGCCTGCTCAGGGCTGATGAACGATGAAGCCACACGCGCCGTGACCCGCTCACCCTTCCGCGTCTTGAAGCCGACAATGGCTCCGGCGTGGTTTCCGGTATAGTCCAGGCTATTCGCGTCAATCCTGCCGTCGGCCACAGCCGCGGTATAGGTAAACGGACGGTCGAACTCGATTACAAACCAGTTCTTGAAATTCTCGGGCACACCGCCGGTATTCTTCGTGGTGTAGCCCACGATCTTGTTCTCGCCCGGGATAATTCTCGCGGATGAACCGTTGTCGTAGCTGTCGACCACCACATATGCGCTATCCGTCTCCGGGAAAGTAAGGCGGAACATGGCCGCTCTCTCCGTCGGCACAAGTTCTGTCACCACATCATAGTCGGCGAGATATGCACGGTAGTAATATGGAGTGGCTTTCTCCGCCTTATGCGAGAACCAGCTCGCGCGCTCATTCTCGTCGAACACAGGCCTGCCCGTCATAGGCATGATGGCGAACTGGCCATAGTCGTTCATCCAGGGGCTCGGCTGATGCGTCTGCTTGAAGCCCCTGATCTTGTCGGCACTGTAGGTATAAGTCCATCCGTCGCCCATCTCTCCGGTCTGGGGAGTCCAGAAATTCATACCCCAGGGCATAGCCACTGCCGGATAGGTGTTGCCGGTTGAGAGCTCTCTCTTCGACTGCGTGCCCACAAGAGTACTTACGTAGTCCACGGGAGAGGGAACCTCCGCCGTGGCGGTGACGCCCGCCCCGAGGGCGAGCGCCATGCCTAAGCACAATATACGTGTCATATTCATGGTTTCACTGTGTTTTACTGTTCTTGTCAAGCATCTTTATGAAATAGCCTCCGACAACGGCACGGGTCATGAAACCACGTCGGTTGGGCTTGTCGGTGAATACCCAGTCTGACATAGGCACACGGTCGATTGTCTCGTTGTAGAACTTATGAAGCGGTTTGATGAAGGCCTCGAAGTCCTCCTGACTGTCGGCCATGGCGGCAGTCCACATGATCCAGTCGGATTTCGTGTAGGTCTCGCGGTTGTCGAGGGGGAGTCCGTACTGGTTCTGCTTGGTCAGATAATACTTTATTTCGGTGGGCATGATATCCTTCGGGAATATATCGAGTCCGAGCAATTTGTCCCACACGAGGTTGTATTTCTGGCTCCAGGTCCCCTCCTTGTCGAAAGTGAGGCGGTAGTGGTCGCCGTCGGCGGCCATCTCTTTCCATTTGCCGGCATAGTCGCGGGCTATGGCGTAATACTTGTCGGCCACATCCTTCTTGCCGAGTGTCTCGGCCATGCGCGCATAGGCGGCGATGCCGAGGATTGCCTTGGCGGAGAGGTTGACATTATGGGCGAAATGGCCCGCGAAGTCATCGGTGCAGAGCTGGTTCTCAGGGTCAAGTCCGTATTCCACGAGATAGTCGGTCCATGTGGTGAGCGTGTCCCAGTGCTTGGCGGCATACTCGGCGTTACCCTCGCGGTCGCAGACAGCCGCCGTGATGAGAAGCATGTTGCCACCCTCCTCGATAGGCATGTCGCCTCCGTAAGTCTGGCCGTTCGCCTGCGGATATGTTCCGACATCATGTGCCGGGAAAGGCTTGGTCCAGCGGCCACTCTCGCTGTAGTCGAATATGTGGTTCATCAGGGCCTTGGCGAGTTCCGGTTTGTAATAGAGGAATATCGGAGCCGTGGGATATGTGATGTCGACAGTGCCGATGGAACCGTTGCTGTCGTTCTCCTTCGACATGAACATAAGCTCACCCTTGGGGCTCTCCACGAGCTTGTGGGCGGCGATAGTCTGGCGGTAGGCCAGGGCGAGGAGCTCGGCATATTCCTTGCCGCCGGCCGCGCGGGCCTCTTCCATGAATTTCCTGTCGAAAGCATAGCACTGCGCCATCAGGGAATCATATTCCTTCTCCGCGGCCTCGAACTGCGACTCTATCGTCTTGTCACCCTTGCGGTTCCAGTAGGGACGGAGATTCTCTCCGAAATACTGTATGGAATATTGGTCGTCATACCCTACCATCACCATTCCGCGGGCATCCTTCACATCTCCGAAGTCGCGCACAATCGCGAGCGTGCCGCTGTCGTCGCTACCCTCTCTGGCTACCGCCACGCTCTCCCCTTTCACGAAACGCGAGCGGAGATCGCCGGCCTGTCCCACACCGTATTCTATGCCCGAATCGGGTGCGGCGAGATAGAAATATCCCCAGTCGATGCGCACATGATCACCTTTCTTGGCCAAGACGGCCTGCTCACGGCTGCCCGTCTTGAGGTAGGCTATGCCGTTCTTCTCATAGGCAGTGCTCACCGAAGCCTGATAGGGCTGGTCGAGAGCCCAGCGGGGAGAAGCCTCGAAGTAGATCTCCACGTCATGCTTGCGGCCGTCGTTGCTCGTCACATCGTAGCTCACATAGTTCACCGGACGGCTGAGAAGATCGTAATCTTTATTGTCAAGGAAAAGCGGGGCGCTGAAATCGAGAGCCAGGTCAACGTCGCCGCAAGTGAAGGTGTAGTGCGTCTGTGTGGCCTGGACATCTGCCGAGGTCTGGACTGCCGTCCTGTCGAAAGCGGAAGTAAGGTCTTTCGGCACAAGGAGTCCGAAATCAAGCAGGCCGTTGCCCACGGGATTCACACACTCTGCCGCAAGCAGATTCTTTCCGGGCTTCAGCGCGGCCCTTGCCTCAGGGGGCAGCTCCACGATCTTGTTCTTGTTGCAGGTAGAACCTGTGCCATAGATCTTCACGCCGTTTACGTAGAACACAGCGTCATCATCGTTGGAGAATTCTATGTAGACGGGACGCCCGTCGAGATCCTTTCCGTCGATATCAGCCACACGGCGCACCCAGATCTCGGGTGTGCCCCACTGGGTCTTGGCTGTCGGTTCATTCTCCTGAGTGCCGAAAGCTCCGGCATCCTCTTTCCAGGAGGAATCGTCGAATGCCTCGGCTGTCCAGTCGCCGGCAGGCTTCACCGTTGTCCATCTCCCCTTCCATTCGCTCTGCTGCGATGTCGGCACGATAGGTTTCATCTCCTTCTCCTCCGTGCCCATGAACCGGTAAGGTACGCCATCGACCTTGAGCACGCCGATGAATGGGAAATCCTTGCCTGTCCAGTGGGTGACGGGAGCGCCGTAAAGGCTGTCGGAAGCCGACCAGGCACTTGTATAGGGATCTATGGTCACCAGCGGATAGGCCGGGGCACGCAGATCATTCTTTATGACCTCAGGGCGCTCCTTGGCTCCGTTGCACGAAAGCATCAGAGGGAGAAGCATCAAAGGAAATAATTTCTTTATCATGATATTCAAAATTCAAATTTCAAAATTCAAAATTCACTTTCACGCCTTCCGGCGAATTCTCAAACTCCACCAGATAAGTGCGGCTCGCGGCATCCCATGCCGACAGGTCGGTCACATCGCGACCGTCGACCTTTACGGATTTCGGCTTGCGCGGGAGGAGCACACGCGACACATTATGGGTCTGCGCCGGACTCTTGGCCACATACGAATACGATCCTTTCGTGCGGATCTCGTCGTAGGCCCTGCTGGCCGACGCGAGTATCTGCGGTTTCTTCCTGTCGGCAACCCTGTCGACATCATAGAGGAGCGCCTGGCTTCCGGGAGCCACATTCTTCTCCGCCACCACGGGAAGCGAAGGATCGAAAAGATCGATAAATTTCCCTCTCACCGTGTAGGGAGTTGACTCAACCCCCTCATTGACCACGGCAATCACGTCATAAGGGCCTCTCCTGAGGTGGAAACTGTTCTTATATTCCAGCTTGCCGCCACGGGCTTTCTCGCGGAACAACCTGTCGACTACCGACATCAGTCTGGCCGCGCCACCTTTCTTAAGGATATAATCCTTCGGATCAGTGCGGAGCACATACACAGTGCCCTTACCGCAGGCATACTCACCCTCGGCGGGAACGGAAGAGATACCCATAGTCTCGAAAAGATGGGCTGACGGTGTGGGATAGTTCATGCCATCCGTGTTCCACCATTCCCTTACCCCCTGGAAGGGATCGGTATCCGTGCCGCTGTAGACCACCACTCCACCTTTTCTCACCCAGTCGGCGATATGCCTGTGTGCCTCCTTGTCGAGCGGTTTCATGTTGGAATAAGTCATCAGAAGCACCTTCGTGTCGGCAAGGGTCTTTTCAAAGCCGAGATTCTCCATATGCACCGTCTTTACCGGTATGCCGGCTTTCACGAACGGGATCGCCTGTCCGTAGAAATTGGCAAGCTGAGGGTCGTCATATCCTTCGTGGACGGGAAATCTCTGGAACATGAGAGAGTTGGCCATCAGCACCGATATGCCCGGAGTGCCGCTCACCTTATTGCGGGAGACAGGCATCGAGTTGAGGGCGTTGACCATCACCTGCATCTGCGTGGAGTAGAAACGAGGAATCCTCGCCTTCTCCTCGCTGTCGGCGCTCTTGCGGTAAAGGCCCTCGTAGATGCGCTCCGGCCAGGGCATTATCTCGTAGTCCGCGATATTGGGATAGAGCAGCTGGGCCGTGAATGTCGCCTCATAGTTCCGCTTATAATCCTCCCAGTCCTTGGCACGGTCTTCGATGGGATCGGTGAGGAAAAACATCTTCCTGCCAGTCGGCGCCGTCATCGACTCCATCGAACCGTATTCCAGATATGCGGTCTCGAAGACACGCTCCGCCGCCTTACCCTCGTAATAGTTGGGTTCGCGCGATGTGCCCGTCCACACCTGTGCGATGTATCCGTCGACACAGGGAAGCGAGGCCAGACTTGCCTCAGGGCTTACGATCTGCCACTGCGAATAGTTGACCAGTGAATGTGTCGGCACATAGCATTTCACGTCGATACCCTTCTTGCGGCCATATTCCTTGGCAAAAGTGAAAATCTCGTTGAGCGCGTTGTAATACAGATGGTATTTCAGCTTATTGGCGAGATAAGTGTTTTCCGGCGACTCATGCTGAGGACGCCAGTCGAAGCCATAATATTTCTTCCACTCCCTCTTGAAGGAATCGCTGTAGCCGCCACGGGCCCAGAATTCAGGTTCCTCCATGAATATCGCGTCGATGCCGGCATCGATCACGCGGCTGATGTGACGTTCTTTCAGATATTTCAGGAAATTCTCCGATGGGACTATGTAAGGCACCATATGTCCGTGCCATATCGTGTCGCCCTGCATGGTGACCTGCCCCTCGTCGAGATGCCTGCGGCCGTCCCATTCGCCGGTGAAATAGTCCTGATACTCACCCCAGGCTATTCCTGTCATGAAATGCACCGTATAGCCCCTCTCCTTCCACGAACGCACGCGCTCCTCAAAGGGCACCCCGCGCCTGGCATCGGAGGGATTGCCTCCCACGCCATACACCATCACGGCGTCGCCGCGGTTGTCGATCGTCGGACGCCACTCCCTGGAAGTCTGGAATGTGGTCTTGACCTTGTCTGTCTGCCGTCCCGCGGCCTGCACCGGGATGATTCCCGATGCAAGCGCGAGAGCGTATATCAGCTGTCTGTTCATTGACTTCTATCTGTGTTCAGGTCAGGGTATCATCACCTCCATCGGGGCGCTGTAGTTCCAACGGCGCGTGCCGCTCCCCACAGGGGTGTCATAATTGATACGCGCGGCCGCACGGACAAACACCTTACGTCCCGAAGGGATGCTGCCATTGCTCCTGATGGTCACCTCCTGGCCGAGAAGATCGTTGAAGGAGCTTCCGGCATATTCGATCTTGCTGCTCCAGCGGTCGTCGCGGGCGCGGTAGCCCACGGTCGAGGAATAGCTTACGAAGAACTGTATGTCGGTCACGTTGAGATATTCATCCTTCCAGTTGCCCATAGGCTCGATCTTGTCGCGGAAGATCTGCTCCGACACGCCGCGGCTCACCCGCACACGGGCCGTGATCACTCCGTTGCTCACCTGAGGGTCGCCCACGATCTCCACGTTGAGGAATGGCTCAACCTCGAAAGTGAGACGTTTAGTGCCGCTGATGGTGGTGTTGACCGTCTCATCGGCAAGCACCACGCCCTCGGTGTTCTCACGATAGAGGGGGATGAACGGACCGTCGATGCGGACATTGTATTCGCCCTTGAAGATCTTGGTGTTCTGGAATGTGCCGTCGGGCATGCAGTAGAAATCAGGGTTGTGCTGCACGTTGTCGCCCCAGCTGAGCTCTGTGAGACGCACGCGGATACCCTCGCTTCCCTGGTCGGTGAGCACGGGATTGCCTGTGGCCACGTCGATCACTTCCCCCTTGATGGTCTCCTGGGGTTCCTCATAGTTGTCGACCTCAAACATCGAGCATGAGGTGGTGAGCAGAAGCGCTCCGAAGAGGCTGAGGATTGATATTTTTTTCATGATGAATATAAGCTTGGTTTATGGGTGATGGTTTTATGGTTAACGGTTGGGCTGCTGGTCTATGTACATGCTCTTGGCCACCTCGCCTCCGGGAATCTCGAAATAATAGTCGATCGCGGAATAGTTGAAAGTCTTGTCGGCCACGAGCTGGAAACGCACGTCGAAGAAATACTTGCCGTTCTCGGCGCAGTAGAAAGGATACACACCGCGGAAAGCATATTGCTGATTGTTGCTGTAGAGATTCTTGTCGCGTTTCTCTCCCCAGAAGCCGTCGCGTCCCTCGTAGTGGTTCACACGCCAGCGGCGGAGGTCCCATTTTGTCTTGTTTTCAAAAGCCATCTCTTTGCGGCGCTCCTTGCGGACTATGTCGCGGCTGTCGTCGGAGGCGGTGAGGCTTGACTTGAGAAGCGACGCTCCCGCACGCTCGCGGATGTCGTTGATAGCCTTCGTGGCGGTCTGAAGCATATCAGTGCCGTCGGGCGATGTGCCACCGGCGAGCGATAGCTCCACGGCTGCCTCGGCTGCGTTGAGGAGCACCTCCCCGTAGCGGAAAAGGATGAAGGGCTGCGCCGAATTTCCCTCGCGCGCCGTGAAGGCGGGATCGGGATTCAGCCATTTGCGGCCGTAGATTCCTGTGAGGCACCCCTCGCCATTGCTGAAGAATGGACCGTTCTCGCCTGCGGCGCGCATCTCGCTTCCATCGGGAAGCACCACGGGCTTATTGTCGTTGCCTGTGGTAGAGGCGAGATAGAGACGCTGCGGAGTGCTTGTGTAAGCGTCGAGATGCTGGTATTTCGTGTTGCGGGCATTGTAGCTGTAGTCGGAGAAGAGAGGCTTCACGGGCACGGAGCCGGTGTAGATGCCGGTACGGATCTCGATCTTCCGGTTTTTGAACATGTCGTCGGGGAAGATGGAGTATGCCCTCAGACGCGGCTCTGCGTTCTTGTAGAAATCGCCGGCATTGTCATACATGATGTACTCACCCTGTGTCGGGCTGTCGCCGGTGGTCACTTTAAGGGTTCCGTCAGGATAGCGGTCGAAGCCTTCGAAGAGCTCCACGAAGTCGGCTGTGGGGCACGTGCCGGAGCAGAGAGGCGAGCGGAAGATGTAGGGCGCGTTGTAGGCGTCATAGGCATGGGTGGAGGTCGGATAGAGATACTCCTTCACCTGTATGTTCTCCGGGCTGGTGAGATCGGAGAACATGTCGATCATGTTCTGCGTCATGGCATCGGGGTTGCCGGCCTCCCATTTTTTCTTGTAAAGGGAATAGGGGCCGTGCTGTATGATCTCCGAAGCGGCCTTGTAGGCCTCCGTGAAGTAACGCTTCGAGGCAGCCTGCCAGCTCCCCTCGTCGAAACCGATCACACGCACGCCTGTCTTGGCGCCGAGACCTGTGAGGCGTCCGCTCACAGTCTCGTTGTATTTTGCCACACATCCTGCGTAAAGCATAGCCTCGGATTTGTAGGCGAGCGCTACCCATCGGTTGCTGTAGCCGCTCTTCGGACTCTGGGGCATCATCAGCTCGGCGGCCATGTCATAGTCGGCGAGGATCTGATCCCATGTCTCCTCCTCGGAGGAACGGGGCACCTCGAGATCGGCCTCGGCGGCGGGATACTGGATGACACGGGTCACCAGGGGTATGCCTCCGAAACGCCGGGCCATGGCGTAGAACACGGTGGCGCGGACGTAATACGCCTCGCCGAGATAATGGTTGTAGGCAATCTCGGCATAATTGCCTCTGTATTGCGGAAGGTTCTCAATCAGGAAGTTCGCATCGCGAAGCAATGTGAAGGCATTGTCCCAGAACGGATTGTCCTCGCCTGTGAAGGCCTTGCAGATTCCATCGCGGTTCAGGGCCTCGCCCGTGCCCTCTATACCGGTGGCGTTGATCCAGCCATTGTAGTTCAGTCCCCACTGCGACTGATATTTGAAATCCTCGAACGGCATCAGGCTATACATCCTGGCCATATAGATGTCCATGCCCGATTCATTGGAAAGAAGGGCGTCGGATGTCACGAGGTTCTTCGGCGCGATATCCATGTCGATGCACGATGTGGCCGTGCCGACAAGAAGAGTGCCGCAGAGAAATGCGTTTATTATGTTTTTAAGTGTCATGGGTAAATTCTTTTTAGATTAGAAGGAAAGAGTCATGCCGAGCGTATAGGTCTTGTTGAGGGGGTACATACGTCCGAGTTCATCATCGGGATGCTCGGGGTCAACAAACTTCACACCGGTCCAGGTAAACACGTTGTAGGCGTTGGCGTAGACGCGGAGGCTCATGCCCGGGAGTGCCCTGATGGCGGGGATGGTGTAGCCGAGTTCTATGCTCTTCAGACGCAGATAGTCGGTCTTGACACGGTTGAACGATGAGTTGCTCTTCGGATAGCGGCCGGTGTAGGCGTAATATCCGCTCACCCATTCCGTCGAGGGGCTGTAGGGGTCGGCGGTAGGATCCACGGGGTGCCAGCGGTCGGTATACTGCTCGAGGATACCTCCTCCGTTCTCGCCCCAGATGCTGTAGAGGGGCTCCTTGTATTCCATCGAGCCGAGGGCCGAACCCTGGAAGAGGAGACTGAGGTCGATACCTTTCCATGCCACGCTCGCGTTGAGGCTGAAGTTGAGCCAGGGAGTCTGGTCGAAAGCGTAGGGATGCTCGTCGAGGCCGTCGATCTGGCCGTCGCCGTTCCAGTCGAGATATTTATAGTCGCCGGGAAGAAGATCACGTTCCTTATACTGATTGTACGTCCAGATGTCGTTCCAGTTCTGGAAACGTCCCGCGCTCTCATAACCGAACTGCACGCCCTGGTAGCGGTTGGTCAGGTTGTCGTTGCGCCAGCGGTCGTAAGAGTTCGACCAGGGACCTTTCTCGGAGGCGGTCAGGTATTTGTTGCGTGTCACTGTGGCGATACCTTTCAGGCTGTAGGTCCAGTCGCCGATGCGGTTGCGGTGGGTGAGCTCGAGTTCCATACCGAACTGGCGGTCGCTGTCAAGATTCTCGCGGGGTGCGCTCGCGCCGACAACTGTGGGCAGAGAGCCCGTGCGGCGTGCGAAACGCCCGGTGCGCAGACGGTTGAAGTAGTCGAACGATACGCCGAGCAGGCCGTTCCAGGCGGTGAAATCGACGCCCACATTGAAGGTCTTCGACTTGAACCAGGTGATACCCTCGTTGGGAAGTGCGAGTGGCGTCACACCGTTGACAAACTGACTGCCGAGCACATAGCCGGGAGCATACTGGTTGTAGTAGCCGTTCTCGGCGTTGTCGCTGGTGCTGGGATAGGTGTAGCCCATGGCCCAGTCATAATTGAGGCTCCCGTCGTCGCCGAGCACACCGTAGCTGGCGCGGATCTTGATATTGTTGATGAAATCAAGGGCGCTGATCGAGCGGAAGAATGGTTCCTCCGAAAGTCTCCAGCCGGCCGACACTGAGGGGAAGAAACCCCAGCGGTGACCTTTGGCGAATTTCGATGATCCGTCGTAGCGGAACTGACCTTCGAGAAGGTAGCGGTCGTCAAACGAATAGTTGATACGCCCGATGAATGCCTCGTTGGCGAATTCATAGAGATCGTTGTTGCCGGAGTTCATGCCTCCCACCTGGCCCGTGTCGACACCGGCCACAAGATAAGGCATGGAGAAGGCGAGCTCACGCATTGCGTAGAAGTTGTCGCCGTTGCGCTTCTGACCCTCCCATCCGACCACTGCGCCGACATTGTGCACGTCGTTGAAAGTCTGGTTGTAGTTGATGGTGATCTGGCCGAGGATCTGGCTCTTGTTGTAGTATTCGCGGCGCATGCGGCTCGGCGAGCTTTCGTTGAAGAGCTTCTGGGTGTAGGTATCGGTCGCCTCGTCGTAGGCATACTGATAGTATTCCTTGCGATATTGCTCGTTGTTGTCCTCACGGTAGTCATAGCTGATCATGCCGCGGGCGGTGAGACCCTTGAGAGCGGGGACATATTCCCCGAAATCGAAGGTGAGGTTGGCCGACGACTGGAAATATTTCTGACGGTATTTGGCATGTCCGGAGATATCTGCCGACATCATGGCCACGGTGTTCTGCTCGAGATCGAGGCCGTCGTAGTTGAGCATGGTGTGCTCCGGATCGGCATAGGCCGGGAAAAGGTTGCCCTGCTTCCAGTAGTTGCGTATGATATCCACGGAGCTGGTGTATGGTGTCTTGCGGTCGTCGGCCATGCCGTTGACGTTGAGTTCGAACTTGAGGCCGCGGAGAAGCTCGGCGGTCACGTTGGAGCGGAGATTGTATTTGTTGTAGTTGAGGTCGCCGCTCTTGAAGATACCCTCCTGATAGAGGTAGCCGAAGCTTACATAATAGGTGGCTTTCTCGCTGCCGCCGGAGATTGTGACATCGTGCTGGGTCTGGGGCGACCATTTTGCGATGATGAGGTCGTTCCAGTTGTCGGTGCGGCGCGCGCCCGACAGATAACGGTCGAAATCAGCCTGCGTATATCTGAGTGTGCCTCCGTTGATATTGTTCATCGACTGCTCGTTGGAGATCGTGAGCGCGTCGTAGACGCTTGCAAGCTGGGGCATATTGGCGGGTTTCTGGAATGTGAACGACCCGGAGTAGGTCACTTTCGCCTTGCCGCTTGTTCCTTTTTTTGTCGTGACGAGCACTACGCCGTTGGCGGCACGCACACCGTAGATGGCTGCCGAAGCATCCTTAAGCACCGATATATCCTCTATATCCTGGGCGTTGAGGCGCTGGAACTCTTCGGTGGTGCGGGGCACCCCGTCGATCACCACGAGGGGAGAGCCGAGACCACGCACGTCGAAGTTGTTGGCATAGACACCGGGCTCGGCGCTCTTCTGCCACACACGCAGACCCGGGATACGGCCCGTGAGCATGTTCTGCGGGTTCTCATTCTTAGTCTGTATCATCTCGTCGCCCTTGACGGTCGACACGGAGCCGGTCACGGAGCCTCTGCGTTGTGTGCCGTAGCCCACCACCACAAGTTCTTCCATAAGGTTCGAGTCTTCCGTCAGCACGACATTGATCTCTTTCTGTCCTTTCACCGGAATCTCCACGCTCTTCATTCCGATATAAGAGAACCTGAGCACGGCGGTTTTGGGCACTGTTATGGTGTATCTGCCGTCAAGATCTGTGGCGACACCGTTTTTTCCACCCACCTCCTGCACGGTCACGCCGATAAGCGGCTCCTCCTGCGAGTCGGTCACCTGGCCGCTCACTGTGACATTCTGTGCGAAGGCTTCAGAAGGAATCAGTGTCATGACGAGGGCTGCGGCCACTCCGGCCAGAGCCTTACTGATTTTTTTGAAAATCCTCATAGTAGAATATTTTAAGTTAGTTCTTATTTAGCTGATTGATGGCGAGCACGGCATATTCGGCACCGAACGTGAACTCAAACATACCCTCCGTGTTGTTGCGTTGCCGGTCGCGGTTCCAGCCGCCCAGCAGGCTTGTCGGGAGCATCCCGCCGTAGAGGAAGTTGTCGTAGGCATAGTCGAGATTGTCCTGGAAAGCCTTGAGATAGGCTGCATTGCCCGGATTATAGGGAAGAGCCTCATGATATGAGCGCATGAGCACACCGTTGAACCATGTGTTGAATCCGTTTAGGTCAAACTCATAGAAGCCCTTGTGAGAGACACCCTCCTTGGCGAAAGTCGCGAAGCTCTTGTCGGAAAGCGCCTTGAGATCTTCAAGATATACAGGATCACCCGTAGCCGCGTAAAGGTCGGCAGCGCCGGAGATCATTGTCCCGCTGTTGTAGGAATAGGCAGGACCGACACGGTCGGGCTTCGGGGAATGGGCGCGATAGCGTACGCCGTCGACTGTCTCGTAGGCAATGTCGGGACCGCCACCCATGAAGTCGTCGTAGACTCCTGTCGAAGGAACGAGGAGATTTCTCTTCTGCCAGTCGTAGACTGCTTTGGCGAAATCAAGGTAATAGCCTGCCTTATCCATTGTCTTCTCACAACGTCTGCTGTCGGAATCAATATACCGGCAGGTTATCTTATCGTCTTTACCTTTGTATATTTCGGAGAGCCATACCAGGGGACTGATCAGGGGGCCGTTGCTGCAGGAATGTTTCGTGGCATAGCCGGGTCCCCAGGTGATGCCGCCGTTCTGGTTGCCGTCGGCATCGAGAGTGCAGTCCCATCCGTCAAGCACATATTCCGCCAGATATTCGGCCTTCCCGAGATAATCCTGTATGCCTGTGGTCCTGTATGATTCGAGCAGCTCGCGGATTATCCACATCTGGTCGTCATAGACGTTGAGCACTCCGCTCACTTCCGCCGCTCCCTTGTCGCGGCCCCGGTTCACGCCATAGACATCCCATTCACGGGTCTGTGTGTAGGAGGTGTGGGTGAAAGTGCCCTTATAATACTCCATGCCGGCATAGAGTTTCGAGAGAAGTTCCTTGTAGCGGGCGAAGTTGGCATCATATAGAGAGGCGTCCCCTTTCCCTTTCAGGGCTTCCATGGCCCTCATGGCGGCATTTACCGCCTCTATTGAGCTTGTATACATCCATACGCTGCCGGTCTCGTCCGAGCGTTGCCCGGTATATGGGTTGTAGTAGCGGGCCATCTTCATCCCGTCGCCTTCCATATAGTTGCCTATGGCCGCGTCGATTATCTCTATCGAACGCCGGAGGTTGCGCGAGGCCGAAAGTTCTGTGGAGGGCTTGCCGGGATCCGGGGTCTGTCCGTTGCCGCCGTTGTCGGGGTTATCGCTCCCGCAGGCAACCATGCTGACACCGAGCGCCGCAATAGCCAATGTATGTCTTAATCTTGTCATATCGTTTCTTAAATGAGGGGTATGGTTGTAAAAAACCTAAAACCTGTAAGATTTTACAACCATCCCCTTTATGCGGTTGTCAGTCGAAATCAATTGAGTAGAACACAAGCTTATTCTCGTTGCCGTTTGCCTCGCCCATGTGTATGCTTATGGCGATCACCACGTTCTTGCCGTTGAAACGCGACAGATCGTATTCAAACGCCGCATAGGAATCGGGCTTGCCGTTCTCGCCGGAATCATGTATGAACTTCCAGCAACCGTCGGCAGCGGCCTCGGCAGCCTGGGCAGTGTTGGCCACAGGGGAGAGATACGTCACGTTGCAGTCTTCGTCGATGGCGGTCACCTTGAAGTAGGTGTAGTCTCCTCCGAAATTGCGGGTGCGGAATGTCATGTGGTTCTTGCCGGGGGCCACGGCAAACTTGGCGTAATAATAGGATTCAGGCTCCACAGTGCTGACACGTGCGTCGCTTCTGGTCTTGATAAGGTATCCCTCTGCAGGGAATACCTCAGGATCTTTGTGCAGAGGTATGAAAGTCCACTCCGAAGCGATGTGGGAGACATCGCGCCATGCGCGGTAAGCGTCGAAATAGTTGCCACGGTCGCCGCTCACTGGGCTTATGCCTGTGAAGTGGGATTTGGAGTGAGGCATTATCGAGCGCACAGCCTCCTGAGTGAGTTCCCAGCTCTCAAGACCTGCCACGGGGGTGCCGGGGAGCCACTGGTAGCCGGGCACAGCTTCCTTGGAGAAGAATATGGAGCGGATCACGAGCTGCTTCCAGTAATCGCCCGGCTGCTGGCGGAAGATTCCGACGGCTATGCAGATCTCCTTGCCGACATATGCGCTCAGGTCTACAGGCACTGTCAGATAATTGCTATCAGCGAATGTGCGCACACCCCCTACGAGCACCGCCTCGGGTTCGGCGGCAGTCAGGTCGATGACCTTCACTCCGTAATATGCCGGGGCATCGGGTTCGGCGTTGTGGGTGCGCATCTGGAGAGTCATGATGCAGTTGTCGGCGGTGAGCACCTTGCGGCCGGCCACAAACGAATCGAACTCCTTGAGGTCGGTCGGACGGTTTCTCTCGTCGTCATTATTGCGGATACGCACTGTGGTGCCTTCGTTCTGTTCCTCCCAGTTGCCGAAGAAATCGAGGGTGCACATATAGTTGCATGCCCAGTCCCAGTGAGGATAGTTGTCGGCGTTACGGCCGCCTCTGTATTCATTGAAATACCACGTGCGGAGTGCTTTGATGTCGCCTATCGTAAGATCACCGAGAAGAGCCTTTCCTCCCATCGTGAAATCGGGTATTGTGGCCACACCTTCGACGAAATCGCCGAGAGACACTGTCACGGTCTTTGTCTGATATCCCTCCTTGGAGAATGTCACCTCATAGTTGGCAAGAGTGAGCTCGCCTATCTCGAATGTGCCGTCGGCGGCAGTCTGAGTCTGCTGCGAGTCGCTTACCCTGACGTTCATGCCCTCAAGGGGAGCGCCCCCGGCAAAGCCGTCGAACACACGGCCACGGATTCTGGCTCCCGCGTATTCCATAATAGGAGACACCGTAGCCTGACGGTCGCTGTTGAATTTTGCCTTCACGATCGTGACCGACACCGTGGCGTAATCCTTCTTGCTGAAGCTTACTATGCCTGAGGTCATGGGCACGTTCTCGAGTGTGTAGCGGCCTTCACTGTCGGTAATGTCGGTGGCCTCGCAATCGCTGACGCTCACCGCCACTCCTTCTATAGGCTGCGAGAATTCATCGCAGACTACGCCGCTGACGGTGCCGGTGCCCACGGGGCCGTCGCTCTCTTTGTCGTCTGAACAGGATTGGGAGCCTGTGGCCAGCCCTATGAGCATGGCCGCGATCCCCAGTTTCTTGAAAAATGATCTGATGTTCATGGTTTGGTTGTTAATTATTGGACTTCATGGTTCGCTTGCGGGGGAAAGCCCCGGGAAGGTTTCCGATTGCAAAATAGCATCTGAAAGGATTAAAAAATGGGTTAAATTATGGTAAATCGGTCAAAAAAGTCATTAATCCGAGCAAATTAACCTTAAAAATCCAATAAAATAATACCTCCCCCGAATTCTCCGGAAGAGGCACTCTGGCAAAATCGACACCCTTTCATGACCGATTGTCAATCCGGGCGACACAGCCGCCGGCGTCGTTCAATGAAAGCACTTGTCATTTCATAAAAGGTAAGGGATTCTTCAGGAGCAATCCTCCATCTCAAAGAGGGAAGGCATCTCAAAGAGGGAAGGCCATCGTCACCTGAAGAAATCAAATGGCTTGGGCAGAGACTCGCCGGTGGTCTTGAGATATTCCTCCTCATATTTTCTGTAAAGACGGCGTGCCTTCTTCTCCTCTCCACACTGCATCAGCACCCTTATGCCTGAAGAAAGAGCCTCCTCATTGACGGGATCTATGGTAAACTCGATTTCTACGAAACGCATGCACTCCTCATATTGGCCGGCAACGCATGTCTCCTGTATCTGATGGAGCACGGCCGACTCGAGAGTGGGTTCAACCTTGCGCTTGAAATCATCGAATATAGGATCGGAAAAATCCTTGAGAAACCTTCCGCGCGACAAGATGTCGAGAAACTCCGGGCGATGTGCCGACAGCAGTTTCTCGTCGGAGATAAGTTCACGGCACCGCACATAGTCACAATAGAACTCCCGGCCATAAACCAACCTGAATTTCCTGTCTTCATATACGAGCGACACATCAGTGAAATCGGCAAATATCTTGCGCAGACTGTTGATTGCCACACCGCGTGAATTCTTCACCTTGGTCTTGTCTTTGTCTGGCCACATGAGCTCCCCGAGAAGCGAGGTATCTATCCCGTCGGCGCCATACTGGAAAAGGAGCACGACAATCGACCGCAATCTCGACGTAAACATATGGCTGACGTCGTGCCCGCGGCTGTCGATGGCGGTAAAGCGGCCGAACAGATAAAGGCTGTCGCACCGCTGCTCTCCGGATGCATCGGAGATGGCGGCAGCCTGAGGCGTATCGGGAGCCTCTCCCGCCTCATCCGTCTTCACTTCCGCGACACCCCCGTCTGACATATCCGCCGGTCTCCTCCTCTTCAGAATCAGGAACGCCGCTCCCCCCGCCGCGGCAACTACAGCAAGAATAACCCACACATATCATTTCCGGGAATTGCCCGATCCCGACCGGAGCGCGGCGAACTCCCCATCCGACACAGGAGGGTCGGAAAGCGAATAGACAGTGATCACGGAAGCGACATCATCATCGGTCTCTTCGACCACGGCATAGAATTTTCCATGCGACACATCGTGATAGAGCCTGGCGTTGGTGGTTATCTTGTCGCTCTTTATAGGTATGGAGTCGGCAAGCTGACGGCTGACACCGTCGGCTATGCGATATTCAAAAAGCCTCAGTTGAGAGGCCGACCGGCTCTCCGGATAGCATAACACATAGAACACGGAATCGCCCACCACGGCCATTCCCCTCCCGGGCACCATATTGACACCCTCATGGGGAATCTCCCAGAGTTTCCTGACCTTCCCGGTCGACATATCGAGACAATGAAGGTCGTAGAAATACCTGCGCCCGACAATCTGGTCGCCCGACTCATTGCCCATGCCTCCGAAGATGTATATATTGCGGCTTCGCGGAGACTTGCCCACAGCCGCGAAATAGCGGGGAGCTATCCTGTCGCCGCAGAGAGTGTCCACACGATCCCAGCGGTCCATCCCCGGCTTATACCGAAGGAAAGAGTTGCTGTAATACTGGTTGCCGAATCCGCCGAAGATTATGTGTTCCTTTTTCTCCTTATCATATAGATAATCGTGATGGTGGAGCTGCATCCCCAGCGGACGCCGCATCTCGATGCGCCAGACAAGACTGTCAGGATCGAGACTCGCCATCAGCGGATTCCTGCTGTCGTCTTTCGGGAAAACCTCATATACGTACACCCTGCCGTCTTCAGGATTGAAGAAACAGTTTGCCAGAAAAAGATCGACCGGACATCTCTCCTTCAACACCGCCGAACGCAGCTTCTTCTCACCCGGGTCGAAAATATGGATACTGTCGGGGGAGACGAAAAAAAACGTCGCGCCACCGGATCATATGTGCGGGCTATCCTCTTAGGCGACGACATGGAGAATTCCTTCTGCCAGCGGTTGGCGGAATTGATCAGCCATACTGGATTCTCGACGAAGCCTATCCTTTCGCCGTCTGAGTCAGCCACACTGTTCCCTTCCGATTCATTGAGCGGGAATATATGGCTATGGTCGCCGCTTATCCTGACATTGTCGATCGACATCGAGGGCACGTCAAGAAGATAGTCGCTTTTCCCGAACACTATCTCCGGCTCGAACACATCGGGCAGCGATTTAGCCTTGAATGTCTTCCGCTCACCATCTATATCCAGACTTATCTCCTTGCTCCGCAGATTTATATCAACAACCACATCAAACCAGTGATCGCGCAGAAGTTTCTGCTTGCCGCGGGGAAGACTTGCGAGCACCGACTTCCCCTCCTCGTTAAACCGGAAAAGATAATCATCGCCCCGGAGGTCGAAGAAGAGATTATAGATGCTGCCGCTTCCCGATGCCGATGATTTTATCCTGCACACATAGCCGATCTCCAGCGGGGTCTCGACCGACATCGAGAAGGAAAGGATGAAACGGTCCTTGAACCGGCACTCCTTTTTCCCGAGTACATTATATGATGTACGCGCTGCTATCGGATGCGTGGAGTCATAAAAACCCAATCCGTATGAATAGGATAAAAACGGCATCCACAGCATCAGAAATATAAGGATAACACGATTATTCATCTCTGTCTGTTAACTTCTTTTCAGGTTCCTTTTCTATTGGTCGTGCAAAGATAAAGATTTTAACAGACCGCTCCAAATAATAGCCCAAAAAATTGCCTTCACCTCCAATAAATTCGTAAAATATTATCTGTAAATGAATTAATTTAATCGCTCAATGGGTTAAATTAATCCATATCAACATTTTTAACCCTTCCCCCCAACTGTGCACGCTAGTTAGCTTACGCATCTGTGTACAGCATCATAGCTTACAGAGCTGTAAAAACCACTTGGACACGCGTCAATATCCGACAAAATCGCCGGCATTCAGATGAGTAGCTATAGGACGGTACACAGATGCATAGCTATAGTACGGCATTCAGATGCGTAGCTATGGGACTGCGGCTTTCCAGCCGCAGCTACCGTACACAATTGACAATTACTCAACAGAATGTGTGAAGGGCTCGCAGAGCTTCTGGATTTTAGGAGGGGCTCTTCGCAGGAGGAGGATGAACTAAATATCATCAAAAACAAATTAGACTCAGTCCTGGCTGTCCTGAGTCTAATTTGTTTAGTTTGTTTAGCAAATGTCAAAATCTCTTCCGAAGAGATGCTTATTTAGGTGCAAAGTTACAAAAAAATCCTTTACCACAGGCTATTTTGACGCAAAAATAATTACCATTTCCATTACAATAGGGCTTTCATCAGAGTTTTTGTTTAGCAATTATACTTTCCATATTGACAAAATTTCCATACAATCAATAAGTTACAAATTAACAAAATCTCTTCGGAAGAGAGTGTCATTCACTAACTAAAATCAATGATAAGAAATA
>CAJUQP010000048.1 GCA_910588245.1 uncultured Muribaculaceae bacterium | reverse complement strand
TAAAATTATTCAAAAACATTCAACCGTACAAATGTACGACAACGGAAAACGGACAGCGGACAACTTTTTAAAACCGTCGGATCTTTATGGGGATCATGTCGGGGGTAAGGAGGGCGTTGTCGGGGAGGACGAGGGCGAGGTGGCCTCCGCCTCCGGCACCGAGCATCTTCCAGCTCAGCGCCTTGTCGCGGATGGAGTCGATGTATTCCGCCACACCCGGCTGCATCATGGCCGGGAACATGGCCACCTGGGCATCGAACGAGTCGCGGAAAGACGCGGCGAAATCACCGAGGTCACGCCGCATGATGGCGTCCCAGCAGCGGTCGGCGGCCGAGGTCAATGCCCTGACCTTCTCCGGTGTTATGTCCTTCCCTTCCACCACGGAGCATCCGGGACGACGCGGGAACATCGGCAGGAGCGCGATGTGGCTTTCAAGCCAGGATAGCGTCTCCTCGTCGTGGCACGACTCTATCCGGTCGGGCCAGTAGTGGCCGTCGTAATGGTGGCGCGTAAGTCCCGACATGCAGATGCCTATGGCGTCTTGTGCTCCCGAGACGTGTCCCTTGTTCTCCGGATCATTCTCGAAGCAGAAGAGGAGCCTGGCGAGCATCTCCTCATTATATGCAGGGAGCTCGTAGGGCCATATCTTCATGGCGGCGTTGCGTGTGGAGGTCGACATGCCTCCGCGCTCCATGAATTCATGTGTCGGCTCTATGGATGCTGTTATCGCCCATCCGTCGCCGTGCTGCGAGACGTAGGGCTGGTCGATCCATGTGCCGGCGATATCGATGCGGTAAGGCAGATGCGATCTGACGTCGCGGCGCAGGGAGGTGGTGGAGCGGGCTTCCAGACCGGCGTCGGGCACGCGGGTCAGCTCCACATACTCTATGCCGCGCTCCTCGCACAGACGTCGCTTCTCGTCGCTTCCGCCGTCGGAGTTGACCACGAACACGTCAGGCCTCACGGCGTCCATGGTGTCGACGAAGTCGAGCATGCCGCTGCCCCGGTTGATGAAGGCGTCGGTGACGTAGCGTATGGCCTTCACCATGTAGAGGCGTTCTTTCTCGGAATATACCGTCTTGCGGTGTTTGAGCTCCTCGATGGTGCTGTCAGACCCGATGCCGACATACAGGTCGCCATATTGGGATGCCTCCTTGAAAAACGCCACGTGGCCCGAGTGGAGCATGTCGTAGCATCCGGAGACGAATACTTTCTTTCTCATCGTTTGTTTCAGTGCGGAAAGACCGCTGACAAATATAGGACTATTTTATCAAATAACAAAATATCCGTGGCGGTCATTCAATCTAATTCAGACCATTCAGGCCATTCAGACCAGTCCGACCGGTCAGCCTGCAATCGATAAAGATTATGGATTGTGCATTATGAATCATGCATTATGTGATAAGTGGCGTGGGTTAAACTTTTTTAAGATTCGGGGGTTTTTATTTTGAGGCAAGGCGGTTTGGCCAATGCCGTTATTTAAAAAACAAGATTATGAAAGGACGAAATTTGATGGTCACTCTTGGGGCGGGGCTGCTGACGGGTCTTTGTGCCACGATGCTGACAGGATGTGCCGATGACGATGACTGGCCTTACGGACCGCCGAACGGCTGGGGTTCCAACTATTTCTATGACTCGCGTCTTGTGGGGCAGTGGGAGCTGGAGTATTACAACGGCAACGAGGTAAGCTCCTATGACACCAACTACATGGATTTCTATGGCAAGGGGCACGGGCGCTACTATTATTATTCCAATGGTCGCCTCCTCTCGGAGGACATGGCCTATTTCTGCCAGGAGCGCGGTCCGGGCAGCGATCTCTACCAGATAAATGTGCAGTATGAGAACGGACAGGCCTCCACGATGAATTATGCCCTCTCCAACGGCGGCGACTCGCTGACCTTGCAGTGGAGGAGCGGCGGAGTGTATAACACTTATATCTATTCGCGGGTATATTCGGTGCCTTATTGACCACACCGCGGAGCCCGCAGGTAAATACGACGGAGGCCGCGGCACAGGAGATCGGGCAGAGCCCGATGACAATAAGCATCAAACCCATGACAATAAGCATCAAGCCCAGGCCGGAAGACCTGGGCTTGATGCTTATTGTCATGGCTCGCTTTGCGGCGAACTTTTATGCCGGAAGATTTCTGCCTATGGGCACTCCTTTGCCTGCGGCAATCAGTATTCCTTCCAGGGGGTGATTCCGAGGTTCTCCTCCTTCTTGTTGATGAAAGCTTTCACGAAAGCGCTCGCGAGGCGGGCGTTGGTGAGAAGGGGGATGTTGTGGTCGATGGCCCAGCGGCGTATGCGGTAGCCGTTGGTGAGCTCGCGCTTGGTGTGGTTCTTGGGGATGTTGATCACCAGGTCGACCTTGTGCTGCGCGATCAGGTCGAGCACATTCTCACCGGCCGCGTTCTGCTCGTCGGGCCAGCGCACGGCCTCGGCCTCAATGCCGTTGCTGTTGAGGAAGGCGGCGGTGCCTTCTGTGGCGTAGATCTTGTAGCCGTTCTCCCCGAGCAGGCGGCAGGCCTCGAGCATGTCTACTTTTCCGCGCACGTCGCCGGAGCTTACGAGCACAGCGTCTTTCGGCACGTGGTGGCCTACGGAGATCATGGCGTTGAGCAGGGCCTCGTCGAAGTCACGTCCGAGGCAGCCTACCTCGCCGGTCGACGACATGTCGACGCCGAGCACGGGGTCAGCCTTGTGGAGGCGTGCGAAGGAGAACTGCGAAGCCTTCACGCCGATGTAGTCGATATCGAATGTCGAGGTGTCGACTTTCTCCACCTTCTCACCGAGCATGATGCGTGTGGCGGTCTCGATGAAGTTTTTCTTGAGCACCTTGCTGACGAAGGGGAAGGAGCGCGAGGCGCGGAGGTTGCACTCGATCACCTTCACGTAGTTGTCTTTTGCAAGATACTGGATGTTGAAGGGGCCGGAGATATTGAGCTCCCTGGCGATCTTGGCGCTTATGCGCTTGATGCGTCGTGCGGTGGCCATATATATCTTCTGGGCGGGGAATACGAGGGTGGCATCGCCTGAGTGTACGCCGGCAAACTCCACATGCTCCGAGATGGCGTATTCCACGATCTCACCGTTGCGGGCTACGGCGTCAAACTCGATCTCCTTGGCGTTCTGCATGAATTCCGACACAACCACCGGATATTCTTTCGACACCTTCGCGGCCTCTGTGAGGAAGCGGTGGAGCTGGTCGTAGTCATAGCATACGTTCATGGCCGCACCTGAGAGCACGTAGCTCGGGCGCACAAGCACCGGGAAGCCTACTTCGGCGATGAATCGGTCGATATCCTCGAAGGTGGTCACCTCCTTCCAGCGGGGCTGATCGATGCCGAGCTGGTCGAGCATCGCGGAGAACTTGTGGCGGTTCTCGGCGCGGTCGATCGATATGGGGGAGGTGCCGAGCACGGGCACGTGGCGGCGGTAGAGCTTCATCGCGAGATTGTTGGGTATCTGGCCTCCGACGCTGACAATCACGCCGCGGGGCGTCTCGAGGTCGAGGATATCCATCACGCGCTCAAAGCTGAGCTCATCGAAGTAGAGGCGGTCGCACATGTCGTAGTCGGTCGACACGGTCTCCGGGTTATAGTTGATCATGATGGCCTTGTAGCCGAGACGGCGGCAGGTCGTGGCGGCGTTGACCGAGCACCAGTCGAACTCCACGGAGCTGCCGATACGGTATGCTCCCGATCCGAGCACGACGATGTTGTTGCCGGCGTTCATGTCGTAGCGTATGGAGTTGGAGTCAGCGCCATATGTGACGTAGAGGTAGTTGGTGAGCTCGGGATATTCGGAGGCCACCGTATTGATGCGGCGCACGCAGGGGGTGACGCCGAGGCTCTTGCGATGGTCGCGCACGCGAAGGAGCTCCTGCTCCATGTTGCCCTGCGGGTTCTCCACGAAGCGGGCAATCTGGAAGTCGGAGAAGCCGAGGCGCTTGGCCTCCTTCATGACATCGGCAGGTATGGCCTCGATCTTCTCATATCCCTCGAGCACTTTCTTATAGTCTACGATATTCTTGAGGCGGGAGATGAACCATTTGTCAATTTTCGTGAGCGCCTCGATGCGGTCTACGGAATAGCCCTCCTCGAGAGCCTGAGCTATGGCGAAGACGCGGGTGTCGGTGGGGTGGGAGAGGGCGGCGTCGAGGTCGTCGAAGTGGATGTCGTTGTTGCCCACGAATCCGTGCATCCCCTGGCCTATCATGCGGAGACCTTTCTGGATGATCTCCTCAAACGATTTGCCTATCGACATGATCTCGCCTACCGACTTCATCGACGAACCGATCTCGCGATCGACGCCGACGAATTTTGAGAGGTCCCAGCGCGGGATCTTGACAATCATATAGTCGACGGACGGAGCGACATAGGCTGAGTTGGGGGTGCCCATCTCGCCGATCTGGTCGAGGGTGTAGCCGAGGGCGAGCTTGGCGGCCACGAAAGCGAGTGGATAGCCCGAGGCTTTCGAGGCGAGGGCTGATGAGCGGCTCAGGCGCGCGTTGATCTCGATGATGCGGTAGTCGTTGGTCTCGGCGTTGAAGGCATACTGGATGTTGCATTCGCCGACGATGCCGATGTGGCGCACCACCTTGGTGGCGATCTCCTCAAGCATCTTGATCTGCTCCGGGGTGAGTGATACGATGGGGGCCACGACGATCGACTCGCCGGTGTGTATGCCGAGAGGATCGAAATTCTCCATCGGCACTACGGTGAAGCAATGGTCGTTGGAGTCGCGGATCACCTCAAACTCTATCTCCTTCCATCCCTTGAGCGATTCCTCCACGAGGATCTGGCGGCTGTAGGCCAGGGCGCTCTCACAGTGGCGGCGGAATTCCTCATCGTTGGTGCAGATGCCCGATCCAAGTCCGCCGAGGGCGTAACCGGAGCGCACCATCACGGGGAATCCGATGCGGTGTGCCACTTCCACGGCGTCGTCGATGCTCTCCACTGCCTGGCTCACAGGAGTCTTGATGTCGATCTCGTCAAGCTTCTTGACGAAGAGGTCGCGGTCTTCCGTGATCATGATGGCCTCCACCGATGTGCCGAGCACTTTCACTCCGTATTTCTCAAGGGTGCCGTTGAGGTAAAGCTCCGTGCCGCAGTTGAGCGCGGTCTGTCCGCCGAAAGCGAGGAGGATTCCGTCGGGCCTCTCCTTTTTGATCACCTCCTCCACGAAATAGGGGGTGATGGGAAGGAAATAGACTTGGTCGGCCACGCCTTCCGAAGTCTGGATAGTGGCGATGTTAGGATTGATAAGCACTGATGAGATACCCTCTTCCCTGAGGGCCTTGAGGGCCTGGGATCCCGAATAGTCGAACTCGCCGGCCTGCCCGATCTTGAGGGCGCCCGAACCGAGAAGCAAAACCTTTTTCATATGTCTGAGTCGCTATGATTTGTTTTGCCTGCAAAATTACAAGAAATCTCGCTTTTACGCAAGTTAAAGAAGCCTTTCGGCTCCATAAAATAGAAAAAGGGGTGCGGAGATGGGATTATGTCGGCCGAAATGATTATCTTTGTCTACAAAACCAAAACACTATGGCGAAATCAAAAGTATATTTCACGAATCTCCGGACAAATCCGAATTCCAACCTTCTCGACAAACTCGAGCGACTGTGCAGAAGGGCCGGGATAGCCGACCTCCCTGTCAAAGATAATTTCGTGGCCATGAAGATACATTTCGGCGAGCCCGGCAATGTGGCCTACATCCGTCCGAACTTCGCCGCCCGCATGGCGCATCTCGTGCGCTCGCTTGGAGGCAAACCGTTTCTGACCGATTGCAACACTCTATATTCCGGGTGCCGCGCCAATGCTGTCGATCATCTGCAGAGCGCCATGGAGAACGGTTTCAACCCTATCTCGGCGCAATGCCAGGTGATAATCGCCGATGGATTGAAGGGTACCGACCAGGTTGAGATACCGGTCGACGGGGAATACTGCAAAGCTCCCAAGATTGGCGCCGCGCTCGCCGACGCCGACGTGATCATCAGCCTGACCCACTTCAAGGGGCACGAACAGGCCGGTTTCGGCGGGGCGCTCAAAAACCTCGGCATGGGTGGCGCCAGCGTTCCCGGCAAGCTTGAACTCCACGGAGCGTCGCAGCCGAAGATCGACCGCGACCACTGCGTGGGGTGCGGAGTGTGCGTGCGCCATTGCGCCCACGATGCTTTGAGCCTCGACGCCGAGCACAAGGCCGTGATCGACTACGACCATTGCGTGGGGTGCGGGCAGTGTGTGGCCCTTTGCCAGCACGATGCCGCCGTGCTCGCCTCGTGGGACACGTCGCAGCGTCTGAACTGCAAGATCGCGGAATATACCAAGGCTGTGCTCAAAGACAAGCCTAACTTCCACGTGAGCTTCATCATGAACGTCAGCCCCGAGTGCGACTGCTGGAACCATAACGACGCCGCGGTGGTGCCCGACCTCGGTATCCTGGCGTCGACCGATCCCGTGGCGATCGACCAGGCCTGCGCCGACATGGTGATAAAGGCTCCTGTGCTCCTGACCGACAACGAGCTCCACGACCATCATGAGCACGAGAACCTCGAGGGAGCCGATAAATTCCACCTGCTTCATCCCGACACTGACTGGCAGGCCGGCCTGGAGCATGCCGAGAAAATCGGCGTGGGCACGCGCGACTATGAGCTCATCACTGTCTGAGAGCAAAATACAGCATCGTATATCCGAACCGGGAAAAAGTCTCCGCCTGCAAAAAAATGTGGGCGGAGACTTTTTTATTTTGTAATTTGAAAATGAATTTTTAATTTTACGTCGATTTAACCGATTTAATCCGTTGCGTGTCGCTGAAAGACGCTTCGGATTATAAAACAATTTTATAACTGATCTAATATCTATGGACAATGAAATGAATTCCGGTCCACGCGTCAGATCGCTGGCGGCCGGGTGCAAAGCGATCAGCCTTGTCATTGTCGTTGTGGCAAGCCTTTTGTGGCAACCGGCAGTTTTTGCCAAGGCCATGAAAGTCACGGGGACAGTGAGTGATGAAAATGGAGAACCCCTTATCGGGGCTTCTGTAATCTGCAAAGGCTCCACTGTCGGAACCACTACCGACATCGAAGGCAGATTCACAATTGAAGTGCCTGAAAGCGTAAAACGGATTGAGTTCCGCTACGTCGGCATGGCGACACTGGAGATGGCGGTTGCCCCGGTGATGGACGTAGTGATGCACGCCCTTGACTCCCGTCTGCTTGACGAGGTCATAGTGGTGGCATTCGGAGAACAGAAGAAATCATCATTCACCGGTTCGGCAGGAGTGGTTAAGGCGGATGAGATCAAGAACTATGCGGTCAACGATGCGATGCAGGCCATGCAGGGAAAACTGGCCGGCGTGCAGCTCAAGACAGAATCGGGCAGTCCGACGGCAACGCCGTCGATCCGCATACGCGGCACAGGCTCGATCAATGCCAGCAATGAGCCACTCTATATCGTCGACGGATCTCCTATGGTGGGATCCTCCTATCTTATCAATCCCGAAGACGTGGAGAGCATAACGGTGCTCAAGGATGCCGCCTCCAACGCTCTCTACGGTGCCCGGGGCGCCAACGGCGTCATCATGATCACTACAAAGAAAGGTAAGGCCGGGACTCCCAAAATCACGCTCAACGCGAAGTTCGGTATGGTCACCCACGCCATACAGGAGTATGAGAAAATCACCGACCCGAGAGCATATTACGAGATGGCATACCGCGCGCATTACAACCGGGAGATACGTGACAACGGCGCGGATCCCGCCAGTGCACATATCACGGCCAACAACGCCATAGGCAAATCTACCAATGAAGGGGGACTTGGATATATGGTATATTCCGTGCCCGAAGGGGAATATCTGATCGGATCAAACGGCAAACTGAATCCGGCAGCGACCCTCGGCAATATCGTTAGCTTCGGGAGCAGGGAATATCTGGTGCGTCCTGACGACTGGATGGAGGAATCGCTCCGCACGGGTTTCCGTCAGGATTATACGGCGAATGTGTCGGGTGGTGTGGATCGTTTCAACTATTATGCCACATTCGGATATCTTAATAATGAGGGAATCGTGAAGGGCAGCGAGTATGAACGTTACACCCTGCGCCTCAAGACCGACTGGGAACTCCGTTCCTGGCTCAGTCTCGGCCTGAACATGAGCTACGTCAAAGGGAGGGCCTACTCCACCGACAACTCCGTGTTTACCCAGGCACGCATGTATGCGCCGATATATCCGATGTATATCCGCGACGCTGACGGCAACAGGATGTATGACGAGAACGGCGTGATGTATGACTATGGCGATGGCAAGATCACGGGACTCCAGAGGCCGTTTGCTCCCGGATCGAACTATGTGCAGGAGAATGCTCTCAACATGCGGCGCCGCGATCGTGACCTGACGAATGTGGCCGGCAACATCACCTTCACGGTGCCCTGGGTGAAGGGTCTCAAGGCGCAGGCGAAAATCAACGCCTCAACCAACTCTTCCAAATATCTGCGCACCTACCAGCCATTCTACGGTTCTGACGCAGCGTCAAATCCTCAGGGGCGCATCCACGACGAGAACACGAAGACATATGCCTACAACCTTCAGCAACTGATCACTTATGTCAGGCAGTTCGGCCCCCACAATGTCAATGCGATGATCGGACATGAGTATTACAACAGCAGATACGAAGAGCTTTATGCCGAGAAGACCAACATGTTCTCATATTGGGGCAACCAGTCGCTCGACGGAGCAGTGACTGTCGACCCGAAAAGAGTGAGCGGCTACAACACCGAATACAACACGGAAGGCTGGCTTTCCAGGTTGATGTATGACTATCAGGAGAAATATTTCGTGTCGGCTTCCTACCGCCGCGATGCCTCCTCTCGCTTCCATCCCGACCATCGCTGGGGCAATTTCTTCTCGGTAGGCGGAGCGTGGATCCCCAGCAAAGAATCGTGGTTCCCGAAGAACGAGACCATAAATCTTCTCAAGGTCAAAGCGTCATGGGGCCAGCAGGGCAACGACGGTATCGGGGATTACCTCTACACCACGATCTATGACATTGAGAACGTGAACGGCGACGTCGGTCTGAACATGTCGACCATCAAGGGAGTGAAGAACATAACCTGGGAGACAAACAGCAATTTTAATGTCGGCGTGGAGTTTGAACTTCTCAACAACCGTCTCAGCGGAGAGGTGGAATATTTCAACCGCAAGACCACCGACATGCTTTGCGAAATACGAGTGCCTCTCGACGCCGGCTATTCCTCGCAATATGCCAATGTAGGCGACATGCGCAACTCCGGCATAGAGTTCTCGCTGAATTATGATGTGGTCAGGAACCGCGACCTGGTATGGAATATTTATGCCAACGCCACTCACTATAAGAACAAAATCCTGCGTCTTAATGATGATAACAAAGGCACTGATCTCGAGGGACATCCAGGCTACGTCAGCGGCAGCTATTTCTATGGTGAGGGTCTGTCGATCCATTCATGGAGATTGAAGAGATATGCCGGCGTTGATCCGTCCACAGGTCTCGCACTTTACTATAAGACCGACGCTGACACAAAGGAGACCACCACTACGACAAGATTTGAGGACGGCTCGTATTATTACTGCGGCACAAGCGACCCGGATCTTTACGGTGGCTTCGGCACGACATTGTCATACAAAGGTTTCGATGTGGCCGTGCAGTTCAACTACAGCATCGGCGGCAAAGCCTATGATTCGGGCTACAGTTCGCTGATGATCAACCCGTCGGCCGGATACACCGCAGGTGCGATCCACAAGGATATGCTCGGAGCATGGTCTGAGTCAAACAGAGAATCGAATATTCCGAGATATCAGTATGCGACAAAATCGGAAGATCTCAATGTCTCGCAGACAACCGACCGTTTCCTCATGAATGCAAGTTCGCTTTCGCTTCAGAATGTGAATATCGGATACAATCTGCCCGCAGCCCTGCTCAGAAAGGTGCAGATCGACAAGGCAAGATTCTATGTGTCGGTCGATAATCTCTGCTACTGGAGTAAACGTAAAGGCTTTGATCCCCGCAATTCGTACTGGGGCTCCACCTCTGTCGCAGGCTATGCGCTGACGCGCACCTGGACTCTTGGCGTGGAACTCGGATTCTAACAATATCAAATCAAAACGACAATGAAACACATAATAGCGAAATACTGCATACTCTCCCTGTCGTTGACGATGGGTGCTGTCTTTACGGGCTGCATAGAGGAGACATTCCCTTCGCAGTCGGCTACCTCCGAGCAGGTCGCTGCCGACCCGAAATCTCTGGAGAGCATCGTGAATTCCATCGCCCACTACACCATAGAGACCGCCACCTACGGCTCCAGGGACTATAAGGATGGGGCGTTGCCGGGCTACATGTTCGCCCGCGACGTGATGTGTGAGGACTTTCCGGTATCTGACACAGACTGGGACTGGTTCGGCAGTCTTGCAAGGGCTGTCAATGATGACTGGGGAGCGTTACCCTATTACTATTTCTACACCCTTGTCGACAAGGCCAACGACATGCTCAAGCAGACTGATCTTGACAATGTCCCGGAGGAGTCGCGCGCGATGGTCGGGAATCTTCTCGGCTACAGGGCGATGTCTTATTTCGAACTGGCAAGGATGTATGAGTTCCAGCCCACAGGATTTGCCCAGCTCGACAACCAGGCGGCTTCCGATGGCATCATGGGGCTGACTGTCCCTATAGTGGAGGCCCGCGATTATTCGGTGGCGGAGCTTGTGGCAAACCCCAGGGCTCCGTTCCAGAAGATGTACAGATTCATATGGAGCGACCTTTGCCGCGCCGAGGAACTGCTCGAGGGGTACCAGCGTCCGAAAGTGTCGCTGATGGACGAAAATGTCATACATGGCTTCAAGGCACGTTTCTGGCTTGAGCTTGCCTCGCGTTTTGACCGCAGTCCCGAAGACCTGTCGGTGCAGCTCCGCGAAGAAGGCGCTGCCGACGGCTATCGCGATCTGGGCGTGAGCACGGCTCTCGAATGCTATCAGAACGCTGAAGCGGAGGCGTCAAAGGTGATAGCCGGAGGATTCACCCCTGTCACTGAGGAGGAATGGACTGATCCGGACGCCGGTTTCTGCAAACCGACACCGGCATGGGTGTGGGGATCATATATCACCACCACCGAGGAGAATCCCGGCCGTTGGTATTCATTCAACGCCTGGACGAGCACCGAGGCTGCCTGGGGATGGACGGGCACAGACTATAACTGTTTCCGTTGCATAAGCTCCTATCTTTATTCCACGATACCGGACGCCGACTGGCGTAAGAAATCCTGGATTGACCCGGAATTCGCCAACGACGGGGAGAAAATTGCCGAGCATTACAGGATCAGACAACCGGCCTCATATACCTCACGCTATCCTGCCTATGCCAATCTCAAATTCCGCGTACCCGATCTGTCGTCATATTCCATGGGCCTGACCTGTTGCACCCCGTTCATGAGGGTCGAGGAGATGATCCTGCTGCGTGCGGAGGCCCTTTATCATACCCAGGGGCTCGCGGCCGCCAAGAGCGCGCTTGAGGACTTTGTCAACACTTACCGTTATACCGATGGCTCATATGAGTGTACGGCATCTACCTACGACAATTTCATCAAGGCTCTCATGAATCAGAGGCGTATAGAGTTCTGGGGCGAAGGAATTGTGTATTATGACTACAAACGTCTGCGTCTTCAGGTGAACCGCACTCCGGTGGGCACTAATTATCCGGAAAATTACAGGCTTGTATCGATCGCTGGATACGTGGCCCCGTGGATGAACGCCTATATCAGTGAATACGCTGTGTCGATGAAGAATTCAGGGTTCAAGGGGAATCCAAATTTCAGCGGCATTGTCACACCACAGTAAACAATAACTAACAGGATTCAAGACATGAATATCAATATAAAGAGAAAGGCGGGGAGTGCTGTGCTGTTGATGGCTATGGCGGCTATGTTTGCCGCATGCGACAGCGACGTGCCCTATGAGGAGGGGAAACCCGTCGCCGACGACTGCATGAAAGTGAGGTTCAGCGACAGCAATGAGTCGCTCTATGTATTCGCACCCACCGACCTGAACGGCGATTATTCCCTGGAGCTAACCCTTACACGCGAAGTCGCCGACAAGGATGCGGATGTGCCGGTCGAGGTTATTTCTGCCGACGACTGCATGACGGTCAGTCCCGTGGCTCATTTCAACGCCGGAGAAACCACTGCGAAGATAAAGGTTGGTTTCGAAGGAATTCCCTTGAGGGAACAGAAAAAATGCTACATCAAGATACCGGACGAATATGTAGACCTATACAAGGCGGAACCCGATGGCACGGGTCATTTCATGGTGAGCGTGCTCGTGTCGGAGTGGCGTAAGATTGTAAAGGATGTCGATGCCTGGGGGTTCAGCGGCGTGATAGGCTATTATTGCGATATATATTGGCTTGTCGGGCTCAATAGATTCCGGTTCACCAACTTTATGGAGTCGGGCATTGACGTGACATTCCGTATAGACGGCACCAATTTTGACGCATCTAATCCGTCTACATGGCAAGGATATCTCACTCCGCTCGATAATTATGAGGTGAGGTCGACCGACAGCGGATATCTTTACTGGTATCTATATGATGATGTCAATGATTGCCGTCCTGTGTGGACTGTTGCCTCGGGACGTCTCCAGAACGGCAACATATGCTTCAGGGCGAGACTCGAGTCGTGTGAAGTCAACATTGTTGACGGCGGGGTAGACGGATACCAGGAATGTCATGGCCTGATACAGAAAGTCAATGGCGGCTCCGATTGGGTATCGTTCGACTACACGGATGATCAGATAAATCTTGACGGATTCACTGACTGAGAAGAGGCGACTGCCGATATAAAAAATCATGCCCCTGCCATTGACCGCAGGGGTATGATTTTTTATGTCGGCGATTCGCAGTCTATGCAGCGGTTCCGGGAGGGAGAATCCGTCAGCACCCGGTCAGTTCTTTCGGTAGGAGCGGCATTGCTCCCTGTTGTGTGCAGACGAAAGCGGAGGTGCGCACGGCGAGTGAATGTGCCTCGGCTACGCTTTTCCCCTTGAGTATGGATGCTATGAACGCAGCCGTGAAGGAATCGCCGGCGCCGACCGTGTCGGCTACCTCCACCACAGGAGTGGGCTGGAAGGATACGTTGCCCGGAGTGAAGACATAACTTCCGTTGATGCCGCAGGTGAGTATCAGCATGCGGAGATTGTACTTGCCGAGCAGTATCCAGCACTTGTCCTGGAGGTCGATGCCGGGATATCCGAACATGCGGCTCACCGTGACGAGTTCCTCGTCGTTTATCTTCAGGATGTTGCAGCGCGTCATGGAGTTGCAGAGAATCTCCTTGTTGTAGAAGCCCTGACGCAGGTTGACGTCGAAGACCACGAGGCTGTCGTTGTCGTGCGGCATTGCGTCGAGGAAACGGTTTATTGTCTCGCGCGACACGACGTTGCGCTGGGCGAGTGAGCCGAAGCATACTGCCTTGGTCTTCCTGGCGAGGCATTCGAGGCTGGCTGTATAGGGTATGTTGTCCCAGGCCACATTTTCCTTGATGTCGTATTGGGGAATGCCTGCCTGGTCAATCTCCACCTGCACTGTGCCTGTGGGGTAGGGCACTTTCTCAATCTGCCGGTTGAGGCCCTTGGCCGCGAAATTATCGAGTATCTCATTGCCGAGAGTATCGTCGCCCACGGCACTGACCACGCAGCTGGGAATACCGAACTGGGAGACATGGTATGCGAAGTTGGCGGGGGCTCCGCCGATTTTCTTTCCTTCCGGAAGGACGTCCCAGAGGGCTTCGCCCATTCCTACTGTCAGATTGTTCATATTTAAAGGTTAAAGGTTAAAGGTTAAAGGTTGAAGGTTGAAGGTTGAGGGGTTTGGGGGATCTGCGGCTTGCAGCCGCAGCACGGGAATGCCATCCGGCTGTCATATCTGTTTTTCCCGATTGTTTAGGTTCGTTGCTGTCCCTGCTATTTTTATTTATCCTTGCTTGTTGTTTATTGGCAAACATAGATGAAAAATCTTAGATTTTCACCTCGGCAGAATAAAGAAAATGCTTTTTCTTTAGAGGAAATATAGATGAAAATTCTTAGATTTTCACCCCGGCAGAATAAAGAAATACTTTTTCTTTAGAGGAAAGGCAATCATAATCGCTAATTACAAGTTGCTTACTGCTCATTGCCTGCGGATCCGGAGAGTATAGTAGAGGAGATAGGCCACACCGGCGGTCATGACTGCCACGGCTCCCGACTGACCCACGGCGTCGGCGGCATAACCCATGGCGAGTGGAAAGACTGTGCCTCCGAAAAGGCCCATGATCATGAGGCCTGACACCTCGTTCTTCTCCCGGGGGGAGGAGAGGAGTGCCTGCGAGAAGACCACGGAAAAGATATTGGAGTTGCCGAAGCCTATGAGTGCTATGCCTATGTAGAGCGGGGTGAGGCTTTGGCCGGCGAAGAGGATGGCCATGCCCGCGAGCATCATAGCCACGCTGGCCCCGAAAAATGCCTTAGGCGACACGCTCCGCAGGATGAATGCTCCGAGGAAACAGCCAAGGGTGCGGAATATGAAATAGATGCCGGTGGCGAATCCGGCTTCCTCAAGCGGCAGCCCGAGGCGCTCCATGATGATCTTGGGGGCCGTAGTGTTGGTGCCCACGTCGATGCCTACATGGCACATTATCCCCAGGAAGCAGAGCAGAATGAAGGGGCGGCCAAGCAGACGGAGGCATTCCTTGACTCCCGAAGCCTTGTCGGGACGCTCCTCCTCGATGGGGGTGGCGGCGAGAAGGGAGATGGAGAGGAAACTTATCACCGCGTATATCACGAAGAGGGCTCTCCAGCCCAGGCCGAAAGTGGGGAATACGGTGGTGGCGCCCCAGGCGGCTATGACGGGGGCCAGGAAGGAGGCGATGGCCTTGACAAACTGTCCGAAGGTCAGCGTGGAGGCAAGCCGGTCGCTACTGATCAGGTTGGTGACCAGAGGATTGAGGGAGGTCTGCATGATGGCGTTGCCGATGCCGAGCAGGGAGAAGGAGAGGAGCATGATCCAGTAGTTGTCGCCGAAAGCCGGGATGGCGAGCGACACTGCCGTGACCACGAGGCTGATCAGCACGGTGTTCTTACGCCCGATGCGGTTCATTAGCATCCCCGTCGGGACGGAGAAGATCAAAAACCAGAAGAATACGAGCGATGGGAAGATGTTGGCCTGTGCGTCGGTCAGGCCGAGGTCTTTCTGCACATAGTTTGACGCCGTGCCCACGAGATCGACGAAACCCATGGCGAAGAAGCAGAGCATCACGGGCATGATCTGGAGCAGGAACGACTTGCGGTTGGTGACGAGAGTCTGAGTGGCTTCCATATTGTTCTATTTTATAAGGAGATGGATTTCTGCGATTTATTTTATGGAGAGTGGATAGACCGTGAAGTTTTTGATCTCGGCTTTCCCTTTACCGGTGCTGATGGAGATACGGTCGTAGGGGGAGGTAGGGAATACGAGGTTGGTCATGGCCAGCCGTCCCTCTTTCTCGAAGACCTCCACAGAAGAGCGGTCGATGAAGATGCGGAGAGAGAGGCGATTGTCAGCCGTGAGTACGGGAGCCGCGGTGACGGCCGGGAAATCCTGGCTGAAATCAGTGATGCCGCTCTGCCGGCGGTCGAACGAGAGAGTCGCGGCTTTCACGTCGTAGGTCATCCCGACTTTCTCTCCATTTCCGTTGCTCAGGGTTATATCGACAGTTGCGGCCTTGCGTGGATTGATCTCCAGGTCGATCTCGCAGAGCGGCGGGATCGAGTAGCTTCTCGCTGTGGCGCCGGCGGATATGGAGGAAACTTTTCTCACGGCCTTGTCGCGGAGCATGTCGACCTCCGGAGACGGGGCTGAGGCGAGATATATCTGGCCGTCGGGAGCCGTGAAGAGACTCGCGTCGCGCGGCAGCGTGTTGGCGCTTCTGAACTGGAGGGTCGGCACTTCACCGGCATACTGCCAGTTGCTCATCCATCCTATGAGGGTGCGCCGTCCATCGGGGGCGTCGCTGAAGCTCACCGTCGCGTAGTGGTCTTTGCCGAAGTCCATCCACTTTGTGGGTATGTTGCCCTGGGTGTCGGTGTCGGCCTTGAATGTCGTGCCGTCGAAATCGCCGATAAAATATTGTGTGGCGCTTCCGCCGAAGGGGCCTCCGGGATTGATGTTGCATAAGAGCACCCATTTCTCCTTGTCAGAGCCGTCGACCTTCAAAGGGAATAGGTCGGGGCATTCCCACACACCGTCCTGTGCTCCAATCCCTTTGCCGAAGGAACTTTGGAGAGTCCACTCGCGGAGGTCGGGAGAGGTGAAGAAAAGCATCTCATGGTCGAGCGCGTGGGCCAGGGTGAGCACCCAGCGGTTGTTGGCGGCATCCCAGAACATGTTGGGATCGCGGGCCTCGCTCTCGAGAGTGATCACGGGGTTGCCGGGATATATATCGAAAGTCATGCCGTTGTCAGAACTGTGGGCCAGGCTCTGCACCTGGCTCGCGTCGGCCGAGGTGTAGAGCGACACGATCGCATCCTTGCCGAATCCGGCGGTGTTCTCCTTGTCGACTACGGAGCTTCCGCTGAACACAGAACCGAGTCCGTTGGGCTCGATGGCGGCGGGATGGTGTTCCCAATTAATGAGATCTTTTGATGAGGAATGTCCCCAGGTCATGTTCTGCCATTTCGATCCGTAGGGATTCCATTGATAATACAGGTGCCATTCGCCATCCTTATAGAACATTCCGTTTGGATCGTTCATCCATCCGTAGAGAGGGGTATGGTGATAGGCCGGGCGATATTTCTCACGGTTCGTGGTGTCGAAAGAGTCGGAGAGGGAGAAGTTCTTCCAGCAGGCGTCCTCCTTGGCCTCGCGCACTGTCGATCGGTTTTGCGAGGTAATGATGTTGAGCACAACATCGTGGCCCTTGTAGCCGCTGAGATCGAGAGGCACCTTGTAGTCTACCTTCGATTTCGCAAGTTTCACGAATATAGTCTTGTCGATTTTTCCGTCGACGATCACGTTGATGCGAGCGTCGTCGTTGTTGTCTTGCACCGGCATCAGAAGATATCTGCTGTCGCCCGTGACGCGCACGAGAGTATTGTTGGTGCCGAGATAGTCCACTTCAATGCCGTTGTCGGCTTGTGCCGGCGTGGCGGAGAGCATCCCTCCTGTGATCATTATGGCTATTAGGCCTGCGGTAAGTTTTGTCATTGCTTTATGATGTTTTTGGTTTGTCTTGGGAGATGAGTGCCCGCCGCCTTGGCGGCGGACACGCCGATACTGAAAACAATCTTTTTTTCCTTAAGCTACCTGTGAGGTCTTTGTCGTTTTTTGATGCGTTATCAACGACAATGCAAAACTACAACATTCATCGGTTGATGCGGTATCAAAAAACGTGCCTTTGATATAAAATTTGATGTATTGCAATATTTTTAATATGTAAATCACTTTTTTTCATACGATTAATCATTAACTTTGCGCTATCGATATTTTATAAAGACCATGAACCGATTTTTGAGATACCTTTTATGTGCGGCTGTTTTGACGATCGCGTCGGGTTGCACGGAGAGCAAAGTCTATAAGATAGGAGTGTCGCAATGCAGTCAGGACGACTGGCGCACGAAAATGAACGAGGAGATAAGCCGCGAGATTATCTCTCATGACGACGCTACAGTAGAGATCCGTTCTGCCGACGACAACAGCGAACGCCAGATATCCGATCTGCGCTATTTCACTGACAACGGCTTCGACATTATTATAGTCTCCCCCAACGAGGCAAAGACCCTCACGCCCGCCATAAAGGAGATTTACGACAAGGGTATTCCGGTTATAATCTTCGATCGCAGTATCGATGGCGACAGCTATACGGCGCGCATAGGCGTGGATGACGAGGGGATAGGGCGCGCCGCGGCCCACTACGCCCTGCATCTTCTCGGTGGGGATGCTAAAGCCATAGAGATTTCCGGTCTGCCGGGTTCGACGCCTGCCGCAGACCGTCAAAGAGGATTTACGGATGAATTCACGAAAAACGGAGGATGCGTGCTCGCCTCTGTTCCCGCCAACTGGCGTCAAGAGGATGCCGAACCCCTCGCCGACTCGCTGCTGAGGGCGCATCCCGACGCCAATCTGATTTATGCGCACAACGACCGCATGGCTATCGGGGCCTCGAACGTGGCCCGCAGGCTCGGACGTCGCGACGACATCAAGATAATAGGTATCGACGCCGCCCCTGCAATCGGCATTCAGGCGGTGGCCGACAGTGTGATCGACGCCACATTCCTTTATCCTACAGAGGGACACCGCCTCATACAGACGGCCCTGTCGATTCTCAAGGGAGAACGGTTTGAAAGAGAGGTTAGGCTTCCCGCCTCTTCGGCCGTCGACCTTACCAACGCCGACATTCTCCTCCTTCAGAACGAGACCCTTGAGCAGGAGACCGACAAGATGAAGATATTGAAAGGGAAGATCGACGACTACTGGGCTCAGCATTCGTCGCAGACGTCGCTATTCTACGCCAGCATCGCCATCATCGTGCTTCTTTTCGGTGTGGCCTTCCTCCTTCTGCGTGCCTACTGGCAGCACAGCCGCCATCAGAAGCAGCTTCTTGAGCAGAACCGTCTCCTCGAGCAGCAACGCGACACGGAGAAAGAGCTCAATGAGAAGCTGCAGGCCGCCACTCAGTCGAAGCTCGTGTTCTTCACCAATGTCTCCCACGACCTTCGGACGCCGCTCACCCTTATCTCCGAACCGGTTGAGCAGCTCGCACGGGCCGACAATCTCACTCCGCAGCAGCAGACCCTCATAAGGATAGCCGACAAGAATGTGAAGATTCTGCGCCGGCTCATCAACCAGATACTCGACTTCAGGAAATACGAGAACGGCAAGCTTGACCTGCATCTGACGGAGATTGATCTCGGCAACGCCTTGCGCGACTGGATTGAATCATTCCATTCCCTTTCGGGAAAGCGAGACATGAAGCTGACTCTAAACCTGCCCGATGTTCCGCTCCGGATGGCCGTTGACGTGGAGAAGATGGAGAGGGTGGTCTTCAATCTTGTCTCCAACGCCTTCAAATATACTCCCGACAACGGGAGCATCACCGTGGATTGTGCGAGCGACGGCAAGACCCTCACCCTAAAGGTGGCAGACACCGGTGAGGGTATCAGCGAGCGAGATCTGGGCAATATCTTCGACCGTTTCTATCAGGTGGACCGCGTGCATCCCAACGGCTCGGGGATAGGTCTTTCGCTGGCCAAGGCTTTCGTGGAGCTCCACGAAGGCACTATCTCCGTGGAGAGCCAGGAGGGGAAAGGCTCGGTATTCACTGTGGCTCTTCCCGTGCGGCATGTCGCGGAGACTGTGGCCGATGCCGCGAAGCGCATAGAGGAGAGCGAGGTTACGGCAGAGCTCTCGTCAGTGGAGACGGAGCTGGTATTCGAGAATGATAAGCCTGTGCTCTTAGTCATTGATGACAACCGCGACATACAGCAGCTCATACGTCAGCTTCTCGGCACCGATTACAACATCATCACCGCCGGCAATGGTAAGGACGGAGTGAGGATGGCGGCCAAGTACACTCCCGACCTCGTGGTCTGCGACGTGATGATGCCGGTGATGGATGGACTGGAGTGTTGCCGCCGTATCAAGAGTGAGGTCTCCACATCGCATATTCCGGTTCTTATGCTGACGGCCTGCTCCATGGATGAACAGCGCATCCAGGGATATGACAGCGGCGCCGACGCCTATCTGTCGAAACCCTTCAACGCTGATGTGCTGCGCTCGAGATGCGCGAGCCTGATCGCCAACCGCAAGCGTATAAAGGTGCTTTGGCAGGAAGAGACGACGGTGAAAGTGAAAGAGAAAACCACTGCCGGCGACGAATCCAGGAAAGAGTTGCCGAAATCGGATATCGACAATGAATTCTACAACCGTTTCCTTACGCTATTTGAGGCCGAGATGGGGAATCCTGATCTCAGTGTAGACTGGATTGCCTCGAAGATGGGACTCGAACGCTCGCAGTTCTATCGCAAGATAAAGGCCCTGACCAATTATTCTCCCGTTGAGCTGATACGTCGTCTGCGCCTCAAGAAAGCCCGCACACTTCTGACTTCGACCGACAAATCGATAAGCGAGATAGGTTATGAGATAGGATTCTCGACCCCTGCCTACTTCACGAAATGCTACCGCGAAGCCTATGGTGAGACACCGTCGGAGGCCCGCGCGAAGCTCCGCTGACATTGCGGTATGTGATTATCTTTTCCCGACGCACTGTCATTTTTCAGACAGTGCTTTTTTTGCGGGTTTCTATAATCTGATGAATATAAAAAATGAGGTCTTCCATATAAAGAATCGTGTGTCATTTTAAATTTGATAGCCAGCCCAACAATTTTAATATCCTGAGATATATCGGATAAGCTAATTTTGCGGCATAAAAATTTTTCAAAAACAATAACTGGCAAAAACATGAAGAGAACAATTTTCAGCGCACTGTTGCTATTAATCATGGCAATATCGGTGCAGGCACAGGAAATCACCGTACACGGCAAGGTGATTTCACGTGTAGATGAAGAGCCATTGATCGGAGCTACCGTTCAATGTGAGGCTACCCGTCAGGGTGTCGCTACTGATATCGAGGGTGAATTTTCCCTTACTGTGCCGGAAGGCTCTATACTTAAAATTTCCTATGTCGGCTACAAGACAGAGGAAATAAAAGCAGAGTCGCAGATGACCATATTTATGGAAGAAGACACAGGTCTACTTGACGAATTGGTTGTGGTCGGTTATCAGACTGTGCGTAAGGCCGACCTCACAGGTGCCGTATCGGTAGTGTCGACAAAATCACTTGAGACAACCTCGGACAGTGACCCCATGCGTGCCCTTCAGGGAAAGATTCCGGGAATGACTATTACTGGCAACGGCTCTCCGAGCGGTACGGGCACCGTGCGTATCAGAGGTATCGGTTCGTTTAACGCATCTCAGGATCCTCTATTCGTGATTGATGGAGTCCCCACTACCGCAACCTTAAATTCATTAAATACAAATGATATAGAGAGCATGCAGGTGCTCAAGGACGCGGCTTCCGCATCCATCTACGGATCGCGTGCAGCCAATGGTGTGATTATCATCACTACGAAAAAAGGGAAAAACGCTTCAGGAAAAGTCAATGTCAGCTTTTCTGCGAATTTTACCGCTCAGTTCTACTCTGGACAGTCGAAGATGAAACTCATGAACACACCTGAATACGCTACCGCAATGGCTCAGGCGGCCCTCAACGATGGTATAGATCCTGCAGCTTATGCTTCCAGCTATGGTCTTAATCTCAACGCTCCTACTGGTTACCCCATATCGGTCTATAACATAGCGACAGGAGAATATCAGAATTATACGGTCAATGGATATTACGATGGTTATATCAACAATAAACGCACGATGCTATTGTCGAATACCGATTGGCTTGGTGAAATTTCACGTACAGGATTTTCTCAGCATTATGATGCCTCTGCCTCGATGGCTTCTGACAAAGGGACAGCTTTTTTCTCCCTTGGATATAAGAAGAACGAGGGTATACTGAAATATACCAATTTCCAGAACATAGCTGCTCGCATGAATTCATCCTATAATATTTCATCGGCAGTGACGGTCGGAGAAAACTTCACGTTGACGTATACTGATCAGGTTGATTGTCAGCCTCTTGAAAATGCTCTGAAAATGCCGTCGGCTGTACCGGTATTCGAGATAGACGGCAAAACCTATGCTGGTCCCGTGGGAAGTATGGCAGACCGTCAGAATCCCCTCCGCGAACTTGCATTCAACCGTGACAATGCTCTCAATGTATGGAGGCTTTTCGGCAATGCCTATATCGATATCAAACCGGTGAAAGGACTTTTGCTCCGTTCTAATTTCGGACTTGACTATGACGCAGCCTTCATCCATTCCTATAACTATACTTTCCATAGCGACATCGTCAATAATGATACGAACTCCACCACTCTTTCCCAGGCTAACGATTCAAAATGGACATGGACCAACACTGCCAACTATGATTTCAATCTTTGGAATGATCATAATTTTACAGTGCTCGGTGGTATGGAGATGTTCCGGCAGAGCCGTATTGACTTTTCAGGATATAATGAAAACTATGATATAGAGACTCCGGATTACATGTATCCCGACGCATCTTCCGGTGTAGAGAGGTCGACCGGCAATAAATCCGCTTATGCACTTGTCTCTTTCTTCGGGAAAGTAGACTATAATTGGCGTGATCTGCTTCTTGCCTCATTCACAATCCGTCATGACGGCTCTTCAAGATTTGGCTCCAACAACCGCTACGGTACGTTCCCGGCCGCTACTTTGGGTTATCGTATTTCAGAAAATATAGGTAAAAAATGGCTTGATGATCTCAAGATCCGTCTATCATGGGGCAAGACAGGCAATCAGGCAATCTCCAACACAGCCCGCTACGCATTGTATGTGGCTGACTATGGCAATGACCGAGTGACTTCTACCGCTTACGATCTGCTTCTGCAGCAAAGTGGAATTTTCCCTTCGGGATATTATGCCAGCCAGACAGCTAACCCGAATCTGAAATGGGAAACCACAATCCAGTATAATGCCGGTATTGACTATGCATTGTTCGGAAACCGTCTTACAGGATCGGTCGATGCTTACATAAAAGATGTAAAAGATATGTTGATCGCTCCTGCCTATCTAGGCTCAATGGGAGAGGGTGGCGCTTCATGGCTCAATGGTCCGTCGCTTCGCAACTGGGGTATGGAATTCCTGATAGGATGGCGCGATGAATTGGCCTGCGGACTTGGCTATAGAGCTTCGCTAAACTTTGACTTTTTCCGCAACCATGTGACATATCTTCCGGCAACGACAACCGGCTCATATGCCCATACCACCACAGAGAATCTCGTGCAGTCACGCAGACCGTTCGGCTCTATCGTCGGCTACGTCTTCGACGGCCTTTTCCAGAGTCAGGAGGAAGTGCTTGCCTATGGGCAGGACAATGCCCGCGTAGGCGGTATGATGTA
>CAJUQP010000047.1 GCA_910588245.1 uncultured Muribaculaceae bacterium | reverse complement strand
GGTGGATGTAATTTTTTCCTCATTTTATTTGGATTTTAATATAGTTCGTCAGTTGCAGTTGTCGGATTCATATGACCTGTCTGACAACTTCATACTTAATACTTCATACTTTGCGCTACGCGCATCACTTCATACTTAAAACTTCATACTTCACACTTCATACTTTGCGCTTTCGCGCATGAACTATGGAACAGAATTCAAAAATATATGTCGCCGGCCACCGCGGTATGGTGGGCTCGGCAATAGTCCGCGAGCTGCAACGCCAGGGCTACACAAATATCATCACACGCACTCACAAGGAACTTGACTTGATCAACCAGCAGGCCGTCAACGATTTCTTTGCCGCCGAGCGCCCGGAGTATGTCTTCCTCGCCGCCGCCAAGGTCGGAGGAATCATCGCCAACCGGAACCATCTGGCCGACTTCATGTATGACAACATGATGCTGGAGATGAACGTCATCAACGCCGCATGGCGCAACGGCTGCAGGAAGCTCGAGTTCCTCGGTTCGTCATGCATCTATCCGCGTCTTGCCCCACAGCCGATGCCCGAGTCTTGCCTGCTGACCTCCTCGCTCGAGCAGACCAACGAGGCCTACGCACTGGCGAAGATCAGCGGTCTGAAGTACTGCGAGTATCTTAACCGCCAGTACGGCACTGACTACATCTCCGTGATGCCCACCAACCTCTACGGCCCCAACGACAACTACCACCCAGAGCACTCCCACGTGCTCCCGGCCCTCATCCGCCGCTTCCACGAGGCGAAGGAGCAGGGACTGGAGGAGGTGACATGCTGGGGCGACGGAAGTCCTCTGCGTGAGTTCCTCTACGTAGACGACCTCGCCAATCTCTGTGTATTCCTGATGAACAACTATTCGGGCAACGAGACCGTCAACGCCGGTACCGGCAAGGAACTCACCATAAAGGAGCTCACTGAACTCACGGCTGAGATCATCGGCTATAAAGGCCACATTCTTTGGGATACCACACGTCCCAACGGTACCCCCCGCAAACTCCTCGACGTCAGCAAAGCCACAGCCCTTGGCTGGACATACCGCACAGAGCTCCGCGACGGCATCCGCCTCGCCTACGAAGACTTCCTACACAATCCCATGCGCGCCGAGCGCTGACCCTCCTCCCCCTCCGCCATACCACCGACAAGAAGCTGTGTTCAAAAGGTGAACTGCACCCCAAAAGTTAGACAAAAAACTTTTGGGGTCACTTCAAAAGGACACAGCCTCATCTGTGCGCGAAGCGCAGGTTGTATCAAAAAATGTAGACCACATAACCATAGTAGTTTAGTTCATAAGACATTAGACATATGGTTTAAAGTTGGAACCAGTATGTAGGCACGCAAAATATCTTGCCATACAAAATCAAAGAGAATATAAAGAGTACAAATTTTTGCGATTATAATCGCGAATTTTACAAAAACTGAGTTTAGGGATACAATTCACTGGAAAACGTGATAGAAGTTATAATTATCCTTTGCGGCAGTTGACTGTCTGGAGCTTATCCCGAAGATGGGTTGACTGGTAGGTATAGGTTGGAAGAGATATAAAGTTTGCAAATTTTTAACAGCTGCATATTTGTTTATAATAATAAATCTTGTTATTTTTGCAAAAAGAAACAGATATGCAGTTGAGCGACACATATAAAGGAGAGACAGCCACTTACTGGCATCTACTGAAAAATTTGAGTGATGAAGTTAAACTTCGCCTCATTACTTTATTGTCACAGTCTATGACCTATAAATCCAAGAAAAAAACAAAGTCGGATAAAGAGACGACTAAAGATTTCATTTCAAAATTCTATGGGGCATGGGAGGGAGACATGACTGCAGAAGATATTATCCATGAAATTTATAGCAGTCGGTCTTGCAAAGATCCAATATCTTTTGTCAGTTGTCAGTCGTAAGTTTCATTATATTTAGAGAGCGTCGGGATTGTATCAGAATAAAAAATCAAGAAGAGATATTGCTATTAGCTTTGCAGTGAATTTTGAGTAGGACCGGACGTTAGACGCGGAAAGTTCACATAAAAAACTCCAGCGCAACGCCCCGAAAACTCACCCAAAATAACTCTCACAATACCATTTTGAGCTTTAATCCACCCATTTGTCTTGCCTTTTCTGAGGGTTCCGGCGAATATGAATGCAGTTCAAAATTTGGATAAATAGCCGTATTTATATATCTTTACGTCGCCGGCATGACATTATTTGCCGAGTGCTTTTACACCCGCAAGCGGGCTATGCATAAAACGAATCAACTGCCTGTAAGCTTAAGGAATTGATATTCCATGAATTCGTCTTCAGCATGAGTCGCTTGCGGCGATAATATACATTATTCATTCTAAATATGGAGCAATCATGGGACGCGATCCAAAGCATAATTATAAGAGCAGATGCATCTATCATATCACTATCGGCAAAGCATCTGCCTGTCCGGTCTTCAGCCAGATCGGAGGGTTGCCTGAGCAGCCGTTGGTAATTCGATCCCGTCTCGGCGAAATCATCGAATCGCAGATTCTGAATTTCCCTAATCTTTGCCCTTTCCTACAGCCGCTTCAATATGTCATCATGCCCGATCATATCCATTTCATCCTCTTTGCCAGAGACTATCTGCCTCGTGTGCTTGGAAGATATATCGGAATGATGAAGGTGAAATGCGGACAATTGATTAAAGCCGAATTCCCCACACTGCAGAATATATTTACCCCTGATTTCCATGACCGATACCTACGGCCAAACCACCGTCTCTCGTCAATCATAGAATACATTCAGCAAAACCCTTATCGTCTTTTAATAAGACGTGTTAATCCAGATTTCTTCCGCAGAATCAATAATATCGAAATTCAAGGCTGTCTCTGGCAAGCCTATGGCAATTTGCAGCTGTTGGATAATCCTTTTAAAGCGCCTGTAATCATTCATCGCTCTGATTCGGCTGGATTACTGGCTGACAAACAACGACGTTGGAAGCATCTGGCAGAAAATGGTGGCGTTCTTGTCTCTCCTTTTATCTCTCCCGCAGAGAAAGCAATTCGAAGTCAATGTGAGGAAGCAGCAGGAAAGATAATCTTGATATCCAATATCCCCTTTAGTGAACGAGGAAAACCGGCCGCTCATGATTTCAACTTTTGTTCCAAAGGCAGCCTCCTCATTCTTGCTCCAATGTCACCTTTGCCTGCTTGTCGCTCAACTTTTCTCTATCTGAACTCAGTCGCAGAGTCAATATCTATCCCGCATTGACCATCCGGTTAAAGTTGTTGAGCACATGCTCGTACTCCTGCTCAAACAAGGCTACCATGCCGAGACACCCATTTAGCACCGCACCGCTGCTATCTTTGGCTATGACTATTCATCCGGGATATCGCCCATCACGACTATATGCCAGGCAACCCCGACATCATTGCGCAACTGAGTCAGGTGCCGGGGTAGGCGGCGAGGGCGGCCTGGAGGACGTCCAAGGCACGGGCCAGGTAGTCGATGTTGTGGACGTAGGCGAGACGCACCTGGTTGCGGCCTTCCCCGGGCGTGGTGTAGAAACCGGAAGCCGGAGCCATGAATACCGTGTCGCCATCAAGATCGAATTCGTCGAGACACCATTTGCAGAAATGGTCGGCATCCTCCACAGGGAGCGCCGCCACGGTATAGAACGCACCCATCGGCATCGGACTGTATACCCCCGGTATCTCGTTGAGACGCTTGATGAGGAAATCACGGCGACGCAGATACTCGTCGTAGACATATTTCATGTATTCCTCAGGCGTGGATATCGACGCCTCGGCCACGATCTGGCCAAGAAGCGGAGGACTGAGCCGCGCCTGGCAAAACTTCATTACATTGGCCCGCAGCTCCTTATGACGCGTCACGATAGCGCCGATGCGGATGCCGCATTCGTTGTAGCGCTTCGACACCGAGTCGATGAGCACAACGTTCTCCTCTATGCCCGGCAGCGACATGGCTGAGATAAAAGGTTTGTCGGTGTAGCAGAACTCCCGGTATACCTCATCGGAAAAGAGGAAAAGGTTGTGCCGGCGCACTATGTCGGCGATCTTCAACAGTTCCTCCTCCGAATATATGTAGCCCGTCGGGTTGTTGGGGTTGCAGATCAGGATACCTTTCGTGCGAGGAGTGATCAGCGCCTCGAAATCCTCCACGGGAGGGAGGCGGAAGCCATCGTCAATGCTCGCGTTGACGCTCTTTATGACGGCTCCGGCCGATATGGCAAAGGCCATATAGTTGGCGTAGGCCGGCTCGGGGATGATGATCTCGTCGCCAGGATCGAGACATGCCATGAAGGCGAAGAGCACCGCCTCCGAGCCCCCGGAGGTGACGATGATCTCGTCGGGAGTGATATCCATGCCGAAGCGCGCGTAATATTCCGACATCTTCACGCGAAGCGACTCTATTCCTTCGGAAGGGGAATACTCGAGCACTTTGCGGTCGATGTGGCGCAGGGCCTCCAGGGCCTGCGGAGGAGTGGGCACATCGGGCTGGCCGATGTTGAGCCGGTAGACTGTCTTTCCCCGGCGCTCGGCCTCACGGGCGGCGCCGACGAGTTTGCGGATCGGCGACGAAGGCATCTCGTAGCCGCGGCTGGATATCTCAGGTTTCATATGGTTGTGAATGTCTCTTTTTCTTATGCAGGCGGCTTTCAAAAAGCAGCCTTGTATAACCTTGGGACTGCAAAGTTACAAAAAATCCGGCAGTTTGCCCACATTTCCTCCCGAAAGATCACCCCGGATAAATCTTACGCCTCTCATCATGGCTGAGCACATATTATACGCCACTGCATTACCATGGCAATCTTCAAGTCTGATTGATAACCCTTTGGCAGGATAAAACCTGACTCAGACTGCAAGATTTTTGCAGCCTGGGGCTTTCTGTTAAGATTATTTAAAGCGCATGTGGCTAATTTAGTGGGAATAAAATTATGTTTTAGCGCGTTTCTGTATTAACTTTGCATTGGCGTTAGGGAATATTTAAAAGAAAACTCAAACAAAAGCACTATAATATGGCAAAGAAAAAATCAGCGTCCTCTCCCAATGTGGGGAGAATCAGCGATATGGAGGAGAAGAAGAAAGCCCTCGCGATGGCAATGGAGCATCTCGAGAAGGATTTCGGCACCGGCACAGTGATGCGTCTCGGCGACGACGCCGTGCAGGATGTGGAGACCATCTCCACCGGATCGATAGGGCTCGACTTCGCCCTGGGAGTCGGCGGACTGCCCCGCGGCCGAATCACCGAGATCTACGGCCCCGAGTCATCGGGTAAGACCACACTCGCCATCCACGTGATCGCCGAGGCACAGAAGCAGGGGGGCATCTGCGCCATCATCGACGCAGAGCATGCTTTCGACCGTTTCTATGCCGAGAAACTCGGCGTTGACGTCAACAATCTCTGGATAGCGCAGCCCGACAACGGCGAGCAGGCTCTCGACATCGCCGAGCAGCTCATCAACTCCGGAGCCATCGACGTGCTCGTGATCGACTCCGTGGCCGCCCTTACCCCCAAGGCGGAGGTCGAGGGAGAGATGGGCGACAAGAACGTTGGCCTTCACGCCCGGCTCATGAGCCAGGCTATGCGCAAGCTAACAGGATCAATAGCCCGCACACGCACCTGCTGCATATTCATCAACCAGATACGCGAGAAGATCGGACTGATGTTCGGCAATCCCGAGACCACCACCGGCGGCAACGCCCTCAAGTTTTACTCCTCGGTACGTATAGAGATCCGCCCCTCCTCATTCATAAAGGATGGCGACACCACTATCGGCCGAATTGCCAAAGTGAAGGTGGTCAAGAACAAGGTCGCGCCCCCCTTCATGAAAGCCGAGTTCGAACTGATGTTTGGCGAGGGTATCTCCAAGGCCGGCGAAATCATCGACATGGCCGTCGACATGAAGATCGTCAAGAAGAGCGGAGCGTGGTTCTCATACAACGGCAACAAGCTCGGCCAGGGACGCGACGCCGTGAAGCGCGTCATCAAGGAGAATCCCGAGCTCGCCGCCGAACTCGAGGCCAAGATCAAGGAGACTCTCGAGGCTCAGCGCGAGGCTATGCGCAAGAAGACCGTCAACCCCTTCCTCCCCGGCAAGGATGCCGTGCGTTCGGACAACGACGATGAAGAGCGCGCCAGCGACAACTCTGACGACGATTTCGGCTCCGACAGAGGAGGAGATTCCGACGACCTTTTCGCCGACGACTTCGACGTGGATATCGAAGACTGACACTATCACACGGCTTTGCGTCACCGCGCACTGCCCAAATTCCTGAAAACACAGAAGACCCGCACTTCCATGCCTCGATGCATGGCCGTGCGGGTCTTCTCATGTCGTTATGTCAGCGCATAGGCGAGATGAATGCCGGCGCAATGTCACTTATCATTTGTCGCGCATGAAGATGGCTATCGGCGTACCGTGGAAATCCCACTTCTCGCGTATCTTGTTCTCAAGGAAGCGACGGTAGGGCTCCTTGACCCACTGCGGGAGATTGCAGAAGAAGATAAACGTCGGGATAACAGCCTCCTTCAGCATCGTGACGTATTTTATCTTCACAAACTTACCCTTGTTGCTCGGCGGGGGCGTCATGGCTATCTGCTCGAGCATATAGGTGTTGAGCTGCGATGTGGGGATCACCCGGCGGCGGTTCTCATAGACCTGGATCGCGGTCTCGAGCACTTTGAAGATCCTCTGCTTTGTGAGGGCCGAGGTGAAGAGAATCGGGAAGTCGGTAAAGGGGGCGAATTTACCACGTATGGCCTCCTCGAAATGCTTCTGAGCCGCCACCGACTTATCCTCCACGAGATCCCATTTATTTACGCAGACCACGAGCCCCTTCCTGTTGCGCTGTATGAGACTGAAGATATTGGCGTCCTGGCTCTCGATGCCGCGCGTCGCGTCGATCATGAGGATGCAGACGTCGCTGGCCTCAATGGAGCGGATGGAACGGATCACGCTGTAATACTCGATATCCTCGTTGACCTTCTGCTTCTTGCGGATACCCGCGGTGTCGACGAGATAGAAATCGAAGCCGAACTTGTTGTAGCGGTGATATATGGAGTCGCGCGTAGTGCCGGCGATATCGGTGACGATGTGGCGCTCCTCCCCAATGAAGGCATTGATGAGCGACGATTTCCCGGCGTTGGGTCGTCCCACTATGGCGAACTTGGCGATGTTCTCCTCGGTCTCCTCGCTGCCGTCTGGCTCGGGCATGTCGGCTATGATCTTGTCAAGGAGCTCACCCGTGCCGCTGCCGTTGGCCGACGACACCTCGACCGGGTCGCCGAGACCCAGGGAATAGAACTCCGGAATATTGAAGCGGGCATCGCCGATATCCTCTTTGTTTGCCACCAGGATCACAGGCTTGCGGCTACGCCGCAGGATGGCGGCCACCTGATCATCGAGGTCGGTCACTCCGTTGGAGGCATCGACCACGAAAAGGATAACGTCAGCTTCCTCTATGGCTATCTGCACCTGCTTGTTGATCTCGCCCTCGAAGATATCCTCCGAGTTGACCACCCATCCGCCGGTGTCGACGATCGAGAACTCCTGCCCACACCAGTCGACCATGCCATACTGGCGGTCGCGCGTGGTGCCGGCCGTGTCGTCGACTATGGCCTTGCGCGTCTGCGTCAAACGGTTGAACAGGGTTGACTTACCCACGTTCGGCCGCCCTACTATTGCTACTAATCTGCTCATTGTCTATTCTATATATCCGAATTGTCTTAACTTGCTCTCGCGGTTGCGCCAGTCTTTCTCCACCTTGACGAAAAGTTCGAGGAAGACCTTCTTGCCGAAGAACGTCTCGATGTCGTGGCGCGACTCGATGCCTACCTTCTTGATCTTCTCTCCCCCCTTGCCGATGATGATCCCTTTCTGGGAATCCCGCTCAACGTAGATCACCGCCATGATGTGGATGGCGTTGTCCTTCTCGTCAAACTTCTCGACGAGCACCTCCGTGCTGTAGGGTATCTCTTTGTCGTAGTTGAGCAGGAGCTTCTCACGTATGATCTCCGTGACGAAGAAACGGGCCGGCTTGTCGGTCAGCGCGTCCTTGCCGAAAAATGGGGGCGAGGGGGGGAGCAGCTCAACTATACGTTTCTTTAGGTTGTCGATATTGAAATGCTCCGTGGCGCTCGTTGGGAATATCTCGGCGTTGGGGAGGCGGTCGTGCCAGCGGCCCACCAGCGCCTCGAGTTCACCGTCACCCTTGAGAAGGTCGATCTTGTTGATGACCAGCAGCACGGGCACCTTCTCCTTGGCCACACGGTCGAGGAAGTCCTTGTTCTTTTCCGGATCCTCCACCACGTCGGTGACGTAGAGCAGGATGTCGGCGTCGGTCAATGCCCCTTCCGAGAAGTCGAGCATCGATTCCTGAAGCTTGTATTTTGGCTTGAGCACACCCGGAGTGTCGGAATACACTATCTGGTATTCAGGGGTGTTGACTATCCCCATTATGCGGTGGCGTGTGGTCTGCGCCTTCGATGTGATGATAGATATGCGTTCGCCCACAAGGTCGTTCATAAGCGTCGACTTCCCCACGTTAGGGTTGCCCACGATGTTTACAAATCCGGCCTTGTGGCCCTCTGTGGTCTCGGGTGTCAGCGTCTGTTTTGTCTCTTCCATAATTCGTGATTGTTTTTATGCGTCGGCGGCCACGGCGGCGATATGGCCCTCATTTTCCGTAAGCCGTCTATAGTTAGAACGCCTCAGCGGAGCCAGAGTTTAGCACGCATCCATACGTAATGCGGCCATGAGCGCCTTAAAAACAAAATGCGGGCCTTTGGATTGCAATCCAGGGGTCCGCGTTTTATGTCTGTCTCACAATCCCGCGAAGGGAGTATCGGGTCAGGAATCAAAAGCCCAGATCAGATACATGGCTCCCCAGGTGAAACCGGCGCCGAAGGCTGTCATGACGATCTTGTCGCCCTTCTTGAGCTTGTGCTTATATTCATCCAGGCAGAGAGGTATGGAGGCTGCCGACGTATTGCCGTAGTGCTGTATGTTGACGAGCACCTTCTCGGGGTCGATCTTCGTGCGTCCGGCCACAGCCTCGATGATGCGGAGGTTGGCCTGGTGAGGCACCAGCCAGTCTACATCATCTACGCCAAGGTTATTGCGGTTCATGATCGAAAGCGACGAGGAGAGCATGTCGCGCACGGCATTCTTGTAGACGGTGCGTCCCTCCTGGTAGATATAATGCTCGCGTGCCTCCACGGTCTCGATAGAGGCTGGTTTCACAGATCCGCCGGCCTTCATCAGCAGATGGGGCAGACCTGTGCCGTCGACATGAAATTCGGCGTCGATCACACCGAGTTTCTCGTCGGAAGGCTCAACGAGCACAGCAGCGGCGGCATCGCCGAAGAGCGGACATGTGGCGCGGTCCTGATAGTCGACCATGCTCGACATCTTCTCAGCGCAGACCACCACAATCTTCCTGTAGAGGCCCGACTCTATATACGCCCTGGCCGACTGCATTGTCACGATAAATCCGGCGCATGCAGCCTGGATATCATATGAATACGCGTTGGTCATACCGGTCTCGTGTACGATCACGGAACCCGTCGACGGAAAACGGTAGTCGGGGTTGGAGGTCGCGCAGAGCAGAAGGTCTATCTCCTCCGGCTTGACGCCGGTCTGGTCGAGGAGCTTCTCCACGGCCTTGATGCCGAGGAAGCTTGACCCCTTCTCCTCATCTTTGAGAATTCTCCTCTCCTTGATGCCGACGCGGGTGGTGATCCACTCGTCGTTGGTGTCGACCATCTTTGAGAGCATGTCGTTGTCGAGGATATAGTCGGGCACGTAGGAAGCTATGCCGCTGATTTTTGCGTAAGCCATAATTGCTGCTTAGGGATAAAGAAAGATAAAGAGGCGGCATGCCGTCGGGGGCAGGCCGCTCCTCAAATCAATTTATAGGTGTTTTCTCGACCGTCAGGGTTGCTCAGATAGCAGCCTTGTCGATCACGAGCTTGCCGCGATAATATCCGCATTCGCCGCATACGGTGTGGTATACGTGCCATGCGCCGCAGTTGGGGCATATTGCGATCGTGGGGATAAGTGCTTTGTCGTGGGTGCGGCGTTTCGCGGTGCGGGTGTGCGATTGTCTGCGTTTAGGATGTGCCATTGTTCTATAGTTTTAATTGTTTCTGTTTTGTGATTATTCGTCGATCTCGTCGGCGATCTCCTCGTCGACTTCGTCGAGGGCCTCGTCGAGCTCGTCGCCTCCCGGCGTGTGGTGCTTGTGAAGCGCGGCCGCCATTGCGCGGTTGCATTTCCCGAGCGGATGCACATGACGGAGGGGTATCGTGAGCACGATCGTGTCGTAGAGCATGTAGGCCACGTTGAGATACGTGTCTGACTCGGGGATGATCAGAAGGTCGTCGGAGTCATCCTTATAGTCGTCGCCATATTTCACCGTGATGTGGTATGTCGTATCGACTTCGTGGTCAAGGGGGTCGAGACACCTGTCGCAGGGTATCTGCAAAGTGCCTTTGCAATGGAATGTGCAGTCATATGCGTCGTTTTTCTTGATAAGATCCATGTGCACATGCACGTCAGACGATATGACGTCAGGGTTCTCCATATTCTTGAAGAACTCTGTGCCGCATTCGAAATCCTGTTCATGCTTGCCGTCGGCGAGCGAGGCCAGCTGAACCTTGTATTGAGTGAACTTTCCCACTTTTTCCTGTCGAAAGTTGTTTAAGACGTATGGAAGAGCCGACCTGTGTCGCCACCTGCCTACCCTTCCGTGATGTTTCTCTTTTTTGTACCTCCGAGGAGAATCGAACTCCTATCTAAAGTTTAGGAAACTTCTATTCTATCCGTTGAACTACAGAGGCGTCCATTGTTTTCGCCGCAAAATTAGTCAAAATTTTGTTCTAATGCAAATTTCCGCCTGAATTTACGATATTTTAAGGCGCGGGAAGCACCAACCCTGATTCCTCACTTGCCACACGGACTCTCCGGCTACGCTTCATCGCAGACGCAGACGCGTGCCCGGCTCATCTTTGGCCTTACGGTTGAGGGCCTTTATCGCCTCCATCTTCATGCCGAATCTCTGCGAGAGAGAGTGCACGCTCTCCCCCTCCCCTATCGTGGCGCTCCCTACCCCCTCCGGGGCGGTGTCGAGTTTCTCCTCGAGATATACCTCCTCCCATGCCTTGATCTCGCCGTCATGACGGGCATCGTTGAAGCCCATGAGCTTCTTCTTCTTTATGTTGAATTCGCGGGCTATCGACGCGTAGGTATCACCTGGGGTGGCCACCACGTAATGCAGCCCCCGGGAACGTCGCACGGGATGGCTCCTGACCAGATTGTCCGCGATAAAGGCCACAGTCGCCTCCACGTCGCGCATGTCGGGGGAATCAAACACGTATAGGGAATAGCGTTCTATGATGGTGATGAGACGCGCGGCGTAGTTAGGGTCGGTGGCATAGCCACACTCGCGCAGCCCGCGCGCCCATGCCTGATAGTCGGTAACATCAAGACGGAAAAGACGGCTGTAGCGGTCGCGGCGCAGAAACCGGGAATGGTCGTCGAAACTCTCCTCGGGAGTGTTGTAGGCGCGGAAACATTCGTCGCGTGCGTCGTCGTCACGGCGCACTGTCTTCCCTTTCCAGTCCTTGTGGCATTTTATTCCGAAATGATTGTTGGCCTTGGCAGCCAGGGTGCTCCGCCCCGCCGCGCTCTCCAGAAGGCCCTGGGCCAGGGTGATGGAGGCCGGTATGCCGTAGGATTCCTGATGCTCCACGGCGAGCTGAGAATAGCGTTCTATATATTCCTCATAGGGGCTGGAGGCCACGGCTATGGCCGGGACCGCGAGCATGATGGCCAGCGTTATGGCGAGGGTCTTGAGTAAGTGCATCATCGTTCGGTTTGCGTATCATACGGAGGCCTGTGCCTCCTCATGCGACGCGCGCCGGCGCCTCATGAGGATGCAAAATTAATGAAAAAAGCCTTTCGTCTGTCTAATCTTTTTATTAATTTTACGGTTCCCACTATATCAGTGCCCTGAACATGGCAGATTCTCCCATCAACCGGAGGCACGATGAACGGATTGAGTACCATAAACCTGAAAGATATGAAAGACTTCGAGATACGCATACCGGTGAAGGAATGCACGGTTGACGAACTCCCCGCCGCCGACCGCCGGCTCGTGGAGGAGGCCCGTGAGGCCACACGCACGTCGTATGTGCCATATTCTCATTTCCATGTAGGCGCGGCCATTCTCATGGCCGACGGTTCCGTGGTGAGGGGCTCTAACCAGGAGAACGCCGCCTATCCCTCAGGAATCTGCGCGGAGCGCACCGCCGCCTTCTACGCCTCAGCCTCCCATCCCGGCGTTGCCATGAAGAAGATAGCGATCGCCGCCTGGACGCGCCTTCACAACGACGGCGACTGTCCCTGGGCCGATTGCTTCCAGGCCATGCCGATCAGTCCATGCGGCGCGTGCCGCCAGGCCCTCCTTGAATACGAGACTGCCTACGGTCCCATCGAGGTGATTCTCTACGGCCGCGACAAGACCTATATCTTCCCATCCGTGGCCTCCCTCCTCCCATTCTGCTTCACTGATTTCTGACCCTCACCTGAGCTTTCAAAATCAGGATGCCCGGTGAGAATTGAATGTAAGGAAACAAATCCCAGTTATGATTTAGACAGTAGGAGGCGATGCTGCATTGCATCGCCTCCTACTGTATTATGAAGGGGCTGTATTATGAAGGGGAATTTGGCTTAAAATCGGGAAACAGATATTACTGTCATTTCTCCACGAGGGTATTCATGGAATGAGGGGCGAGGTCGAGGTTCAGGAAACGCTTGCCAACCTTCACGGTCATCTCCTTGCGCGAGTCGGAGCGGTTGCCGGCTATGACCACATGCTTGCCGTCAGGACGGAGGAATACGATGCCCTGTGTTCCCGCAGCATCGTCAAAAGGAAGGAAGGCCACCATGCGGCTGCCCGGCTCCACGAAACGCGAGAAATGCTTCACGGCGTAATATTCAGGCGTGTAGCGGAAGGTCTTCGCCTTGGAGTCTACCTGTATGAGCGCGTTCTGGCGCCAGTCCCAGGGACTGCGGCCATTGTCGGGAAGGATGAAATTCCATATATAATATTCATCGCATCCGCGGCCTATGTATTCGTTGAGCAGGAAAAAGGTGTGCTCTCCGGCATTCCAGTCCATGCTGCCGTTGCCACACTCGCTCTCACTCTGTATGAGATGGAGCTGAGGGAATTTCTCACGCATGAAGTCGAGATTCTCACGTCCTTCCCACTGGAAGCCTACACCCTGCACCTTGTCGGCCAGACCAGACACTATCTTGTCGACATAATCGCCGCGGTTGGTGTTGAACGTACCGATATAGAGCTTAACGTCAGGATGTTTCTTCGCCAGCGTCGGGGCAAGATAGTCGCGGTTGAAACGGATGGTGCCGTCGGCGGTCCATGCACACCCAGGATAGGGAGTGTAGGAATACGCCTCGTTCTGATACATCACCATGTCGATGGGGATGTTCTCCTCAGCATAGAGGTCGATGAACCGGCAGAACATGTCGGCATAGGCCTGCAGATAACGGGGATCCTGTATGAAATAGTTCTGTGTGGCCAGGCGGCGCGGGAACTTGTTGCCCCTCTCCCCCTGAAGTTTCATCTCGTCGGGATCGGTGGCGGCATTGTCGCCGAAAAGGAATGCGTCGCGCTCCTTAGGCTGATTGTTCCAGCGGCTGCTGAGCACAGGATAATCCTGGTTGACCTTCATCCATGCCGGGGGCGACCAGGGCGACACCCAGAACGTCAGCGCGGGCTGCTGCTCCTGAGCCATCTTTATGAGGCGTATCACGTTCTTCTTGTCGTGCTCGATGTTGAAGTGCTCCAGTGAGAAATCGCCGGGCACGGTGTCGCACGAATACCAGGCGCGGCTGTAGTCGTTGGCGTTCATCGTGAGTCGTCCGCGCGTGAAACGCAGATCTCCGTCGGGAGCGAAAAGGTCGTGCATTATCTTCTGTCGCTCCCCTTCAGTGAGCATCGAGATGGCATCGAGATCAAGCTCATTGAAGCAGGTGCCCCAGGCAAGGAATTCGCGTCCGTCGGCACCGGCCCGGAGAACCGGGGTTGAGGCGGCCTTCCCCTGTGCCTTGACGCGGCTCTGGCGCCATGCGCCGTCGGGAGTGGTGGTGTAACATGTATAGGTCTGGGCCGATCCTATGGCCGACACGAGACACAGTGCCGCCGATATCATGGTTTTCATTGCTGACATAATTCAGTTGGTCTGTTAGGTATTGCTTATATATGGTTGCTGACGATAGTCCGGCATGGCCGGCTGTAGAGCGGAAATACCGCTCCGCATGCAAAGTAAATGAAAATATGCGTAACAGCCAAAACGCGACCTCGATTTTATCGGGAAAATATGAAAGCGGAGACTCCGGAATCAGATTCCGGGGCCTCCGCAACATCAAGGTTACGAAAAGGTGATTTCCTTTATTCCTCAAGTGCCTTCACCTTGAACAGGCACTTACTTAAGTTTTGACAATTAGCACAGAAAAGAAAGCCCTGACCGCCGCCGATCCATTGTCTCCACACCTGCCGGATCAACCGGCTGTCAAGGCGTTCTATGTCTACAACCGGACTGTCGTCGGTCGGTTCTGTCATTATAACCCCCTGCCGCGAGGGGAGGTTCATAGCCGGGGGGATTTTAACTTTTATCCACTATTTTAACAAAACCGGCGCCGGGACCCGGAAGCCCCGGCGCCGGCCGGATATTAGTGTATAGGAAAAAGGATTGTAGTGGTTGAGGTCAGGCCGCTCTCAGAGCACACCCTGAGCCATCATGGCGCGTGCCACCTTCATGAAGCCGGCCACATTGGCGCCTTTCACATAGTTGACGAAATCGGAGTCTTCCTCCTTGCCGTATTTCACACACTGCTCGTGGATGTTCTTCATGATGCTCTTGAGCTTCTCGTCGACCTCCTCGGCGCTCCAGGAGAGGCGCTCGGAGTTCTGGCTCATCTCAAGTCCGGACACGGCCACGCCGCCGGCGTTGGCTGCCTTTCCGGGGGCATAGAGGATCTTGGCGTCGAGGAATTTCTTGATGGCCTCGGGAGTGGAGGGCATGTTGGCACCCTCGCTGACGGCGAATGTGCCGTTGTCGAGGAGCGCCTGGGCGTCGTCGCCGTCGATCTCATTCTGTGTGGCAGAAGGCATCGCTATGTCGCACTTCACGTGCTTCCAGGGGCGCTCGCCGGGAATATACGTCACGTCGGGATATTTCTCCGCCACCTCGCGGATACGTCCGCGATAGTAGTTCTTGAGCTCGAAGATGTAATCGAGCTGCTCCTCGGAGAAGCCGTCCTGCTTGATGATGGAGCCGTCGCTGTCGCTCATCGAGACAACCTTGGCGCCAAGCTCCGTGAGCTTGCGGGTGGTGTAGGTAGCCACATTGCCTGAGCCGGATACGGCCACTTTCTTCCCCTTGATGTCGATGCCGCGTGTGGCGAGCATATTGAGAAGGAAATAGCAGTTGCCGTAGCCTGTGGCTTCGGGGCGTATGAGCGATCCGCCGAAGTCGAGACCCTTGCCTGTGAACGTGCCGGAGAACTCGCGGGCCATCTTCTTATAGTAACCGAACATGTAGCCCACCTCACGGCCACCTACGCCTATGTCGCCGGCAGGCACGTCGGTGTCAGGACCGATCTGGCGCCAGAGTTCGGCGATGAATGCCTGGCAGAAGCGCATGATCTCCATGTCGCTCTTTCCGCGGGGGGAGAAATCCGAGCCGCCTTTGCCGCCGCCCATCGGGAGGGTGGTCAGGGAGTTCTTGAAAGTCTGCTCAAAGGCGAGGAATTTGAGGATCGACTGGTTGACGGAGGAGTGGAAGCGTATGCCGCCTTTATAGGGGCCGATAGCGTTGTTGTGCTGTATGCGGTAGCCCATGTTGTTGTGCACCTTTCCCTTGTCATCCACCCAGCTCACGCGGAAGGAGAAGATTCTGTCGGGTATGCAGAGACGCTCTATGAGATTCTCGGCCTCAAACTGGGGGTATTCGTTATAGACATCCTCAATGGTGCTTATAACCTCTTCAACGGCCTGCAGATATTCCGGCTCGTTGGGGAAACGGCGACGAAGGTCGGCCATCACTTCTGATGCTTTCATAAATCTATCTATTGAATTGTTTCTTGTTCTTTACCTGTAGATCTTTCCGCGTCGATAAGAATCGGCAGCGCATCGTATCTCCACGATCTCACGCATGACGATAAAAGAAGCTTTTCGCGCGAAAACGCTGCAAAGTAACAAAAAATTATTCAATCACGCAACATTCTGCGATAAAAAATTAAAAAATGCTTACTTTTTTAAATTTCATTCCCCCTTTCATATCACTTCCGTCGCTATTTCTCAGCCACCGAAACCACAATGACGCCAAATAGAAATCTGCATCCAATAAAATTGCGGCCGGAAAGGTGAACAATCACCTTTCCGGCCGCAATTTTATTGGATGCAGATTTTTACGGAATGTCAGTTTATTCCCCGGGCTGCTTCACGAGGAGTATGCATTCGGCGGGAGTGGTGCCGTTGAGACGGATCACTGAGTCGTTCTGCACCTCGAGGCTGCGGATGTCGGGGATGACACGCACCAGGATATCCTCTGTAGAGGTGTCGGGACATGCCATACGGGTCATGCCGCCATCACCCAGACGGATGGAATCTCCGGAGATGGTGTAACCGCCGAAGATTGTGTTGCAGTTGGTATGGAATGAGTAGGTGCTGTCGGTGAAGACCACATACTGCTCCTCTTCGGGCGCTGACTCGGAAGGACGTACATAATCGGAATCACTGACCACGATATTCTCCAGGCGCCATTGCCCGGCGAGAGCGAATTCGGGAGCGGCTTTCTCCTCCACAATCTCTTTTGCTGCCTTGCCGGAACAGGAAGCCAGGACCATGAGAGCAGCTGCGGCTGCGGCAAGTGTAATTCTCAATGCTTTCATTTCTATTACTTTTTCTTCTTTCTATGGATAATTCAGGATGAATACACTCATATATACGTATACGACGGAGACACCTGCTATCAGACACCTCCGTCATATATAACGTATGAAGTCACGCTTTGTTTCATCCGCTTCCACCCATATGGAAACTCCCGTCGGAAATTCCGGCGCCACACACAGACTATTGTTTCTTCTGGAATATCTCCTTTATTTCCGAAGCCGCGAGACACCGGGCATCATATACCCGGAAATTCGCGATCTTCATGTTGGGCACATTATCTCCACCCATGACAAATCTGGTGCCAGTGCCGAAATGTTTCTTCTCCACCTCCAATTCAGAAAAATGGTTTATCTCCTCTGTCAGGGTGTCCATAAGTTCACCATCCACATAAAGGCGTATTGTAGCACAAGTGTATTTAGTCTTCTCATAATCCGACACGAGAGCTATATGATGCCACGCCCCGTCATTGATTTTGGAATGAGTGAGATTGCCTGACTTGGCATATTCATAATTGATTTTATATCGGTCGATTATATATTTGAGATGCCCCTCTTCAAATCTCAGCACCATCATGACGCCATCTTTGGAATTGGCCGTATTCGACGACACCACATGATAAATATTCCCTTCGCTTATGTCTTTTGCCCAGAAAGACACCGTCATCTCCTTGCCGTCAACAAGACCCTGGCTTACGACAAAAGAACTCTTGTCTGTGCGGGAAAACGATGCCGCCTTCAATCCGGACACCAGTCCGTCGACATACGATGGTTCAGGATTTCCATATCCTGTGATCTCGTTCTCTGTCAGATTCTTCAGATTGCCGTCAAAAGGGAAATACGCGTACAGACCGCTGCTTACCGCTATGTCGCCACCACCGGGCACATCACCTTTCGCCTGAGCTTTCACACCGACGGCATATGTCCTTGTTCCGTCTGACAAAGAGAACGTTGAAGAAAACGCTGTCTTGATTTTAGCGCGGTCGAGAGTCACTTTCACAATCATGTCGCCACCTGAAGCCACCTTCCCCGACTCGGCTGAAAGAGATATCTCCTCAGGCAGAGGCTTGACGGCAGTCCAGTCAAGATCTGCGTTTCCGGTGTTGCGGATAGTGACATCAAGAGTGGAAGCATCCGTTCCGAAATCAAGCTCTGTAGGAGCGACAGACATCTCAGAGACTTTCTTCTCCGGCGAACAGGTCACCGTAATCGGTATGATATTGCCGTCGGCATGTAGGTTGACCACGACTGATTTCTGTTCGGCCATCTTGCCACGATCTGCTTTGAAAGTGACACTCTGGCTCTTTCCGGGAAGGATTGTGCCGGAAGTCTGCGACACGGAAAGCCAGTGGTTGTCGCCCAGATCTACCGACCATCCGGCGGAGGCTTTTCCTCCGTTGCTGATTGTCACTGAAAGTTCGCTGTGTGTCGTGCCGAAATCTATGGATCTGGGACTCACGGAAATCTCCGCTTTCTCCACGGCTTTCTCAAGCTGTATGTCGACACGGCTCTCCTTACCCGCCACCACGCTCACATTGCGCGAATCGCTTGTATAACCCGATTTCACGAATGAAAGCGTATAGGCTCCCGGCTTCAGATTTGAAAACTTGAACGAGCCGTCAGTCCCTGTTGAAGAGCTTGTGCCCGTCTCTTTGATTGTCACGGAAACTCCCGACAATGCTTCTGTCCCGTTGTCTGATGAATTGACTGTGCCGATAATGGTTCCCGTGGAGATCTCCGGCTCCTCGCTGCAAGAGCACATGATGCAAACCGGAAGAATATATGAAAGTAATATTTTTATAATAAATGTAGTCTGTTTCATGTCTGATACTTAGAAGTTGATTGCCAGCCCGGCACCGATTGTTTCTGAGGTGATTACAGGGCCGAATGAATATTCATATCTCTTTTTGTCGATCACAACACGCCTGCGGCCCGGCGCTATCGCAGCATCTATGAGGTTGTAGATATATAAAGCCGCGGCCGCTCCGATCGCGACGTTGCGCCCTGTTTCCCATGAGGATTTCCTGTCGCGATAAAAATCCACATATTCGGGGTTCTCCTTCATTCTCTTGGCGTAGTGAGCGCGCTGGCTCTCACAGAGAATAGTGGCCGCCACACATAGAGCCGAACCTCCGAGAATCAGACTCCCTTTCACTACGCTTCCCTTATAAATCTGCCCCACACCCGGAATAATGGAATAGAACACAGGGGCAGCACCATACGACGTGGTCAGACGGACATTGTCGGCAGACAATCCGGCATCCGGCCTGGTGTTGATAGTAAACAGGTCTGTCACTGTATATCGGCCGTCCTTAGCTTCCCAATATTCATCGACCACTTTACAGGAAAGCCTTATCTCCTGCCCGTTCTCACTTATCTCCATCTGGAAAGCCTCCCGCTCCCTTACATTTCCATCTGCCATCTCATAGCTCAACTGCTGGCTGTTGGTCACCTTAATGCCACGCTCATGTTCCACGCGTGAAACAAGATCAGACAAGGCATTCCGGCGGGCTTCTTCCAACGTTCGTCCCGTGCCCTGCGCCCTCTGAAAGATAAAGGCTGCCGTAGCCTCAGGCAGATTCCCTGTCATCCAACGTGGCTTAAGATTGTCTGACCTCTCGGCGCCCGATGCGACGAAAGCCGACACCGCGACCACCACCATAATCATGAATAAATTCAATCTCATAAACAGTGTCTTTTTATAATTATTCACTTAAACAAGCAAAATCCTCTTATCCCGATCACTCGATATATGTTTCTTTCCACCGGCGTTCCACAGTATTAGATGCAACCGTGGTTTCCGAACTGTTGTCGATATCCCAATCGTTATAGCAATTGGGACAGTGATGATGAGTCTTCCATTTATCCACTCTTTTCGTTGTACGCACAAGTCGCCGGTTTTCGGATATGACAGAATTCTCATGGCGACGATTGATCATTGAGTCGCTTCCATTTTTCCAATCATATTCCGTCCTATAGCTCGATCCAAGATCTGTTGTACCGGTATATTTTCCTTCGAAAGTATGGCAGTTGCCACATCTTTTCTCATTCACCGTTGTCAAGACAGACCCAAGATCAATCATGAGAATCAGCACAAGCAGCCAAAGTGATATTATGTAGAAAATCCCATTGAAAGAACTGCCACACATATCGTAACCCAAAATCGCTATCCCCCATCCCATTATGCAGTTGACAATGCCAAGCAGAACGGAATTCATCGACTTAAACATATATTTCACTACTACATACGTCCAGAAATACTTACAGAAAACCCAGGTGAACAAGAGGAACATCGCCATAGTCCAGACCATTCCGAAAAACGAATCGTCATCGAAAGATATCCGGATATACCTAAAGCTCTGAATATAAAAAACAGCAAGGGGAATGATCAGGATAGTCCACATCCATGTCCCTAACGTGCCACCCCAGTCTGCTCTCGAATCTTCCGCGCCCGACGACATACAATGTATGTTTCGATAGCCTGAAATTTTCAATCTCCATGGCACCGTAGCCATAATAAGACCGGATGACAGAATCATCATGCTGAAAACAAAATCATTGGATGATGCCCCCTCTCTCACGGAAAAAATCGAGATAATCTGGAAAATTGTAAAGGCCGCCGACACTATCACAGCAAATATTCCCCAGCCAGCTGACTTACGTTCATACATAGGCATATATTGCCTGAAATTATAACACTTCTTCAACCAGAAACATACTCCATATTGTATCGCAAACAATATGAGTATGAAAATGAAGCCGGAATCGGTAAAGACAAACCGTACATAATCAGACATCAACGACCCGTCCTTATAACGCAAATGCGGAGTATATGCGGTTTCATCCACCCCATGATAGACTCCCGAAGAAAGATTCTGCCCTGATTCCTTATATCCTGTTTCCTCAAGATACTTTGATGCGACATATCCTTTCTCTCCACCTGAAGTGGTCACCTCGATCCATTCCTCTCCGTCACTCCCGACAACGACAAGCTTCTCACCGGGGTGCAATCCTCTGACTATCCCGTGTCCTTGTCCCGGGCCTGTGCGCAGGTTCACGATTGTGGTCGGGGTCACTTCCTTTACATACGCATCATCTGATGAATCATGACGCTCGCAACCCCAAAGGCACAATACAAGTGTCAGATATATAATCAAATATTGTTTCATCTCGTCTTATTATTTGATTAATAATAAGTAAGCTTACGGGATTCCATATAATTTTCCCTCCATTTTCCATTGCCGTCATCCTCGCCATTTTCATCCAACCGATCTTTCTCTTCTCTTACATATCTGTCAACTCTCCTCTTAGTCCAGTTTCCGTAGTCATCAGTCTCTATTTCTGAATAAACATAGGTCATATATCGATTGCCTTCCGGATAATATGTCGTAAGTACCATCTTCACAGGCACCTTTTCGTTGTCGTCATAGGAAATTTCTTCTTCCTCTACAATATATTTCCCATTGTGAAACATTGTGTAGAATGTGTGTTTCTCAAGACGACCCTCCGTGTCGAAAGTAAATATCTGTGTGGCATAGTCATTACCGGGGAATGAGACTATACGTTGATTTTCCGTGAATTCAAGATTATAAAAATCTGACTTCTCGCCGTCCTTATATCTCAATGGAGATCTGTCATCATATTCATATTGATGTACCGTGCCCAACGAGGATTTAACTTTGGTTATCCTCCCGATTTCATCAAAAAAATACATGTAGCCTTGTTTAGACTCGGTCTTTACGTTATTCAGCGATTCTACATTCCCGTATAGGCCCATAGCCTGCGCCGCGGAGAATTTCACCAGTCGTCTTGTTCTGTCAAGTTCTTCCTGGTGGGCCACTTCCCTTTCTGCCTTCGCTTGTTTCATCATGGCCTTGAGCTCTTCAACATCCGTTTCATAGTAGGGGCCGATCTCGCGGGTTATGGTGACTTTTGCCTTTTGACCAGCCGGAAGCGCAGTTACGCCCTGGTCAGAGCGGTAATACCCGTTAACATTCTTTTCATAGAAAATGCCGAGCGCCTCCACATCTTTATAACAGTCGGGAAGTGTGATGGTCTGGGTAATCCAATTCTTACCTTTCTCATCATATTCGTAATCGAAATCTATCTTAAAAGCTCTGTCAACGAATCTCCATGTGTTTCCGTTCACATTCTCGCGGCAGGCTCCATTGTAGCTCCATGTTTTCAAATCTCCCTTATCATTATATTCATACCGGTTTACGCACCTAAGTGTGTCGACATCATGGTCATAATATGTGAATGTTATCACTTCGTTTTTTTCGACACAGAGTCCCCTGTCGTTATACTTGAATGTGCATATATTCGGGCTTTTTCCTCCTTCCGACCCGAACTCGGGAAGAATAAATGGATTATAAGTCGAGGCAGATTCTGTCCGCACAAGCTGTCCCTTCGCGTTGAATTCCAGTTTGCCGAGTTTCATTTTGTCGTCGTAATATATTCCCTTGTCTGGCGCTATCTCTTTCAGCACGCCATCGGGATAATAGGAAAACGTGTGTGAAGTGGAATGTGACGGACTGACATTGCGCCTCACAAGAAGACTGTCAGCATATTCAAACTGGTCATCCCTTTTGTCCCAGTTGCTCACATGTTGCATCCTTTTAATGTCCTGAAGACGGAGGTCGTCATCATATATGAATTCATCCCTGCCCAACACTGAATTGACAATACTCGTGATATTACCCAATTGTCCGAAATAATATGTCCAGGACACCGTGGATTCAGACCATCGATCTAATGAACTGTGTCTCACGTACGAAGGTCTCTCATGCAGTCCCATCTTCGTCCAGTCGTCGGGATAATTCACGAAGTAGGGGAGGTATGATGAATAAAAATCGTAATTCGACGCCTTAAGCGGATTAAAATATACAGAAATGGGGGTATACAGTTTCCCCGTCTCATCCGCCTCTACCGCATTTGTTTTTGCACCATTTCCCCCGCATGACGTCAATGCAAGTCCGACCGTAAGAATGAGGAATGGAAGAATCGTTCTCTTTGTCAGGTTCATGTCCAAGTCTTCGATGTCCGGCCGATTCCTGCCACCGTACAATATAAAAATCCGTAAAAAAGAGAAGCGTAGGAATCTGTATCTGTTACCGTCCTACTGTTGGAGGCTTCTCGCATTGCCCTTTAGAAGTCGGACGGCAACGCAGAAGCCCACGCCTGTATATGCAATCTATGCCTCCGGCCGTATCTTATCACAAGATAATCGGCCGGATGCAAAACATTACATAACCACGGGCATCTACCGTTGCTCATTCCTTGACTTCTAAATGAAATTTTGCGAGAATTTCCAACAGTCAAGAATCAGCGCGGATAAACGCTTTCTTAAATATGTTAACACACACCTCATCCCTCTGAACCCAAGACCAGGCTTCTGCGGGCAGGTCTGCAATTGCAAATTTACAAATTATATTTGAAACAATTATAAAAATATGCTTTAAAACAATACTTCGGTTATTTTTGAGAGTTTGTTAACGGCTCCGAGGAGCCAAGTGT
>CAJUQP010000046.1 GCA_910588245.1 uncultured Muribaculaceae bacterium | reverse complement strand
GTTATGAACGGGCGCGAAAAGAGGGTGCATCAGAATTTTGATACACCCTCTTTTTCATCATAAAATCAACGATGTTTTAAGTCCGGATTACATAAAAAATAAAGGGTGATAACCGCCACGGTCGCACCCTTTGATAAGTTTCTACAGGTAAAAAATCTTAAGGTAAAAAAGATTGTTTTTAGGTTCGGTGCAAAGTTACGCCTTATTTTAGTTCTGACCAAACTTTTTTGAACAAAATGACAGAAATATGTTGTAAAACATATTAAATTCCCCTCCATTTCCTTAATTCCAGCCCATTTTCACCCAAAATCGCGTAGCTGAATGTATGAATCCACTCTCCGAGCACTATCATCTCACAATCGTTTGCCACCTTCTCGCGACAAAGCACATGCACATGCCCGAAGATAAAAAAATCGATTTCGGGATGAGAGAGGTGATACTCCCTCGCGAATTTTCTCAGACCCTGAAGAAGACAGTCATCAGGAAGTCCCCTCGACTCCCCCTCCATCCGCGAGTGGCGGCTCCAACGGTAGGCGAAAGGCACAGTCCATCGAGGATGAATGGCGCTGAAGGCCCGCTGGCATATCCGGTTGCGGAAAAGGGAGCGTATAAAACGGAAACTCCTCGATTGTTTTCCTTCTCCGTCGCCATGGGCGAGATAGAACTTATGGCCGTCAATGTTCTCCGTAAGTGAACCGTCGACCACCTCTATGCCAAGTTCCGAAGGCAGGTAATCGTAGATCCATATGTCGTGGTTCCCTTTCATCCATACGATCCTGATGCCAGCATCAGATAGTTCCGCAAGCTTTCCGAAAAAACGCACGAATCCCCTTGGCACCACATAACGGTACTCATACCAATAGTCAAGTATGTCTCCAAGAAGATAGATGGCAGATGCGTCTTTCTTTATATGGTCGAGAAAGGCTACTATGCGACGCTCCGATTCCTTTGAATCGGGGAAATACGGGGCGCCGAGATGGAGATCACTCAGAAAATATGTGCTCATCACAGGAATCCGAGCTCAAGTTTGGCCTCCTCGCTCATCATGTCTTGCGTCCACACCGGCTCGAACACAAGCCGGAGGTCAACCTTCTCAGGCCCCTCCACGCTCAGGAGTTTCTGCCTGACATCTTCCATTATGAAGTCGGCAGCCGGACATCCGGGCGCCGTGAGAGTCATGTCGACATGAAGTGTCTTGGTCTCTGTCTCATAATCTATCTTATATATGAGGCCGAGGTCGTAGACATTCACGGGAATTTCCGGATCGAACACAGTGCGGAGCATCTCTATGGTACGCTCTGTCACTCTCATCTCCTCCTCCGCGTCTTTCTCCACTCTCTCCACAGCCGCATCATCTGTCTGTGGTGCCTGCGGCTCCACTTCGGGAGCCATATCCGGTGTAAACTTTTCTATATTTTCTTCCATAACAGGTGTCGTTTTGACTTCTTCAAATCTATAATGACGCAAAATTACTAAAAATCGGGGGCAGAAACGATGCATACGCCACATTTTTAATTAAGAAATGTTTAAATCCCTTTCCTTTTTAAGATTTTTATTAACTTTGCACACTGAACACGGACCGGCAACCACACCGGCCAGCATGCCCGGGAGCATCCCTCCGGTGGCATGAAACACTTATAAACATCAAAATTCAAAGAAAATGAAGTCTTACAAGAAAATTCTTCTCACGCTTCTCGTAGTTCTCTGCGGTATGGGCGTGGCAAACGCACAGCTTCGTTTCGGCGTCAAAGCCGGCCTTAATCTTAACAGCATCCACCTCAACAACGCAGCCGCAAACTTCGGCGACGACAACAAATGCGGCTACACCCTCGGCGTCATGACCGAGTTTCAGGTTCCCCTCATCGGCCTCTGCTTCGATCTTTCCGCCATGTACACCCGCATGAACACTGAACTCACGGAGGAGCAGAAAGACATGAACATCGGCAAGGACTTCCTCGAGATTCCTCTCAACATCAAGTATAAGTTCGGCCTTCCCATCGTAGGTTCTATCATTTCGCCCTACCTTCTCACAGGTCCGTCCGTAGCCATCAAGCTCAACAAAAACGAAAAAGGTCCCGATGCGATCCAGACAAAAGGCGTACAGGCCGTATGGAACGTCGGTGTAGGCGTGGAGCTTGTGAAGCATCTCCAGATTCAGGGCAGCTATGGCTTCGGTATGAACAACATCGCCAAGCATTGGCTCGAAACAGCCAACGTAAAGGCCAAGAACAACTACTGGACAGTCACAGCCGCATATCTTTTCTGACCGCGGCGCAGCCCCATAGGCAAAATCTTCTAACTTTCACATAATGATCAGGAAACTTATCATCCTTTCTCTGATAATCACATCAGCGCTCACGGCCTCGGCGGAATTCCGCTGGGGCCCGACCGCCGGTGTCAATTTCTCCACCTTCCACTGGAAGCAGGATCTGGCCAAGACATCCGGGCTGACTGGCGGACAGGTAGGTGTGGCCGGAGAGCTTATGATACCCGGCATCGGATTCGGCATCGACCTCGGTCTGCGCTACAACCTCCACGGAGCCAAAGTCAATTTCGGCGATTATCCGATATGGAGCTCCGATGGAATCGGCAATCAGAACGTATGGATGCATGTGCTCGAGATTCCATTCAACCTGAAGTTCAAATGGACCCGCATGAACGGCTTCGAGCAGTATCTCGCTCCCTTTGTCTTTGGCGGCCCTGTGCTCGACATCAACGTCGGCACCAACAAGCAGCCTGCCCTCGAGCATCCCGGCGCCTATGTGTCGATGCAATGTGGGGCCGGTGTGGAGCTTCTTGAGAAATACCAGATCTCTGCGGGTTATTCCTGGGGAATAAGCTACGAGATCCGCACTAAAAAGCTCGACAATTATTCCGCCCAAGCAAGAGGCTGGTTTATCAACCTCTCCTATCTCTTCAGATAAGATGACGAGGTTTGCCGAAGTCATACTCCCTCTCCCACTCTATTCCACCTTCACCTATTCCCTCCCTGAGGAAATGGACGGAGAGGCGCAGGTTGGTTCACGCGTGCTCGTGCAGTTCGGCAAAAAGAAATTCTATACGGCCATAGTCGAGGCCATCCATTCCATACCGCCTAAAGGCTATGAGGTGAAACCGGTGATGGCTGTGCTCGACTCCTCCCCCATAGTCCGCTTCCCCCAGATCAAGCTCTGGCGCTGGATAGCGGACTATTATCTTTGCTCCCCCGGTGAAGTATTCAAGGCAGCCGTACCCACCGGACTAAAGCCGGAAAGCGAGACTTTCATATCTCTCAATCCTGATTACGAACCCGACGAGTCGACGCCATTCCGGCTCTCTGAACGTCAGGCCATGGTCATACAGCTCCTTCAGGAGAAAAAACGTATGCGCATATCGGAGATTGAGGTTGAGACAGGATTCCGGAATGTCGCGTCGATTGTCAACCAACTCCTTGAGCAAGGGATTGCCGAAATCGACGAAAAGGTAGTGGAACGCTATCGCCCTAAAAAGACATCGTTCGTCAAGCTGACCATGGAGCGTGGCGACAGCGACCGTCTACATGAATATTTCGGCCTCGTGACACGCTCCCGTCAGCAGGAGAAAGCGCTTATCGCTTACCTCGATCTCTCGGGCTGGCTCAACCGCACCGCGGAGTTGAAGGACGTGGAGAAATCCCGTCTTCTCGAGACGGCCGGTATAACACCTGGCGTTTTACGCAGTCTTGTCGACAAAGGGATCATGGAGATCGTAAAAAAGAGCGTCAACCGTTTCTCCTCCGATCCACGCGATGCCGGAGAGTCGGCTGCGCCTCTGTCGCCGGCCCAGAACACAGCCTTGAAGGAGATTCTCGACGGATGGAAAACCAACAGCATACAGTTGCTACATGGTGTGACGGGGAGCGGAAAGACCGAAATCTACACCCATCTGATCTCACAGGCTCTCGATGCGGGGCATCAGGTGCTCTATCTTGTGCCGGAAATTTCACTCACCACCCAACTCTCCGACCGGCTGCGCAAGGTGTTCGGGAGCCGTCTGCTTGTCTACCATTCAAAGTTTTCCGATTCAGAGCGTGTGGACATATGGCGACGTCTGCTCGCCACCAGTGAGCCGCTCGTGGTGCTCGGAGTCCGTTCGTCGGTATTTCTCCCTTTCGCCTCCCTCGGGCTTGTGATCGTGGATGAGGAACACGAGGCATCGTTCAAGCAATATGATCCGGCTCCGCGCTACAATGCCCGCGACGCCGCACTGGTGCTCGCACAGATGCATGGCGCCAGGTCACTGCTCGGTTCGGCTACCCCATCTGTAGAGACCTATTTCAAGGCTATCGGCGGCAAATACGGGCTCGTAAGCCTTACTGAGAGGTTTGAAGGAGCGGAGCTTCCAGATGTTGAAATCGTCGACATGGCCGCGATGCGCAAGAAGAAAGAGGTCAGAGGGATAATCTCGTCACCTCTGCGCCGCCGAATACTCGATGCCATGTCGGGCCACCGCCAGGCCATATTATTCCAGAACCGGAGAGGATTCGCCCCGGTCGTGGTCTGCGACCAATGCGGATGGAGTCCAAAATGCCAGAACTGCGACGTCTCACTTGTCTACCATAAGAATCTCGCACTGATCAGATGCCACTACTGCGGATTCTCGCAGATGCTTCCTCAGCTGTGTCCGGCATGCGGTCAGAACAGTGTGCGGATATTCGGCTACGGCACGGAAAGGATAGCCGAGGAGGTTCACGAGCAGTTTGAGGGATATCGCGTGGCACGAATGGATCTTGACTCCACACGCAACAAAGACGCCTATCAGGAGATCATCGAAGAATTCACACGTCATGAGACCGACATACTCGTCGGCACGCAGATGGTGTCGAAAGGTCTTGACTTCGGCGATGTCACTGTCGTGGGAGTCCTCAACGCTGACACACTGTTGAATTTTCCGGATTTCCGCAGCAACGAGCGTGCCTTCAATATGCTTGAGCAAGTGGCCGGACGTGCCGGACGCCGGCAAGAGAAAGGCACTGTAGTGATACAGACGGTAAATCCTTCCCATGAGGTGCTCGGTTTCGTGAAACGTCATGACTACGCCTCTTACTATAAACGGGAGATTGCCGACCGCGCGCGCTATGCCTATCCACCGTTCACGAAAGTGATCAATATCTTCATCAAAAACAAGGATATCATGGTCTGCGAGCGTGCTGCCGTGACATTCACCCTTGCTCTCCGCAAAGTGTTTGGAGAGAGGGTGCTCGGGCCTGAGAAACCGTTTGTATCACGTGTAGCCACCTACTATCTCCAGTCGATCATGCTTAAAATCGAGGCCGGAGCATCCATGAAGAAAGTAAAAGACCTTCTACGCCAGATCCTCGCATCTATCGCCTCAAATCCCGATGTGAAGTCATCCATCATCTACTACGACGTCGACCCGGTCTGATTTCCCTCAACCTTCATATCACCTCCACGGCTGTTTATAAGGAGCTGTAAGAAACAGTAACCGACATTAATTGTCCACGTATCTTTCAATGAAAGAATAGCATATTTCGGCAGCACGCTTAAAAAACCGGGATATAATGTGTTAAATTAAGAAGTCGTACATTTGTACGACTTCTAAAACACTATATGATAGCACTCCGTCTCTTGGAAATAATCAGCCTTGCATACGGATTATTTTACAAGAAAGCGATCGCCGGTGGAGCGCACTATATTATCGAAATATTCCTGATTGTACCCGGGGAAATCCGGAGAAACCGATCGTCCATAGGCGTTACGCTTGAAATTGCCATTTTCATCGAGTTTCTTGCGGTTGCCGTCAAGATAACGGATAAGCAGGAACTGCGCGAGATCACGATAGGCATCCGTTGCCTCTTTCGCGATTTCGGCCCCTTCCATATTGACAGCTTTTTCAATACCCTCCATATCTCCGGATTCAAAGAGAGCCTTAAGTTCCTTCTCCCTGGCCCCCCTGCCGGATATATATTTCTTCTCAAGTCTCTGCTGAACCCTGCGTATATCCGGAATCATAAGGTCGTATCTGTTGTAGGCCTGGTTGGCGACCCAGTTTGTCATCCAGAAATTGGCGGTGGGCGAGAAAGTCAGGAGATCACCGTTTCCGGGTCGCACCTCCAAAGGCACCTCCGTCATCGAACAATAGAACGGCATATAGACCGATGTGTTGGCGTCGTCAGTTCCGAACCAAAGTACTCCGCCGATAGGATCCGGAAGATCAGCACGAGTCTGCGCAACAAAAGACCAGGCAGTCTGCTGCGTGCCGATGGCGCGTTCATGCGCATAGGTCTTGCCGTCTACCTTATAGTTCAGCGGACGCCAGCGATAAGGCACATGATTAGGCCCGGCGCCTATGTCATCTGTCATATCAAACGGAGTGCCCTCGAAATGATCGCGCATCGCCGACTGCATATCCTCAAGACTAACCTTTTTCTCCGGTATGACATAAAGGGGCATCGGCTCGTCGCTTTTACCGGATACCCAGCCAAACCATTCATCGGACTTTTCAGGAGAGACAAACCGACGGAAATATGACCAGACACGCGCATCGCACGTACGTCTGGAAGCCGGATCATGCCCATCAAAAGTATCGGCAAATGAGAAATCAGCATCCTTGCCTGAGAAATAACCACGTTTGCGGGCAAACTTCACAAGATCCTTCGAATATCTCACATTCTCCTTGTCTTTATAGTCCACCTTGCGGATCCTGGGTTCATTGGCGTGCCCTGAGATAGCGTTGTCCGGAATCCTTACCGCTATCCACAACGCGCCCTTCTCTGCTCCTTTCCCAATCATTTCCATTATCCAGACTTCATTCTTGTCGGCTATGGTGAAAGTCTCGCCTGTGCTCGCATAACCGTATCTCTCCACAAGATCGGTCATGACATCTATGGCTTCGCGGGCGCTTTTGCTTCGCTCGAGCGCGATATAGATGAGCGATCCGTAGTCTATGATGGAATTACCAGTGGTATCGGCGAGTTCAGGACGTCCCCCCCACGTGGTCTCCCCTATCACAACCTGATATTCATTCATGTTCCCGACCACATTATATGTTTCCGCAACCTGGGGAATCTCACCCAACGGTTTGTCGCTTCCCCAGTCGATGATCCGCCTCATAGTGCCTGGAGCGTGCTTTCCACGTGGAGAATGATTGAGATCACCGAAACGGGTGTGCGAGTCATCGGCGTATGTGATCATGACTGAACCGTCGGCAGTAGCCATCCTGCCGGCTATAAGATTGGTGCATGCCAGCACCTTGTTTCCACAAAATAAAGACACCGCAATTATGGCGGCAACTACAAATCTATTTGATAAAAAATCTTTCATTTCTGTCTTGTTAGTTTTTCTATGGATTTACGTATGCTTTCATTTCTGTTCCGAAGTAAGCGACTGCCACACACGGAACGTTACCCTTACAAAATTAATACTTTTTATCAGAAATACAAACAACACATTTCTACTTAATAAATATTCAAGCCAACTTCTAAGAAGTTGTTTAAAAATGAACGTTAAATTGCCGGACTTAAGGCAACTTTCATTTCCGGTCAACTTCATAGGTTAACAGGTTTAACATTACACTGTCTTGAAAGATAGTTCCGGACTCGCATTCCCGGGCATATTTTTCCTTTTGGTTCAGTCACATAGCCCGCTATGCTCCTTCACCTGCAAGAAAGAATCTGCTCCGGGACTGCGCCCCATAATTTAACGTTGCTTTTTAAACAACTTCTAAATTCCGGTGGTTCAGCAACACGTTTTTTCAGTAACATCTGACGGAACTTCCTGTCAATTTGTTTATGTTCTTCGGATTTTGTAATTTCGCAGTAAAATCATGAAGACGAAATGACATCTCCGACTATAGACCCGATCTCTTCCCCCTCTCCCAATCATGACGAATTTGACCGCATGCATCTGTGGCATCCCTACACAAGCACCCACAATCCGCTGCCTACATATGTGGTAGACCATGCGGAAGGGGCGGAGATCGTGCTGGCCGACGGAACCCGACTGATCGACGGAATGTCATCATGGTGGTGCGTGATACATGGATACAACCATCCGGTGCTCAACCGTGCCGCCGAAGAGCAGATAAAGAAGATGAGCCACGTGATGTTCGGGGGTCTCTCCCACCGTCCGGCGATAGAGCTCGGCAAACTCCTGCTCTCCATACTTCCCCCTTCGATGAACCACATTTTCTATGCTGATTCCGGTTCTGTCGCTACCGAGGTGGCCATGAAGATGGCCGTGCAGGCCCAGAATAACCACAAGCGCACCAATTTCGCCACTATCCGCAGCGGGTATCACGGCGACACATGGAACGCCATGTCGGTATGCGATCCTGTGACGGGGATGCACGGAGCATTCGGGCCCGCGCTGCCAATCCGTTATTTCGCGGATGCCCCAAAATGCCGCTTCGGGGGAGAATGGGATCCGGAGGATTTCAAGTCAATGCAGGCAATACTCGACACCCACTCCGACGAAATAGCAGCCGTGATTCTTGAGCCGGTGGTGCAGGGAGCCGGAGGAATGCGTTTCTATCATCCCCAATATCTGCGTGAACTCCGAAGAGCATGCGATGAAAAGGGGATATTGCTTATTTTCGATGAGATAGCCACAGGATTCGGGCGCACAGGTAAGCTGTTCGCCTGGGAACACGCCGATGTGGAACCTGACATAATGCTTATCGGCAAAGCTATCACAGGGGGATATATGACCTTCTCTGCTGTGGCGGCATCGGCTAAAGTTGCAGACATGATATCTTCGGGCGAGGCAGGGGTGATGATGCACGGTCCTACATTCATGGGCAATCCGCTTGCCTGCGCCGTGGCGCTCGCCTCCACCCGGCTACTTCTTGAATCGCCTTGGCAGGAGAGAATCGCGCGCATAGAGACGATCATGAAAGAGCGACTCAGCGTGGCTTGGTCGCTCCCCAATGTGCGCGACGTGCGTGTGCTCGGCGGCATCGGCGTGATTGAGGTTGACCAATATGTCGACTGCGGGGAGTTCCAGAAACGCTGCGTAAGCGAAGGAGTATGGATAAGGCCATTCGGTCACAACTGCTATATAATGCCTCCTTATCTCGCTGTCAGCGACAGTCAGGTGGAGCGCCTTTGCGACGCCCTTCTTAAACTCGTCAGAGATTTGCCTGCACAGAAAATAGCATGAGGAAGGTAGTTTTTTAAGAGGAATAAACAATGTCCGGAATAAGAGATATACTTGAAGGCCTGAGAAAAGAGAACCGACTGAGGATGATTCCCTCCACTCCCGCGCAAGGGACACTCGATCTTTCTTCAAACGACTATCTGTCGCTGGGTTCACATGGCGCTGAATGGCGTGAGGAATTTTTCGACCTATATCCCCACGCCCTTTTCTCATCGTCGGCATCTCGTCTGCTCTCTGCCCAGCAGACTTACCACACCATGCTTGAAGACCAGCTTGAAGGTCTTTATGGCCGTCCGTCATTGCTCTTCAACTCCGGCTACCATGCAAATGTGGGTTGTATCGGAGCGCTTACAATCCCTTCCACTCTTTTCGTGGCCGACAAACTCATCCATGCATCGATGGTCGACGGATTGCGAATGGCCGGGAGCGAATTCCAACGGTTTCCCCACAACGACATTGACAAACTGCTACGTATCCTCGAGAAGGAAGCAGGGTCATACGAACGAATTGTCGTGCTTGTGGAGTCGATCTATAGCATGGACGGCGACGAGGCACCCCTACGCCGTCTTGTCGAGATTAAAAGCCTGTTTCCGGGGATGATGCTATATGTCGACGAAGCGCATGCCTTCGGAGTAAGGGGACCGCGTGGTCTCGGACTCGCCGAGGAACTCGGCGTGACGGGCAGCATCGATCTGCTACTCGGCACACTCGGGAAAGCGGCAGCCTCAGCGGGTGCCTTCGCCATATGTTCGGAAGAGATGAAATCACTTCTGATAAACTGCGCGCGCCCCTTCATTTTCTCGACAGCCCTCCCACCGGTCAACGCGGCATGGAGCCATTTCATGATCGGGAAAATCGTCGGAATGACAGAAAGCCGGCGCCATCTCGCGGAGATATCCAGGCTCTTCTCCCGAAGAATCGAGGAGATATCCTCGCGTCCCACAGGTTCCACATCTCAGATCATCCCCTATCTCACAGGCGACGCCGCAAAGGCACTCGCCATCGCTGCACGTCTGCGCGAGGCAGGTGTGATAGCGCTCCCCATCAGACGCCCGACAGTGCCGCCGGGAGGGGAACGTATCCGTTTCTCACTCGGTGCCGACATGAAAGCCGACCAGTTTGACACAACCTTTAAAATCCTTGAGGAAACGGCACATGAGATATGAGCACACCCACGACAGCGGTTCCGACAGGCTTATCCTGATCTTCGCAGGATGGAGCACGGATGCTTCATTCTATTCAGGCATAGCACCCGCAGGCTACGACATGATGGTAGTCTATGACTATACCGACATGGACTTCCCTCTCGAATGCCTGAAGCGATATTCCACGATATGTCTTTTCGCATGGTCGCTCGGAGTATTCGCGGCATCATGCGTCATACCATCCGGACTTCCGGCCATGGCGGTGGCTGTCAACGGCACCGAGACTCCAGTAGATGATGACTTCGGCATCCCGGAGAGCATATTCAAAGGCACCGCTGCCAATCTTGATGACAAGAACCTCATGAAATTCCGGCGAAGGATGTGTGCAGAGGCATATCAGTCACTGGCAGGGAAATTCGGCAACCGGACAACTGAATCCCTCCGCAATGAACTTGAAGCCATAGCACGTCACTCCACAACCCACAAGTCTCACATACACTGGGACAGAGTGTACGTCTCAACCAAGGATGCCATATTTCCTCCGGCCAATCAGATGCACGCATGGAAAAGTCATCCTTCAGGCCCGGAAATCAGAAGTGTGGATATGTCCCATTATATCTGTCTTGCCGACATTATCAGGGGGGCCATACCCACACGAACTACCATAGGCGATAAATTCCGTAAGGCACTTCCCACCTATTCCGACAACGCATCAGCACAAAGAAATATCGCCTCCGCACTTCTCGGCATGATCCCCGACGTAACGATTGAAAAGGGAATTGAGATCGGTCCGGGCAGCGGTATCTTCACGGAGATGTTTTGCAAAAGATTCCAGCCTCGAGAGATGGATTTTGTTGATCTTTATACTCTTCCGGACTATGGATATGCCACTGAGGAACGCTATCACATTTGCGACGCAGAGGATTGGATGGAGAATGCCGGAAATGAAGATTCGCTTTTCGATGCCATAGTCTCCGCCTCAGCCATACAATGGTTTGTCAATCCAGAGCGATTTTTTCACAATGCCTCCCGTATGCTTAAGAGCGGCGGCATATTAGCATGTTCCACATTTCTTCCCGGCAATCTTGAAGAGCTATACCCATCAAATCCATTTGGACTCATTTATCGCGACAAAACAACAATAAAGGAGATGCTGCAGCCATATTTCGACAACGTCCGTCTTGAGGAAGAGGAAATTACCCTTACCTTCGATTCCCAGCGCGAACTTCTTCTCCATCTAAGACACACAGGAGTAGGGGGCGCCTCATCCTCTCCCCTTCCCCTGTCGCAACTTTTAGCCAGTCTTCCGCAGCATCTCACCTACCGACCTCTTTATATCATAGCAAGACGATAGTCACCAATAAAGACTTATACAGATTAATCGGGATTTATCAGGAATTAGCTTGATTTATCTCGATTAACTTCTTTTGCTTCTTTAGATGGAGCAAAGGGGATTTATAGGGGATTATAGCATCTTTTCATCAACTACTTATGCAATAAATTTATAGCCACAACCCAACTATCAGAACATTGCTTTGAGGGATTATTAGTTTGAGATATCAATACAAAAAAAACGGGAGCGTGAAACACGCTCCCGTTTTTTTTGTATTGATATCTGCGTAAGGATTACTTGCGGAGAGCCTCCTCTGCGGGAGTCATCTCGGGATCCTCGCCCCAGTTCTGCTGGGAAAGACGCTTGTAGTTGTTGTAGCGCCACTTAGCGTTGTCCTGAGCTGCCTGGAAGAGCTCCTCAGCGGATTCGGGCTGCATCTTGAAGAGAGATGCGAAACGAACCTCGCCTTTGAGGAAGTCCTTGAACTTGCTCCAGTCGGGCTCCTTGCTATCAAGCGAGAAGGGATTCTGGCCGCTGTTCTCCAGATCAGGATTATAGCGCCAGAGCTGCCAGTAGCCGCACTCAACTGCTTTCTTCTCCTCTTCCTGGCTGTGACCCATTCCGATCTTCAGACCGTGGTTGATACAAGGAGCGTAAGCGATGATCACTGACGGACCATCGTAAGCCTCAGCCTCGCGGATAGCCTTGAGGGTCTGAGCGTTGTCGGCACCCATAGCGATCTGAGCTACGTAAACGTAACCATAGGTGGTAGCCATCAGGCCGAGATCCTTCTTGCGGATACGTTTGCCGGCAGCAGCAAACTTAGCGATAGCAGCGATAGGAGTAGCCTTCGAAGACTGACCGCCGGTGTTGGAGTAAACCTCGGTGTCGAGCACGAGGATATTCACGTTCTTACCGGAAGCGATCACGTGGTCAAGACCACCGTAACCTATATCGTAGCTTGCACCATCACCACCGATAATCCACTGGCTGCGTTTCACGAGATAATGCTCGAGAGTAACGATCTGCTTGCAGCAGTCGCAACCAGCCTCAGCACCCTTGCGAGCCTCAGCGAGAAGAGCCTCGCCTTTCACACGTGATTCCTGAGCGTCCTCACGGGCCTCCATCCAGGCGGCAGCAGCAGCCTTGAGGCTCTCAGGAGCATTCTCAGAAGCAGCGATCTTACCACAAGTCTCCTCCAGACGAGCACGCATCTTCTCATATGCTATGCGCATACCGAGACCGAACTCGCAGAAGTCCTCGAAGAGGGAGTTAGCCCAAGCAGGACCATTGCCCTTCTCGTTGGTGCAGTAAGGAGTTGAAGGTACGGAACCGGAATAGATAGAGGAGCAACCGGTAGCGTTGGCCACAACCTCACGGTCGCCGAAGAGCTGAGTGATAAGTTTCACATAAGGAGTCTCACCACAACCGGAGCAAGCGCCGGAAAACTCGAACATTGGAGTAGCGAACTGGCTGTTCTTAACGTTAGCCTTAATGTCGACGAGGTTCTGCTTCGAGCTAACCTTGTTGACGCAGTAATCCCAGTTGACCTGCTGGCCGACCTGACCCTCCTCATGCTTCATGACGAGAGCCTTCTCGCCCTTCTTGCCGGGGCAGACATCGGCACAGTTGCCGCAGCCAAGGCAGTCGAGCACATCAACCTGCTGAACGAAACGCATGCCACCGAAAGTCTTGCCGATAGCGGGGATGGAATGCTCGGCTCCGAAAGGAGCGGCAGCCATCTCAGCCTCGTCGAGCACGAACGGACGGATAGCGGCGTGGGGGCAGACATAGGCACACTTGTTACACTGGATACAGTTGTCGGGATTCCACTCGGGAACGAAAGCTGCCACACCGCGCTTCTCATAGCGGGCAGTGCTCTGAGGCCATGTGCCGTCGGCGCAATCCTTGAACGTGCTTACGGGAAGGAGATCGCCATCCTGAGCGTTGATAGGCATCACGACGTTGGTGATGAACTCGGGAGCATCGATCTTAGCGGGAGCCTCCTCGGGAAGCTCAGCCCATGCGGGATCGACAGCCAGTTCCTTATATTCACCGCCGCGGTCGACGGCCGCATAGTTCATGTCGACGATGTTCTGACCCTTCTTGCCATAAGACTTCACGATGAATTTCTTCATCTGCTCAACGGCGAGCTCAACGGGGATAACCTCGGTGATGCGGAAGAAGGCGCTCTGGAGAATGGTGTTCGTGCGGTTGCCGAGTCCGATCTCCTGGGCAATCTTCGATGCGTTGATATAATATACCTTGATGTTGTTCTTGGCGAAATAGCGTTTCACCTTCACAGGAAGATTCTTGGCAAGTTCCTCGCCCTCCCAGATGGTGTTGAGAAGGAATGTGCCGTTGGGCTGGAGACCGCGTGTGACGTCATACATGTGGAGGTAAGCCTGCACATGACATGCCACGAAGTTGGGGGTGGTCACAAGATATGTGGAGCGGATGGGCTCGTCGCCGAAACGGAGATGAGAGCAAGTGAAACCGCCAGATTTCTTAGAGTCATAGGAGAAATAAGCCTGGCAATACTTGTCGGTATTGTCGCCGATGATCTTCACGGAGTTCTTGTTGGCGCCTACGGTGCCATCGGCACCGAGGCCGAAGAACTTGGCCTGGAACATGCCCTTGCCGCCTACGCTGATCTCAGGAAGCTGGGGAAGCGACATATAGGTGACATCGTCGACTATGCCGATCGTGAAACCGTTCTTAGGCTCGGGAAGAGCAAGGTTCTCATATACGGAAAGGATCTGGGCCGGAGTGGTGTCTTTCGAGCTGAGGCCGTAACGTCCGCCAACGATGAGCGGGGCATTCTCCTTACCATAGAAGCAGTCCTTGACATCGAGATAGAGGGGCTCTCCGAGAGCGCCGGGCTCTTTCGTGCGGTCGAGGACAGCGATGCGCTTAGCGGAAGCCGGGATAGCGGCCATGAAGTGCTTTGCGGAGAAAGGACGGTAGAGATGCACACTTACAAGACCAACCTTCTCACCCTTGGCGCGGAGATAGTCGATGGTCTCGCGGATGCACTCCGTCACGCTGCCCATGGCGATGATGACGCGCTCTGCCTCGGGATCGCCATAGTAGTCGAACAGGCCATAGTTGCGGCCGGTGATCTTCGACACCTCTTTCATATACTCCTCCACGATCTCGGGCACAGCCGCATAGTAGGGGTTGGAAGCCTCGCGGTGCTGGAAGAACGCGTCGGGGTTCTCGGCCATGCCGCGGGCCACAGGCGCGTCAGGATTGAGGGCACGCTTGCGGAAATCGGCAAGAGCCTCCTGGTCGATCAGCGAGGCGAGATCGTTCTGGTCTATAGCCTCGATCTTCTGTATCTCATGCGATGTGCGGAAACCGTCGAAGAAGTTGACGAAGGGCACACGGCTCTTGATTGTGGAGAGATGGGCCACGGCGGCGATATCCATCACCTCCTGCACGGAACCCTCGCACAGCATGGCGAAGCCTGTCTGACGTGCAGACATCACATCCTGATGGTCGCCGAAGATGCTCAGCGCGTGCGATGCCAACGTACGTGCCGATACATGGAACACACAGGGGAGAAGCTCGCCTGCGATCTTATACATGTTGGGGATCATCAGAAGCAGGCCCTGCGAAGCCGTATAGGTAGTGGTCAACGCGCCTGCCTGGAGAGATCCGTGGACAGCGCCGGCGGCGCCACCCTCGCTCTGCATCTCCTGCACGAGGACAGTCTCTCCGAAAATGTTCTTCCTGCCTGCAGCCGACCAGTCATCGACATACTCTGCCATGGTCGACGAGGGGGTAATAGGATAGATAGCGGCCACTTCAGTAAACATATAACTGATGTGGGCAGCAGCCTGATTACCGTCGCAAGTCAGGAATTGCTTTGCTTTGCTCATAGTTATTAATGTTATTAAATTGAGATTATAGTCTGCATTTCGGTTTATATATCTTCCCTAAGCCTGTATCCGATATCCTTTCCGACTGCAAAGATAATGATTTCAGAATAATTTTTCAAAAAATCAAAGCTAATTAATCTTTCAAATTACAAAGCGGCCGGAGTTTGGAAGATATGTCACCCTAATTGAATTCTATCGCACCCTGCCGCGACCATATTGACACTTCCGCATCTGTGAAGCTGACACTTTACTCAAAGCCGGCACTCCGGTCCACGCAAAAAAACGGGACGGCAAAACCACATGCCAGAGCAACGCAGACATCACAAGGCAGCACGTCAGACGAGAGGGGATATACGACGTTTCTCCCCTTTCAACTTACGTCCGGCAATGGATTTCAACAGACGCGCCACTTCCCCGTCTCTGACAGCGGCGAGCGAATAATGGTCGTAGACATTGATCTTTCCTATGGAGGCACCGTCGATCCCTCCCTCTTTCGTGAAGAAGCCGAGAATGTCGCCACGCGACACTTTCTCGCGACGTCCGCCGGAGATATACAGGGTCGTGTAGCCCGAGCGCAGGTTGGCCTGCATGGCGTGGTCAAGGGAGACAGTGTCGTCGAAAGCGACATAGTCTTTCACCGCCTCGTCAGGCCCCAGCAGGAGATATATGTCTCCTTCGCGATCCACGCGGGCAGTGCGTCCGTTGCGGTGGGTGTAAGTCTCGGGAGTAAGAGGCTGGTGATAGTGTATTACAGAGGCCACCTTCTCAATATCGAGTCCACGCGCGGCCAGGTCGGTGGCCACGAGCACCGGGCGGCTCCCATTGTTGAAGAGAGCCACAGCCGTCTCGCGCTCCCGCTGATCGAGGGCACCATGATAGAGCACCGCATCCACGCCGTGGCTTTTCAGGAATTCCGCCACCCTCTCGGCGCTCTCACGGTGGTTGACGAATATAATTGTCTTTTCCGGCGCTTCCCCCCGGGTTATATTATGGAGAAGCGTAAGGAGCGACTCGAGTTTGTCGCGGCTGTCAGCATCCACACGGTGCACACGCATCCTCGAACGCAGATCTCCAGCCGAGGCCGAGAAGTCGAGAGTCAGTGGATTATTGAGATTCAGAAACTCAGGAAGCGTATCAGTCTTCGTGGCGGAGGTGAGTATATACCGGCTCACATTCTTCATCCTTCTCACAAGCCTGCCCATCTCCTCCTCAAATCCGAGCTCAAGCGATTTGTCGAACTCATCGAGCACCACGATCCTTACAGGGAGCAGGTCGACGTTGCGACGCACGGCATGATCCAGAAGACGGCCAGGGGTGGCCACAATAACATCAGGGACAACCTTGAGACTGTTGACCTCATCTTCCACACTGTGACCTCCATAGAGGGCAATAACCCTCATCCCCTGCCCTACCTCACGCATAACTCCGGCAATCTGCACCACAAGTTCACGCGACGGAGCGATCACCACACACTGCACACGCCCGGTGGAAGGCTTAAGCAGCTTCATCACCGGGAGAGTAAAGGCCAGGGTCTTTCCGCTGCCCGTAGGCGAAAGGAGAATGATATCACGTGCTTCCGACGCGGAAGCCATCATCTTGAGCTGCATGTCATTGAGCCGCTCTATGCCGAGGCGGTCGCTGACCGCCGGAAGAAATTCCTTTTCTCTCATATTCTTATCTGACGCACACAATGCCTCTCCCAACCTTAAGAATGGGCATTATGTCACTATATATTAACGAACAAGGAGAGAGAATCGTTCGGTCATGATATCCTTGACCAATCTTCGCTCCTTGCAAACCTTACCCTGAGTTCCGAAGCCACGACAGCGGCAGACCTCGCAGTCAAAGGTATCGGGGAGGGGTCGCCCGGAGAGGCCTCCGTAGCAGTACATCCGGGGGCCAGCAGTCCGGGATTGCCTCTCAAGACTGACAAAGCCACCTCCCGGGCTTTCGAGAGTATCTGACCGTCGCGTGCCAGATCGGCCACATGGAGATTGAAAGCCAGACCACTCTGCTGCGTGCCCTCCATATCACCTGGCCCCCGTATCTTCATATCAGCCTCCGAGATAAGGAAACCGTCGGTAGTCTCAGTCATGATCGACAATCGTTTCTTTGTCTCGGCCGCCGCCTTCACCTTACCCATCAGTATGCAGTAGCTCTGGTCGGCACCACGGCCCACACGGCCACGCAGCTGATGAAGCTGCGACAGACCGAAACGCTCGGCATTCTCGATGACCATCACCGAGGCGTTGGGCACGTTGACACCTACCTCTATTACAGTTGTGGCCACCATGATGCGCGCCTCTCCCCGCACGAAAAGATCCATCTGATGGTCTTTCTCCGCAGGTTTCATCCCGCCGTGTACGAAACAGACACGGTAGCTGGGAAAAGTCTCGCACGTGCGTTTATAACCCTCCTCAAGACTCTTGAGTTCAAGTTTCTCATTCTCCTCGATAAGTGGATAGACTATATAGACCTGCCGACCCTCCCGTAGCTGGGAACCTATGAGACGGTCCACCTCATGACGGTTCGTGTCATATCGGAGCAAAGTGGTGACAGGCTTGCGTCCCGGAGGGAGTTCGTCGATAACCGACACCTCAAGATCGCCGTAGACAGTCATTGCCAGAGTGCGTGGAATGGGAGTGGCAGTCATCACGAGCACATGAGGAGCGACACTGTTCTTGCGCCACATCCGGGCCCTCTGCGCCACTCCGAAACGATGCTGTTCATCGATCACCGCCAGTCCGAGACGCCTGAAGACCACAGTATCCTCTATGAGGGCATGCGTGCCGACGATTATGTCGATATCGCCCGATTCGAGGGCGGCATGGATCTCCTTCCTCTTCGCGGCGCGCGTGCTACCGGTGAGGAGCTCAACCCTCACCCCTATCGGCGCCGCCCATCCGCAAAGGGTCTCATAATGCTGGGTGGCAAGGATCTCGGTAGGTGCCATAAGCGCACCCTGGCAACCGTTGTCGACAGCCATTAGCATCGACATGAACGCCACCATAGTCTTTCCGGATCCGACATCACCCTGCAGCAGACGGTTCATCTGCCTTCCGGTCTTCATATCGGCACGGATCTCCTTCAGCACACGCTTCTGGGCGCCGGTAAGTTCAAAGGGGAGCACATTGAAATAGAAGCCATTGAACTTCTCCCCGATCGTGCGGAACACATATCCCGGAATCCTCGAGCCTCTCTCCATGGAGAAACGGAGAATGTGGGCCTCCACATAAAAGAGCTCCTCGAATTTCATGCGCTCAGTGGCTTTCCGGAGGGCATGTGCATTGTCAGGGAAGTGCATCTGTCGAAGCGCATCACGTAGCGGCATGAGCGAACAACCTCTCACGATCTCTTCAGGAAGGGTCTCCTCGATCGTGGCATATCCCGTATTGGCAAAGAGATTGCTCACCAGGTTCTGCATAAGCCGGGTTGTGAAGCCCTTCTTGCGCATCGTCTCCGTCACGGAATAGACCCCGCGGAAACCGGTAGGAGGTTTCGACGGATCATATGCCTCGACCTCGGGATGCACCATAGAGTAGGCATTACGGAACAGATTAGGCTTTCCGAAAATCACGTAGTCGACACCGGTTTTCAGAGAACCGGCAATATACTGTATCTTCGAAAACCACACACATTCCATCAATTTGCGACCGTCGCTGAATATACCGGACAGACGCTGCTTCACCCCTTCCCCCTCTTTCGAGAAACTGATGAAACGTCCTTTGATCTGAAGAGCCGGAAGGTCGTCGCCGCAGAGTTCCCCGATGGTATAGAACCGGCTTCTGTCGATATGGCGGAACGGGAAGTTGAAAAGGAGGTCGCGGAATGTGGCGATCTCCAGTTCTGAGGCAAGCGTTTTGGCACGAGTCGCCCCAACCCCTTTCAGGAATTTTATGTCGGTGTCAAGAAATCCGGCCATGTATATATGTAGGTTCCTATCTGTTATGTCGCTTCAAAGACCGAGACCTATCCAGGTCACGATTCTGCGTATCGTTCCGTTTTCACGGCGCCATGACGGCAGCCGGGAAACACCGCCGCATCCATCGGGAAGGCAGGAATGCCGGGTGCATATGCCCGATCTTCGGATATGGGCTTCGGCCATCCCCGCCTGGCGGAGCAGAAGGACGTTGCATTCCTCAAGATTAATATGGGGACGCGCGGCATCCATGGGCTCACCCGTGATGGGATCGGCGAAACCGGCAGTGGCCACGCACGGGCCGAAACCATGCGAGACGAACAGTGTGGCAAGCTCCGGCGCGACCTCGAAACAGCCGCAGCATATGGAAGGCCCGAAAAATGCCAACATATCCTCCATGTCAGCTCCAAGACGGGACATCACACCGAGTGTCTCCCTCACAATACCTGCGAGAGTGCCCTTCCATCCCGCATGGACAGCGGCAATGACCTCCGCCCCGGGAGCATAGAGGACGACAGGGACACAATCGGCAGTGCGCACTCCTATCCTCACACCTTTGAGGCGAGTCACGATGGCATCGGTCTCAGGAAATGATTCTCCGGTATGAGAAAGGATGCCTACATTCGCAGTGTGGGTCTGACAGGGACATACTATTCCATATCTCTCCGCGGCATCACCTTCACCACAGGCCGGAGCCACAAAACCACCAACGACACCCGGAGCAATATTGAAAACACGCTCAAGCATGGATCAGCGTCTCCCAATAAGCAACGCGGCAATCTCCAGATCGCCGGGATTGGTCACTTTCATATTGTCGGTGCTACCCTCGAATAGCACCGGGATCTTTCCGTAAGCCTCGAATGCGGTGGCATCGTCGGAATAGACAGCGTCCGGATGAGCGGAGTAAGCCTCTTTCAACAACCGCGCACGGAAAACCTGCGGAGTCTGCACGGCGACAAATGCGCTGCGGTCTACAGCCCGGCTCGTCTCCCCTTCGACACGGCGCAGAGAATCTGTGACGGGGATGGCCGGAATCGCACCCCCATGCCTCGCGGCTGTCTCCCAGCCGCGGGATATCATGGCTGATGTCAGCAGCGGACGGGCAGCATCGTGAACAGCCACAAGACAGTCTTCGCCGTCGGGAACCACCCTCAGTCCGTTTTTTACAGACTCAGTGCGCGAGGCACCTCCGGCCACAACAGAATGCGGCAACCGGTCTTCTTCAGGAAGCTCCGTCTGCAATTGCCGCCAAAGGCCGAAAAACCTCTGCGGGAGCACGAGTATGATCCGCGTGGCTGGATCTTCGTCGGAGAAAGCCTTCACCGACCACCATAAAAGGGGACGCCCGGCAACCTCCCTGAATTGCTTGGGGAGGGCACCCCCTAAACGGGTGCCCTCCCCTCCAGCAACGATTATCGCGTATTTCTCCATTATTGACAGATTACATATTCATTCCGCCGTCGACCTGGATCACCTGTCCGGATACATAGCTCGACATGTCGGAAGCCAGGAATGTCGCCACATCGGCGATATCCTCGGGCTTGCCTCCGCGGCGCAAAGGTATCTTCTTTGTCCATTCCTCGCGAACAGCGTCGGGGAGCGCGGCAGTCATTGCAGTCTCGATGAATCCGGGAGCAATGGCGTTGGCACGGATGCCACGAGATCCCACCTCCTGCGCGATGCTCTTCGCAAGAGCTATGAGGCCAGCCTTCGAGGCGGCATAGTTGGCCTGTCCGGCATTTCCGTGAACACCTACGACAGAAGCCATGTTGATGATAGATCCGCCACGCTGACGCATCATGATGGGGAGAACGGCATGGATGAAGTTGAAAGCCGACTTGAGATTGACAGCGATCACGGCGTCCCACTGGCTCTCGCTCATGCGCATCATGAGGCCGTCTTTAGTGATGCCTGCATTGTTGACCAGGACATCGATCGAGCCGAAATCCTCTTTCACCTGAGCCACGACCTTCTCTGTATCCTCGAAGCTTGCGGCGTTCGACGCGTAGCCTTTGCATTTCACGCCATAGGCGGCGATCTCCTCCTCGGTCTTCTTTCCGTTCTCATCGATGACAAGATCGGTAAACGCGATATTGGCGCCTTCTGAGGCGAATTTAAGAGCAATGGCCTTGCCGATGCCACGGGCAGCGCCTGTGATAAGGGCTGTTTTTCCTTCAAGTAATTTCATTTTCTATATTGTTTCTTAATGGTTATGTCTGATAAACTTTCCATTCCTATCCACAGCAAAGACTGACCACCGATCAGTCCGGACATTTATCCGGCAGAAGATTCCCATAGGACTTCCCGCGAAAATATCCGAGCGCCCCCGACGCCCGTCAGAAACGGACAATGAAGCATCCGCATGAATAGCCGCCGCCGAACACCATCAGGGCAGCCTTGTCGCCCTTCTTGAAATTGGGAGCGTTCTGCGAGAGCACGAGTGCTACGGAGGCGGAGCCGGTGTTGCCGAGGGTCTCGATGTTGTTGAGGAAATCATCAAGCGGCTTATCGAGCATGTGGGCCACCTGCGCCACTATGCGCTTGTTGGCCTGATGGCATATGAGCTTGTCGATATCCTCAATCTTCAATCCTGTATGCTCAAGCGAGTGGCGCAGCGCGTAGATCATGTATTTGCAGGCGTTCATGAAGACATCGCGGCCATCGGGCATGGATATGCCGTCTTCGCCGGGACGAAGCTTCACACCTTCCGGACCTTTGCCCACATCGCCGAGACCCTCGGTGAAGATATCAAGGATCTCCACATCATTTTCACTCTGACGCTCCTTGCTGATGAAATATGCCACAGCCGCGTCGCCCCAAAGATGACCGGCCTTAGGATCCTTATCGTTGCTGTAATATGTGTTGTGCTCAGAGCAAATGAGCAAAGCCTTTGTGGCCTTGCCGGAAGCGAAATAACCTTCTATTATCTCAAGACCGTTGATAAACGAGGAGCACGCGGCAGAGGCGTAAACAGCCTTTGCCCCATGTATGCCATAATGCTGCTGGGCCACATGAGCCGGAGTAGCCACAGTATCGTAAATGGAATAGCAGGCAGCCACGATAAGATCAACCTCCTTGATGTCGTATGGCAGACGTGTGATCGCGTCATCGATGGCGGCCAGGGCCATGCTGTCGGAATTCTCGTCGGCGGCCGCTTTCGACCGGCTGTGGATGCCGGTGCGCTGCACGATCCAATCGGAGGTCAGCCCGTTTATCTTTTCAAAATAATCGTTCGTGATTCTTGCGGAGGGCACGTAATGGCCCATTGAGTTGATGTACATATTCTGTTTTTCTATTTCTTCCTTAATACTTATACCATAACGGGATATGCTGTCAGCGCTTCCTGACACTGTTGATGATCAGGTCAGAAATATACTTCTTCAGCATAGCCTTGTCGATACCCTCGTCAGAGAGATTGTCTCTTATATAAGGCACGTCCAGACCGTGTATGGCCTGCGTCACGACCACAGAGAACTGATTGACGTTGGAAATCTCGAACTCTCCCTTGTCGACACCTTCCTGAAGGATGTCGCGGAGTAAAGCCGTCTCCTTCCGGGTAATTATCTTGCGCGCGCGGTCAACCTTCCTCACATCCCTGAAGAAACCCGCGCGGAGCGATCCGTTGCGCGACACTATCTCCTTCATGGCCTCGAAACGGCAATCGATATAGTCCTTAAGTTTCTCTTCCGGAGTCGACGACTGGGCCACGATATGGCGAAGCCGATTGAGGATCTGGTCGGTCTCACTCTCAATCACGGCATTGAAAATGTCGCGCTTGCTCTTGAAATAAGTATATATAGTGCGACGTCCTTTGTCGGAAGCCGAGGCGATATCGTTCATGGTTGTGTTCTCGACACCTTTTCTTGCGAAAAGCTGCCTTGCCACTTCTATGAATTTATCGCGGGTTTTCATCACCATGACGCAAAGGGGAATTTAGTATAATAATTACTGACCATATTGCAATTAAAGGCTGCTACGGACTCATGTAATGATACCAGGCAAGCCAGAAATTGCACATCTGACCAAATTCTGAGCAAATTTAACAAAACTTTTCCACTATTCCGGCATTTTTCGAAAATAATTTTCAATAGCTTAAAAATCACCGGAGCAAGCACACATCGGTATTATCCTATTTTTCAAATACATACAACATCGTTTACTTATTTTAACACTAATCCCTTGAAAATTTTCATTGAAATATTTGGTAGATATCCGGGAAAGCAGTAATTTTGCACTCGAAATCAACACCGCGGGGTGGAGCAGTGGTAGCTCGTTGGGCTCATAACCCAAAGGTCGTAGGTTCGAGTCCTGCCCCCGCCACCAGAATAGCCGGTTCCTATGGAATCGGCTTTTTTAATTCAGCAGCCACACAAAACGCTTTGCAGTGGCCAACATCGTTAGAAACAACCAACTGTCAATTCCCATTACAGATGACTCCTCTCTACGAAGACAATCATATAATCATTGTCGACAAACGTGCCGGAGAGATCGTGCAAGGCGACAAGACCGGCGACACCCCCCTGTCGGAGACAATCAAACAATATCTCAAAGAGAAATACAATAAGCCCGGCAACGTGTTCTGCGGTGTAGTGCACCGCATAGACCGCCCGGTTGCCGGGGTCGTGGTGTTCGCCAAGACATCGAAGGCGCTCACGCGCCTCAACGACATGCTCCGCAAGGGAGAGATACATAAGACCTACTGGGCACTCGTGGAGGGACATCCCGAGAAAGAGGAAGACACACTCACCGATATGCTGGTGAGCGACGGAAGGATCAACAAGACCTTCGTGGCTCGTCAGGGAGCCACAGATGCAAAGAAAAGCATCCTAAAATACAAGACAATCGCGCGCGGCGACAGATACACACTCCTCGAAATCAATCTTCTAACAGGGCGCAAGCACCAGATACGCGCGCAGCTCTCCAACATCGGCCACCCCATAAAAGGAGACCTGAAGTATGGGGCGCGCCGCAACAACCCCGACGGAGGGATCTCCCTGCTCGCACGCCACATCGAATTCGTTCATCCCGTCTCCAAAGAGCCAATCTCTGTCGACGCTCCCATTCCCGCAGAATTCGCAAAGTTTCTAAGCGACTGAGCACGGGACAATCATTCCGGCTGACGACTGACAGGGTGCGTGCGGGCGACAAGATGTATGCTTCCTTCATAGAGCAGCCACATAGGAAGAGAAACGGCGAGAAGAGTGAAAATATCACTCGTGGGAGTGATCACGGCAGCCACAATCAATATCACCACTATGGCATGACGCCGGTAACGCCGCATGAAAGTGTCGTTGAGAAAACCAAGTCTTGCGAAAAGCCACGCCACGACAGGCATCTCGAAAACTATCCCCATCGCCACCGACATCATCACCAACACCTCCACATATGATTCAAGAGAGATCAGATTCGCCACATCGGAACTGACCTGATAGGTGCCGAGGAAACGGAATGTGAGAGGGAAAATAAGGAAGTAGCTCACAGCCATACCTATGATAAACATCACGTAGCCCCCTCCCACGACCCGGACCGCGTATCTGCGCTCATCGGCATACAATGCCGGCGAGACAAACCGGAAAAGCTGATATATAATATATGGAGAAGCGCACACCACTCCGGCGGCGAACGCTATCTTCATATGGATGACAAACTGCATGGCAAGCCCGGTGTTGATAAGCGGCACATCGAAAGACTCCGCAGCGCTTCCGGAAAACACGGACGCAAGACGACTCAAAAGCCGATAGGTGATAAAACAGTTTTCCTTGGGAGCGAGAACTACAGCAAACAGTTCATCACGGAATATGAACGCCACGACAGCAAACGCCAGGGCCACACCCAATATACGGAATATGACCCTGCGTAGTTCATCGAGATGGTCCCAAAAACTCTGTTGGGTATCCTCCATGTCACTTTTTATCCTTGTCAGCCTCCTTCATCTCCTCAACAGGAGCCTTAACCTCATTCTCGACATCGCGCATTCCGTCTTTGAACGATTTCACCCCTTTACCGAGACCCTTCATTAACTCGGGGATCTTCTTCCCTCCGAAAAAGAGGAGCACGACAAGTGCGATAAGGAGCACCTCCTGAAAACCTACGCCACCGATAAAACCAAGCATATTGTAAAAACCAATCATTTTTTCGTTTCTTAAATATCAATATATATGTCTGTAACGGAGAAGCCAATACACTTATTGGCTTCTCCGCGATAATTCATTCACCTCGCAAGCCCGGCACACGTCATGCCTCGTTGCGCTTGAGTTCCTCCACATACTTGTCAATGCGATGGAGTTCGCGAGGAATTCTTATGCCTTGCGGACAATGCTCCACACACTGGCGGCATCCTATGCAATGGCTGGCCTGGCGCAAACGCGGAACCGAACGGTCGTAACCGACAAGAAAGGCCCTTCTCGCCTCGGCATATTTAGGATCGGCCGTAGACTCCGTGACGTTACCCTCATTGACACACTTATTATAATGCAGGAGCACACCCGGAATGTCGATGCCATAGGGACACGGCATGCAGTATTTACAGTCATTGCATGGCACTGTGGGATACTGCGCGATGAGTCCGGCCGTGTCATGAAGGAACTTAAGCTCGCTGTCGGTCAACGGTTTCAACGGACAGAAAGAGCGGAGATTATCCTCAAGATGTTCCTTATAGGTCATGCCGCTAAGCACTGTGAGCACCTCGGGATATGTGCCGCAGAACCGAAATGCCCACGACGCCACACTCTTCTCCGGCTCCGCCTCCTTCAAGCGCGCCACTATGTGGTCGGGAAGATTAGAAAGGCGTCCGCCGAGGAGAGGCTCCATTATCACAACAGGGATCTTTCTCTTTGCAAGCTCATCATAGAGATAAACCGCGTTGGTGTTGCGAGGATTCATATCCTTTGAATGCTCCCAGTCGAGATAGTTCATCTGGATCTGCACGAAGTCCCACTTATATTTATCATGGTTGGCGAGCAACCAGTCAAACACCTCTATGTCGCCATGGTAAGAGAATCCAAGGTTTCTGATCCTTCCGGCCTCCCTCTCCTCCATAAGGAAATCAAGGATGCCGTTGTCGAGATACCTTTGATGAAGATTATCCATTCCCCCTCCCCCGACAGCATGCAGCAAAAGATAGTCGATATAATCTGTCTGGAGATAGCGCATCGAGTCTCTGTACATCTTTATCGACGCCTCTCTTGTCTGCGATTCGGGTGCGAAATTAGAGAGCTTCGTGGCGATATAATACGAAGAGCGGGGATGTCGGCTCAGAGCTATGCCCGTGGCCTCTTCCGATTTTCCTCGGCAATAGGCCGGCGATGTGTCGAAATAGTTCACGCCATGTGCTATAGCCTCGTCAACAAGACTGTTGATGGCCTCCTGATCAAGTTCCTCCTCCGGATTCCCGTCTTTGTCTTTTCCCGGTTTTGTGGGCCAGCGCATGCAACCGTAGCCGAGCAACGACACTTTCTCTCCGGTCTTGGGATTAGTGCGGTATGTCATCTTATCGGTAGGGATAGGACCCGATTCCGTTCCTTCGGTGGCCAACGTCTCCTTTCTTGAAGAGCAGCCTGTCATTACCAATCCGGTGGCGGCCACCGAACCGATTCCGATGCGGCGGAGAAATTCCCGCCTGTTTATATTGTGGCTCATGATAATGTCTGATTTAGAAGTTGTTTAAAAAGCAACGTTAAATTATGGGTCGCAGTCTCGGAGCAGATTTTTTCTTGCAGGTGAAGGAGCATAGCGGGCTATGTGACTGAACCAAAAGGAAAAATATGCCCGGGAATGCGAGTCCGG
>CAJUQP010000045.1 GCA_910588245.1 uncultured Muribaculaceae bacterium | reverse complement strand
CAGGTTTCACTGTTTTTTATCCCCGCGACGCATTTTTTCTTGCTTCCAGGGGCTTCTTTTATTGTTTTGCGGAGGATTTTTTATTGACTTTTCCGGCAGCCATACGTTTTTCAACTCTTCCGACAGCCCGAATGTTTTTTTACGAGTCCCTTCACACCACCCTTTAATGACCCGCTACAACTGAAATGAGATCGACCTGGCAGAGCGCGCTCTATAAATTGAACCAAATTAACCGTCATTTGTTAAATTTATAAAATCTCTAATCTCCATTTTTTTGGCTCAGTATCAAAGGAGGGGCGGAACCGCGTGGTCCCGCCCCTCTTTTAGAGCATTTCTGCTATAAATACTATACCTGATAATTTATTTCCATATTGTCAGAACACATATCCAAATCCGAAGTTGAGATAGATAGGATACATATTAAAGGATATGGTCTTGAAAGAGGAGACGAAGATATTATTGCATCCCCATGTGAGATTGGCATTCACAACAAGGTGCTTATATGCCATCCAAGAGACTCCTCCCTGCATGCCCCACTGAAAATGGCGCAGGTCTTCATTGAAATCATAGGTTGCTTTGGCGTCACCCTCAAAAACGACTTTATCGCCTGTAGGATCACCCTCCCGAAGATAACCTTCATATACATGTCCGTCGAAGGTATTGCTGAAAGCATATGAGAGGAAAGGACCGAAATTCACTTTAAAACGTGGATTGACCTTATACACGGCCGTGATGGGGATTATCATCTGTTGAGAAGAATACCGTGTCTTCACCTTGCCTGTCCATCGTCCGGCGAGCTTCTTGCCGTCCTGATAGATCTCCATCCCATAGTTCTTCACCGTAGCTTTAGTCTCCATACCTTTGCTCTCAAGACGAAGTCCGACGGCCACTCCCCACTTTTTCTTAAATCCAAGCCACTTGGTGACGGTAGCCCCAAGCTGCAGGTTCAGTTTCGGATTATAGGAATCTATATGACGGATTTCTGCCGGAAGCGGAATCGGGGAAGTTCCGCCAATATTGGTGCCGGCATTTACCTCATATTCGAAATCCTGCCAGAATCCTTTACCACCTTCAATGGAATCTCGCACCTCAGCATATGCCGGCGCAAGCGTCATGGCTACAATCAGAACCACTATATATCTAATCGATTTCATACTCAAAGACTATTATCCTGACAAACAACAGACAGCTCGTCGACCATAAGCGTACTGCCTATGGCGCCACTGAAATAATCACCCTCCTGACTTGATGTGCACACCACCGTGATGCTGTATTGGCCATTCTTAAGTTTTTCCGGATCTACGGTTTTCCCGGGCCGGAATACAAATGGTATTGTGAATTCCGTCCATTCGGATTTTGCCGTTTTGTCTGGAATCACCGCCGTGGCCAGGATCTGGTCATTGTCAGGCGAGAGCACATTGGCGCCGTCAAGCCATTCACGCCCCTCCATTGATTCGAAGAAGACGGCATATATATTAAACTCGTCTACCTTTCCCGGAACGGGCACAAGATTTCCGTCGGCATCAGCCTCACAATAGGTCTCACCGGGTTTGAATTTATAGAAACCGCTGAGCGTCACCGGCACCTTATTAAAAGGAGTGCCCATCTGTGTGGCTTCGAGAGGATGCTGCATGGCATTTGTCATATCAAATTTTCCCATGAAGATATTCCCTGCGGCAAGCGGTTTTTTCACTCTTTTACCGAAATCTCCGGTAGATCGCGTCACGAGCACCACACATTTGCCATCATGCCCCTCATCACCCTGATAGGTAGGGAATGTATTGGGGGTGGAAGCCTGAAGCGTAAGGGCGAACGCAGGATTGGCGGTAGCCCAGGCCCACTCCTCCTGGCCGGATGTGCCAACCTCGAAGAAGACATCATAGCTGCACATTCCTCCCAAGGCGCTTACCCTACGGGCATTCTCAAAATTATAATAAAGGTTTACCGAGTTATTATTACGGACCTCTACCGTATATACCTTCTTCCACTTACCATCTTCTGAGGTGACAGTGTATTCCTGAGGGAAGATGAAATTGCGTGGAGTGCCGCTCTCCGGAGATATTGTCGCCCCAGGAGTAAGCTCAAACTCCGGCGCCAGATTCATGGCCGACACTCCGTTCTTAAGAATCAGGACAACCTTATCGTTGAAAATCTGCGGACTGCGGTTAAGCACATCCCCTTTCAGAGTGACGGATACAATATCGCACTCAGCATTCAGCGGCTCATCTTTTATACAGCCGGTAAACAACATACAGCTTGCTGACATTATCATCAACACCAACAAAAGCTGATATCTTAATTGTTTCATGTAGTTATAACATTAAATATTACAGCTGCAAAATTACTAAAATTTACGTAAACAAAGAGAATCATGCCGCAAATAGCATCCGGAATCTCAAAAAATCACCAAAATTTCCGAATTATTCCATTATTGCACGCTTTTTCATTTAAATTCCGGCAAAAATGGCTCGCACAAAAGAAATTATTGACTATCTTTGCAGCGTCTTTCAAAGATCGCCCGGTGACGACGCCTCACGATCAGGTTATTTGAGAGAATTTTCTGGTATCCCAAGCTGAAGACATATAAATCCGAAAAAATATCTAACTAACAATAGTATAAGTATGAAAAAATTTTTCCAGTATGCTTTTGCAGCAGTAATTGCCGTAAGCGCTTTCACCTCCTGTTCAGACGACGACGATCCTGTTGTGCCGGGTGCGAACATCGAGAACAAGAGCTATACAGCCACCGACGGTCTTAACCTCGTGGTAAACGGTGAACCTCTCGTAGGAAAGACTGTCACTTTCACTAAAGGTGCCGACGACAACGCCACCATCAAGCTTGCAGGTGAGGGATTCGACCTCAGCTCGATCATGGGTCAGATTGGCACTAAGGCAGAGATTCAGCAGCCCGGTCTTATGGTGCCTACATGCGGCGTGATTCCCGGTTCACCGGAATATGAATTCCAGGTTAAGCTTATCGGCACTGGCGACGAATGCGTATTCGAAGGCGGAGAAGAAACCGAATACTGCACCTTCAAATACTCCGGCAAAGTAACCAAAGACGCCCTCGACTTCAATATCACCGACCTGAAGCTCAAAAACACTTCCCTTGTCGGCAATTGGAAATTCCCGGAATTTAATCCCTGGGGAGATGTAATGTCAACAGCCGTAACGTGGGATGCTGAAGCGATACCGACAATTAATTTTATGGGATTTCCTATGCCGATACCGATCCAAGGAGTCGTTGGAATGGCAATGGCAATGGAAATTGTCCCTGATCCTTTGGACCCAACTAATAAAATCTCCCCCAACGAAGTTCTTACAAAACTTCTCAAGAATGTTGAATTCAGAGAAGACGGCAATATAGTCGCTGAATACACTGATCTTGAAACTGAAGATCTAAATCCTGTCAAATCTCCAATTGGAATCGCACAATATGTGATTACAGAAGAGGGAAAATTCCTATTATTCCTCAACCCTCAGCAAATTGTTGCCACAACAATTTCCAATGCCACCAAAGCACTTGGTACGCGTGCTCCAGAAATTACAACTGTCATCGAACAACTTCTGTCTCAATTATTGCCACTTATTAAGAACGGCATTCCATTGGAATGGGCACAATACTACTACACAGACAGTATGAGTGACGAAATTATTCCAATTGAAAACACGTTCAGCTTCACTATAGGAAAGGAAGTATTACTTCCTTTATTAAGGACAATAACTCCAGTTCTGTCAGATCCAGAAGTTAAATCACAGCTTGTGGAATTAGCCAAAGAAGATATGGGAGAAATGGCAGCTTCACTTGAAGGAATCCTGGATGCTCTTCCGGATATAGTCAAAACAACAAGCGAAATAAAGCTGGGGATCAACCTTGAGAAACAAAAATAATACAATCTCTTTATCCCTCTTGAAGAAGCAACAGAGTTTCTATTACCATCATAATATATATGCAGCCATAACTTTGATAAAGTTATGGCTGCATATATATTTAACTAAAGGCCACTGTATTAAGTTAAGAAAGTGCTTTAGGAGATTTGAAAATCGGGGGGGTATCAAGATTCCGGGAAATCTGAGGAACATATTTCTGGCAAACGATATAGAGATATAAAGGAAATTCAAAACCCTCGCTGTTTTCTCCGCAGGGCATACATCCTCTCCTTGAAACCGCCTTGTTCAAGGAAGTCCTTCTCAAGACGACTTAGCTGACGGAAAAGGAGATAGTCGGCCTTCCACTATGTTCTGCTTCCCCGATCGGGCAGCCTGAACCATCTGATCTACGGTACGGTCATTCCTATGGAGGAACTTTCCGCAGAAGAAAGACGTGATCTGAAAAATGACATCCGCCTTCTTATAAGAAAGCAATGTCTTGTAGTTTCCTCTCGAAAAGATGATTTTATCCATAGGTTGTACGTTATCAGTTGTCCGTTGTCAGTTGTCAGTCAGATTCCCTAATTTCCCTATCCTCCCTATCCTCCCTATCCTCCCTATCCTCCCTATCCTCCCTATCCTCCCTATCCTCAAAGAAATCATTTCCGCCGATTAAGTATATTCCTTAAATTATCGAGAGGGCTACCGGACGACACAGAATCCGCACCACCGGCGGAAGCCCCGCCTTGCGTGGTTGAGGAAGCGGAAGACGTGTTCTCCATCTTGAAGCCGATAGTGGCGCCCTCATAGCTGTCGAGTATCTTGGCTACTGTAGATGTGAGCGTCGAACCCGAAAACTTGCCGACAGTCGAGATCAGTTCCTTAAGTTTTGTGGCGTCAAACATCAGGTCAATATTCCGGCCGCTTTTCTGGATATAGGCAGTGAAGCGGCCTATCTTCATCTTGCCGCCGACCATGACATTGAATGTGAACGTACCCTCCGACTCATTGCGCACAACCGTGCCCGTAAGCTTTATACGCTTCACGGTAAGCGTAAAGTTGGCATCCTTGTCGATGACAAGCGGCATACCTATCATGCCATACTGCTCGAAATATGGCTGAAGCTTGGTCTCAAGTGCGGCCGCTCCGGCAATGCCCCCGGCTTTTTGCAGGAAGTTGTCGCTCTTGAAGGCTACTGCCGGACCCGTAGACACATATTCCCCCACGATATCCTCTATCGTAAGATCAGTCTTCGTGAATATACCCTGCAGGGCATTGCCGATAGTGGAGCCTATGTCGCTGCTCCCCTGCCCTAACCCCTTGAGAAGGTCGCCTATCGACTGGGCATTCGCGGAAAAGGCGATAATGAGAAAAAGAGATGTGAAGATTGATTTTATCATAAACAAATAAAGATATATAAATTAGATGATTACAAAAAACATAATGCATAATTCATAACAATTGATGATGGATTATGAATTATGCATTATGACTTGCTTTAGCTTGAGCGTAACTAATTATGCATTATGACCTTTGCATTATGCATTAAAGCATCCGGGGTTATTCTTCCGCGGTTTTCTTAGCCGCAGTTTTCCTCGTTCTTTTTGCCGGAGACTTCTCAGCGTCCTTAGCCGTGGCCTTCTTGGCAGCGGTTTTCCGGCCCGGAGCCTTCTCAGCGTCTTTGGCTGCCGTTTTCTTCGCGGCAGTCTTTTTCGCCGGAGCCTTCGCAGCCTTAGCCGGAGCCTCCTCCGCCGCTTTGGCTACGCTCTTCTTTGCCGCTGTCTTGCGAGCCGGCTTAGACGGCTCAGCGGCTACCGAAGCTGCCGGAGCTTCAGAGGCAGCCATGGCAGATTTCTTCGAGATACGCTTAGGAGTCGGCTTCACGCGACGGAGCACCTGAGCCGTACGGGCTGGAAGATAGAGCTTGAGCCATCCCTTTCCGGAGGGAGAATAGAGTGGATCAGGCGAGGTGAAATGATGCACGCTGCTGTCTACGAGATCATAGCCGCCGAAAGCGCCGCTGTCGCTGTCGAGCACCACCTCATATTCGCCGGCGGGAGCCAGGAAGCCATAGTCGGAGAAACTCTGCGTCGGATTCCAGTTGAATACAAATATCAGGTCGCCACGCATGAACGCCAGCACATTGTCGCCATCTTTCTCCCAGAGTTTCTCCACAGGGAGCGACTGGAAATTGTAGACGCCCGACACAAGCTCCACCATAGCATTGTCGAAAGCGTTGAGAAACTTGTATTTGAGCTCCTGACGGTCTACAAGGCTCCACTGACGGCGGGCATATTTATAACTCCAGCCGTTACCCTCGCGCGGGAAGTCAATCCACTCCGGATGGCCGAACTCATTGCCCATGAAGTTGAGATAGCCGCCGTTGATGGTGGAGAGCGTCACGAGACGTATCATCTTGTGGAGCGCCATGCCACGGGCCACTATCATATCCTGGTCGTCGACCATCATATGCCAGTACATCTCCTTGTCAATAAGCCGGAAAATTATGGTCTTGTCGCCCACGAGAGCCTGGTCGTGGCTCTCGCAGTAACTGATTGTCTTCTCGTCAGCGCGGCGGTTGGTAAGTTCCCAGAAGATGGAGGTCGGATGCCAGTCCTCATCCTTACGCTCCTTGATCATCTTGATCCAGTAGTCGGGTATACCCATGGCCATGCGGTAGTCGAAACCTATGCCGCCGTCTTCAAACCTGACCGCCAGCCCCGGCATTCCGCTCATCTCCTCGGCAATCGTTATCGCCTTGGAGTTGACCTCGTGGATAAGTATGTTGGCGAGTGTCAGATAGGTCAGCGCGTTCGGGTCCTGGTTGCCGTCGTAATAGTCAGCATACGAACCGAAGGCCTTCCCTAAGCCGTGGTCGTAATAAAGCATCGAGGTGACTCCGTCGAAACGGAAACCGTCGAAACGGAATTCCTCAAGCCAGTACTTGCAGTTGGAGAGCAGGAAATGGAGCACGGAGTTCTTGCCATAGTCGAACAGCAGGGAGTCCCACGCGGGATGCTCGCGGCGTCCGTCGCCATAGAAGTAGAGGTCGTAGCTGCCGTCAAGACGTCCCAGTCCCTCCACTTCATTTTTCACGGCGTGGGAGTGTACGATATCCATGATCACGGCTATGCCGAGACGATGCGCCTCGTCTATGAGTCTCTTAAGATCATCGGGCGTACCGAATCTGGAGCTGGGGGCATAGAAGCTGCTTACGTGATAGCCGAACGAACCATAGTAGGGATGCTCCTGAATGGCCATGATCTGGATGGCATTATAGCCATCGGCCGCTATGCGCGGAAGAGTCTTCTCGCGGAACTCGTCGTAGGTGCCCACACCTTCCTCCTCCTGGGCCATTCCTATGTGGCACTCATATATAAGGAGAGGCTTGGTGTCGGGCGAGAATTTGCGCACCTTGAATTTATAGGGATTTTCAGGGGCATAGACCTCGGCGGAGAATATCTTGGTGTCGGGGTCCTGCACAACTCGGTCGGCATACGCGGGGATACGTTCTCCCTGGCCACCGTCCCAGGTAACAAACATCTTGAAGAGATCGCCGTTGTGGAGGGCATCTTCCGGAAGCGACAATTCCCACACTCCGTTCTCCGAGCGGTGGAGTTTGTATTCATCGGTGGTCTTCCATCCGGAGAATGTACCGATGAGCCATATCTCGCGGGCATTGGGTGCATACTCCCGGAACATCCATCCCCCCTCCGGAAGATGGTGCAGACCATAGAATTTATATGCGTTGGCGAAGTCGGAGAGCGAACCGCCGGTGTTCGCCGTGAGCTCATCAAGTTTTCTGACCACATCCTCATGACGGCCCTCGATAGCAGGCTCGAAAGGCTCGAGCCAGGGGTCATTGCGGAGAATCGATAGTTTCTTTTTCATTATTTTCTGTTTGGTTGAATTTCTATCAGTTACACACTATCGGATGCCCGGAAGCCGACGCGGCAAAGCGCATAAATGCGCCGACGACGGGGATCTCCTCTTAATTAACGTCGCGATGACGCTTTTTGTTATGCTTCTTCTTTTTATATGCTGATGATTTTCTATACGATTCAGTACGCTGACTTCTCGACGCGGCAGCCCGCGCGCTGTTCTTGTGGCGCACAGGCACCTTCATTCTCGCGGGACGCTCCTTCTCCGGCACCGGCTCACCAACCCTGAAGCACTTCCTTATGGCATCACGGATATCGTCTGCGTCAGGTCCTCCCTCCTTTAGCACCGCGATAACGCCCGCCACATAGTCGTCCTTGCTCTTATATCCGAGCAGACGGGCAACTCCGCAGTCGCCGAGCATGGGCTTATGGTTGAAGACCTTAAGTATCCCCTCATAGCTGTGATGCTCCAGGAAGCCCTGAAACTGCACGCGCAACTCGTTATATTGCTCCCGGGGCCGGAGCATCGTGACCAGGCTCTTCAGATGAGTCTCCATGGCCGTGATACACGCGAACCTGCCGTCAATCTTACATTCCACCTCCCTTTTTACCCTATGACGCACATGCTGGAGTGCCTGTTCGTCGAAACGGCGGCGGAACTCATCCTCCACCTCCCTGCGCACATGTGCGAACACTTTCTCCGGATTCCTCCTGCGGCGCCGCGCCATCGCCCTGACCACCCCTTCGAGCAGAAACAGATTCTCCACTTCCGCCACATCGGGCACCATCACCGACTTTCGTCTTAGATAGTCGACCTCCTGGTCTGTGCGCCGGTCGCGGTCCACTATTCCCTGGCTCTCCAGATGGTGCATGCTCCGCAGGTCATTGAATGTGCGGGTGCTCTCGATCACCTTGTCGCACGATCCGAGCGGCCGCACAGTGCGGTCGGGGAAGACGAGCGGATAGAGCCGCGCGTCAATGCTGTGGCGCATATCTCCCTCTATGAAGAGCACCGGCTTGCGGGTGCCTATGAGGTCGACGAACAGATCTTCCGTAAGGTGACCCGGTTCCAGCACCTCATAATCCCACGCTCTCGCGTCGGCGTCATAGCTCTTCACCCATATGCACACGTTCTGTGTCCTCGAATTGACAAACTCCACATCCACGGAATTGTAGACAAATGTGCAGTCGGGGCGCAGTTCCTCTATCGAGTTCCAGAGCGTACTCATCACCGACGGGTGCAGAAACAACGACGGCGAATCGATGAAGATCACCGCATGAGGCATCGCGTAGAGCACCGAGGAAGCATAATAAAGCACTGTCTGCTCGCTCTGGCTCAGGCTGCCGGCTGAGATCAGATCGTCGCCCGAGGCGGTTGCGAACATCATCGTCCCTCTGGTCCGCACGATGCGGTTGCCGGGGAAAACCCTCTCCCAAAGCCTGACAAGGCAATCCAGACGCGTGGGCTTCAGATGGACCGGCATCCCGGAGACGATACGTTCCTGCTTCATCGAAAGAAGATACTCAAACTCATCAATGAAGAGCATGTAGGTAAGCTTGTCGAGCTCGCTCACCGCATCCGTACGCATATAAGGCTGCTTCTCCACCGCCTCCCGGAAAAGCATGTCGATGCTGCCGGGTCGCTTCGACTCCTCCCTCTCCGGGAATGGAGCGCTGATGGCGGAGAGGCAATACGCGCGTTCGCCGTTGAGACGCACAAGCTCCTCCATGAATTTGGATTTTCCCGCGCCGCTCCCGCCTATGATGGTCAGCTGGCGTGCGTCCGGAAGGGCCGGTGGCGATGTGTGGCCCGGCAGTGGGGGCAGATTCAGAGTCGTCATAACTTTTGAGTTTTTCTGACCCCAAATATAGCTAATTTTATTGAAAAAAATCAGGCCTTAGGTAAAATCAAGACATTTTTCAGACTTTTTTAGACAAAAAATTTGGATTAAATTGTAATTATTACTAATTTTGCAACGATTACAAATATAATCTGCGATATGACTCAAGAGAGACGACTCACAGAGACCGAGCTGACCGACATGCTGCGGAGAGCCGGAGTAAGACCATCAGTCCACCGGATTGCAATTCTTAAGGAGATTGCCAACGGCGGCCGCCACCCGTCTGCCGATGAAATCTTCTCCAATCTTGCCGAGAGATATCCCTCGATGTCAAGGACAACAGTCTACAACTCCCTCCATGCCCTCACGGCATCGGCGCTCGTCAGAGAGCTGGAGATTGAAAGCGGATGTATGCGCTACGATCTCGCGCCTCAACCGGCGCACAGTCATTTCAGATGCACCAGGTGCGGACGGATACTCGACATGCCTCTCCCACCCTCGCTCGCCGAGACAGTGACTCCGGGATATACCGTCGATTCGGTAGAGTTGACTTTCAGGGGCGTATGCCCGCATTGCAAAGAAAAGGAAACAGAAACACTAACCCATTAAAATAGATAACTTAAAATGAAAGAACTTAAAGGGACAAAGACCGAGCGCAACCTCATGGAGGCATTCGCCGGAGAGTCGCAGGCTCGCAACAAATACACCTATTTCGCATCGAAAGCACGCAAAGACGGTTTCGAGCAGATCGCTGCAATTTTCGAGGAGACAGCCAACAACGAGAAAGAGCACGCCAAGCTCTGGTATAAGCTCCTTCACGGCGGAGAGATAGCCGACACGATGTCTAACCTCCGCGACGCCGCCGAAGGCGAGAACTACGAATGGACAGACATGTACGACCGTATGGCCCGTGAGGCCGAGGAGGAGGGCTTCCCCGAGATCGCCCGCCGATTCCGCGGAGTGGCAGCCATCGAACGCCATCATGAGGAGCGCTACCGCCGCCTTCTCAAGAACATCGAGGAGGGGATCGTATTCTCTCGCGAAGGCGACACCGTATGGATCTGCCGCAACTGCGGTCATATCGTGATAGGCAAGAAAGCTCCCGAGGTGTGCCCCGTATGTCTCCACAAGAAGAGCTTCTTCGAGATCAAAGCCGAAAACTATTGACCATCCGACTTACAATAAGCCACACTGACAAAGCCTGGCGGGAGAGCATTCCCGCCAGGCTTTTTGTCGTGGATGTGCGCCGATTAAAGCTTCCGGCTGTTGCGGGTGAAAGAAAATTTCTGTAATTTTGCACACAGGAGAAGCATCCCGGCGCGACGCTGCCGCCGGCCCCGGCATATGCCAAAGCCGCAGTCAGCAGACGCGCCGCTCCGAGTAAGAATCATAAACAGGAGACGGTCTGCTCCGCCTCCCTGACAATCCATTAAGATTATGTTTTCAGGAATAGTAGAAGACGCGATAAAGGTAGTGGCTCTCCGCAGGGAGGGCACCAACCTCCACATCACTATGCAGTGCCCGTTCGCAGATGAGTTGAGAATCGACCAGAGCATTGCACACAACGGTGTTTGTCTGACTGTAGTCTCTCTCCCGGGCGACGGCACGTATACTGTGACTGCGATACAGGAGACTCTCGACAGATCGAATCTCGGGCTCCTCAAGGTAGGCGACCTCGTCAACGTGGAGCGATCCATGATGATGAACGGACGCCTCGACGGCCATATCGTGCAGGGGCATGTCGACACCACTGCCGTGTGCGAGAGCGTGCGGACCGAAGAGGGTAGCTGGAGATACCGGTTCAGATATGAGGTCGCTCCGGAAATGATACGCAAAGGCTACATGACTGTCGAGAAAGGCTCGGTGACCGTCAACGGCGTAAGCCTTACGGTGTGCGACTCTGAAAGAGACTCTTTCTCCGTAGCTATCATACCCTACACCCACGACCATACCAATTTCTCCCGCATTGAGGAGGGCACGCGCGTCAACCTCGAGTTCGACATAATAGGAAAGTATCTCGCCCGCCTCACAGAGCTTTCATGATAATTCCCCGAAACCCCAACATAGCTTGACATACCTTCACATGAAAAAGAGAAACATTTTACTGGCAGCGGCTTTGCTCGCGGCCACCTCGGCATCGGCCGAGATAAAATATGTATTCCTGATGATCGGCGACGGAATGGGTGTAAACCAGGTCTTCGCCACAGAACGTTATCTCGGATCCCTCCAGGGGGGACACGGCCGCGAGGCGCTGACCATGACCTCCTTTCCCAACGTCGGACTCTCGCATACCTATTCGCTGAGCAACGGAATCACCGATTCCGCCGCCGGAGGGTCGGCCCTGAGCTCCCTGCACAAGACTGCAAACGGGGTGATCGCCATGGATTCCACCGGCACCGTGGCTTATGAGACGATCGCCGAGATGGCCCACAAGCAAGGGAAAGCCGTCGGTGTCATCACGAGTGTAAGTATAGACCATGCCACACCTGCCGTGTTCTATGCCCACGTCCCCAGCCGCAACATGTATTACGAAATCGGAGAGCAGCTTGCAAAGTCAGATTTCGACTTTTTCGCCGGAGCATGGTTTCTAAATCCTACCGGAAAGAAAAATGATCGCCGCGACCTGCTCGAAGTCGTCAAGGAGAATGGCTACACTGTCGTGCAAGGGCTTGCCAAAGGCCCCGAGGAACTGCTTGGCTACGACAAGGTGATCCTCACCCAGACCGACGCCCGGGAGAAAGCCACTTCCGGTTCCCTACCCTATGCCATCGACCGCGATGACTCTGATCTGACTCTTCCGCAGCTCACCGACGCCGCTGTGAGATTTTTGGAAAACAAAGGCAAGGACAACGGTTTCTTCCTCATGGTGGAAGGCGGAGCTATCGACTGGGCTTGCCACGGCAACGACGGAGCGACTGCCATCCAGGAAGTGAAGGATTTTGACAACTCTATAAAAATCGCCTATGATTTCTTCCACCGCCATCCTACGGAGACTCTCATCGTAGTGACAGCAGACCATGAGACCGGAGGTCTGGCACTCGGCAACAGCGACTACACCACCCAGTTCCGCGAACTCGCCTCGCAGCAGTGCTCGCAGGCTGCCCTATCCTCTATAATCCTCAAGGAGCTCAACGCGAAGAAGAAAAAATTCTCCGTGAGCGACATGAAGAGGATACTGCGTGAGAACCTTGGATTCTACGACACCTTCAAGCTCAGCGCCTCCCAGGAGAAAGCTCTCGAGGAAGCATACAGGAAGACTATGGCGGGGAAAGCCGGCAAAGTCAAAAACGAATATTATGACGACGAGCTCATTGCCTCCACCGCTATCGGGATAGTCAACCGCAACTCAAAAGTGGGCTGGACCACAGGAGCGCATTCGAGCGCGGCTGTGCCTGTATTCTCTATAGGAATCGGTTCGGAGCTTCTCCGCGGAGTGATGCAGAACAACGAGATCTCACAGCGTATAGCAAAAATAGCAGATTACAGATGAAAGAGATCACCGACCGCAGGATAACCGTCGCCATCGACGGTTACTCCTCTTCAGGTAAAAGCACCATGGCGCGTGAGCTCGCCCGCCGTGTAGGTTATCTTTACGTTGATTCGGGAGCGATGTATAGGGCTGTGACCCTGTATGCGCTCCGCCACGGAATGATCGGCGCCGACAGGACTGTCGACACCGATGCCCTCATTTCCGCGCTTCCATCTATCCGTATATCTTTCGCCCACCCCGGCGCCGACGGAGTGCAGCACACCATGCTCAACGGAGAGGATGTGGAACGGGAGATCCGCGACATGCAGGTGAGCGAGAACGTAAGCCCTGTGGCAGCCATTCCTGAAGTGAGAGAACGCCTTGTGGCTCTTCAGCAGGAATTCGGCAAAGACAAGGGGATCGTAATGGATGGCCGCGATATCGGCACCACCGTTTTCCCCGACGCAGAGCTCAAGATATTCGTATGCGCGAGCGCCGAGGAAAGGGCGCGCCGGCGCCTTAAGGAGCTTCTGGAAAAAGATGAACAGGCCACATACCAAGAGGTATACGACAACGTGGTGGAACGTGACCGCATCGACACAACCAGGGCTGTCTCCCCTTTGAGAAAAGCCCCCGGTGCGATTGAGCTCGACAACGGCACCATGACCCGCGGGGAGCAGATGCAATGGCTGCTTGAGAAATTCAATGAGGCTACCGATGAATGACACGACACAGCAGACAGTAGAGATCGACGTGAATTCCGGATTCTGCTTCGGAGTCGTCACCGCCATCAACAAAGCCGAGGAAGAGCTGGCTAAAAGCGGCCAGCTCTACTGCCTCGGCGACATTGTGCACAACGCCGGGGAGGTGGAGAGACTGCGGGAGAAAGGTCTCAAGACCATCACCCATGCCGACCTCGGCGATCTCCACGACGTCCGGGTGCTTCTCAGGGCACACGGCGAGCCACCGCTCACCTACCGCACGGCGGAGAATAACAACGTCAGCATCATCGACGCCACATGCCCCGTGGTGCTCCAGCTTCAAAGGCGCATCAAAAAGGCATACGACGACGGTCTTGAGACGGAGCGCGCCGGAGGTCGCAAACCCCTGATCGTGATCTATGGCAAGAACGGACACGCTGAAGTAAACGGTCTGGTGGGTCAGACCAACGGGGAGGCGGTGGTCATTCAGGATGCCGACGGAATCGACAGTCTCGATCTTGACCGCGATATCATGCTCTACTCGCAGACCACTAAATCGCTCGAGGGATTCCGCGGTATTGTCAGCGAGATAAAGAGAAGGAAATCAAAGGGAAAATTCGAATATTTCGACACAATATGCCGCCAGGTGGCCAACAGGATGGAGAAAATGCAGGCCTTCGCTGCAGCCCACGAAGTGGTGATCTTCGTGAGCGGGGCAAAAAGTTCCAACGGCAAAGTGCTCTATGAGAAATGCCGCGAGGTCAATCCGCGCACATATCTTATACAAGACGAAACCCAGCTGCAGCCTGAATGGACCTCTGGCTACCGTTCTGTCGGCATATGCGGAGCCACATCCACTCCCTTGTGGCTGATGGAGAAAGTGGCTGATAAAATCCGTTCGCGACATGCCGGAGAATAACATACGTGCCATATCCTTGCTCAACGGCGGGGATCCCGACGAACGCTATATGCTTATGGCCCTCGACGAGGCGCGGCAGGCTGCCCTGCAAGACGAGGTGCCTGTCGGCGCCGTCATCGTCGCGGGGTCCCGCATACTCGCACGCACCCACAACCTTACAGAAACGCTCAACGACGTCACCGCACACGCCGAGATGATGGCTATAACCGCGGCCGCCGAGGCCCTGGGAGGGAAATATCTGCCACAGTGCACCCTCTATGTCACCGTCGAGCCTTGCCCCATGTGTGCCGGCGCGCTCGCCTGGAGCCAAATAGGGAGAGTGGTCTACGGAGCTTCCGACCCCAAACGGGGATACACAACGCTGGACAGTGGCAATCCCGGAATGCTTCATCCGAAGACTGAGGTGAGAAGCGGTGTGCTCGCCGATGAAGCCTCCGCGATCATGAAAGATTTCTTCAGGAAGAAACGGAGATGAACTCTCCCGACGCCGGAAAGACAAGATCTCAAATGAAAAATGACGGAAAAGCAATATGAATAGTCGGAAAACGATTTTTTACAAAAAATTTCCACTGTTTACTTAAATTTATTAAATTTTTTTGTAACTTCGCCATTGAAACTAACCGAATATTTGTTCCCAGTTATCACCAGTATCAATTATCCGACGTCTCAACAAATTGTTGACATTAAAATTTAAACTGAATGAACATATCTATTGAAGAAAAGACATACGGTGCGATCATAGGCTATGCAGCCGGCGATGCTCTTGGCATCGGCACTGAATTCATGACGCGTCCGGAAATCAAGCGCAGATATCCGGAAGGGCTGATCCACTATTCCCAGATCATACGCGACGCTCACCGCTCGCAATGGAAACGTGGCGACGTAAGCAACGATTCCCTGCTCGCATGCAGGCTGATCGAGAGCATGTGCGACAATGACCGGCTCGACTACAAGGATTATGCCCGACGGTTGAAGGAATGGTATCTGACAGACCCCCTCGACCTCACCTCCAATCTCAGGTGGGTCATCTCCCAGAAGGATTTCACCGACGACCCCATGGCGACATCGCGCAGGATATGGGACGCAATGAGAGTCGACGAGGCTCCCTCCGACGCTCTCGGACGCTCTATTTTCACCGGCATGTGGGACGAAGATGTGAAACGCAATGCCGATGATTTCTGTCGGATCACCCATCCCAACTCACGGTGCCGCGTGAGTGCCCAGATCATCGCCACTATGGCCAATTCCCTGATGTGGAAAGATCAGGAGGCCTCCTACGAGGAACTTTCAGCCATAGCCAGCGATAACGAACCCGAGGTTATGAGGTATCTTGAGATTGCCAGATATGGCTCTCTCTCCGACTTCAATCTCGACCATGAGGCATCATTCTGGTATGTCAGGAAATGCATGGGAGCGGCTCTGTGGGCCATATGGCACCTCCATGATCCCAACGAGGCTCTTGTGGCTATTGTCAACGAAGGGGGCGACGCCGACGGAAATGCCGGGCTCGCTACCGGACTCATGTGCCTGAAATACGGTTTCTCCTCTCTAAAGAAAGAATATGTCGACGGACTGGTTCAGAAAGACGCTCTTATGGATCTTGCCGCCCGATTCACCGATTGTCTCACAAGAAACTTCAGAAAATGACACCCTGGATTGAGGCTATGCGGTTGCGTACGCTGCCGGTCAGCGTGGCCGGAGTGCTTGCAGGCACCGGATGCGCCGTATTCCACCACGGCTTCTCGGCCATACCTATGGTAATATGCCTTGTTTTCGCCGTGGTGGCGCAGATTGCGTCCAATTTCGCCAACGAGTATTACGATTTCCGCAACGGCCTTGACCACAAGGGTCGCGAGGGATATCGCCGGGGAGTGACCGAGGGCGACATTAAGCCGGAATCTATGCGCAGGGCCACCTACGGACTGCTGGCGTTCGATGCCGTTCTCGGCTGCGCACTCATATACTGGGGCGGATGGTGGCTGATAGCGGTGGGAGTCGCCGTGGCACTCTTCGCGGTAGGCTATAGTGCGGGCCCTTATCCTCTTTCACACCATGGACTGGGCGATATCGCCGTCGTGATATTCTTCGGATTTGTGCCCGTGATCTTCACAGAATATGTGCAGACCGGTGTCGCCGAAATCTCAACCGTGACATTCTGCACATCGCTGGCCATAGGGCTGATGACAGCCAATGTGCTGATCGTAAACAACTATCGAGATGCCGACGACGACCGGGCGGTAGGGAAACGCACCACAGTGGTGATATTCGGTCGCCGCGCGATGGCGGCTGTCTATCTCATCGACGGAGCCGTGGGATGCATCTGTCTCGCCACAGCCACTACCTGGGCCCCTTTTGCGGTGGCGTTCGGCTGGATCGTGGTCTTCGCATGCCATCTCATGCTCTGGCAGAGGCTTCGTGCGCTGAAAGGCGCGGCACTCAACCAGATTCTCAAGTTCACCTCAATCCTCGTGCTCGTCTCAGCCCTCTATCTCCTGGCAGTGCTCTCCATATGGCCGGCAGGCGCTTGGAAGGAGATGATCTGAAAAATGATGGAGATAATATGAAAAAATATTAGCCGGCACACGCGCGACATCCAATATCCGGACCAATCGTGCGTTTTTTTCATGCCGCCCAATCCACCCTCCCCTCCTACTCCCCTCCTCCTCTCAAAATTCAAAATTCAAAATTCCTACCCCCCTCTCCTCTTTAACCTTTATACCCCCGATGGCAAAGAAACCGGAATACAGACAGGAGATAACCGACCCGACCGGCAAGCTTCCTCCCCGCGACACTGATCTTGAGGAAGTAGTGCTCGGCGCATGCATGCTGGAGAAAGACGCTTATATGAATGTGTGCGACATACTCGTGCCCGACAGCTTCTACGATCCTGTCAACCAGAAGATATTCCAGGCCATCACTACCCTCGGATTCAACCAGCGGCCCATCGACATGATGACAGTCACCGAGCAGCTGCGTCAGGACGGTACACTCGAAGAGGTGGGGGGAGCCGTCCACATCACAGAGCTCACCGCAAGGGTATATTCAGCCGCCAATGTGGAATATCACGCCAGGATAATCGCGCAGAAATATCTCGCGCGCCGTCTGATAAGCTACGCATCTGCCATAGAGACCAAGGCGTTCGATGAGAGCAATGACGTCGACGACCTGCTGCAGGAGGCCGAAGGGCAGCTTTTCGATATCTCCCAGACCCAGCTCAAGAGGGAGGTGACCCAGATCGATCCGGTGATCAATCTCGCCCTCGAGCAGATACAGACTGCCGCCAACAATGAGAGCGGCCTCTCGGGACTCCAGACCGGATACACAGAACTCGACCGAATGACATCCGGCTGGCAGAACTCCGACCTTATCATTATTGCTGCGCGCCCGGCCATGGGTAAGACGGCATTCGTACTCTCGATGGCCAAGAATATGGCCATCGACTTCAACACCCCCATCGCCATATTCACGCTGGAGATGGCCAATGTGCAGCTCGTGAAGCGTCTGATAAGCAACATCGCCGACCTCGAGGGAGAAAAGATCAAGAGTGGACAGCTCTCACCCGAGGAATGGGACAGGCTAAACTCTCGCCTCAGGGGGGTCTACAGCGCCCCGCTATATCTCGACGAGACTCCCGGCCTCTCAATCACTGAACTCCGCACGAAAGCGAGGCGTCTTGTCAGGGAGAAAGGGGTGAAGATGATAATGATCGACTACCTGCAGCTCATGAACGCCACCGGCATGAAACTCGGAAGCCGCGAGCAGGAGGTCAGCACCATCTCTCGTTCGCTGAAAGCACTTGCCAAGGAACTCAACATTCCGATCATCGCCCTCTCGCAGCTGAACCGAAGCACCGAGACGCGCGACGACAAGCGCCCCGTTCTCTCCGACCTCCGCGAGTCGGGAGCCATAGAGCAGGACGCCGACATCGTCTGTTTCATACACCGTCCCGAGTATTATACGAAAAGCGGCGAGGACGCCGAGGGAAACGACATACGCGGTCTCGCGCAGCTTATCGTGGCCAAGCACCGCTCCGGAGCCGTGGGCGACGTGAAGTTGCGCTTCGTGTCTAAATTCGCGAAGTTCGAGAACTGGGATCAGGGATATAACGAACTGCAGGAGACGCTCCGCGAGGCTCCCCGCACTCTTTCGTCGAAGATGAACTCCATGGGTGCGCCCGATGCTCCCGCATCCCCGGCTCCGTCGCCGTTCAATCTCGGAGGAGCGCCCACCTCGCCTATGCCCGATATCATGCCCGGGCCCAACGACCAGAACATACCCTTCTGAGCCCTTGAACATTTTCACATAAGGATAAAAAAAGCCCCCCAAGTGCAAACCTGGGGGAGCTCGGATCCCGGTCAGAATCTAATCTGAATAAAGCCCTTTACATAGGACTGTGAATGGCCGGGCGTTATCTTTATGTCTGGCTGAGCAGCCGCTTAGCCGTTGAACGATCCTGTGGCGTCGCCTATGAGGCCGATGCTGAATATCCAGTAGAGAAGAATCGCTACAAGAATCAGCACTCCGAGCCACAACCACAGTCGGTTGATCTTGCGGGTGCTCTCGCGCTTGCGGTTCTTGCCTTGAGCCCTGAGAGAATCGGCTATCATATCGGCATCTACATGTTCATTCTCTCTGATGTGTTTTTCCTTGCTGTCCATAACCTTTTTTGTTTTAGTTTGACATTAAAACACGGTCACGACACAAGAGGTTCACAAAAGACGTTAAAAAAACGCCGGAACTGTAATCTATCTTAAAAAGATCAGACCACTGTCTTCCCGAAAGGAAACAATGCAAGCCGCATAAGCTTGAAATGCTGCAACCCGAACGGAATACCAACAACCGTGACACAGAGCAACGCTCCCCATGCCAAATGAGAAAGTGCTATCGGGATTCCCCCGACAAACCACCACACAACATTCATTACTGCCGCGATACACCCCGAGGGCCAGCCTGACGACGAAGTATCAGTGCCGAAGGGCCATAGCGCCACCTGCGCGAGTTTTATGGTCTGCAGTCCGAATGGTATGCCGATTATCGTGACCATCATGGCCACGCTCGACATCAGATATTCTACGGCAATCATGGCTCCTCCGAAAAGGAGCCACACTATATTTAGGAATACATTCATCTGATTACGTATATTTGGAGACGGATAACTCTCGCGATAATATAAAACCGGCCGGCCGCAATCGCGACCGGCCGGTTTTATACCATATGCCCGTAAGGATTACTTGCCGGCGATGTGGTCTGATACGGTGAGGGAAGCGCGGCCTTTCGCACGGCGGCGGGCTAACACTTTGCGGCCATCTTTTGTGGCCATTCTCTCACGGAAGCCGTGCTTGTTGATCCTACGGCGGTTTGAGGGCTGGAATGTTCTTTTCATTGCTTATATCGAATTATTTATTTCCTGATGTTGACGTTTCTGTCGCCTATTTTCGGAGTGCAAAATTAGGAAATATCTTTCACTCCCACAAATTTCACGCCACTTTTTTGTGGTTTGCAACAATTTAAGAGTCACTTCCACCTCATCGCATATTTCAGATTTGCCTTTTTTTTATTAATTTTGCAGTCGAATCGGGGCCGCGACAGTCATCGCCCCTGTTAATACACGACATCAATACAGATTTTAAGCATATGATGAACGCTCAAGACATCAAAAACGGCACCTGCATCCGCATGGACGGCCGTCTCTATTTCTGCGTGGAATTCCTCCACGTAAAACCCGGAAAAGGCAACACTTTCATGCGCACGAAGCTCAAAGACGTGGTCGACGGCCGCGTGCTCGAGCGCCGTTTCAATATCGGCGAGAAGCTCGAGGACGTACGCGTGGAGCGTCGTCCATATCAGTATCTTTACGCTGACGGCGGCGACGATATCTTCATGAACAATGAGACTTTCGAGCAGGTTCCCATCAACAAGGAGCTTGTCACTGGCTCTGCCTTCATGAAAGAGGGCGACACCGTAGAGGTGGTCAGCGACGCCTCAACCGACACCGTGCTCTACGCCGAGATGCCTGTGAAGACAACTCTCAAGATCACTTACACCGAGCCCGGACTCAAAGGCGACACCGCCACCAACACCTTGAAACCCGCCACAGTAGAGACTGGCGCCACAGTCCGTGTGCCTCTCTTCGTCAACGAGGGCGAGCTCATTGAGGTCGACACTCGCACGGGTGAGTACGTGGGACGTGTAAAAGCCTGACAGTGATGGACGTCCCGGCAAAGAGACTCTTCTCTGTGATAGTGCCGGTCTTCAACAGGCCGGACGAGATCAGCGACCTCCTCGCGAGTCTGGCGTCGCAATCCGACTCCGGTTTCGAGACAGTGATAGTGGAAGACGGCTCTACGATACCCTGCCGGGAGCAATGCGAGGCATATGCCGGCAGGCTAAGCCTCAAATATTTCTATAAAGACAACGAAGGGCGCAGCATTGCGCGCAACTACGGTATGGACAGAGCCGGCGGAGATTACTTCATCTTCGTCGACTCTGACTGTATTTTGCCCCCGGACTATATCGCCCGGCTGCGTGAAGCGCTCGGGGAAACACCGGCTGACTGCTTCGGTGGACCTGACGCGGCCCACGAGTCTTTCACCGACACGCAGAAAGCTATCAACTACTCAATGACCTCTTTCCTCACTACCGGCGGCATACGCGGCGGAAAAGTGCACATGGAGAAATTCACTCCCCGCACCTTCAACATGGGATTCTCACGCCAAGTTTACGAAAAGGTCGGAGGCTTCCGCGAGATGTTCAGCGAAGATATCGACATGAGCACGCGCATACGTCTCGCCGGATTCTCTGTCATGCTTTTCCCGGACGTGGCCGTCTACCACAAGCGCCGTGTGGATTTCCGTAAATTCTGGCGTCAGGTCCATGTCTTCGGCATGTCGAGAATCACACTCCAGCTCCTCTATCCCGGCTCGATGAAAGCGGTTCACTGGCTTCCGGCCCTCTTCGTGATCGGAGCGGTGGCCATGATCGTCTGGGCCTTCTTCTGGAAATGGGCGCTCGTGCCTTTGCTCATTTATATCCTGGCGCTCTGGATCTGGGGCATGATCTCCACCCGCAGCGTGAAGATCGGCACGATGGGCGTAGGGGCCGCCATGGTACAGCTCTGCGGCTACGGCACAGGCTTCATCCGCGCCTATGTGTGGAAAATCATTTTAGGACACGGACGCGACATCGACGACGAGATTGCGCGGAGAAAGGGGAAGTGAGATGGAGGGATACGACAAGTCAAAACCACCCCTACGCACAGTAAAGGATCTTGATCCCGACGACCAGCCTCGCGAAAAGGCTGAGAAATACGGTTGCGCCGTTCTATCTGTGCCTGATCTTTGGGCCATAATACTGCGCACGGGCACGCCCGGCAATCCCATAACTGAATTATGCCGCGACCTCATGCGCGACAACGACGGGAAGCTCCATCGTCTTGAACGACGCACACGGCAGGAACTGATGGCAAGGAAAGGGATAGGCCTGACCAAATGCATACAGATCGAGGCCGTCATGGAGCTCATGAAAAGATACGCGTCCGAAGAACCGGCACATGAGGATCCCATCACATCATCCGAAAGGATATTCAGCCGCATGCGCTACAAGATCGGCAACCTCGACCATGAAGAGGTGTGGATACTCCTTCTCAACCGGCGCAATATGGTGATACGCGAGGTATGCATGTCGGTAGGGATATCCACGGCATCGCTTTTCGATGTGAAGATTGCCATAAAACACGCTCTGCTTGAGAATGCCGAGGGAATTGTGCTCGTACACAACCATCCTTCAGGTGCCACACGGCCGAGCGCCAGCGACGACCAGATAACGCGTGAACTTAAGGAAGCCGCGGGATTCATGAAATTGAAGATGATTGACCATGTCATAGTGACGGCCGCCGGATTCTACAGCTATCACGACAACGGACGCCTCTGACGTCATCTCACAAGCCGGCGCCAGATGGAGTCTGCACCCTCCCTCACATCTTCCGGTATACCGTCGAGCGAGACCTCCCTACCTGCGTCGATACCCATGAGATACTTATAGAAAAGAATGCGCCGGCAACGGTCGTCGATTACCTCGGCACGCATCTCCCCTCTCCTTATCTTTCCGATCACATTCTCTATCTCCAGAGCCGTATTCTCCGGTCCCACCACTATGTCGGCACCTGCGGAGAGTGCCGCTGAAGCGTCATATCCCCTTGCCCCCTCCATGTTGAGGGCATCGGTCAGCACAATCCCTCCGAAACCGAGACGGCGGCGAAGAAGATCCCCTATGACCGCCGGCGACACCGCCGCGGGAAGAGACAGGGAGTCGAGCGCGGGCACGGCCAGATGCCCCACCATCACTCCCGACAGTCCGGCGTCGACATAGTTTCGGAAGGGATAGAGGTCGATGCTGTCAAGTTCCACAGCGTCACGTCTCACAACGGGGAGTGACTTATGGCTGTCGGCATCCGGACTGCCATGACCCGGGAAATGTTTGGCCACACTGATGACGCGACCCGACTCTACGCCGCGGGCATAGGCCACACCGAGATCCGCCACCCTTTTCGGATCGCTCCCGAAACTCCGGCTCCCTATCACCCCCCGGGGATTCTCCACCACATCCACGACAGGTCCGAGCACCATGTTGATCCCCACACGCCGGCATTCCCGCGCCACCTCCCCTCCATAGTCGAAAAGCAGACGCTCGTCAGCCCCCGGACCCAATCGCCCGTTGCGTGGAAAGTCGGGAGCGTCCTCAAGACGCATGCCAAGCCCCCATTCGGCATCTATCGCCATGAAAAGGGGCATCTCAGCCTCCGCGCCCATACCGGCCATGCGCGCAGCCGACCGGAGATCACCCTTGAGAAGCACCACTCCCCCCACATGAAGGTCAGATATATAATGGCGGAGCTGCCGCAGGGTCGGAAGATCGGCCGACGCATAGATCGATGGCATGAAGCACTGTCCCACCCTTTGCTCAAGCGTCATGCCGGAAAGCGCGGAGTCGGCCTTCTCCCGGCAAAAAGCCGTGATATCGGAAGCCTCCGCCGGATCTCCGGCGCGAGATGCCGCATCGCTGTCAGACACGGAAAAGGCAGAATCGCCGCTTCCCCGCCCGGCGCAGCCACCGAGCAGCAGAACGGCGATTATGGATATTGACAAGAATCCGCGTCCCATGCTTTGTAGTTTATGTCATAGGCTTATGGCCTTGAGGAATCTCGGTGTGGGATCGGGAGCTATCGGGAGCCCTGTCTCCCCCTGGCTTTCAAACCATCGGAGAATAGGCGCGGCGACCTCTACCTCATCCGTCCATAGCTTCTTGTGGTTGGCGAGGGTCACCATATCGTCGTTCCCTTCCGCGAGATAGTCGATGGTTGCCACACAGTATGTGTGATCCGGATCGATCTCTTTGCCGTCGATGATCATTTTCAGATAATTGCCTTCGGCGTCGGTCAGCACCCTCACGTTGTGGCTCACCGCCTCCCCTCCCCGCCTGGCGGCCACCTTCATGGCCTCCGCGAGGTCGGAGCCCTTGAGCTCCATTATCACGAAATGATTGGAGAATGGATACGTGGAGAGTATCTGCCCTTCGGTGATATCACCCTCATGCATATCCTGCCTTATCCCTCCGACGTTCATGATAGCAAGGTCGACACGGGGCATGTTATTGCCGGCCGCACGGATGGAGTCAGCCTTATGGTTGCCATACCACAGACCGAAGTCGGCAGTCAGGTTTGCCTGTCCCCAATGTCCCTTTCCCTTGCTCATGTCATAGAGCGACCGCCCTATCACCCGGCTGTCGACAGAGTCGACAACCTCTTTGTAAGGACGGAGGAAATTGATCATAGCACGGTCAAGCTTCTCTTCAGGGAAACGGTCGGTGACCGGTATGAGCTCATAGGCGAAATCCTCACCGTCGGCCCCTTCGAGCGAGTCAAGGTCTACCGTGAGCTTACCGACGTATCTGCCGTATTTACCCGTCTGCACCACTCTTACGGGCCGTCCGTCGGCATTAGGGATAAGCGACGGATATTTCTCGGGATGCGCCGGATCTACAAGCGTATGGGAATGCCCTCCTATGATGATGTCGATGTCGCGGCTCGCGCGGGCGAGGTCGACATCGGTGGTCTTTCCGTTGCTCGCGGTGTAGCCGATATGTGTCACGGCCACCACGAGATCGCATTTCTTCCTCTTTTTAAGGAATGCCGCGGTCTCGTTGGCCACAGGTATGATATCCTTAAACCTCACGTCGATGTTCTTGGAGGATATGAGACTCACGGGATCCACGTTCAGGCCGAAGAACCCGATTTTCTTTCCGCCGACTTTCTTTATCACATATGGCTTGAAAATCCCTTCAAGCTCAGTGCCGGAAAAATCGTAGTTCGCGGAAAGCGGACAACCCTTTACTTTCCTGTATTGTTCGGCGAGATCTTTCATGCCGTTGTCGAACTCATGGTTTCCGAGCACACGGATGTCATAGCCGGTCATATTCATGAGCGGGTATTCCACATCGCCGCGGAAATACTTGAAGAAAAGCGAACCCTGCACCATATCACCGGCATCGACGGTTATGACATCGCGCTCGGCGTTTCTCACGGAATCGATTATGGCCTTCCGCTGCAGCGCCCCCCCGGTGCCGTCAGCCGCGGGTTCCACCGCAGAATGGGTGTCGTTGGTGTGAAGGATCACGAGTTTCCGCGCGGATATCTCCGTGCAGAAACATAAGGCGGCGAGTCCCAGCAGTGGGACCGCCGCCTTTTTGATAAGACTTCTGTTCATCGCAGCGTCTTCGTCAGTCTGTGATGAGGTCTTCTCCGGTCATCTCCCCGGGTTTTGGCAGCCCCATGATGTGGAGCAGCGAGGGAGCGACGTCGGCAAGACGGCCATTCTTCACTTTGGCGTCTTTGTCGGCGCTGATATAGATGAAAGGCACCGGATTGAGCGAATGGGCTGTGTTGGGAGTGCCGTCGGCGTTGATTGCATGGTCGGCATTGCCGTGGTCGGCTATGATGATGGTGCCGAAGCCGTGGGCCTTGGCTGCCTCCACCACTTTCTCCACGCATTTGTCAAGACAAGCCACCGCTTTCTGTATTGCGGGATATACACCTGTATGGCCTACCATGTCGCCGTTGGCGAAATTGACCACGATGAAGTCATACTTGTCGGAATCGATCGCTGCCACAAGCTTCTCTGTCACCTCCGGAGCGCTCATCTCGGGCTGTAGGTCGTAGGTGGCCACTTTGGGAGAGGGCACAAGGATGCGGTCCTCACCCTCGAAAGGCTGCTCGCGGCCGCCGTTGAAGAAGAAGGTGACGTGGGCGTATTTCTCGGTCTCGGCGATGTGGAGCTGCTTGAGTCCTTTCTGCGAGAGATATTCGGCGAGTGTCTCCGTCACGTCGGCCTTCGGGAAGAGGATATGAACTCCCTTGAAAGAGTCGTCGTAGGGAGTCATGCAGTAATACTGCAGGTCGGGTATAGGATTCATCCCGTCTTCGGTGTGCTGTGTGAGCACTGTGGTGAGCTCCTTGGCACGGTCATTGCGGTAGTTGAAGAATATCACCACGTGTCCGGCTCCGATACGGCCATCCACCTTATCGTTGACGATAGGTTTCAGGAACTCGTCGGTGACACCCTCCGCATACGATTCCTCAACAGCCTCCACGACATTGTCGGTATGCTTCCCCTCGCCATATACGAGCAGGTTGTAAGCCTCTTTCAGACGCTCCCAGCGGTGGTCGCGATCCATGGCGTAGTAACGGCCCACCACAGATGCTATGGTGCCTGCGCTCTTGGCGCAGTGTTCCTGCACCTCGCGGAGGAAGCCGGCGCCGCTCTTGGGATCGGTGTCGCGGCCATCCATGAAGCAGTGCAGATATACGCGCTGCAGGTCATAAGCCTTGGCGGTGTCGCAGAGGGCGTAGAGGTGCTCGAGGCTGGAGTGAACGCCACCCGAGGAAGTAAGGCCCATGAAGTGGATGGGCACATTGTTCTTCTGGGCATAGGAGAAAGCGCTCTTGATCTCAGGATTCTCGGCAAATGATCCGTCGGCGATGGCGCGGTTGATCTTCACCAGATCCTGATATACCACGCGGCCTGCTCCGATATTGAGGTGACCCACCTCGGAGTTGCCCATCTGTCCGTCAGGCAGACCTACATCCTCACCGCTTGCCTGAAGCTGCGAATGGGGATAGTCAGCCACAAGGCTGTCGATATAGGGTGTGGGGGTGTTGAAGATAGCGTCATCCTTTCCATGGTCGCCGATTCCGTAACCGTCGAGGATGATAAGTAATGCTTTGTTTGACATATGTCTGATATCTTGTTTTAGTTTTTGTCTTTCATAATCCCTGGCAGGCACTTCCTGCAACGCGGCGATATGCCGGCCATCGCGGCACAATGTCCGGCGCCGGCTATTTTCGTGCAAAAATACTCATTTTTTTTGAATCGTACATAATCCGGACGTTTAAATAAGTAAAAAAACGCTTCCCGGCGCCGATGGCTTGCGGGAAGCGTTTTTTAACGGTTGCGATGCCCGGTCGGATCGTCTTATTTCTCTTTCTTGACGAAACGCTCTTTGATGCGGGCTTTCTTTCCTGTAAGGTTACGCAGATAATAGAGTTTCGAACGACGCACCTTGCCGAGTTTGTTGACAGTGATCGACTCGATGAAAGGCGACTCGATGGGGAAAATCCTCTCCACGCCTACACCGTCGGAGATCTTGCGTACTGTGAAGCGCTTCTTGTCCTCGTGGCCGTTGATGCGGATCACTACGCCGCGATACTGCTGGATACGCTCCTTGTTACCCTCTTTGATACGGTAAGCGACCGTCACGGTGTCGCCGGGTCCGAACTCGTCGAACTGCTTTTTGGGAGTGGCGAAAGCCTCCTCCGCGATCTTGATTAAATCCATTGTTGTATTGGGTTTTAGTGTAAGTTTGCAATTTAACAAGCTTCCATGTCTTGCCAGAGATTACAAATCCGGCTGCAAAGTTACTCATTTTTTCCGACCCTGCCAAATATCATCCCCACATTTTCATAATTTTATCCTCTTTCCGTCATTTTCCACTATGTGTAATAAATCAGTGAATTATTGAGCGGATCATGATTTTTTTACTAATTTTGCCGACGGATGGGCATCATGCAGGTTAGTTCCGTCCAACAGTCTGAATGTTGGATGTTTAACGAGCCCATGAAATCCTTCGAACCATGAAACAGATAACCGCGATATGAAACTGACGAACTATATTAAAATCCAAATAAAATGAGGAAAAAATTACATCCACC
>CAJUQP010000044.1 GCA_910588245.1 uncultured Muribaculaceae bacterium | reverse complement strand
ACAATTGGAGGTGCAATACTCGTGCGTAACATATAAGTTTATTTAAACTCTAATATATAAAAACACCCAACTTTACACGATTTGGGTGTAAAATTGGGCGTAGATACAATAAAAGCCTGTTAATCAGGCTTTATTGCGGAGAGAGAGGGATTCGAACCCCCGGAGGTGTGACCCTCAACGGTTTTCAAGACCGCCGCAATCGACCACTCTGCCATCTCTCCTGGCAGCCGAACAGCTACGGCTTCGCGCCGCTACCGCTCTTTTGCGATGCAAAGTTACAATTTTTTTTTCTGACATGCAAACTTTTTAGTATTTTTGCATCACAGTCGATCTGTAAGAGTCATAAATATAATTCAAATTCCATATGTCTGCGATACGATTTCTTCCCGCTTTGCCACAACATCGGAGGAGCAGCAAACCAACCGATCGCAGCCCTATTTTTCATCTTTCCCGATTCCCCGATATGAGAAACAACGTAATATCCATCTCCAAAGGCATCGCCATCATTCTGATGGTTGTAGGGCATGCGGAAGCTCCCGAACTCCTCACAAACTTCATCTACACCTTCCACATGCCTCTCTTCTTCATCACAGCAGGCTATTTCTTCAACACACGATATGCAGATGATCCGTGGGCTTTCTGCACAAAGCGTTTCAAGGGGCTCTATGTGCCTTTCGTGAAATGGAGTCTCCTTTTCCTGTTGCTCCACAATGTTTTCTTCCATTTTGGCATACTCAACGAGCAATACGGCAACTGGACCGGAGGCGTGACCCATCCATATGATCTCCGCAACTTCATCGACCGCCTGATAATGATCTTCACCTCAATGAACGGCTACGATGAATTCATGGCCGGAGCCTTCTGGTTTTTCCGCGGACTTCTCGTGGCAAGCATCCTCTTTCTTGTGCTCTTCCTGCTTATCAACAGACGATTCCATCTACAACCGGAGAAAATAGCCTTGATCATATGCGCCGCTGCCCTCGCATTCACGGCCTTGCGCATCGGGTTCAATCTCAAGCTACGTTACATACCCAACGGAGGCATGCGTGAGATATGGGGATTGTTTTTCTTCGCGCTCGGATTCCTGTTCCATAGATATGAAGAGAGAATAAAGGTCAACCTCCCAATGTTTATGGTATTTCTGTCCCTTCTCTGCGGCGCGGCATGGCTGCATCTCTCCGGCATGAACAATCATGGTAAGATGATTGACGTGCTCACATTGCCGATCACAGGAGCAATCGGCTTCCTGACAGTGCGCTATGTGGCACAGTTCATCGACAATAAAGGGCATCGCCTGCGCGACACCCTCATATTCATCGGTGAAAACACATTGTATGTCTTTGTGTTCCACATAATAGCATTTAAAGCGGTCAGCCTCTTGAAAATATGGTGGTATGACCTTGACTTCGCCCAGATCGGATGCCATATGGTGATACACCACAACAACCACGCCGACCTCTTCTGGATAGCATATTCAATTGCCGGGGTGGCACTCCCGCTACTCTGGCTCAAGGCTTGGCGGAAATACGCGCGCATACCATCTGTGGCATGGAGCGGGGTAGTAAGAAAGGCATGAGTCAATGCCTCTCCTCAGAAGCGGGAGTCATAAGATGCTTTCCTATCGCGCGCAGAAGACTGTGATCAGGAGCGTCACCACCATATTCCCAGAACATAATACCCCCCAGCCCATTCTCCAGCACATAGCGGCATTTACGGGCTATGGAACGTTCGTTTTCAAAAGTCATGACCAACTTCCCCTCTTTATCGACGATATAAGGCACACATGCAATCTTATCATATTCCTCTTTCATCTTCTTTTCAGGCCTTATGTCGGAAAAATCCACAAAATCCGGGAAGACGCCCTTTTTACCATGTCCATAGAACGGCACGCCGAGAATCAGCTTACCTGAAGGGATGCCGGCGGCCAGATGCGCACGTATCCCCTCGTCGGCTGTCATGTCGCCGCTGAGACGGCTCCGGAAAAGAGATGAATGGTGATAAGGGGGACGGTTAAGGTCATAAGCCATCACGTTAATGAAATCAACATAAGGGATCACATCACGGAATTCATAAAACCCCACTGTGGCAGGCGCAGCCATTGTCAACAGATTGTCTTCTCCGAGAGCCTGGCGCAGATCGCGCATAAGGAGTGAGAAATTATTTTTGTCTGCTCTCGACGATGATATGCCGGCCGCGGAACTTCCGGGATATTCCCAGTCGATATCTATTCCGTCGAGGCCAAGTCGGTCGACCAGATTGCGGCATGCCTCAGCAAAAGACTTTCTCTTCAGCGAGTCGGACGCCATCTCGCTGAAGCCACCGCTGCCCCATCCCCCTACGGAAAGGAGCACCTCAAGCCCGGGGGCTGATCTCTTGAGCGACGCTATGCTGTCGAGACGCGAAGGATTGTCAATGCGGATACCGTCAAAAGTATCGTTGACATGCGCGAAGGCATAATTGATTGTAGTCAGGATATCCGTCTCCGGCATACCCTGCGACCACGACGTGACATAGCCCACAACGCGGTGGGTCGGTTTCGCCCCGCATGTCAGACAGACCAGGAACGAAGCTAAAATGACTTTCAGGATTCTACTCATGACATAAAAACAAAATTTCGGGCAGAATTTGCCGCAATACCCTAAAAAAACACCCCGGCACGGATATTGAAACCAGGCCGGGGTGTCTTCAATCGTCATTTATCCGGATAACTCATATCAACCGTCGGAGGAGTCTTCTCATAACGGCGCATACACATCCCGGTCTTCGATCCTATGTAGGTCGGGTCGGAAATATAGTAACGTTTGCCGTCGTGCTCGTAGCTCGTGCCGGAAATATTCTCTCCAGGCAGACATACCGACGCACTCTCATGGCCGGGGAAAGCCAGGAGCTGGTTTTCCACACCGAGGGCATTCCACAGGAGATATGTGTAGAAAATAGCCCTGTCCTCGCAGTCATTCTTAGGGTAGAAAAGGTTTTCCTCGAGGAAATAAGGCTTCTCAAAACCATGGAAATCATCGTCAGTGGCATATTCGAATCCCTCCTGTACAAACCTCAGCAGTTCATCGGTAGCCGCCAGAGCCCCTTTCCCTCCAAGCTGTTCCTTGACCTGACGCACCAGATCCTGGCGCAGTCCTTCGTCGAGCACACTCTGGGCATAGTCGCCCGTATCCATCTGGGGATAGCGGTAAAGCATCGGCATGAGATTCTCATTGACGGTGCCCGTAAGGTTGAGGTTGCCATATTTCACATCAAACCGACGCTCTTTGACCGGAAGGTTCAGGCTCCTGACCTTCATGTCGAAGCGCTTCCCTTGTGAAGCGACCTTAGGAAGATCACACGTGGCGAGCGGTGAGCCCGCGATCTTGGCGAAACGATTGCCGAGCACATAGAAATTCTCACCCCCGATCTGCATATATGTCACTCCATATAGTTTCTGGTCTGCGGGAATAAGAATTATTGGATCGCCTGTCTTCGTAGCCACAGCTATGCGGGCATTGAATCCGAGATTGGCAAGGAGATAGTGCACGGCAGAAAGTTTCGGGGAGATACCGGCCTGAGGAAATTTAGAATCCATATAGGCGCATATGAACTCATATGCGAGATAATCGTTGAGCCCCATCTTCCCGATCTCGGGGGCCAGGGCATCGATCACTTTCGTGGCGACATCCTGCTCCTCGAGAGCTTTCCAATGGCGTGCGAAATCCGACACTTTCTCCAGGCTGTCGCTGATCCTGAAATCCACTTTCGGCACAAGAAGTTCCATGCCGTAGAATTTCACGATATCCTTATCAGCGGATGCTTCCGGCGCCGGCTGAGGAGTCTCAACAGGCTCCGGTGTCTGCGCGGTCTCCTCTTCCGGCAACGGAATAGGGATCACTGGCACCTGTCCGAGCACGGGCACTCCGAGCTGGGGGCGCACCCCGAGTGAAAGAGGCACCTCATGCCTTGCCTCAGGCGGGATTTCCGCCTTCGGAGGATCGAAAGGACTCGGAGGAAGGGTGATCTCGCCTGAAAGGTCGGGAGATGTCACGGGAGTCGTCTGTCCCGGAAGCTTTCCGCCCAGCTCGTCCTGGAGCGAGGGAAGCTTAGTGTCTCCCTGTCCGGGAATACGCGCGAGCACCGGCTTCGGAAGCCTCACAGGTTTCGTCGACGGCTTGTCGAGTGTCACGTCAGGGATTTTTACAGGTTTCGGCTGCTCGGAGCGTTTCATCGGTTCCAGAGGCTCATACTCATGCCAGGTACCTTCAAGGAAATCGGCATAATGCTCGAGTATAGTGTGGCGGAAATCCTGGAAATCGCTGTGGATTTTCTGCCGGAATTCCTCAAACGCCGACCCGGGGCCACCCGATGCAGTCTCTTTCTTTGTCTCCGCCGTGGTCTGTCCCAACGCCGATCCAGCCACCAGCAGAGAAGCTCCGATCAAGAATGTCTTCTTCATAATCATTTCATAAATCAGAGTGTATTCGGAAATAATTTCAGGTTTATCTGCTTGACTCCCATCTTGGGATCATTGCGACGGTTCTTGACAAGCCATTTCGAGAAGTCCTCCTCGCTCAGATATGGGAGCGCCCCATATTTGTCTGTCTTCATCACCGGACGTGCGAAAGCATTCGGAGAAAACACTACATACATCTTGTTGAACTCTATCTCACCGTCTGTCGAGATGCCCATCGGATCTACCGGCCCGAAAGAGGAGGGACGGTTCTCATCGAAAAAGATATAGTCGTAATCCTTCTTCACCTTCACCTCCTGTTTCGGATCGTTGATGTAGGGAAGAAGTTTGAGCACATCGCCGTTTTCATACATCAGATAGACCTGCAGATATCCTTCGACCGGAGTTGTGAAATACAGATACAGATTGTCTTTCGCATAATACTCGGTCGAGGCATTGCCCTTGGTGCTTCCGTTGCGCAGGGCCAGGGCCTGGAAATCGATAGCGTCGTTGCTGATCGATTTAGCGGATCCCGACACACGGCAGCTCACGATAAGGCAGTCGTCATTGCCGAGCGACACGACATAGGCCGGGTCGCCGTCGTCAGCTATCCATTCCCCCTTCACCTCCGTAGAGGAGAGGGAAAAGAACTTATTATTCTCCCCTTTGGAATCGATCCGGTCAGCCTGGAGCACATCCTGGCTGACAATCGTGCCGAATTCCCGGGAGATGGCGTCAAGACGCGCCCCTTCAAGAGCCTTGCGCTTGGCCATGGCCGGGGAGTCATTCTTATCGCCGTAATATGTGTAAGTGCCGCTCACTTTTTTTACGTCAGGAGCGGCCGTGGCAGTCTGCACGAGTAAAAACGCGCAGACTGCCATGCCCATTATCCTTCTGATCACGCTCATGGTCATTTCCTGAGTTTTTTACTCGAGAGCTGGCCAGCGAGCGCTCCGGAGACTGTCATAGTAGGAGTTTGCGGCTTCTTGAGGGTGAGTGAGGCTGTCTTGCTGACTTCAGCCTTCACATAGTCGGCAAGTTCCTGTAGGGAGGCGTTGCCTTTAGTGTCCTTAAGCTTCTTGAGAAGGAAATATGTGAAGAGTCCGTGATTCTTCTCCTGCCAGGGAAGGGCCGTCTCGTTGCCATCGGCGGCGCTGAGCACAAACATGTTGCCTTTCGGAGCGGCAGCCTGCGCCCTAAGCACCACGCCACGGGCCGCGGCAAGCATGCCATCGCCACGGTTTGAGCCGCTGAAGCATGCATCCATGAAGACCATCACATTGGAAGCGCCCATGTCGCTGAGATCCTGGTAGAACTTCGACAGAGGATAGGCTGATGCCGTCACCATCGGATCAGCGTCGGTGGGAAGCATGAAAGCCTCCTTGCTGTTCTCATCCGGCACACCGTGGCCTGCGTAATACACGATCACATCCGTGGTCGGGCCCATGGCGGAGACGACGTTCTTGAGCTGGTTCATAGCCGACAGGGTCTTGCCAAGGGTCGCATCGTTATACTGCAGCACCTGATTCTCCGGGATGCCGAGAGTCTCACGGCAATAGCGCGCGAATACATCGCCGTCATGGCGAGCCGACTCCACCTTGGTTACGTTGCTATAGTTCTCATTGGCGATAATCAGGGCTATCGTATTGGTGTTGTTGGTCTTGTTCGACGGGATTTCCTTATCGACATCGCTCTCCATCGTTATGTAGCTCCCACCCTGCGTAGAATTGCCTGACGGCTTCACCGCAGGCTTGGGCGTGCCGGTATTGCCGGCGAGGAGACGCGGGTCGATGGTGACCACAGGGGGCTCATAAGCCAGGGCCGCGGATGCGTTATAGGTGTATTCCTTGCCTGCGGGGGTCTGGAAGGTAATCGTCGAGATGGCTATCGCGTCATCCTTCACGAAGAACTTCGCGTTGCGGATCTGCACTTGTTCCCATGTTGACTTGAACACCTCCGCTTCCTTATTCTTTAAAGGCACCTTTATATAGACCGGTCCGAAATCCGAGTTGATGGCATAAGTCTCATTCTCGACGTCATACGGCTGAAGCTTAAGCTCGGAGAGCTGCAGGTGTCCGCCATACTCATTGAGATATTTATCGGCGGTGATGGCCGAAAGACGCTTCTGCTCGCGGAGGATATTGTCGGCCGACATACGGCGCGTATAATCCTCCACTTTCTCAAACTCTCCGCGTTTAGCCCATTTCACCATCTCCTGCGACACGAATTCCTGGGAATACTGCTGGTAGGAAGGTATGTTGCGCGGAGTGGCACCTCCACCCTGCGTACTCTTGCCGTCGCCTATAGTGACTGGCATGGTATTCATGGCCATCGGAGTCTCACCCAGTGCGGAAAGGCGCACATTTATGGCATCGACCTTCGATTTATTGCCGAGGCAGGCATAAGCCGTGCCCATAGCCTTAAGATATTTCACATTGTTGGGATCATTGGCCGAAAGCTGCTCATACGATTCCGCAGCACTGGAGAAATAGGCGTTGCTCTGGCGACGCGCCTTTGAAGCGTCTTTCTCGTTGACGGCCTGAATGCTCTCATTATAATAGCCCGTTCCGAGGTTATAATAGCAGCGCGCAATGTCTTCGCTGATATTGAGGCTATTCGGGTGGGCCTCCTGCAGACGCATGTAGATATCGAGAGCCGGACGGTATTGTGCCTTCGACTCATAGACCTGTGCCTGCAGATTAAGGAGCTTCTCATCGTTGGGTTTGAATGTCAGCGCCCTTTCAAGCAGTGGGGGCAGAAGATCACGTCGGTCAGTGTCAAGGATCATCTGCATGGCGATCGTCAGGATCTGGAGATTGGCCGGATAATCGTTGGAAGCCTGCACCAGAGCTTCCAGTCCGCGCTGCGGCTGTTTTGTCTGGAGAAGAGACTGGCCATAGAACAGAGCCACAGACTCGCGCTGTTTCTGTTCTCCGGTACGCAGATATTCCTCGAAATAACGTAAGGCATCGTCAATCTGCCTGGCATTATATGAGCCGGAGGCAGCCACATACACCAGCGACGGATAAAGCTGCGGATCTCTGTTGAACTCAGCTGTGGCCATCTGCGGCATCAGCTGGGTGTCGACATATGCCTTGGCAAATTTCGTCATCTCCGTATTGTTGTTGCCTACGGAGGCATGGATGGCCGCACGGGCAAGTGCATTGTTGAGATCAAGGAGCATGCCTCGACACTGATCAGCACCGGCATCACCGAGCGTATCTGTCGACAAGGCGGCATATGCTTTCTCAAACGCCTTGTAGACAGCTTGATCCACAACCGAATCCTCGGCACCGTCAAACTGGAGTTTCTTCACCTCCTTATATAGCTCGGCTGCCTCGGCCAATGGATCAGACTGCCCTCCGGCAGGCACTGCCTGCACATCCTGGGGAGCCGACAGGACGGAGGGGAGTGCGAAGACCGCACCCCCTCCGGCAAGCGAGGCCAGAGTCATCGCAAGGATTCCTTTCCTGGCGACGGCCAGACTTCTGATTTGATTTATATTCCTTAATATACTGGTCATAAATGTTATATATGATAGTTTGATAGAGTCCGCAACCTTGACGAGACGGGTTCTGTCATTCAAGAGCCTTATATCCGGCATATCCCGGGCCGCTATCTTGAGCCGGCCCGGGATATTCGGCATATAAAATCCTGTGTCTTACTCGAAGACATCCATTATTGTGAAATTGGCAGTGATTCGGCGGAATTCGCTGCCCTTCCCTTCCGACACGTCTACCTTGAATGTATAGTCGGCATCCATGTCTTTGAGCTTCTCCACATTCTTCTGCAGATAATCTTTCACACCCTCAGCGCGCAGGAAAGCGAGCTGGCGGTTCTCCTTCACGCCGTCGGCCTTGGTGACAGTGATGGCGGTGAGCTCGCCGTTCTCATAGATCGGCTCGTCTACGAAGTCGCCATACATGCCGTTGTAAGGGATAGTACGTATGATCGGGGTAGCGTCGGCGGTGCCGGAAATCACGACTTTCAGTTTCTTGCCGGGTTTGAGATACTGAGAGAAGTCGCCTTCAAACGCCTCCTTGACTATCTTGAGCATGGAGCTTGCCGCACCCGACTCATCGACCACATACTTGCCCGGAGGGAAATCCTCAGCGGCCGAGAACTCAGGATCGACCTCATAAGTGAAGTTGACCTCATAGTTGAGTATCTTCTTGCCGTCGGCGTCATAGTCGGGCACGATCTTGGAATTGACAGCGATATTCGTATGGTTGGAGATCACGCTTGTGTTGCGTGCCTCCTCCACGATCTTCTCACGCAGCTCCTGAAGCTTAAGCTCCTCCATCTGCTGTTGCTGAAGAATCTCGAGGCTTACCACATTGGCATCCCCCTCCATGAAATTCATTGCCACACGGTCGTGGTTGTTATATTCATATGTCTTGCCGTCGGCCTTATTGAAGACCTTGGCGTATACTATCTCGAATGTATCATCGGGAAGCACACCATACTGCACGTCGGAGAGGAGCAGATCGCCGGCGTCGCGGAAATTGGTCACGTCAGCCTCGGGCACAGGAAGATAGATAGTAGGCATCGATGAGAAATCGAGGGCGAGCACCTGGTTGGCGCGGTCGTAACTTCCGAGCGTCATTGTCTGTCCGGCAAGAAGGTCGCCGGCGAGCTGTGTCGATATCTCATCCTCGAAAAGGCGGCGCTGACGCGCGCGGGTCTCATCATTCACACGAAGACGATATTCCTCCATCGACTCGCCCGGCATCATCTTCTGCCATTCCTCCATCAAACGGTCAACCTCCTGGGAGACAAGCTGAGTGAAGTGAGGCTCCAGATCCGTCATGCGGCGCGCACCTACTGCAAGCTCCGTAGTGAAGACAAGAATGGAGTTGCCCTCGGAGTCTTTGATAAACGTCAAATCGCCGACGTTGCCGGTTTCGACAGGAATTGTGTTGCGGTCGTCAGGACGCACAAGGTTGACAAGCTCGATCGTGGAAGCAGAGGTGGCCACAGCCATGTATTTTCCGTCGCTGTTGAAAGCGCAGGCAAGTCCTTCCCCAAGATTGTCAAGGTCGTTCTTAATATTGAACGTACGCGTGTCGTAGATGGTCAGCAGACCGTCGGAAGTGAGCACGGCGAATTCGGAGTTGTCATTGTTGAAAGTCATGTCGGTCACCTTCACTCCGTAATTCCAGTCGCGGCGAACCTCCTTTTTCTCAAAGTTGAGCACAGCCACACGCTCTCCCTGTGAAATGGCAAGATAATATGAATTACCGCTTATTGCCATCGCATCAGGAGTGAACGGTATCTCTATTTTGTCGAGGAGCTCCATCTTTCTTGGCTCAAACACATAGAGTCCGGTGACTGTGGCAACAATAACCTTGCGGGCATCAGACGTGTATACAATCGAGACAGGCTCACCATATTTCTTGGCATCAAACTGCGATATTTTCTTCGATGCCTCCGACGTGCTGAAGAAGCTTGCCTGACGCTTACCTTTCTTGTCGGTCTCAACCACTCCGAAGTTCACACCCGAAGGATTGACCATCAGATTGGTGATCTGCTTTTTGGTGGAGAAAAGCACGTCGCCGCGCATTGTGGAGACAGTCACGGGCGAATGGGAATATACCACAGTGTTATAAGGAGCCAGACGTATAGGGGTCTTTGTCTGCTTGAACCTGTAGTCTGTGCGACGCTTTACGGAAGCGTCATCGGCTTTGCCGCTGTTATCCTGGGCGAAAGCGGCACCGCCCATGAGCGCCTGGGCGAATATCAACGCCGCAGCCACTGATTTTGCATTGAATATCATTGATGTGGGTAGTTTGTTTATAAGGGGTATGCCTCCCCGGAGCAATGCGATATTCAAGCGGAGAGGTCATGACAATCATTTGCCATGACCTCCACGCGAATGTCTGAATAAACAGGGAGCAACAACTGCCGCCGCACCCTGTTAAACCTTGCGCGAGGTGGCAGCCGGTATCATTCCTCAATTCTGTCGTTGGCGAATTCACGCACCTTCTCAGCATATTTCTGAGCGAGGCTGGTGTCTTTGATCGCGGCCTCAAGAGCGGCCTGGCGCGCTACGCGTGCGATGCTTTCGTCGACAATGAAGAAAGCCTGGATCTCATATGTGCCGTCGCCGTTATCCTTTATCACTGAATAGCTGGGTACGAGAGCGTTCTTCACTTTCTGCTCCACGAGACGCTCGTAAGCCTGATAAAATTTGTCGAACTCACCCTCAGCTTCAGTGCTGTTGGCAAATCCGTCGCTCACCACGCGGCCTTTGATGGTACTGCCGGCTTTCTGGGCGTATTTGATAGTGGCGTTGTTGATTGCCATCTGTTCGCCGATGTTTTTCGACTTAGTACGGGTGGAGATTCCGTCGAACACGATACCGTCGTCGCCCAGTTTGTTAAGTTTGGAATAATGACGTGTCAAGGCCACTTCCATGGTGCGACTGCCCATGATTGTATATCCGGCCTTCTTGTAGTCTTTCATCTTCTGTTTCACCTCTTTTTTCTGAGCTTTCTCTGTCATCTTGTCATAGTTCTGCGCATAGACAGGAGCAAAAAAGCAGATCGCCAGAAGCAATGTCAAAATCTTTTTCATCTTTCGTTTGAATTAATTATTAATGTTGTTTTCTCTATATCGTTGTCTTTGTGCCGCAGAAGCAATTACGACACTTCTCCTCATGAATTTTTCATAGCAACTCGTTGTGCAAGTCCTACGAAAGTTCAAAATTAGGAAATTTTCACCTAATATAAGTAGACGTATTGTTAAAATTCATTAAATACACATCCATATTCGATAAAAATTAGGGATATCCCTAATACGGCTATTCCATGACAACACCAGGAATCATGACGGGAGCATAAGCAGCATGTAGCAGAAGCGTAGCATATCAGTCGAGAGGATACGCATAATCGATATCCGGAACGACATTGACACACGCCGGCATGCACATTCCGGTAGTTGCGCCTATGTAGGTCGGATCAGAGATAAAATATCTTTTTCCATTGAAGAGATAGCTCGTACCGTATACTTCCTCAGGGAGGCACACCGCCGCGCTTTCATGCTGGGGATACTGGAGCAAATGATTCTCCACCCCGAGCGCGTTCCAAAGAAGATATGTGTAGAATATCGCCCGATCTTCGCAATCGCTGGTGGGATAATAAAGACTCTCCACAAAGAAGTAAGGCTTTTCGAATCCGTGCAGTTCCTGATCCGTGGCATAGTCGAAATGATTCTGCACAAAAGTCAGCAATTCATTCACGGCCTCATTCACAGGCATTCCCGCGAGTTGCTCGCGCACCTGACGCGCCACGTCATATTTTACCTCGGGGAGCACATCGCTGGCAGCATAATCTCCGGGATTCATCTGAGGATAGCGGTAAAGCACCGGAATAACATTCTCATTAAACATGCCCTGAAGATGGATCTTTCCGGCGTTAAAGTCATAGCGCCGCATCCTTTCCGGCAAATTCAATCCTGAGACTCTGAAATCAAATGAATCGGCGAATTCCGACGCGTCTGACGGAAGATTGCACGTGTATATCGCCCCTTTCTTTTTTTCTCCGACAGGATAAAACACCGCATACATCACGTCATCGAGCTTCAACAGGGGGACATCATAGATTGTCTGGTCCGTATGCATCAGTATCAGCGGGATCTGCTGTTCAAGCAATGCGATACGTGTGTCAAGGCCTAAATTCACCAGCAAATAATGCGTCAAAGTAACCTGCGACAAGGCATTCGCAGCAGGGAATTTTGACCGTGCGTAGGCCATCATGAACTCGTAAGTAAGATAATCGTTGAGTCCTAGTTGGTCGGTCACTCCTTTCAGCACCGGCAACACGGTCTCATCGACCTTCTGTGCCGCGAGATGCCTCCATTGACGTCCGGCATATCTATAGTCGGGGATACTGTCCATAATAGTGAAATCCATCGCCGGCACCAGGATTTCCATCCCATAGAACACTACCGGTTCCTTCCCTTCCCTCGGCTCAGACGACGGCATGAAATCAAAGCGCGGAGGAACCGTCACCTCACTTTCATCGATCTCCACGACAGGGAGCGCCACGGAATCGGTCGTGACCTCTTCCGCGATACCATCCTCTTCCACAGGATTGGGAACGACAGAATCGGCGACGACGACATTATCGTTGCCTGTTTTCCTGGATGTGGATGAACGACGGTCGTTGCGCACGGGGGCCGGAAGATCCTTGACCACCACATTTATCCCCTTGGCTGATGGATTGAATATGGCGTTAGTATTCTTTTTCAACGTCTTGGAAGCCACAACCCTGCTCATCCTTGTCTTGTTGAAGTTGGGAGCCGCCAGATCCTTCTCTTCCACCGGCTTCTGCGTGCCGACAGTCGGTATCGAATCCGGTTTGGGCCTCTCTCCGCGCTTCAGTGGTTCAAGAGGTTCGTATGCATGCCATTCCCCCTCGAGGAAATCTGCATAATGCTCGAGAATTCTTGCCTTGAATTGCTGGAAATTGTCAAGAAGGCCCTTGCGGAATTCCTGAAATCCGCCTACAGGATCCTGTGCCGCCGACAACTGGCACCCGGCAACCAAAGCACAAGCCAACAGCTTCAGTTTCAGTTTATTCATAATGAAAGGTTCTTTATCAATCTAAAGAATTACTATATTCCAATGTGCAAACTTACAAAAATTCTGTTAAATATGCAAAACTGAGGTTGGAATAATATAATTTCATGCGATCCGGGCCCACACTTCCATAAAAAAGGTGTGGGCCCGGATCATATGGCATAACAAATCAGGAGATACGGGATCTCCCTGAATCACGAGGTCACTGCAATATCTCACTTAGCCTGCAGGCGAAGCACCCGCGATGCATAGTCATTGCGTTTGTGATAGTCTACATTATGGTCAAGAGGCATCTCCAGTCCATGCTCCATGAGGAACTTCCCGGTGAAAGCCTTACCCTCGTAGGGAAGTGGCTCATTGTCTATGCGGTCGAGCTCGGTGACTACATAGTTCTTGTCAGGATCAAGGCCCGCCATACCTATGCGGGGAAGTTGCTGCCCGTGGAATGTCTCTGTCTTCCACCAGTAGAAGACTGCCTCATTCTTGTCCGGAGCCACCATCATCATGGAAGCGGCCCCTTTCTTGTCGAATGGTGAGAGCAGGCGGTACATATCTCCCTGCTGCACCACCGGGCGGATCTCCTTATACTCGGCGATTGCCTTACGGCACTGTGCAATCTCCTCCTCAGTCATGTTCTTCGGCTGGATCTCCATGCCGAGGCGACCGCTCATAGCCACGTCGATACGATATTTGAGGGAGGTCTTGCGGAAAGTCTGATGGTTGGGCACAGCGCTGATGTGAGATCCCATCACCACAGGAGGGAAGAAGTAGCTTGTGCCCCACTGCATATATACCCTCTGCAGGGCATCCGTGTTGTCGCTCACCCAGAACTCGTCGAACCAGGGAAGGAAACCGTAGTTGGCACGTCCGCCCCCGGATGCGCATGCCTGTATGGTGACATCAGGATATTTGGCGCGGATACGGTCCATCACCTTGGCGAAACCTTTGTGATAATCCACGTATAGGTGGCTCTGGTTGTCTTTCGTGAGATACTGCGAGCCGTGGTTCATGATCGGCGCATTGGCGTCCCACTTGATGTAGTCTATGCGGGGATACTTTGTCAGCAGTGTGTCGACCATGTTAAACATGATGTCCTGCACCTTGGGATTGGAAAGGTCGAGCACCACCTGTGTGCCACCGCGTCCAAGCATCGGCTCGTGGCCGGGAGAGGTGATGACAAGTTCGGGATGCTTCTCATAGAATTCCGACTTAGTGTTGGTCATCTCAGGCTCAATCCATATCCCAAACTTGATGCCGTTCTTCTCTGCCTCGTCAAGCAACCCGTTGATGCCGTTAGGAAGCTTGCGGGTGTCTACTGTCCAGTCGCCGAGAGAGGTGGAGTCGTTGTTGCGGGGATACTTTCCGCCAAACCATCCGTCGTCCATCACGAAGAGCTCTCCCCCCATGCCGGCGATATCTTTCATCATGTTGGCCATTCCCTCCTCATTGATGTCGAAGTATACCCCTTCCCAGCTGTTGAGGAGGATCTTGCGGAGCTCCTTGCCATTGTGTATCACATGTTCGCGGCCCCACTTATGGAAATTACGGCTTGCGCCGCTAAGGCCCTCGTCGGAATATGTAAGGGCAAGCACGGGAGTTGTGAAAGACTCCCCTTTCTTCAGGTTGTAGGCGGAGTTCTCCTCATTGATGCCGGCGAAAAGCTGATGATAGTCGCTTTCATCGGTGTCGATCCGCAACTTGTAATTACCGGTGTATGCGAGTGCGGCGCCTATCACACGCCCCTCGTTCTCACGGGGTTTGCCGTCGAGCGAGACCATCACCTCGCCGTGGGCCGTGTGGGAGTTGCGGCCTCCGTCTTTATTCTTTATCACCTTCATGCCGTGGGTAAGTGGCTCAGTCTCCACATTGGCCTCGTTGGCCCACGAACCGTAGAGCGACGACAGCCAGACATCGCCTCGGCGTATCGGCAGATAACCTGAATTGTATTGGCGGAGGGTCACGTTACCCTTCTCGCCGTTGATGGTCTCTGTCCAGGTCTCGATCACGTCAGCGTCGGGATATGTCTTGTAGTTGAGCTTCACTGTGAGGGGATGGAACTTGTCGCGCATGGTGACGGTCGTGATCTCGGCGTCGCCGCTCTTCGTGCGCGATATATCCTCCACGGCCATGTCCATTATCATGTCGCCGTCGGAATGGGTCACGGCCATCGCCGATTCATGCTCGGGAAAGTTGCCGTAGAAAGGGTATGCCGAGCGCTGCGCGGCCCCGGTGTTGTCGAGAGCCTCTATCTCGGCGGGACTGAGGGCGGAGCCGTAGTAAAGGAAACTGAGGCCACTTCCTTTCTCGCCGTCGAGCACGAGGGAGGTGGCAGGAGTCGACACATGGATCTTTTCCGCGTATGCCGGCTCCGGGGCATACGCCAAGGCACAAAGCGCAAGGGAAGCAGCAATGGCAGTCTTTTTCGAAGAGAGATTGATCTGGGTTTTCATGAATCTGTCAGTGTGAGTTGATTTATTTTTGCAGCACAAAGTTAATGCACCGCGTCCTAATATAAAAGTAACTGTGAAGTATAGTCAAATATTGGATAAAATAGTGTCAAAAAACACGAAAAGCCATATAAAAACGTTATGCATAAAAGAGCGGAGCCGACCGGCTTCCCGCCACTCACCATCAACCTTCAATCGGCCATGAACAAAATAATCACCGAGATCACACCACTGTCGGGAAAAGACTGCTTCTATCTGGTAGACCGCACAAAGAATGCCTTCAACTACCCCATCCACCATCACGCTGAATATGAGCTGAATTTCGTGGAGGGATGCAAGGGGGCTGCCCGCGTCGTCGGCGATTCGATCGAGGAACTCGAGGATTTCGACCTGTGCCTTGTGGGCCACGGCATAGAACATGCCTGGGAACAGCACGACTGCACATCCAGCCGTATCCGCGAGATCACCATACAGTTCTCCTCCGATCTTTTCGGGGAGGCCCTGCTCCACAAGACACAGATGGCCGACATCTCCCGGATGCTCGATGAGAGCGGCAAAGGGATAGCCTTCTCGCAGAAGGCCATAATGCATATCTACTCGAGGATAGAGAAGCTGCTTAAGGCTGAGTCGGGGTTCTACCAGCTCATAGAATTCCTGCAGATCCTCCACGAACTGGCAGTAAGTCACGACTACCGCCAGCTGTCAAGTTCCTCGTTCGCCAAAGCACGGGTGAGCAGCGACAGCCGCCGGGTGACGAAAGCGCAGGAATATATCGACAGGCATTATAAGGAGGAGGTACGCCTCGCGGATCTCGCAGACCTCGTAGGCATGACACCCACGTCGTTCTCCCGCTTCTTCAAGCTGCGCACCGGGCGCTCGGTGTCAGATTATATAATCGACATCCGCATCGGCGCGGCATCGCGCATGCTCGTCGACAGCACGACCTCCATAGCTGAGATATGCTACGAATGCGGCTTCAACAACGTCAGCAATTTCAACCGCATCTTCAAGAAAAAGAAAAACCGCTCTCCCAAGGAATTCCGCGAGTATTACCAGCGCCACAAGATTCTGATCTGATCCCACCCGGACCCAGGATCAAAAAAAATTTTTCAGCAGGCATGCAAGGATTCCGCTATCGTCATATTCTAATGATAGAACAAAACCAAAAACATAGATCTGACGATATGAACAAACTACATCTCCTGTTGTCCACCCTCTGCTGCGGAGCAATGCTCGCGCTCCCCTCGTGTTCAGACGATGACGACTACAACTACGACCTCCTGCGTCCCACAGCCATTGTGACGGTGCTCCCGGAATCAGACGGCAGCTTCCTCATGCAGCTCGATAAGGACACACAGCTTATCCCGGCCAACATGACCTCCTCTCCATTCGGGAATAAGGAGGTAAGGGCTCTCGTCAACTATTCGGAGACATCCTCGCCCGACCAGAGCGACAAGCTGCGCAAAGTGGAGGTAAACTGGATCGACAGCATCCGCACCAAGCTGCCTGTGGAAAGCCTCGGCGATCTCGACGACAAGACCTTCGGGAAAGATCCCATCGAGATTGTCAATGACTGGGTGACCATAGCCGAAGACGGTTATCTGACCCTGCGTGTGCGCACTCTCTGGGGCTCTCCAGGGATGAAACACATCATAAACCTCGTCACCGGCACCAATCCCTCCGACCCTTACGAACTCGTGCTGCGCCATGACGCCCAGGGCGACACCTATGGCGAATGGGGCGACGCACTGGTGGCATTCAATCTCAACGGGCTGTCGGAGGGAGACTCCGAGCCTATGGAGTTCAATCTCAGATGGATGTCGTTCACGGGCGAGAAATCTGTAAAATTCAAGCTCGACATGAGGCCGGCCGCGGCGACATCCGCCACCGGGGCCATAACATACTCCGGCCGCGTGGACTGAAGACAAGATTCCACATGATTTCAACGTTACAATCATGTGATGGCAAGATATCGGCCAGACTTCACTGGCTGAAGACAACCTGACCTCGTTTCCACTAACTTCTTTTGGCCGGGAGGGGAACGGATTTCCGACAGGATTTCCGTTCCCCTCCCCCGGCCATCAGGACAGAACAGATGACGGCTACGACAGAGACCGACATAGAGGAGAGACTCATCGTCCTTGTGAAGCAAGGAGATGCTGCGGCTATGAGAAAGATGTATTCCACTTACGTCCGCTATCTCGCAGCCGTATGCTCCCGTTATATCCCCAACGATGATGATGTCAAAGACGTGGTGCAGGAGAGTTTCATAAGGATCTTCTCCGGCATCCGGTCGTTTGAATACCGCGGGAAAGCATCGCTCAAAGGATGGCTCACCCGGGTGGCGGTCAACGAATCGCTCAGATTCCTTCACCACGCCGACCGCATGAAGTGTGTCGCGATCTCAGGCGAAGAGCATGACCTTCCTGAGGAGGAGCCCGACATCGATGCCATCCCCTCCTCAGTGATCTTCCGGCTCATCCGCGATCTTCCCGATGGCTACCGCACTGTCTTCAACCTTTACGTCATCGAGCAGAAAAGCCACAAGGAGATAGCGGCAATGCTCAATATAAAGGAGAGTTCATCCGCCTCGCAGTTACACAGGGCGAAAGCCATGCTCGCCGCGAGGATCAGACAATACAACAATTTAATTCCCACGTCGATATGAACGAAGATTGGCTTAACAAGATACATGACCGTATGGCTGACTATGAGATAGAGGAGCCCGACGGACTCTGGGCCGGCATAGAAGCCGGGATGACCAGGCAGACCGGCGCGCCGATTCCCGCACGCCGACGGCGCATATCGATCTGGGTGAGGCGCGGCATAGCTGCCGCGGCCATGCTCGCGCTCGTGATGACCGCCGGATACTGGCTCGTCGGCGTGTCCCCCTCGCTACCCGCATCCGACAGGTTTGCCGCCGACAGCCGGACAGGTTCCGGCAGACAGCATCAGGCGGTATCGGGGCGAAAGAGCCTGCCTACAGACGGCTCAGGCTACATGGATTCCCAAGCCTCGGCATCTCCGCAAATCGCCATACCTGGAGGAATTGCAGCGCTCTCATCAGGCGCTCCCCGCAGTGCCTCCAATCTCATCCCGGCACACGGACACAATGACACCCCTCCCCTTCAGGCATCGCCGGCGGCTTCCGACTCTCTACCTGAAAGAGCCGCAGACATATATGACACGGCGGCAAACGACAAAAAAGACACCATAACGCTAATGCCCGCGCATCCTGACTACAGACCGACCTCTCCAGGACGCCGGTTCACAGCCGACGCGGATGTGAAGGCCACGGGAAACGGACGTTTCTCCCTCTCCGCTTACGGTTCCGGCATATCAGGAGCCGTATCCGACGGTTACACAACCCGCAATCTGTTCGCCGCCAGCCTCGGGACTGACAAGGCCTACTGGCAGGACAACGCATTGATGGGGCTTCCGGTGAACAGCCGGGAAAATGAAGTAAAGACCGACATAAAGCACCGTATGCCGATAAGGGCCGGCATCTCTTTCACCTACGGGCTGACCGACCGCCTCGCCATAGAGAGCGGCATATCGTATGCCAACCTGACATCCGACATACGCGAGGGCACCCAAGATCATTTTTTCACAGGTGAGCAGAAGCTTCATTACGTCGGCATACCCGTCAATCTCAAATATCGCATGCTTTCGTGGAAGATGGTCGACGTCTATGCCTCCGGAGGAGTTCTGGTCGAGAAATGCGTATCCTCACGTCTCCACAAGGATTATTTCGTAGACCGCGAGAGAAGGAGTTCCGAATCTGTAAGGCTTGCCGACCATCCCGTGCAATGGTCGGTCAATGCCGCTGTCGGCGTGCAATGCCGCATCCTGCAACCCTTGGCGATTTTCGCGGAGCCGGGCGTAAGCTATTACTTCGACGACAGCACCGGCCTCCAGACAATCTACAAAGAGAAACCGCTCAACTTCAACCTCAATCTCGGCCTACGCCTCACCTTCGGAGAATAAAGACGTGATGACCGCTTATCAAAAACAAGGCGTCCGGACCCTGAGATCAGGATCCGGACGCCTTGTGTACAGCTATACCTGTCACTTTCCCTTGAATAGACGGCGGAAGGTGCGGACGTCTTTTACATCGGGATTGTTTTCGGCAAACTGACGTTTCTCGATCGAAGACCGGTCGTAATACATGTGATCGCCGTTGCTGTCGATATACTGCTCGTCAGACACTTTCTTTTTTCTGTGGCTGACTCCTGCGGCGACAGTGATGATGATTGCGAGTATGATTATCGCAAGCATGAAGATTATAAATATCTCAGTCATTGTCTTTTATGGTTGAGAGGCTTTCCGTTGCCCGTTGTCGGTTTTCCGTTTTCCATTGTCGGTTGAGGGTTGAAGGTTGAGGGCTTTCCGTTGTCAGTTTTCAGTTATCGGTTGAGGGCTTTCCGTTGTCGGTTTTCCGTTGTCAGTTTTCAGTTATCGGTTGAGGGCTTTCCGTTGTCGGTTTTCCGTTGTCAGTTTTCAGTTATCCGTTTTTCAGTTATCGGTTGAGGGTTAAGAATAAATCCTAAACTATAAACTCTAAACTATAAACTTTAAACCCTAAACTTTAAACCCTAAACTTTAAACTCTAAACTATAAACTCTAAACTACAAACTCTAAACTTTAAACCCTAAACTTTAAACCCTAAACTTTAAACTTTAAACCCTAAACTATAAACTCTAACCCCTAAACCTTTAATCTTTAATCTTTAACCTTTAACCTTTAATTCTTTAACCTTTATCAAGTGCTTCGTATTTGGAATGCTGGCTCTTGAACTCCGGCACTATATGCTTCATGCCGGCCACGATTGTCATGTCATCCTTGAGGTCGACATCGCGGATAAGGTCGCCGATCTCGCGGTCCACATCCGCGTATTCATACTCCCTCACCTTCGCCACCTTTATCTTCGGATGGAACGTGGGCAGCGTTATCTCCTTGTCGTTGAGCACCTCCTCGTAGAGCTTCTCGCCGTCGCGGAGTCCCGTGAACTTTATCTCGATGTCCTTCGCGCCGCTCAGGCGGATCATACGTTTGGCAAGGTCGGCTATCTTGACGGGCTTGCCCATGTCGAAGACATAGATCTCGCCCCCCTTACCCATCGTCCCGGCCTCGATGACAAGGCGGCAGGCCTCCGGGATGAGCATGAAGAAGCGGATGATGTCGGGATGCGTCACCGTAACAGGGCCACCCTTCCGTATCTGCTCCTGGAAGATGGGTATCACGGAACCGTTCGATCCGAGCACGTTGCCGAAGCGGGTGGTCACGAACTGCGTCTCCCCCTTCACCGCGCCGTCCTTTATCGCCTTGTCGAGACTCTGCACGTAGATCTCACAGATACGTTTCGAGCATCCCATCACGTTCGTCGGGTTGACAGCCTTGTCGGTGGAGACCATCACGAACTTCCGGGTGCCGTATTTCACCGCCAGGTCGGCTATGACCTTCGTGCCGTGGATGTTGTTGACAACGCTCTCATATGGATTGTCCTCCATCATCGGCACATGCTTGTAGGCCGCCGCATGGAACACATAGTCAGGCTTGTATTCCTTGAATATGCGCTCCATGATCTTGGCGTCGGCGATGTCGGCCACGATAGTCTCCGCCGGTATGTCAGGCCAGCGGTTGCGCATCATCAGCCGGATGTCGTGCATCGGCGTCTCCGCCTGATCCACGAGCACCAGGCGCGAGGGCGCGTAGGTGGCCACCTGGCGCACCATCTCCGAGCCGATCGATCCGGCAGCCCCGGTTATCATCACCACCTTACCCTGAAGCAGGTCGGCGGCGGCCTTCATATCGACCTCTATCTTCTCGCGCGGCAGGAGATCCTCCACGTCGATCGGATGGAGCTCGCTGATGTTGATGTCCGACTTGCCGTCCCATTCCCGGGCCTTGGGCATGACCATGATCTTGATCCCCGCGTCCACTAAGGAGTTGACAATATCCTCGTTCTCCTGGAGGAGCCCCATCTTCAGGGGGGAGACAATCAGCGTGGCGACGTTGGCACGGCGCATGGTCTCCGGAAGATCCGACCCGAAAGGATAGACCCGGAGCCCCATCAGCCGGCGGTGCTTCATGTCGCGGTCCTGCTCGTCGGATACGAACCCCACCACCTTGTAGGGAGACTCGGAGGAGGAACGGATGTTCTTGGCCAGGGCCACGCCACCTTCGCGCACGCCGAGTATGAAGGTGCGTGAGAGATCGGCCCGGTGGATGGAGTCCTCGTAGAGGGTCTTGACCCAGATGCGCACCGTCCACATAAGGGCGATCACGAAGAGTGCCATCAGTATGACGTCGGCCGTGGAGAAGGCCACGAGCCAGTCGGCCGAGGCGAAGGCCCACTGCACGATGAAGACGAGCACGATGGCCGTGATCACGGCGGTGCTCACGCGCATCAGGTCGGTGAAGGAGGAGAAGCGCATCACCCCCTGGTAGGTGTGGAAGATGCGGAATCCGACAATGAAGCACAGCAGGAAGACCCCGAGGGTCAGCACCAGCGGAGGGAATACCCGGAAGGTGGCCTCCGAACCGTGGTGGACGGTGTAGGCCAGGAGCCCGGAGAAGACCACGAAGAGGCAGTCGAGTATTAGGATGCTCCAGTAGGGCAACGCCCCCCGGGAGAAATACCACCGGGCGATGTTTCTGATAGAATTCATAAAGTGTAAGCTGGATGTGGTGTGAAAGAAATGACTATTTGGTTATGATCTCCCTGAATGTGGAGAATATGAGTCTGATGTCGTTGATGAGACTTGCGTCGGCCACATATTCGAGATCGATGGCGAGCTTGTCGGGCATCACCTTCTCGATATATGTCCTGTCGGGGTCGTCGGAGGCGGCGAGGATCTCGTTCTCATTGCGGTATCTTATCGAGGCAAGCGAAGTAATGCCGGGACGCACATCAAGCACTCTCATCTGTTCGGGCGAATACATGTCGACATATCGCCTCACCTCGGGGCGCGGCCCTACGAGCGACATGTCGCCGATGAACACGTTGATAAGCTGCGGCAGCTCGTCGAGCTTGTACTTGCGGATATAATATCCCGAGCGCGTCACCCTCGGGTCATGTCCGCCTACGGTTATGAGCCTCCCCTTGTCGGAATCGGGACGCATTGACCGGAACTTGAAGATCCGGAAATCCCTGTTGCCGCGGCCCACCCTCACCTGACGGTAGAATACGGGGCCCCGGGAGTCGGCCTTTATCCAGATGGCGAGAATGGCGAAGAGCGGGCTCAGGCAGAGGAGCCCGAGTCCGCTCGCTAAGATGTCGAAAAGGCGTTTCAAATTCCGGAGATTATTTCAGTGAAACAGGAGATCACATATTCCACGTCATCGTCAGTCAGACGTGTGTGGAGAGGGAGGGTCACCTCGTTCTCATACTGGGCGAATGCGTTGGGATAATCCTTGATGTCATATCCGAGAGCCTTGTATGCAGTCATCATGGGGAGGGGCTTATAGTGCACGTTGGTCGCTATCCCTTTCTCCGCCATACGCTCTATAACTTTGTTGCGCTGCTCAGCGGAAATCCCGTTGATGCGCACAAGATAAAGATGGCCCGATGAACTGTGCTCGTTCGAATAGTGATCCAGGACAGTTACCGGATACGGTTTAAGGGCCGTGTTGTATCGCTCGATAATCTGGCGCCGTCTGTCGAGAAGGGCCGGATAACGGTCGAGCTGCACCAGTCCTATGGCGGCCATGATATCGGTCATGTTGCATTTATACCACGGACCGATAATATCATATTCCCAACCACCGATCTTGGTCTTTGCCAGGGCATCCTTGTTCTGTCCGTGTAGACTGAAGAGCTGAAGCTGCTTGTAGATGGCCTCGTTGTCCAAACCCTCGCGCGAACGCCATGTCAGGGCACCCCCCTCGGCTGTGGTCAGATTCTTGACGGCATGGAAGGAGAAGGAGGTGAAGTCGGCTATGTCGCCGCACATACTGCCGTGACGCATGGCTCCGAACGCGTGGGCGGCGTCGGCTACCACGATGCATCGTCCGAAAGCACGCTGAATGTCGTTGGCAGGTCTGAACAGGTCTTTTTTCGCCTCCACAGCGGCGAAGACCTTGTCATAATCGGCGATGATTCCACCGAGATCCACAGGCATGACAACCTTCGTACGTTCGGTGATCGCATCAGCAAGACGGTCATAGTCCATCTGGAAGGATCCCGGCGCGCAGTCCACAATCACGGGCCGGGCACCGACATGACACACTACACTCGCCGTGGCGGTATAAGTATATGCCGGTACGATCACCTCGTCGCCCTCGCCGACTCCGAGCACACGCAGGGCGAGCTCCATGCAGGCGGTGGCCGAATTAAGGCATACTGCCATGTCGGTGTTGCAGAAACGGGCTATGCGGCGTTCAAACTCCTTTGTCTTGGGTCCGGTGGTGATCCAGCCGGAGCGCAGCGCCTCGGCCACAAGTTCGATCTCCGCCTCCGTGATATCCGGAGGGGAGAAAGGTATGTTTTTACTCATAATGAAATGGTTATGGAATCAGAAGACTGATATCGCCAAGCGATACCAGCCCTACATATTATTATGATTTTTATACGATACTACAAGTCTTTAAAGTAAAGCGGCTCCTACTTCAAACATCAGCCTTTATCCGGTCAAGCGCGTCTATGAACCACGCAAATCCGTAATTGTTGAGTGATGCCGCCTTTATATCCTTAGGTTTCTTCTTGGCTTTTAGCGTAAACTCGTAGGCAGTTCTTGCCCGGTCTGAGTTTTTATTGTCTTTGTCAATATTTCCTTTATCCTTGAGAAGTCTGTTAAGCGCGCTTACACAAGATTCCGTTTTACATGCGATTTTATTGTCATCTGAGAGAAAAGACAAAAGCCAGCACTCGGTTTCATGTATGGCAATGGCAAATACTATCTTCTCTATGTCGAAATCTGGATGAATCTTATCAGCAAGCATCTCCCTGACCGCCTCATGAAGCTTTTCTATGGTCTCGAAATCCCGGGAGACACCATATAATTCTCTCACATCCGTATCAATGTGGACTATTACATAGGCGCATCCCTCTTTAAGGGCCTCGAGAATCATCTTGTCTTCACCTTGAATATACTCCAATACTCCCTGCCATCCTCCGAAACCGTCTTGTTTTCCCTGTCGTGTCTCTTTGGGCTTCAAAGGTATGACATATGCATCGGCATCCCGGAGATAGCGTTCCGTGATATGGCGTAACACCCTGTAATCGGATATACCCTCGCATACGATCCCTATTTTCATTCCCATGACTTAAAGGCGTTAGAAATTGTCTGGCAAACCACCGATCAGACCGCTCATCCAGAGCTGTGAAAGCTTCATTGTCCTGTCCGCACGATACGGCACACGTTCTATGCGCGTATGTCCGTCGATATCACGTCTGGCCACAAATAGTCTTATATCGTCATTCTCCAGATCAAGACCGTCAAGCACAAACGGACTGTGGGTTGTGACAATCACCTGATTGTCGTTGGCAATAGTACGTTCCACAAGATATTCTGTCAGTCTGGTCATCAGCTTGGGGTTAAGAGCCGATTCGATATTGTCGACAGCAAAAAAACGGGGAGTATCCTTACTGTTGAATAAAGTCAGGTAAAACAAAAGGAATAAAAAACCTTCATTGGTACTTCTCTGATCGAAGAAGTGGAGAGAATCCTTGAGATATCTGTCGCCGATAGTCAGACGGTATTCGTTTGTCAGAAGATTATCGGGAATATTAAAACCGTCAAACCAGTCAAGGAGCGAAAGTCCGTTATTAATCTCATCGAAAAGATCCACTTTATCCTCTTCCGCAATCTCCTTAAGATATTTGAGCAGCCCCTCTCCATGCACGCCAAGAGGGAAAAGAGACGAATCAAACGTCTTACGCAGAAAATGCTCCGAAGGTCTGTAAGTCAGAAAAGAAGTAAGTTCTGGGGCGGATGTGGATAATTTCTCAACGCTTTTTTTCAATTCATCAATATTGATATTAACCTCCGCAAGCTTAGCAGTCAAATCATCTACAAGATCCTTTTTACTTATATCATTTTCCAAAGATAAGGATAATAAATCTCTCAGAGATTTTGAAAATATTGAAGAATAATTTATCCACTTTTTACTTGATTCTTCATATCTTAGCTGACATAAGAATGAAGAAGAGGGAGCTTTAACTTGTATGGAAATCACATCACCGCTTGAAGAAGCGATATCACTTTCTTCCTCCTCATTATCTTCAAAGGCATTGACCATGAATTTGGCATCGGAGACTCTGACATCCCTATTGACAAGATACTCATTATCAAGCTTATCCTGTGATGCGGCGCTGGCCATTGATATCGCCTCAAGAATATTGGATTTGCCACAGCCGTTAGGTCCGATAATCACATTGAAACGCCCCAACGGCAACTCAAGGTTGACGATGGACTTGAAATTCTGTATCTTAATGCTGTCAATCATGAAATGCGAAACATTGATGACGCAAATTTAGCGAAATCATTTGGAATCTACAAGATTGTCAGATATTAAATCCGGGTTGATTTTATTCTTCACTTCACCCTTCACTCTTAACTCTTCACCCTTCACTCTTCACTCTTGACTCTTCACCCTTCACTCTTCACTCTTCACTCTTGACTCTTCGTTCCCGTCAGGGAACGTCAGGCAGTGCCAGGAGCGCTGCGATTTTGTGATGTGCCGAGGAATTGAGTCCAAGTATGTTGAGAGCCTTGGCACGCAGTGTAAGGTCTTCTTCAGAGTCTACAAGAAGTCGGAACCCGACAGACGATTCCCTCAGGATATTGAGATAACTCTGTATAAAGTCAGCGTCAAACTTCCTCTCCGCGTCAAACAGGCTGAGAATCCTCTTCTTGTCAATGTCAACATCCACCATCAACGAATTGGAGACAACGTCCGGATCCAACCAAAGAATCCTGACAATATTCCCGTAAGAATAAAGCTTAATTTCCATATCATCAACTTTTCTTAACAAAGAAAGCTTTCTTATAGGCATTCCCAAAAACATTCAAGACTGTCCAAAAAGATGCCTCAATTGGATTCATCCCCTCTGCAATTCTAAAAAGTGGATAATGTGCCCATATCCGTTTGAATATTCCAGGAGGAGTGATACTTCCTTTACGGCGTCGGTATCTGGCAAGATTCTCATTCAAAAGATAGCATGGGGTCTTTTTGATGACTTTAAGCCAAATGGCAGTGTCATTATTCTTTTTGACATTCTTTATTTGTATTAACCCAATCTTTTCACGATCATACATCACAGAAAGGCACCCGGGCCAGCAACATGAGAACATCTGAAATTTACTGACCTTTTTCAAACCTCCGACCTCTACACATAAATCTTCTCCGCTTTCTGAAATCTCAGAATAACGATGATATGAGAAAGAGATCTCATTACGTATCATGAAATCAAGTTGACGTTCGAGTTTACTGGGAAGCCATAGATCATCACTATCAAGGAATGCTACCCATTGACCTTTGGCAAGGCTTAATGCTTTATTTCGTGCCGCAGCTGCCCCGCTATTTCTTTCAAGACAATAATATTTTATTCTGTGATCAGAATATTTGGAAACAACATCCTTAGTATTGTCTGTTGAACAATCATCAACAATTATCATTTCCCAATTTCCGTAAGTTTGAGATAAAACACTGTCAATAGTTTCGGCAATATAGCTTGCGCAATTATAAGTGGGGGTAATTATACTAACAATTTGATCGCACATATTATTCGGCAGTTAATTTATTTTCAATATTAAAAATAAATACATCCTAATATTATGTTATTAGATGACCTTATAGCCTATTTATCAACGAAGCAACACTATTACGACAGATATCCTTTTAAATACGCTTTGAAAGCCTTATAAAATGAAATATCATTTTTATACATAGGATATTTATCAAACAAAGTATAGACAATATAACACAATCCAATGACTCTACCCCATAAAGCCTTTGATAATATGGCATGATCATAAAAATATTCCTTCGTAAAACCTTTCCACCATTGAGACTCCGATTCAATCATTTCTCCAAAAGATATTGGATAATACATTCCATGTAAACCAGACTTTAAACAGCTGAAAAGAAACAAATTCTCTTCACCTCCAGCTTTTGAAACACCTGAACCAAATCTTTCATTGAATCTAATACCTTTATCAATAATACTTTTCAATCTAAAACAGATCTGATAGCTTGACATGGTCAATGCTCTAATTTTATTGATGCAAAACTTTTTATTAGGATATATTCTATTCTTCTTATTAATAACTAGTGTCGCAAAATCAATTTTATTATTTTGGAAAACGTTTGATATAATTTCTTCATAATTATCACATAAGATTTCATCATCATCACATATGATACATATATCTCCCGTAGCATATTTCAATGCCATGTTACGAGACTTTGATAACCCCCTCTCAATAGTCGAAACGAATATAACATTACAAATCTGATTTAACTTGTTAGAAAACTGATATGTCGTAATCTCATTTCGATCACATTGATTTATCACAACCGCATCAGTTTGAATATTTGTACGCTTAACGATTGTATGATCAACTTGATGCATGCAAGAAAGTAAAACTTGAATTTTCATTTAAAAAATATAAACTGGAAGTATCGACTTGTAATCATATTCTCCAGAAGGAAATATGATAGTCTTAGCTCCATAGATTAATACTAAAAAAATAACAATAATAGTCAGCAGAACATATTTCCGTGATTTTTGAAAATAACTCAACATATATAAGAGAGTAAAAAGACTTATAAGAAGAAAATTATCAGATAAACGATATACTATTGGCAGATTTAATAAAGATAATCTAAAGCAAAAAAACAAGAAACCGTATCTATATATATGATTCATAAATGGATCTAATTTTAGCTTAGGATAAAATAGATATGAAAAATAATATAAAGGCACATACATATATTTTGGAATCTTCTCAACAAAAGATGAATCATCATTTATATGTCCAACCAAATACCAACCATAATTTTCAGGCAAATAATGAGCCACAGATGATATACTCCTAATACTCAACAATATACTTAACACTATAGATAATAATAAAATTATTAAGAAAAATTTAATATTTATTTTATTAATAAAATAGAAGAGTGGCGCTATTATTAATACAACGAGACTTGTATGGATAAAACAGGCAATTATCCAAAATAAAATAGCTTTGTAAATCCGATTTTTAAATAACAAAATCAAAGAATATGATCCTATATATATTGCAGTACATTGACGTATAATATTTAATTCATTATTAAATATATTGGACACTGTGAAATATAATAATATATATATCCATAAATCATAAGATTTAATATTATATAATATCAAAGCAAAGAATATAAATGATATTGCATAGAATATAAAATATACACCTTGACCCTTAATCCCAATTATATTACATAATTGAATAATTAACTTAAAACCAGGCTCATATCGTTCGTTATTAATTCCAGAAAAAATTTCAATATAATACGGATAATCTTGTCCTACATAATATTGGAGTCCACTAATCAACGTCCATAGACTAAACAATGGGAATAAGATAATACAAAATGCAACTAATGATAATCTTTCATTATGATAATATGTTCCAACACAATAGGCATATACAATAGAAATACATAGGCAAAGAAAAAAAATCATGTTATAAGGATAAAAT
>CAJUQP010000043.1 GCA_910588245.1 uncultured Muribaculaceae bacterium | reverse complement strand
GATTTTTCCTTCCAGCCCTTTTTTAATTTTGAATGGGGAATTTTGAATTTTGAATTGGTGGTGGGGGATGTTGAATGTTGAATTTTGAATGGGGAATTTTGAATTTTGAATTGGTGGTGGGGGATGTTGAATTTTGAATTTTGAATTTTGAATTGATGGGGGGAAGGAGGAGGGATTACGGTTTTTATGGATTTGGCTAAAATATATAAAACTATTATCGAAAGACTGATTTTATTTTGTGGAGTCGCGATTTTTTTGTAATTTTGCGGTGCCGATTATTTCCAGTTTGTTTTACTGCCCTGCCTTGGCATAGCGCGATTTAGGCCTTTCTCGCTGTGTCTCAGTCGTTGGGCGGTTAATATTGTGCCGGTTTTTCACGGCACAGCATTGAATAATCTTTAATACATCAAATCCAAAGTGGATACTTTAAGTTACAAGACAAAGTCAGCGACCCCCTCTACAATCGAGAAGCAGTGGGTTGTTATCGACGCAACTGACCAGGTTCTCGGTCGCCTCTGCTCAAAAGTGGCTAAGATTCTTCGCGGTAAGTACAAACCCGATTTCACTCCCAACCTTGATTGCGGTGATAATGTGATCATCATCAATGCAGACAAGGTGAAGATGAGCAAGGACAAATTCAACACACGCGAATATCTCCACTTCACAGGTTATCCCGGCGGTCAGCGTGTATACACTCCCGGCGATCTTATGGCTAAGTCGCTTAAGGGCACTGTCAAGGCAGGACGTCATCCCCTCTTCATCAAGGTTGTGAAGGGTATGCTTCCCAAAGGCTCACTCGGCGCACAGCAGCTCCGTAACCTCTATGTATATAATGGCGCAGAGCACGGCCACGAGGCCAACAATCCCAAAGTAATCGATATCAACAAACTGAAATAATAGAAGCAGATGGAAAAAGTTAATGCAATTGGCCGCCGCAAGGCAGCCGTAGCCAGAGTCTACCTCACCGAGGGCAGCGGTAATATCGTTATCGACAAGCGTCCTATCGACGTATATTTTCCCTCTTCTATCCTTCAGTATATTGTGAAGCAGCCTCTCGGCACTCTCGAGGCTACTGAGAAATATGACATCTACGCCCATATAGATGGTGGTGGCTACAAAGGTCAGGCCGAGGCGCTCCGTCTTGCTATCGCCCGTGCCCTTGTGAAGATCAATCCTGAGGACAAGTCAGCTCTCCGCGCCGAGGGCTTCATGACCCGCGACCCGCGCGCCGTAGAGCGTAAGAAACCAGGTCAGCCCAAGGCTCGCAAACGCTTCCAGTTCTCGAAACGTTAATGGCGTTTCCATCTTCAAGAGCTTAATATGTTTAGTATCTAAACCGGCAGGATGATTCCGATCCTACCAGTCGGTTGGATTTCTAACGAAATTTTAAAAGAATGTAAACACAGGGCATATAACCGCCCACTAAATGAAATCTCAAAATGGCAACACCCACTTTTGACCAACTCCTCGAGGCCGGATGCCACTTCGGCCACCTCAAGCGTAAATGGAACCCCGCTATGGCTCCTTATATTTTCATGGAGCGTAACGGTATACACATCATCGATCTCTATAAGACCGCAGCTAAGATCGACGAGGCAGCCAATGCCCTCAAGCAGATCGCAAAGAGCGGTCGGAAGGTGCTCTTCGTAGCAACAAAGAAGCAGGCCAAGGAGGCTATCGAGAACAAGGCTGCCGCTGTAGGCATGCCTTTCGTGACAGAGCGCTGGCCGGGCGGTATGCTCACCAACTTCCCCACAATCCGTAAGGCTGTGAAGAAGATGACCACTATCGACAAGATGAGCAAAGACGGCACATTCGACAACCTTTCGAAGCGTGAGAAGCTTCAGATCACACGTCAGCGTGCCAAACTCGAGAAGAACCTCGGCTCCATAGCCGACCTCTCACGTCTTCCGAGCGCCCTCTTCGTCGTGGATGTCATGAAGGAGCACATCGCCGTTGCTGAGGCCAACCGTCTCGGTATTCCTGTATTCGGCATCGTCGATACCAACTCCAACCCGGAGAATATCGATTTCGTGATCCCCGCAAATGATGACGCCTCAAAGAGCATCGAGCTTATCCTTGACGCCGTTTGCAATGCCATGGCCGAGGGTCTGGAGGAGCGTAAAGTCGAGAAACTCGACACTCCTGAGGACAAGGAGGAGAATGGAGAGGCCGCAACTCCCGGAAAGCGTCGTCGCGTGCGCCGCAACGATGCCCAGAAGGAGGCAGCTCCCGCCGAGGCTCCCGCAGCTGAGGAGTCGGCAGAATAAAATCACCCTTTAATTATTTTTTGACAATGGCTGTATCTATTGAAGATATAAAGAAACTGCGCCATATGACCGGCGCAGGCATGATGGACTGCAAGAACGCTCTTGCGGAGACAAACGGCGACATTGATGCCGCCATCGAGATCATCCGCAAGAAAGGTCAGGCAGTAGCCGCCAAGCGTGAGGATCGCGAGGCCGCAGAGGGCTGTGTGCTCAGCGCCACCAAGCCCGGATTCGCCGCTATCGTGGCTCTTAAGTGCGAGACCGACTTCGTTGCCAAGAACGAGTCGTTCCGTGCCCTTACGAAGAGCATCCTCGACGCTGCTGTCGCAGCTTCCGCCAAGACTCTCGACGAGGTCAAGGCTCTCGACCTCAACGGCCGCAGCGTACAGGAAAATATCACCGATGAGATCGGTAAGACCGGTGAGAAGATGGAGCTTGGCGCATATGAGTGTGTTGAGGCCCCCTCGGTAGCTTCCTACGACCATCTCGGCAATAAGCTCGCAACTATCGTGGGCCTTAACATAGAAGGCGTTGATCCTGCCGTAGGCAAGGAGATCGCAATGCAGGTAGCTGCCATGAATCCTGTGGCTGTTGACCGCGACCACGTTGCCAAGGAGCTTGTCGACAACGAGTATAATATCGCTGTGGAGAAGACTAAGGAGGAGCAGGTAAAGAAAGCTGTGGAGGCCGCTATCAGAAAGGCCGGCATCAACCCCAACCTTGTTGACAGCGAGGACCACATCAACTCCAACATCGCCAAGGGCTGGCTTACTGAAGAAGATGCTCAGAAGGCCCGCGAGATCGCCAAAGCCACTGCCGAGGCAAAGGCCGGGAATCTCCCTGAGCAGATGATCAAGAACATCGCCAACGGACGTATCAACAAGTTCTTCAAGGAGAACTGTCTGATGGAGCAGGAATACCACCGCGATGCCAAGCTGACCGTAGGCCAGTATCTTGAGAGCACTCAGAAGGGACTCGTGGTAGTTGATTTCAAGCGTGTGAACCTCAACGAAGACTAATAAAGTTTTCCCGGCGAAACCGGGAGGCACGGATAATAAGGGAATGGCCAGTGGAGATTGATTTCCACTGGCCATTCCTTATTTATTCATTTGACTGTCTATTCCGCCGGCTCAGGATTTTCTTCGGCCGAGCGGAATGAATCCTCTATATATCTCCACGCCGCGTCATGCTCGTAGGGTATTCTTCCCTCAATGATAGCTTCCTTCACCATCTCCTTCAGACGTGCTATCTCCGGACCCGGAGGGATTCCGAGCCGATCCATTATCTCATTGCCGTCGACAGGATTTTTCCAATTGCGCAGTTCATCAGCATCCTTGATCTGTCGCATCCTGTCGCGCAGCCGATGGAATCCTTCAAGTTGGCGGCGCACTTTCGATGGTATCTTCGATGTGATGTCGCTCTCAGCGAGCACCATCAGATCGTCGATGTCCTGACCCGCCTCAGTTATGAGGCGACGCACTCCGGAATCCGTCACGCCATCCTCGCCGACCGACTGGGGTCGCATATGGAGCCCGACGAGTCGTGCCACATATTTCATCTTCTCATTGAGCGGGAGTTTCATCTCGCGGAATATGCGTGGTATCATTTTCTCCCCGATGAAATTATGGTTGTGGAAAGTCCATCCGAGGCGGCTGTCGTAGCGTTTTGTGGCAGGCTTGGCTATATCGTGAAGAAGCGCGGCCCAGCGCAGCCATTCGCTGTCGGAGCGTGACGCGACATTGTCGACTACCTGGAGCGTATGATAGAAATTATCTTTATGTCCGCGTCCCTCCTTCATCTCAATCCCCTTGAGAGGTAACAGGGAGGGGAATACCCAGGGGAGCAGTCCGGCCATATCAAGAAGACGCCAGCCAACAGAGGGAAGAGGGGAGCGCATTATCTTAGAAAGCTCGTCGTTGATGCGTTCGCGAGTGATTATCTCCATTCTCTGAGCGTTGCGAAATATCGCGTCGAAGGTGGCCTCGTCGATCCTGAATGATATATTTCGCACGTTGCCGTCTGGCAGTTTTACGGCGAGGTCATGGAGTTGAGTGGCGAATCGGATTGCCCGCAGCATCCGGAGAGGGTCGTCGGAGAAAGTTATGTCGGGATCGAGAGGCGTGCGAAGTATACCCGCATTAAGGTCTACCAATCCATTGAAAGGGTCGACAAGCTCACCAAACCTATCCCGGTTCAGGCATATCGCCATGGCGTTGACTGTAAAATCACGGCGGCGCATATCATCATCGAGGGTGCCATTCTCTACAACGGGATTGCGGGAGTCGCGCGAATAAGATTCCCTGCGCGCACCCACAAATTCAAGTTCAAGGTCGCGAACTTTTACCTGCGCTGTGCCGTAATTGGGGAATACGGAGAGATGAGCCTTTCTTCCAAGATGCTCCGCCACGGCTTGCGCCAGCTCTATGCCTGAGCCGACTGTCACAAAATCGTAGTCTTTCGAGCGGCGCTGAAGAAAAATATCGCGCACGAATCCTCCCACCGCATATACTTCCCTTCCCATCGAGTCGGCTATGGCACCAATAGTGGCGAACACCGGGTCGGAAAGATCATTCTTCAAATTCATATTATAGAAAATCGCTTTATCTTTACAGTTCCTGTATCTCTTCCGGGAATACGGTGATCGACCTTAGACCTTGCGGAGTAACGACGTAGGTGTTCTCGACGCCCACCGCTCCAACATGGGGGATGACGAATTTTGGTTCGAGAGCTATGGTCATGTTCTCGAGGAGGGAGTCTTTGCTTCTGGCCATTACCACAGGCTGTTCGTTGAGTTCGATTCCCACACCATGGCCAATGAATCTGGCCTGCTGGCGATGACCCATGAAATAGTGAGTCAGATTCTCATTTTCCACTATCTTTACAGCCTTATCATAAAGTGAGGCCACAGGTGTGCCGGGCGTTCCCATTGACTCAAGCGCGCGGAGTATGCTGACGGAGCACTTATGTGCCCGGAGGGCGAGTTCCGGAATCTCCCCAATACTCCATACACGCGTCATGTCGGTCTGATATCCGTTGAACGATCCGTTCATGTCGATCATTACAGTTGTCCCGGGGCGCAGTGTCGTGCCGTCGGCGCCAACAGGAAGCGAAGGGTCGATGCCGGCGCCACCCATTGTGAAATCATATGGTCCGGGCACATCGGCGTTGTCGCCCGACACGACTGAACCGAGATTTATATCCATAAGGTTGCCTGCGACTCTGGTTGCTCCAAGGCATCCCTCCAGACGGAGGAGACGCTCTATCTCGACCTGAAACTGCACGTCGGTCATGTCTTCCTTGTAGCAACGGGTCACCCTGCGGTAGACCTCGGCCTGGTGGATCCCGTCTTCCTTCATGAGGGAAAGCTCATAGGGGGTCTTAACCATCCTTGCCAGCCGGAGGGCCGGAGAGCCGTTGACCGGCTGAGCCTGCGGGAAGAGTGCCCTGAGGCGCATGACCTCAGAATAGGTGAGGACATCAAACTCAAGCCCAACCGCTTCGGGTAGCGGCACTCCCATTTCAGAGAGTTTCCCGGGAATCATCTCCGGTTTATGTATCACGGCAACGTTGTCTTCCCTATCGTAGACATCAGGTTTTATGACGAACCATACGGGCGAACCCTCAAGTGGTATATAGACATACCCCCGGAAGAAGCGTCCGGTGGTGTAATATATATTTGCGTTAGTGGCCACGAGCAATGCGTCGGCTCCGGCCTTGGACATATGTCTGCGTACGGCCTCGATGCGGATTTCGATCTCCTTCCGGAGATCTTCGGGAATGAGTTTCATAACTGAGATGTTTATTGAATCGTACATATTCCCTGAGCAGGGATGTGTGTCTGTCTTAATAACAATCGAATGCAGTTAATTGCGTAGTAAAGCCCATCAGACTATCTTCTCCCGGGTACCCCTTTAAACTCCGGGATAGGTATGACAGGGCGTGAACCACTACGAGGAATCACTATTCCGATGGCCTTCATCCCCCGGGTCTGAGTGGACTGAAGGGGGGAGGATACAGCTATGGAATATCCGTCGGCTATTTCAATCTGCCGATGTATCGTGTCGGCTATCTCATATACTCCATACACTCCCGTGCCGAGCGGGCGCCCGTCATCACCGAAAAGATCTATCTCAACCCTTGTTGTGGCAGGGGTGGGATTGGAGAAAGATATCTCTTCGATATCAAGGGATATGCTGCGCGAATGACATTCGTTTGTGTATCTGGCCACCACCACCACGTCGTGGTGGCCGGAAAGGATAGCGGCCGAATCAGATTGAGTGGGATTGAAAACAAACTCCCAGCCTTGCGGCATCCCCTCAGCGGGGATGTCGGCAAAGCTGGAATAGTCGGTGTCTGAAATCTCGGCGCATGCGACGGCTACAGCCGGTGCCACGCAAAATAGAAAACGCCAGGGCCTCATTATCTCTGTCCTCCTTCGGGGTTTTGGGCGCGACTGCCTCCTTCCGCGGGATCCATACGTTTCTCCTGAAGAGGCGCCGTTTTTTTCTTTGGTCTCGGTCTCTGACCTCCCTGGGGTATCTGTCGTTCTCCCTGCGGCCGGTCTTTCACCTGCTGGCGATTCTGCTGCTCGGCGGCTTTCCCTTGCGGCCGGTTCATGTTGTTCTGACGGTTCTGAGGGCGTCCGGACTGCTGTCTTTTCAACTGTTGCCCGTCTTCATCCTGTGGCCTTGAGGGGGTCTGTGGCTTTCCCTGCTGCGGCGGTTTTGCCGTGGCATCCTTGTCGTCGGCTTTTTTCTTCTTTTTTTTCTTCCGGTTCTTATCAAACCGTGTCAGACTGTCTTGTCCTATGATGTCGCCGTATTCTTTCTCCCGTTCCTCGCCGGAGGCCATGTCGAGCGACTCCACTCTTATGCCCTGTCGGTTGAGCGCGATGATTTCAAAGGCTCTGGAGGCAGGTATGGTGACAAGATTCGCCGGTATGTTCTTATCAGTGGAGTATGTGACGGTGCGTGCGAGTATATCCGGTTTGAAATAGAAATAGGTGGCGTCTTTGGTCTCGAGAGTCACATCTTTACCAGGCAGCTGACGCTGGGCCTCAGCGTAGGCGTCGACCTCGAAGTTGAGACAGCATTTGAGCTTGGCGCATTGTCCCGCGAGCTTCTGGGGATTCATCGACAGATCCTGGAGACGGGCGCTCCCGGTGCCTACAGACACGAATCTGCCCATCCACGACGAGCAGCAGAGGGGACGCCCGCATGGTCCGATTCCACCTATACGTCCGGCCTCCTGGCGTGCGCCGATCTGCTTCATCTCGATCCTGACCTTGAATGTGTCGGCAAGGATTCTTATAAGCTTGCGGAAATCCACACGCTCGTCAGCGATATAGTAGAATATAGCCTTGGCTCCGTCGCCCTGATATTCAACATCGCCGATTTTCATCGATAGTCCGAGTTCCTCGGCTATCGACCGGGCCTTTATCATTGTGGAGTGCTCTTTCGCCCTCGCTTCTTCAAATTTGTCGATGTCTGACTGACGGGCGATGCGAAAGACTTTCTTGAGTTCCGTATCCTGTTTGATGCCGGCCTTGTTCATCTGTATGGTCACAAGATGGCCGGTCATGGTCACCCTGCCGATGTCATGGCCCGGAGATGCCTCCACGGCCACGATATCGCCGATCTTCAGCGGGAGGGCCTGAGGATTGGAGAAGAATCCGGTGCGTGTGTTCTTGAAGAGCACTTCGACAGGGGCGGTAGGATCGGGATGCGGCAGGTCGGCGAGCCAGTCAGTGGCAAGAAGTTTGCCACGGGGCTCACGCCGCGAGCATCCGAAGCAACCTCCGGATTTCGTACAGCCCACGCATCCCTCGGAAGATATGCCGTTAGCAGTTTCTTTCATATGATTCAGTCGCTATAGATTGATAAGCCAAGGAGCTTATTTCGCAAAAGCCACTGCGCGGGTCTCCCTGATGACGGTGATCTTCACCTGTCCGGGGTATGTCATCTCATCCTGGATCTTGCGTGCTATCTCCGACGAAAGCTTGTCGGTCTCCTCATCGGAGATCTTGTCGGCACCCACAATCACACGCAGCTCTCGACCGGCCTGTATGGCATATGTCTTGAGCACACCTGGATAGGAGAGTGCGAGCTGCTCCAGATCGTTGAGCCTCTTGATGTATGCCTCCACAATCTCACGCCGTGCGCCAGGACGCGCTCCGGATATCGCGTCGCACACCTGCACAATGGGAGCGAGGAGGGAAGTCTGCTCCACTTCGTCGTGGTGCGCGCCAATTGCATTGCATATCTCAGGTTTCTCCTTGAATTTCTCCGCGAGTTTCATTCCCAGGAGAGCGTGGGGAAGTTCCGGCTCGTCGTCGGGCACTTTGCCTATGTCGTGGAGCAGACCGGCTCTCCGGGCTTTTTTAGGATTCAGACCAAGCTCTGAAGCCATCACAGCGCAAAGATTGGCGGTCTCCCTGGAGTGCTGGAGAAGGTTCTGTCCGTAAGAGGAACGGTATTTCATTTTGCCTACCATGCGTATGAGCTCAGGATGCAGTCCGTGGATGCCGAGGTCGATAGCCGTGCGTTTGCCGGTCTCGATGATCTCCTCCTCCACTTGTTTGCGCACTTTTGCCACCACTTCCTCGATGCGCGCAGGGTGTATGCGTCCGTCGACAACAAGCTGATGGAGAGCAAGACGCGCGATCTCGCGGCGCACAGGATCGAATCCTGAGAGCACGATGGCCTCGGGGGTGTCATCGACTATGATCTCAATGCCTGTGGCAGCCTCAAGCGCCCGTATGTTGCGTCCTTCGCGGCCGATTATCCGGCCCTTTATCTCATCGTTGTCGATGTGGAATACTGTCACGGAATTCTCTACGGCTGTCTCCGTGGCGACTCTCTGTATCGACTGGATCACGATACGCTTCGCCTCTTTCGAGGCAGTAAGCTTCGCGTCGTCCATTATGTCGTTGATATATCCTGCGGCGGCGGTTTTAGCCTCGTCCTTGAGCGACTCCACAAGTTTCTCCCGAGCTTCATCGGCTGAGAGACCAGACACTCTTTCCAATTCCTCCTGGGCCTGGCGGCGCAGGTGCTCCACCTGTTCGGAACGGCTGTTGACGGTCGTCTCGCGAGCGTCGAGATTGGTCTTGAGATTGTCGAGTTCTTTCTTGCGGCGCGCAAGTTCGCCCTGCTGCTGTGAGAGCTGCTGCTCCTTCTGTCGTGCGCGAGCCTCGGAAGCCTGCGCTTTCTGGATTTTCTGAGATGCAGAGCGTTCTGCCTCGGATAGGATTCTCATCTCCTCTTCCTTAGCCTGGAGTATTTTTTTCTCTTTTATGACGTCGGCCTCACGCCTGGCGTCTTCGAGGATGATGTTGGCGGCCGACTTCGCGTTGCGTCTTGCCACGAGAAGTGCCGCTGCATAGCCGATGGCCACTCCTGCCACCGCGATTATGATCCATATTGCTGTTTCCATTCTGTCTGTTATTGGATGTTTTATAGTTTTAATGTTACAGTCTCGTCAGGAAGGCTGCGGCGAGACTGCGCGAGTCACGCCGGGCCATGGCAACGCCAAAGCGTCGTCGCTCCACCGCATTGCGGCCGACGATGACAATCCGATACAGACAAAACCGGGAGAAAAATGACATCAGGACAGACTGCCTCACAGGGCATGGTCTTCCTCAAGGATGCGGGAGAGTTTTTCGTCGGTGGCGGCAGCCTGTACGGCGGCATTCTCAAATCGGGAGAGAAGCTCCTGATAGAATGAGGCGAACTGGTAGGCCACCATGGCAAGGATCTCTTTGTCGGAGCGGGAGGGCCAGCGTGAGCGCCAGGACCTGAATAGGTCGTCGGCCGCTCTCTCCGCATCGCGCACGATATCCTGCCTGTTGAAATCGACGGAAAGCTGAAGATGCTCACCGCCTATATTTATTGTCATTTTAATTTTGTCAGAGTCGTTCATCGTCATTCCTCCTTGAGCATGGAGATGCAGTTGTCGATGGTGCGAATCAATCGGGCAATGCGGCGCCGGGCACTTATGACGGAGTCGGGAGAGTCAGCCAGCCGGTGAGACATTGTCAGGAACTCAACATCTTTCCTTGTGTTGTCGAGTTCCGCGCGAGTCTCGGAAAGCTGGGTCCGGAGATCTTCGTTCTCCTTCTCAAGCCTGACGATCTGTTCGCGCTGCCGCCGCTGGATGGCCATAAGTTCCGTCACTTTCGAATCTACTGATTTGAGAAGACTGTTAAGTGGAAGAGCCATCAATGCCTAATTTTCCACAAAAGTAACACTAATGATTGAAATGACCAAATTTTTTTGGAATTTCACGCCTCTTCACGCTTGTTAAATCTTCACATGTGTGTAAGGTGGATTGTAGTATGGCAAATAACGCACGACGCCTGCGCGGAATAGCGCAGGCGTCGTGCCGTGATGTTATGTCGTGAGGCGTCAATACCATCTCACGCCGTTTGTGGTCGAGGAGCGTTTGTCGTATTTGAGGTCTTGCAGCAGCGACGATTTCACGGCGATATGGAAATTGTAGGATTTGTAGGGGCCGAAAGGCACGAAAGACGCCGACATCGTGAAGCAGTGGAGATCGCGCGAGATCGAGCAGTTCATATATGATATCTTTTTCAGATCGAAATTATACGATGCCGAGAAAGAGAAATTCCAATTGGTGGTGGGACGGATATTGCCGGAGAAGGAGAGGTTTTGCGTCCACTTCCCTTTGTATTCGAGTTTGTCGTAGTCGAAAGCGCCATATCCGTAGTTTACGGAATAGTTGAAGGTGAGGCTCCAGGGACATTCCCATTTCGAATAACCGTCGGCATCGGCGGATGCAGCTTCTTTCTTTGCCTCCTGGCGGCGTTTGCGTTTAAGATCGCCGGGATCATAATCGTTGGCTTCCGATCCGTCTTCTCCGTCGAAAGGTGTCTCGTCGTCATTGTCGCCGTTGCCTTTCTCCTTGTCTTTGCCGTTATCTTTCTTTTTGGAGAATGTCTGGTTGTTGAGGGTATATGAGAATGAAGTGCCTGTCGACGCGAGTCTCACCCATCCTTTGCCCGCCTTCCAGCGCGGCACGTTGACCCTTACGGGTGATCCGGAAGGGGAGAGCCGGTAGGTATAGGGATCCCATGTGGCCGAGAGGTTGAGGTTGAAGTTCTTCACCAGGCGCAGTAGGATAGAAGTGTTGACATTACTCCAGTTCATTGAATCGGCAGCGAAGTTGTAGCTCTGGCTGATGGTGAAATTTTCGATGAGCGATACTTTCTTCACGCCTGTGGAGTCGTTGTCGCTTTTCACTTTCATCTCCAGATTATTGGCGAGACTCATGGATACGACTCCTGATTTGCCCTGCGACGGCGATCCGAAAATGCCATGGGAGAAGTAGTTGTATTTCCTGGTCTGCGGAAGACCCTGGCTGTCGACATAATCGTAGCTTCCCCACACTCCCCACATGGGGTCGGAGAAGTCGGGAGATGCCGAGAATGAGATGGTCGGCGTGATGACATGGCGGATCATCTGCACTTTGTCTCCCAGGAATTTCATGGGTTTCCAGAATCCGTAGATTTTTGTGTCGAGAGACAGGGATGCATTGAAATCGAAGAGGTTGTAGAAACCATAGGTGGTGTCGGCCACCTCGCGCGATGCCTGGGTATCCCACTGGCGGCGTATCTTCGAGGTATACATCCTGTCGTTCATGGATATCGAGGGAGAGATGTTGATATATTTGAAGAGGGAGAATGTGGCCGAGACAGGTATGGAATGTCTCATGCCGTTGCGCCAGTCTTTGATAAGGCTCTTCTTGAAGAACTGATCCTGATTGGCCGTGAGTGAGTTCTGAAACTGTCCGGAGTAGGAGAGACGAATCTTCTCATACCATCTCTCGCCTCCGACGGCCTTCTTTCTCTTGAAGGGGGCCACCTGCGACAGGGTGACGTTGAGGTTGGGGAACGACACGGCAAGTGTTGAGTCTTGCGTGCGCTGCGAGATGTTGGCCGTGGTCGAGAGGCTCCATTTCGTACCGGGGAAACGGTATGTCATGTTGACGGTCGACGATTTGGTGTTTTCCGTGAAAGAGGAATTATAATATGAGTTGAGGTCGTTGCGGGTATATCCCGAGGTTGTGAAGTTGACGGAGGCCGAGAAATTCATGTTGGGATTGGCCTTGGTGTCCTGGGAATGGCTCCATACGATCTGGAAGTTCTTCTGCTTCGAATAGTCGGGACTCCCTTTGTCGCCGTAGATGGTGGTGATGTAGGAGAAGTCGAAGTTGCCGCGGAACTTATATCTCTTTGTGTATGAAGAATGGCCTGATATGCCCCATGACCCCTTCGTGTAGATTTCTCCGCGCAGGGCAAGGTCGACGTAATCGGATATGGCGAAATAATATCCGCCATCGCGCAGATAGAATCCCCGGTTGTAGTCTTCGCCGAATGTGGGGAAGATGATGCCGCTTGAATAGTCTTTCGTGAAAGGAAAATAACCGAAAGGGAGGGCGATGGGGAGAGGCACATCGGCGAGCACCATGTAGGCAGGCCCCGACACGACGTTTTTGTTGGGGATCATCTTTCCCTTGGTTATCCTGAGGCCGAAGTGTGGATGCTCGTGATTATCGCATGTGGTATACATGCCGTCTTCAATGAAGTATGAGCCGTCTTCCATTTTTTTCGAGCGTCCGCCGGTGAGGTATCCCTCGCCCTGCTCGGTGACGACATCGGTTATGTAGCCGCGCTCCGTCTTGAAGTTGTATGACATCTGCTTCGATTCATAGGAGTCGCTGCCCTGGTTGAAGACAGGGTTGCCGGCCAGGTTGCCTGTCGAGTCGATAGCCCCTTCGGCATAGACCGTAGATTTGTCGAGCTCCATGCGGATCTCCTGCGCGTTGAGTTTGAACTCCCCGTATTCCACATTGCCGTCGCCATAAAGGTAAGTGTTGTTTTGGCCGACCATCACGAGAGAGTCTTTGGCCTCGAATGTCACGGAGTTTTTCAAGTCGGTCTCCGTGCGGTTAATCCTGGAGAGCCTGGTTCTTGTGGAGTCTGCAGGCATCGGGTCGCCGAGGCGTGCGGAGTGTAGGGAATCGGATGGAATTGAATCGAGCGATATCGAATCTGTCACTTCAGTCGTTGAGCCGACCCGGTAGAATACGGAGTCGCCTCTGACGGTTATGGAATCTGTGTTTATCACCAGGGAATCCAGGGGCACAGAGCGTATGACCGCCGAAGAATCGGCAGTCTCCGTGCGGGGGAGCTGTCCGGAGACAATCTGCGGAAGCTCAGCCTTTCCGGCAATGGCCAGGCCAATGAAGGCCAAAGCAATGATATATAGGATAATTCGCCTCAATTGTGGCTATTGTTGTCTTAAACGGATGCAAAGTTAGCAATAAAATGCAGAATAGAGAGAGGGTAATGCTTAAAAAATCAAAAAGAGGTGTAGACGAGTGGGATGCTGATACATGATTTCTCCCGGAGATGTTAACTGGGCCTGGTAACTGATGAAGCCCGGATCATCAGCGTTTGCCGAATATGGCGTGGAGTTCAAGGAACCGCCTGAGGGCGTCCTCCCCGTGCGCTTCCATCTGTGAAATCACCTTGGAGAGACTTTTCTCTTCACGCAGATTCCCGGATTTGGAGAAAAACTTATCCGCATAGCATATGGCCTTCTCCTCTATTGAAAGGGGGAGCATGTCGCGTCGCGGGAGCGGCAGGTGCTGACGGTCGATATCCTCCACTGTCAGGCCAGAGCCTGTGTGGCGCTCACACACCAAGGCGTGGCGTGGCAGGCCTATGGATTCAAGCATCATCCTCCCTTCCACACCGTGCCGTATATATGGCAGAGTGCCGAAACAGAATATGGATGGGGCGTCGCATCTCACCACTCCGATGTCGTGGAGAAGAGCGGCCTCTTCCACGAAAGCCATGTCGGCTTCGATGCCGTTAGAACGCAGACACCCGAGCGCTTTGTCGGCCACGCATCCGGAATGGATGCCGACTGTGGAAAGCAGCTCGGGGTTGCCTGTGTAGAATCTCGCGAAAATAGCGTCTATGTTCATTCTATCACCTCGCACCATCCGTGTGTGTCCGGTTCCTCGCCATATTGTATGCCCCGGATCTTATTATAGAGCATTGTCGACACCGGACCGGCCTCGCCGGTTGTGGAAATCACGTATTTCTTGCCGGTGTCGAGGTCGTCGATCTCTGAGACTGGAGAGATCACGGCAGCCGTGCCGCATGCTCCGATTTCCTCGAATGTGGGAAGTTCCTCGAGCGTGACATGGCGCTGCTCCACTTTGAGGCCGAGATCTTCGGCGAGCTGGCGGATGCTCTTGTTGGTTATGGAGGGAAGGATCGACTCGCTGGCGGGAGTGACATAGGTGTTGTCTTTGACTCCGAAGAAGTTGGCGGCGCCGCATTCATCGATATATTTCTTCTCTTTGGGGTCGAGATACAGCATGACGGAATATCCGAGTTCGTGGGCTTTCTCTCCGGCCACCAGCGACGCACCGTAGTTGCCGCCGACTTTTATCGCTCCTGTGCCTTTTGGAGCCACGCGGTCATATTCCCGGCTCAGGCATACTTTGGTGGGCTTGAATCCCTCCTTGAAATAGGGGCCGACGGGGGTGACAAGGATTATCACGGTGTATTCAGTGGCCGGGCTGACACCTACGCGCGGAGTCATACCGATCATCAGCGGGCGGATATAAAGTGACGCGCCGGTACCGTATGGCGGTATGAAGCGCTCGTTCAGCTTCACGACCTTGCGAACCATCTCGCAGAAGATCTCCTCTGGAAGAGGCTGCATCTTCACGCCTTCCGCCGACTTTATAAACCTTTTCGCGTTCTCGTCCATGCGGAACACGCGGATTTTTCCATCTTTGCCGCGGAAAGCTTTCAGCCCTTCGAAAGCCTCCTGGCCGTAATGAAGTGCGGATGCGGCTATGTGCATGGGTATATATTCTGAATCAGACACCTCAATGTCGCCCCATGCGCCGTCTTTATATGTGCATCTGACGTTGTAGTCAGTCTTGATGTAGCTGAAGGGAAGTTTGCTCCAGTCTATTTCTGGCTCTTTCATAATAAATAGTATTATAGAGTGTATCGATTTGAATCCTTGATTTATGGAGGATAATCGCTGCCCGTAGGAGAGGAAAGCTCCGGCGTTGTATTATGATGCTTCCGGCGCCGATCCGCATGCTTCGGGGTCGTAAAATTAATAAAAAAAATGGAAAAGCGGAAGCTTTCCCATTTTTTTTATTGAAATCTGACGTGACAGGCACGTCAGGTCTGACTGTCGGATGAAGATTACTTGCGCTCCTCTTTCTGCATCTGCTCTTTGAGAGCCTGGAGAGCTCCGAGGTCGCCGAGAGTTGTCTTCTCGATGGTGGGAGCTGCCACAGCTTCTTCCTCGCGACGCGGTTTCTTGGGAGCGGGACGCTGTGCGCGTGTCTCCGCCTTGTTGGCGTCTTCAGCTATGCGGCTGTGGGAGAGGATGATGCGTTTGCTATCTTTGTTAAACTCGATAACCTTGAAGTTGAGCTTCTCGTCGAGTTTGGCCTGGGTGCCGTCTTCCTTGACGAGGTGCTTGGGTGTTGCGAAGCCCTCAACTCCGTATTCAAGAGCGATTACAGCGCCTTTGTCCATAACCTCTGTGATGGTGCCCTCATGGATGGAGCCAACCGTGAAGATTGTCTCAAATACATCCCAGGGATTCTCCTCAAGCTGCTTGTGGCCGAGGGAGAGACGACGGTTCTCCTTGTCGATCTCGAGCACCTGCACTTCGATGTCGTTGCCGACCTGTGTGAACTCCGAGGGGTGTTTGATCTTCTTTGTCCAGGAGAGGTCGGAGATGTGGATAAGGCCGTCAACGCCCTCCTCGATCTCAACGAAGACACCGAAGTTGGTGAAGTTGCGCACCTTGGCGGTGTGGCGTGAGCCAATCGCATATTTCTCCTCGATGTTCTCCCAGGGATCTTTCTTAAGCTGCTTGATGCCGAGGCTCATCTTGCGGTCCTCGCGGTCGAGAGTGAGGACAACGGCCTCAACCTCGTCGCCGACCTTCAGGAAATCCTGTGCGCTGCGGAGGTGCTGGCTCCAAGACATCTCGGAAACGTGGATAAGACCCTCCACTCCGGGCTGAACCTCTACGAAAGCACCATAGTCGGCCATTACAACTACGCGGCCATGGATGTGGTCGCCCACCTTGATGCTCTGGTCGAGAGCGTCCCAGGGATGGGGAAGGAGCTGCTTGACGCCGAGGGCGATGCGCTTCTTCTCGTTGTCGAAGTCGAGGATAACGACCTTGATGTCCTGATCGAGCTCCACAACCTCGCGGGGATCGGATACGCGGCCCCATGAGAGGTCGGTGATGTGTACGAGGCCGTCTACGCCGCCGAGGTCGACAAATACGCCGTAAGGAGTGATGTTCTTGACCTTGCCCTCGAGCACCTGGCCCTTCTCGAGCTTGGAGATGATCTCGCGCTTCTGTGCCTCGAGCTCGGCCTCGATGAGTGCCTTGTGCGACACAACAACGTTCTTATATTCCTGGTTGATCTTGACAACCTTGAATTCCATAGTCTTGTCGACGAAGACATCATAGTCGCGGATAGGACGGACGTCGATCTGCGATCCGGGAAGGAAGGCCTCGATGCCGAAGACATCGACGATCATGCCGCCTTTTGTGCGCGATTTGACATATCCTTTGATGATCTCGTCGTTTTCGAGAGCCTGGTTGACGCGGTCCCAGCTGCGGGTCTGGCAAGCCTTCTTGTGGGAGAGGCGGAGCTGACCGTTCTTGTCCTCAAGAGCCTCGATGAATACCTCTACCTCGTCGCCGACCTTGAGATCGGGATTGTAGCGGAATTCGGAAATAGGGATGATGGCGTCTGATTTCATGCCGATGTCGACACGTACCTCACGCTTTGTGATGGATTTAACCACACCGGTCACCACTTCATTGTCTTTAGCTGTCTTAAGAGACTCGTCGTAGGTGTTTACAAGCTCCTCGCGGCTCTTCGAACCAGCTGTCTCGCCATTTGCATAGGCATCCCAATCGAAATCTTCAATCGGGGATTGAACTTTTGATTCAGTCATTAAAAGTTAATAAATAGGGTTAGTAATTCTCAACCTCGTGCGGAATTCCATCACGAGCGCGGCAAAGTTAGCTATTTTTTTCATAATAACCAAATAAAAAGGACTTTGCCGATGTTTTTTCGTGCAAAGCCCTTCTTTTTTGTCTGCGGGGAGCCTCTTGTCTTGCTGAAATCCTCGGAAACGGGGTCGGATCTCAAAGCGCGAGCATCCGGTTCTCCTTTGAAAATGATTCAAGATACTCCTGTCTGTCATCTTCCACAAGCTCGTCAAACTGACGGGCGCCGGAAGGGATCTCGCTCTCATGCTCGCGCCACCATTTCCCGAATCTACGACCGATCCACAGTGTCTGGGCCTCCCCATATTTCTCAAACGCTTCATCGAGGAGCCGTTCGGCCTCGGCCGGTGAATCGGTGGCGAGGACAAGGTCGAGCGTCGGTCTGGGGATAAGCTGGCCTCCGAGGTCGACCCATTCCTCAGCGTGGGCGCCGTCAGATGGGGGAAGCTTCCCGTCGGGCAGTGTCAGCGAGAGGTATTTATATATTGCCATCGTATATAGGAATTTGGCCCTCTCGAGCGCCGCGCGTGTAAACTTCATCCCTTTGTGGCGAATGTAGAGATCATCGAAAGCAGGCTCAGTAAGCAATTCGGAGATGGTGTCGATGGCTTTGAGCATGCTGTTGACGGTAAATGGATTGAGCACATTGAAGCTGACGCGGTCATGGAGAGGCAGCCGGCGTTTCAGCCGTCTGTCGCGCGTGGGCCATTTCTTCTCATCTCGCATGAGTCCACATGAGCGGAGCATGGCCGCCGGCACCACTACTGTGGCTCCGCGCTCGTCGCCGAATAGATAGGAGAAGGGGAAAGAGGAGGAGTCGGGGTGGGTCTTGTGCAGTCCCATCACCATTGAGAAAGCCCCGATCTTCGCTCCGAGCATTATGTATGCGCCGGAAGAGGTTTTCACTCCGCGTTCGAGCACTCCCCAGTGCACCGGGCCGAGCTTATACATATGGTTGCTCATGTTGGTGGCAGAGCCGGCATTCATGAAGGAGGTCTGGCATCCGATGAGCAGCGAGGCTTTATGCATGCTTACGGTATAAGGCCCGGCGAGCACGGCGCATGCCTCGCCGTTCTCTAATGAGCAGTTGGCGAAGAAGAGTGAGTCATGGGCCGTGAAACCTTTTTCAAGCTCGGCTCCCTGTCCGATATAACAGTTGCGGATAATGCATCCGCTGTCGGCTTTTCCGTCTTCAATGATGAAATTCTCGGCGTCGACTCCGGAGCCTACAAAAGCTATTTCCCTGCCGGGCGCGGCATTGTTGACGATAGCTCCGTTGACCAGAGAGCGGGCTCCGACAACCGAGGCTCCGGCTCCGACGCTGACGTTGAGCAGCCTGCCGCAGTCGCGCACGACAGCCCTGTCGCCGATCTCATGGGGCACCGCGCGGGAGTCGAGGAAGTCTTGCAACGATGTGGCGAGGTTGTGTTCGAGCCATGAGGGGACCCTGGCCATGAGAGTGGCTGTCTGGGAGGAGATGCCGGGATAGGCTATGACGGGTCGCGACCCTGATTCGTCGAGGGTGGAGATGCTGATGCCGACTCCGCAGGGGGCTTCCGGTTCGAACTCGATCCTGGCGGTGTTCTCCACTACGGCGTCGCGGCCTATCCTGCAGTTGTGTATTCCTCCGGGAATATCTCTTAGCCTGGCACCCCCCTCTACCGTCACCCTTCCGCCGAAACGCACGTTGACAATACCATGGAGATCTGTGTCGGGGGAGATCAAGATCTGGTCCCAGTCGTCGGCAGAACAACCCTGGAGCTCAAGCTGGCGGATCTCCCACCAGCGCAGCCGGACCGGCGCCGCATATCCGGGAGCGGGGATGTCAGGATTCTGTAGATTCTGGTTCATAGTCTTGGTCGTATTTCTGGAAAAGGAAATCATTGTATGGGAAACGTTCCGTATGTATCTCCTTTGCTTTCTGATAGAGCATATCTTTCAGGGCCTCGATGTTGATCTTTTCTTTAGCTGATATAAACACGCAGTTGTTCTCCATCTTGGCCATCCAGGTCTGTCTGAATTCATCGAGCGAGATATTCTCGCGTGTGGAGGGGGAGAGGTCGTCGGGGTCTTTGGGTGTGTATGTGAATGCGTCGATCTTGTTGAAGACCATGATCACAGGCTTGGACACGCCTCCGCACATATCCTGCAGAGTCTTGTTGACCACCTCTATCTGCTCTTCAAATCCCGGATGGGAGATATCGACCACATGAACCAGAAGATCGGCTTCCCTCACTTCATCGAGCGTCGACTTGAAAGAATCCACGAGATGGGTCGGAAGCTTGCGTATGAATCCGACAGTGTCGGTGAGCAGGAAGGGGAGATTGTCTATTATCACTTTTCTGACCGTAGTGTCGAGGGTGGCGAACAGCTTGTTCTCGGCGAAGACCTCGCTTTTGCTCAGGAGGTTCATGAGCGTGGATTTTCCTACGTTGGTATATCCCACAAGGGCAATCCTTGTCAGCTTCCCCCTGTTTTTCCTCTGTATGCTCTTCTGACGGTCGATGTGGGCGAGTTCTTCCTTGAGGCGTGATATCTTGTCGAGGATTATACGTCGGTCAGTCTCGATCTGGGTTTCTCCGGGGCCCCTCATGCCTATGCCGCCTCGCTGGCGCTCAAGGTGAGTCCACATTCTGGTGAGCCTCGGGAGAAGATACTGATATTGCGCGAGCTCCACCTGAGTGCGCGCCGTGGCGGTCTGGGCCCGTTTGGCGAAAATGTCGAGTATGAGGCTCGTGCGGTCGAGGATCTTGACCTTCAGCTCCTTCTCGATGTTTGCCACCTGTTTGGGTGAGAGATCGTCGTCGAAGATCACCAGTCCGATCTCATGGTCTTCTATATATTGCCTTATCTCGTCGAGCTTCCCTTTGCCCACGTAAGTGCGCGGATTAGGATATTCGAGTTTCTGGACAAACCTTTTCTCCGGTTCGGCGCCGGCGGTGCGGGCCAGGAAATCGAGTTCGTCGAGATATTCCCTGACTTTAGTCTCATTCTGGCGAAGCGTCACGAGGCCGACGAGCACGGTTCGTTCGTTGGCCTCTTTGTTAATTATATTGTCTTCGATCATTTTCTTATGTGGGGTAAAAGCTGGTTATACGGTTGCCCGTGGGTTGGTGCACCGGGCCTCGGGGCTCCGGTGCCCTTCCGAGACTTACAACGGCAATCCCGGCGGTAAGGTTTGCCCCCTCGGTCAGTCCCGGGCTCATGATAAGGCGAAACGGGGGCGTCTCCCCGACAGGAGACGCCCCCGGCATATCTGCGGGAAGAAAGATTATTTCTTCACTTTGTTATAGCGGGCGTTCAGGCCTTCCACCACCTCTGAGGTGATGTCGAGCGCGGGGTCGATATAGAGAGTGGCAGCCTTGAAGAGGATGGCGTCATATCCTTTCTTGGCGTTGTAGTCCTTGATGAAAGCCTGGATAGAATCGTTGACGGTCTTCTGGGCCTGCATGGCGGCATTCTCGAAATTGTTCTGCAGAGAAGCTACGGAACGCTGTGCCGTGGCCTGCATGTTGTTTATTTTGTCCTGGTCGGCCTTATACGATTCTTCCGACAGATAGCCGTTGTTCTGAAGCTTTTTCTGCATTGACGATGCAAACGACTGGATTGAGCTTTCATGGCGTTTTACCTCGCTTTCCATATTGGTCTGCATTCTGAGGATCTCCTCGTTGTAGTCTTTTGCAAGGTTGTATTTGCTCAAGACGGAGTCAAGGTCGACATAACGATAGTTGGGAAGCTCGCCGGCTTTAGAGGGTGCCTTGGCCGCTGCCGCGGGCTTTTCCGCATCTTTCTGGGCGTCGCCGCCGCATGCGGGAAGCATGATGCACAAAGACATCGCAAGCGCGAAAGCGGAGGCTCTGAGAAGATTTCTTTTCATTATTTTTGATAAAAGTTATTGTTGTTCGTTTCCTGTGGTCCGGGCTTTTGTGCGCCGGTCTGTTTTTTGATTCCCCGGCAGGCGTGGCCTGTCAGGAAAGCATGATGTCTGGAGAATATCACCCTAACGGAGAGCAAAAGTAGCGCAATTCCGCAAAAGAACAGCACCAATAAGGTTAATTTCACTGTTTTTAAACTTATTTTAACATTATGGCCGTCTCTGTGACCGGATTCGGCGTTTATGACGTGCAAAATTAGAAAAAATCATCTGAATAAAAAAGAGGCACGTTGATAAAAGAGTGTAGCCCGATTGAAATTCGTCTTAAAATTAGATATAGCTTCCCCGGGCAAGAAGAGGCCGGAGGGGGTTCCGCATTGTCGGGGCGCCCATTGAGAATGTGCTGCGACGGTGAGGACGGCGGCAGTCGTTGTCCATTTTTTTTGTCGGGATGAAATTTTTTTCATACCTTTGGGAATCGAAACCGTTTTTCCACGGGGAGAAGGCTCCCTTACGGATTCGTCAGTTGATGAATAACCCTTGAAAAACAACGATAAAACATAAACGATATGGAAGTAAAAGACCTTAAGCCGGCATTGATCTGGCAGTGTTTCGACGAAATCACAAAAGTGCCACGTCCTTCGTGCCACGAGGAGCAGATCAGAGAATATCTTATGCGTTTCGCGGATAAACACGGCATAGCGGTCAAGACCGACGCTGTGGGTAATGTGGTCATGAGTAAGAAAGGCTCTGCCGGACATGAGAACGCTCCGACAGTAGTGCTTCAGGCCCATATGGATATGGTGGCCGAGAAGAACAGCGGAGTGGATCATGATTTCATGAAAGATCCCATTCAGACATATATCGACGGCGACTGGGTCAAAGCCAAGGGCACTACCCTCGGCGCTGACAACGGCATCGGAATTGCCGCGGCTTTAGCGGTGATGGCCGACGATTCGCTGGAGCACGGGCCAGTGGAGGCTTTGTTCACAGTCAATGAGGAGATGGGCCTTGAGGGCGCGCAGAAACTTGGCGAGGGGATGATCTCCGGAAAGATCCTCCTCAATCTTGATTCGGAAGACGACGGAGAGATTTTCGTCGGATGTTCCGGAGGTGTCGATACGACAGCCGTGTTCACCTACAACCGCAGTTTCTCTCCCGAGAACTTCAAGTATTTCAAGGTTAAGGTTAGCGGACTTCTCGGCGGCCACAGCGGCGGCGACATACATCTCGGACGTGCCAATGCCAACAAGATCATAGCGCGTTTCATCTGGGAGTGCTCCAAGAAATGGGACATAGAGGTAAGCAGTTTCAATGGAGGCAATCTCCGCAACGCCATTCCGCGTGAGGCCGAGGCAGTATTCGGAATTCACAGCGAGCACAGTTCGCAGGTCGACAAATTCCTTACTGAATATGCAGCCTCTATCCGCAATGAATATAAAGGTATCGAGCCCTCGATGGATCTGGCTATCGAATCAGTCGACGCTCCCGATTACTGCATAGACTCCAAGACATCTCTCAGCCTTGTCAGGGCATTGTATTCCGCGCCCCACGGAGTCATATCCATGAGCCATGATATCGAGGGACTTGTGGAGACATCGACCAATCTCGCCGCAGTTAAGATGGAAGGCGACAACAAGATAAAGGTGACCACTTCCCAGCGTTCCTCTGTGGAGTCGCGCAAGGTCGATATCGCAGGGCAGGTCGAGGCTCATTTCCAGCTTGCCGGAGCCGAGGTCACACATTCCGACGGATATCCCGGCTGGGCTCCCAATATGGATTCTGCCATAATGAAGATTGCCGCAGAATCGTATGAGGAGCTTTTCGGGCAGAAGGCTGCCATCAAGGCAATACATGCGGGTCTTGAATGCGGGCTTTTCCTGCAGAATCACCCGGACCTTGACATGGTTAGCTTTGGCCCGACCATGACAGGCGTTCATTCTCCCGATGAGCGGCTCCTTATCCCCACAGTTGAGAAATTCTGGAAGCATCTTGCGTTGGTGCTTAAAAAAGCATCTTCTTTATGAGGCTCCCTCTCCCTGGAATGGCCTTGTCGTTGGCCGCGGTCTTTGCATTGAGCATTTCCGCGGCCGGCGACAGACACCATATCCGGCCGGCACGACATGATGCCCGGACACATGCCGGGACTGACACCGTCGTGTCGAAAGAGGTCAGGGAGATGGTGGGGGTGCTTGACAATATAATAAACCCTCCCGAGACGTTCGACGGCATAAACCGCCGAATAAGGATCGATTCATTATCGGTAGCCGATTCTCTTTCGAGATATTCCGGACTGACGGAGTATGATTTCAGACAGGTGGCCGATGAGCTGGGAGTAGAGGTCGCGGTTATCAAGGCCGTGGTGGCGATTGAGGCAGGCAGGGAAATGAAAGGTTTTTGGGCACCGGGAGTGCCTATAGTGAATTTCGACAGGACGATGTATTCAAGGTTCCGTAGAAAGAATCCCGGGAGCGGAGCCAAAGGAATATCAGTGCCTGCCGGTCTCAAGGGATATGCCTTGCGGGAATGGACCCAGCTTACGAATGCCAGGAAAACCAATGCGCGGGCTGCCGATATGGGCACTTTCTGGGGAATGTTTCAGATTGGCGGTTTCAATTATGCTAAATGCGGCTGCCTTTCGGTCGAGGAGTTTGTCAGTCTGATGTCGCATTCCGAACTGATGCAGCTTGAGCTTTTCGCGGCGTTCATATCCAATACGGGAATGCTCGATGACCTTCGTAATAAGAACTGGGCTTCGTTTTCCAGGAAATATAATGGCGCGGGATATGCAAGGAGAGGATACCATACGCGTATGGCCGCGGCATATAAGAAATATGTGGCAGAAGAGAAATGACTTTACTGCCGGAGAGTATAACTGATAATTACTTAAAGTTTAAACTATGGAAATGAAAGATTTGGAGCCGAAACTCGTATGGCAGTGTTTCGACGAGATCACCAGAGTGCCGCGTCCGACGCATCATCTTGACAAGATGAAGTCTTTCCTTGTGGACTGGGCCAATCGCCACAATATAGCCGTAAGGACTGACGAGGTGGGCAATGTGATGATGAGTAAGGCTGCCACGCCGGGGCATGAAGACGCTCCAACAGTCATTCTCCAGGGACATCAGGATATGGTGGCCGAGAAGCGGGGAGACAAAGTCCACGATTTCCTTACGGATCCGATCACAACGTTTGTCGACGGTGATTGGGTGAAGGCCGACGGGACGACTCTGGGCGCTGACAATGGTCTGGGATGCGCTGCGGGAATGGCCGTGCTTCTTGACGATTCGATAGTGCATGGCCCGATAGAATGTCTTTTTACCGTAGATGAGGAGCAGGGTCTGATAGGCGCCAACGGCCTTCAACCCGGATTTGTGACTGGATCCATACTCCTCAATCTTGATTCCGAGGAACATGGTTCGCTCGTGATAGGGTGCGCGGGAGGCAAAGTGACTATATGCCGGCTACCCTATTCCACAGTTGCCGCGCCTGGAGGTCGCACGTACTATAAGGTTCATCTTAACCATTTCAAGGGCGGTCATTCCGGAATGGAGATCAATCTGGGCCGTGGAAACGCCAACCAGCAGCTTTGCCGTTTCCTATGGGAAAACTGGAACAAGCTTGATCTTGAACTCGCCGGGATAGATGGAGGCGGACTTGCAAACGCGATTCCTCGTGAGGCCTGGGCTGTTGTAGGTGTGCCTGCCGGAAAAGAGAAAGACTTCGAGAAAGACGCGGAGGCATTCAGCGACATGCTTCATGCGGAATTCCTGCTTGCCGAGGGTGCGGATTTCACTTTCACGGCAACGACTGTCGAAGCTCCGTCGACTATAATAGAGAGGGCAACCGCCACACAGCTTGTTTCGGCTGTATTCGCCTGTCCCAATGGAGTGCAGGGCATGTCGAACGCTGTGGACGGGCTTGTGGAGACCTCATGCAATCTCGCTTCCATAAAGATGTCTGACAAATGTATAACGGTGACGGTGCATCAGCGCTCGTCGGTTGATTCCCGTCGCGACGAGATTGCTGACAGGGTGAAGGCTCTGTTTGAGCTGATAGGTGCCGATGTATGTTTCGACGATGCCTATGTCGGATGGGCACCCAATCCTGATTCAAAAGTGCTCAGGGTGGCTGAGGAGAGCTTCGAGTCACTGTTTGGCCACAAACCGAAAGTGGAGGCCCTGCATGCTGGACTGGAGACCGGTCTTTTCCTTGAAAAGATGCCAGGGCTCGACATGATATCGTTCGGTCCGACTCTGAAGGATATCCATTCTCCCAATGAGAAAGCCAATATCCCGTCAGTGCAGGAATTCTGGAAATTCCTCTGCGACATACTTCGCAGGCTTGCCTGATCTGGCGGCTCCTTTCTTCAATAAGTGGAGATCTTTCCGAGACACGCGTGAATAATTTACAGGCTTCCGTCTGACCTGAATGGCCAGACGGAAGTTTTTTGTGAACAAAAGGCCTCACGTCAGGTTATATCAATAAGAAAGTCATGTTCGTTAGGATGCAGATCCTGACGGGAAACAGACAAAATGCAAAAACACAATTGTTTGCGATGTTGGGATATCTATCTATAGGAGTCTTTATCGACGGCGGATATTATGCCAAAGTGAACCGCGCCTTGAAGGCTACTGAAAGCTCGATAATAAAAGTGAGGTCGCTGTTCGATTTCATATGTGAGAGACTTGCTGCCGACGAGGGGGTTGATCCAGCCAACTGCCAGATCACCGAGGCTCACTATTTCAGAGGAAGGTTTAGGGTGAAAGACGCCTACGACAAACATCTTCTCTACAATGAGAGGAAATTTGAAGACACCCTTATCGAAAACGACGTCATATTCCACTACAAGCATCTTCGCGAGATGGAGAAAGACGGAGTGGTGCAAGTCATAGAGAAGGGGGTCGACGTATGGTTTGCCCTTGAGGCTTATGAACTGGCCACGTTCCGGAAATTCGACTACGTCGTGCTTATCACCGGCGACGCAGACCACGAGATGCTTGTAAGGAAGCTCAAGGCCTTGAAGATAAAGACTGTGCTGTTGACCTGGAATCTTGCTAACGTCGATGCCACCTCGCCGCTCCTTCGTGAGGAGGCGGGCCATCACTGGGAATTGTCGACATTGGTGAGGGAGGATCCCGGGCTCAAGAAGACGCTTCTCTATAAACTGCGAGACTCGGCGCTGACGCCGCTTGGAGATGAATTCTGAACTTAAAAAACATTATAGCTATGAAAATCATTAGATTGTTGACGTTGCTGGCCGTATGTCTCCTTATGGGAGCCTGCAGCGGTGGCGATGAGGCGGCACAGGTGGCCTCAAAAATAAAGAACGGGGATAAACTGACGGAGAAAGACTATACCGTCATGGTAGACTATTGCGGAAAATATGCCGAGGAGGCCCAGAAGCTTCAAGACCAGATCAATGTGCTCGCCCCGACATCGGAAGAAGCAGGCAAGCTTACTGACAAGATCGCTGACCTTACCGACAAATTCCCTTACGCCAGTGAGTTTTTTGCCAAGATAGCAGACTGCACGGAGCCTGAGGTCGGTGCGGAAAATGTGGCGAAGATCAATAAGCTCGCTCCCCTTACATGGTTCACGGCTCCCGGATGGGCCGATGTCGCCTCTGATTCAGATGTGGTTGGCGATATCGTGGAGATGCCGGAGACTGACACGACAGGAGTTATCGCAGCAGGCGCCGGCGAGGAAGTCAGATGACATATATGTCGGAATAGGAAAGAAATAGAAGGAGAGGGTCTGCAATCGCTGATCCTCTCTTTCGTTGTGTCTGCTGGCAATGGATAAGTTGCGCTTGCTCAAGAAAAGGGATATGGTGGCAATAAAACCGCAGATGCAACGTTTGATAAAATGAGAGTCTGCATTCTCTTTGTTACCCGCATGCCGGGAAAGCTTTTTGAGGCGAGGACTTATTTGGCCGTGGCTTCCGTCGCGGCATTATATTAATGACAAACTAACAGGGTAAAATAAACAGAAACGTGGTTCACGTTCTTATTTATCGATTATAGAGCGTGAATAAGAAGACTATAGCTTTATATGTGTGGAATAGTTGGCTACATAGGCGATGGTAATGTATATGATGTCCTTATAAAGGGCTTGCATCGCCTGGAATACCGCGGTTATGACAGCGCGGGAATCGCACTTGTATCTCCCGAAGGGAAACTGAATGTCTATAAGACGATGGGTAAAGTCAGCAATCTCGAGACTTTCTGCAAAGACAAGGATCTGGATGCCAAGGCTGGAATCGCCCATACCCGTTGGGCTACACATGGTGAGCCAAGCGACTGCAACGCTCATCCCCATTACAGCGAGGACGGCAACATAGCCCTTGTGCATAATGGCACGATAGAGAACTACAAGGTGCTCAAAGACGCGCTGACTCAGCATGGATGCACGTTCCATTCGGAGACGGATACTGAGGTGCTCGTGCAGCTTATCGAATATATAAGACTAAAAAATAACTGCGAGCTTATAGATGCCGTGCGTGAGGCACTTAAGCAGGTGATCGGCGCTTATGCCATAGCAGTGATTGAGAAAAATAATCCTGACAGGATCATAGCGGCGCGTAAAAGCTCGCCTCTCGTGATCGGAATAGGGGAGGGGGAATACTTCCTCGCTTCCGATGCCACTCCTTTCGTGGAATACACCAAGGAGTGTGTCTACCTCAAAGATGAGGAGATGGCTGTCATAGAGAGGGGAGAGGCCCTGAAGATTCTCAATCTTGAGAACCAGGAGAGTAAGATCGACGTCACGACCCTTCAGATGAGCATATCGCAGCTTGAGAAGGGCGGTTACTCCCATTTCATGCTGAAAGAGATATTCGAGCAGCCCACAACGCTTCACGATTGCATACGCGGCAGGGTAGTGGCCGGGGGAAAACGCATTATGCTCAATGGTGTGAACGACAACATAGACAAGTTTGTCAATGCCAAGAGGATTGTGATTGTAGCGTGCGGCACGTCATGGCATGCCGCTCTGCTGGGAAAGTATCTTATCCAGGACATGTGCCGCATTCCCGTGGAAGTCGAGTATGCGAGCGAGTTCCGGTATTCCAATCCTGTGCTCGATGAGCGCGACATAGTGATAGCCATCTCCCAGAGCGGTGAGACTGCCGACACTCTTGCCGCCATAAAGATAGCCAAGGGTATGGGGGCTTTTGTCTATGGCATAAGCAACGTTGTGGGAAGTTCCATACCGAGGGAGACCGACAGCGGCACGTATATACATGTAGGGCCGGAGATAGGAGTGGCATCCACTAAAGCGTTCACAGGACAGGTAATGGTGCTGACTATGCTGGCGCTCTCCATAGCTCAGGTGAAGGAGACTCTTTCTCCAAAGGAGATCGAGGAGCTTGGCCGACACATATTGAAGATACCTAAGACGGTGGAGAAAGTGCTCAAGCTTAATGATAAGATAGAGCGTCTGTCGCTTATCTACACCTATGCCCGCAACTTCCTCTATCTCGGACGTGGCTACAGTTATCCGGTGGCTCTCGAGGGCGCGCTCAAGCTCAAGGAGATATCCTATATTCATGCGGAGGGATATCCCGCCGCAGAGATGAAGCATGGCCCGATTGCCCTTATCGACGCGGAGATGCCGAGTGTGATCATAGCCCCCAACGACCATCTGTATGAGAAGATCGTCAGCAATGTTCAGCAGGTCAAGGCGCGCGGAGGCTCCATAATCGCTATAGTCACGGAAGGCGACACCGTGATCCGCAATATCGCCGACCATGTGCTTGAGGTGCCTGACATGCCGGAATGTCTCACTCCTATCATCACCAGTATCCCTCTCCAGTTGCTGAGCTACTATATCGCCATCAACAAGGGAAAGGATGTGGATATGCCCCGCAACCTGGCGAAGTCGGTCACTGTGGAGTAAAAGAATTGTTGATCCGCCAGACCGTAAACTGCGGTCTGACGGGTTGATTGATAGTGCCTTGTGTGGCATTTTGATTTGTCGCTGCGGATTTGGGGCGATTTTTTATTGAAAAAAGTTGTTGAAAAATTTGGAGCGTACGTCAAAAAGCTGTAACTTTGCACTCGATTTCGAAAGGGAACTATCCCTGACGCCTCCGGAGGGAGGCTGAGAAATCGGAAGGGCGAATACCAGAGTGGCCAAATGGGGCAGACTGTAAATCTGCTGGCTTATGCCTTCGGTGGTTCGAATCCATCTTCGCCCACACAATGCGGAAGTAGCTCAGTTGATAGAGCATCAGCCTTCCAAGCTGAGGGTCGCGA
>CAJUQP010000042.1 GCA_910588245.1 uncultured Muribaculaceae bacterium | reverse complement strand
CCCACGACCCAATGATTAAGAGTCATTTGCTCTACCAACTGAGCCACGGAGTCATTTTCTTTGCTTGCGGGGGTTGGTGTTGTTCCCGTTTTGCGAGTGCAAAGTTAGGACTTTTTTTTATTGTGTGCAAATTTTCCGGAGAATTTTTTGAGATTTTTTACAAATTAACGAAATAAAGGCTGTTTTTTTAATATTTATAGCTTGTCAATCGCTTTTTTTCGTTAACTTTACACAATAATTCCGTGGTGTGTGCTTTTTCATGGTCGAAGCCATTGGGAAACATATCACCGTGGAATGCTCTTCCTCATAAAGACTAATTTGTAAATAGCTCGAAATATTAGATTTAACCCTTAATATCAATCACAAGTTATGAACAGTAAAGTTCTTTATCTTGCTCTCGGCGTAGCCCTTCTGGGAACGACAAGCTGCTCCAAGAAGCTGGGCGAGTTCCAGAGCAACTATTTCAACACCACTCCGACTCCCCTGGAGACGGTTGGTCAGAACGTGCCGGCTACCATCACCGGCAACATCCCGGCAAAATTCATGGTAAAGAATGCCAAGGTGACAGCCACTCCCGTGCTTGAGTATGCCGGAGGTTCCGTGCAGGGCACGCCCGTGACCATCCAGGGCGAGAACGTGCGCGCCAACGGTCAGGTAGTAAGCTACAACAACGGCGGAACTGTGCAGATCCCTTTCAATACTGAATACAAGCCCGAGATGGCTGAGTCGAATCTCTATCTCGATTTCCAGGTAGACCAGAACGGCAAACTCTACGGACTTCCCCGCGTGAAAGTTGGCGAGGGTATCATCGCCACTTCCACACTCGCTTCGGCCGCTACGGTTCAGCCCGCTGTGGCCAAGGATAAGTTCCAGCGCGTCATCAACGAGAAATATACCGCCGACATCCGCTTTCTCATCAATCAGGCAAAGATCCGCAACAACCAGATCACATCCGAGCAGTATGTGGACCTCAACAAGCAGCTTCTTGCCGCCAATGAGGCTCCCAACCGTGAGATCGCAGGCGTCAACATCGCTTCGTATGCTTCTCCTGATGGTACACTGGCTTTCAACACCGAGCTTGCAGAGAAACGTGAGAACGTGACCACCAAGTTCATGGAGAACCAGCTCAAGAAGGATAAGATCACCGAGTTCGGCGAACTGACATCATCATTCACTCCCGAGGACTGGGAGGGCTTCCAGGAGCTCGTGTCGAAGAGCAACATCCAGGACAAGGACCTCATCCTCGGCGTACTGAAGATGTATAAGGATCCTGAGGAGCGCGAGAAAGAGATCCGCAACCTCTCCGGCGTATTCAACGAGCTCGCCGACCAGATCCTTCCCCAGCTCCGCTATTCGAAGATCCAGGCTTCTATCAACGTGATCGGCAAGAGCGATGAGGAGCTCATCAACCTCTTCAACACAGATCCTTCCAAGCTGACAGAAGACGAGATCCTCTACGTAGCCACCCTTACCAACGACAACACCCGCAAGATGGAGGTCTACAACAAGGCCACACAGATCTACCCCAACAGCTACCGCGCTTTCAACAACCTCGGTATGACCAAATACGAGGCCGGCGACTATGCGGCAGCCAAGGCTGATTTTGAGAAGGCCAAGAAACTCGATCCCTCTTCGAAGGAGGTTGACATGAACCTCGGTCTCGTGCAGCTCCTCGACGGCAACTACAGCAAGGCTAACGAGCTCCTCGGCGCCGCTGCCGGTGTGCCTGAGACAGCTGACGCTCTCGGCGTATACTATCTGACACAGGGCGAGGTAGCCAAGGCCAATACAGCCTTCGGCAACGCCAAGACCAACAACGCCGCTCTTGCCAAGCTTCTTGCCAAGGATTATTCCGGCGCACAGTCTGTGATCTCCGCTATCCAGAACCCCGACGCAACGACCTATTACATCGCTGCTCTTATCGGCGCACGCACCAACAACGAGAGCGCTGTGCTCAGCAACCTCCGCAAGGCCATCAGCCTCGACAGCAACATGCTGAAGCAGGCTAAGGAAGACCTTGAGTTCGCTCAGTTCAACCTCAACAGCCTCTAAGCCCAGATCTTCATAGGCCTATTGACGTGAGAGCGCGCATAATGCGACGCGTAAACGCCACAATAAAAGAGACGGCTCCGGATTGTCCGGAGCCGTCTCTGTCGTCTTACGATATACTTATGTGATGAAGTGTGAGAGGCGATCGGGGTGTATCGTGTCGCAGACTGATTGTGGACGTTCCACAGACGATGAAGCCTGCCGGTGCGCATTATCGGGCGTGCCGGCAGGCTTTGTCGTTTATTTGTGTTTTGACTCGGTTATGTGCGTTGATTGACAGGAGGGCTGCTTATGGAGGAGGGGAAAGTCCGGCTGAGGAAATGGCCCGTATCAGAGCGAACCCTGCTCGATGAGGGTGGCGATACGGTCGATGATGGCGTCTTCCTCGTTTTTGGCGGGATTGAATCCGTTTTTCATGTTCATGCCGAAGAAACGGCCCACGGCCTGATAGAAGCTGGCGCGAAGCGAGCCCAGGAAAGCCTTGACAATGTGGTAGGAGTTCTGGTCTGTCTCCCGTGTGATTAACTTGAGCAATATCTTTCCCTGTCCTTTGGTCATGTGTTTGACCACCGGCTTATACTGATTAACAATGTCTTTTTCCAGACGTTTGAGATGCTTCTCGCGTGTCTTCTTGTCGGGGAGGGTCTGGATATATTCGTAGGTCTCGGTGAGGGCCGCGAACGCGAGCTTGGCGTATGGGAGCGTCTTGCGGACATCGCGCACAGTGCGCCAGTAGAATTCCTCCTGCTTCTTGTTCTTGAATTTCAGGGGAGGATATACGTAGAAATCATTGAAGACCGTCATACGGCACGTGTCGCCATATTCGTCAACGAAGCGGTAGAATCCCCGGTATCCCTTGATTTTCATCTCCGGAGTGCCCGAGAGTTGCGGAAGTTGCGGGGGGTCGGCATATGCCGTCGCACTCCCCAGCAGGAGCAGGAGAGCGGCGCACAGCATGTATTTTATCAGACCCCGTTTCATTTCAACTATATAACGTCTTAATACGACATAAATTTTAGAGGTTGTTTTAACAACTTCTTACTTTTTATCATGCCATTCATCAGATCTTCATGCACCGTCAGATATCTCATGTAACAAGGCCAGGACGGTGTCGCGTCCGAGACGCATAAGGGCGTCGACCATGCTCTTGCCGCGATCGATCTCTGCAGAGAGTTCGCGAGCTCTTTCTGCCACTGATTCCGGAAGCTCCCCGTACGTCGCGGGGAGAGATAAAAATTCGGCCAGAACATGATGGATGGCCAGGTTCAGGTCAGCCAGACTCCGTTGTTCTTCCTCGAGCACAGCGCCGAGTGCCGGCATGAGGTGCTGGAAGAAAGGTGTGCGCCCATAGACGGCGTCCATGGCGCCGGCATGCACATGCCGCCAGTTGCCATGGCCGGAAAGTGTGGCTGTGAGTTCCGCGCCATGACGTCGCAGTGCGTGCGATCCTCCGGCGACAGGCACGCTGAGAGTCATCGATCCTGTGTTGCCCGCTGTCAGGCAGCGGGCGAAGTCTTTGCCGCCGATATGCAGCGCCTTGTTGGCGCGGAGTATAGCCTCACTGTCGGAGAGTCCCGCGGCAATGCCTCTCCCCCATTCGACATACCATGCGAATGAGGGAGCATAGGGAGGTATCACCATTTGTCGTCGGGATTGGCGTCGCGCAGTATGCGGTTCCATCTTATCTTGCCGTCAAACCATCCCTTCTCCTCATCGAACGACGCTATGACAAACATCGGAGCACCCACGATATGGTCTTCGGGCACGAAACCCCAATATCGCGAGTCGGCCGAGCGGTCGCGGTTGTCGCCCATCATCCAGTAGTAGTCGAGCTTGAAGGTATAGTAGTCGGTCTGCTCACCGTTGATGTATATCTTGCCGTCGCGCACCTGGAGGTCGTTGCCTTCATACACCCTTATCGCCCTCTCGTAGACGGGAAGGTTGGCGAGGGTCAGATGCAGTGTGCTTCCGCGCTTGGGTATCCAAAGCTCACCCATGTCGGGGCGCGTCCATCCGTAGTCGGCGCCGAGGGGGAACATGCCGGAGAGATCGAAGAGACCTGTGGAGCTCTCCTTGCGGAGGGGGCCGTTGACTTCAGGCCATTTCTCCACCTGCGCCTTCATCGCGCCCGTGAGAGGGACGTCGTAGAAGCTGAATCCTGTTATGTCGGCACCCACGGGAGCCATGCCATGGTCGTCGGCCCGTACGCCGATCTCGCTCCATTTCTCCTCGCTGACGGGGCCGCTGACGGGGATGATGTAGTTATACTGCACGTTGTCAGGTTCGGCAATTGGCCGGCCGTTGATGAAGACAGAGTCGTTGCGGATCATAAGCCGTTCGCCTGGGAGGCCGATTGCGCGTTTCACATAGTTTTCCCTGCGGTCTACGGGACGCCAGACTATCTCTCCGTATCTGTCTCTGTTCTGCTCCATGAACTCCCTGGGATTCTCGATGCCGCTGCGGCGCAGCTCGTAGGCTATCTGGTAATAGTCGGGATTCTGTATCTTGAGGGCCACAGTGTCGCCCTGGGGATAATTGAAGACCACGATGTCGCCGCGACGGATCTCCCTGATGCCGGGGAGACGGTGGTAGGAGAGCTGAGGATTGTCAAGATAGCTCTTTGTCCCGATCACAGGCATGGTGTGCTGTGCGAGGGGGAAATGGAGGGGTGTCTGTGGCACACGTGGGCCGAACAGAGTCTTGTTGACCCAGAGATAGTCGCCCACCAGCAGCGACTTCTCAAGGCTTGAGGAGGGTATCTTGTAGTTTTGCCCGATGAAGGCGAAGATGAAATAGACGAGCACCAGTGCATAGACGATGGCGTCGACCCATCCCATGACCGTGCGGGTGGGCCCTTTTGTCTTCTTCCACCAGGTCCAGGGGATGTAGGCGGTGATGTAAATGTCGAGCAGAAGGAGCCAGAAAATCGATAGCCATGGATTCCCCATCCAGATTACCCAGAGGAAGAACAGCACCGAGACCACCCCGAAACGTATCCAGCGTGTGGTCTTTATCTCTTTAATTCTTTGGCGCAGGCTTTTCATCCCCTTCTCGGTGGGATCGGCCTTGGGAGTGTTGGTTGACGGCATGTAAGGTTTGTCTGTATGCTTTGAGTATTTATTTTTGCTTGTGGGAGCCGGTTGTCCGTGATTTCACAACGGTGGCTCAGGAGAAGAGGCCGGAGGTATGGGTAAGATCGGAGAGCATGTCGGCCACGGTGAAATAGCCTTTGCGTCCCTTGACCCATTCGGCGGCCTTCACCGCGCCGAGGGCGAATCCCTGGCGGCTCTTGGCCTCATGGCTGATTGTGATCTTGTCGACCGGGGAATCCCATGTCACGATGTGTGTGCCCGGCACCTCTCCTTCCCTTACGTGCTCTATGGGAAGCTTGTGTGTGTCGGGTTCTTTTCCCGGTTCAGGCTCCTCCCAGGCGTCGATGCGGCCCACGGCCTGCACCAGGTCTTCCGCCAGGGTTATGGCGGTGCCCGACGGATGGTCGAGCTTATGGATGTGGTGTATCTCCACCATCGAAGGGGTGTAGTCGGGGAAATCATTCATGACTTTCGCCAGATATCGGTTGACGGCCATGAAGACATTGACACCGATCGAGAAATTCGAACCATAAAGGAGGGTGCCTTTCCCTTTGTCGCACATGTCGCGGAGTTCCGGAAGCGCGTCGAGCCAGCCGGTCGTGCCGCTCACCACGGGCACCCCGGCTGCGAAGCAGCGCAGAATGTTGTCTACGGCTGTTCCCGGTGTGGAGAATTCTATAGCCGCGTCGGCACTGCGGAACTCCTCGCTGTTGAAGGCGTCGGCATTGTCGACATCGATGGTGCATACTATCTTGTGACCGCGGTTTCTGGCGATCTCCGCTATCAGATGGCCCATGCGGCCGTATCCTATGATTGCTATTTTCATTTGATTTTTATGGTTTATGGTTGAGGGTTTAGGGTTTATGGTTGAGGGTTGGAGGGAAGACTACGGCTTTCAGCCGTAGCACGGTAATGCCATCCGGCTCAAATGGCTGCATTACCCTATCGCCTTTCCTTTTTTATCCTTTTTCTCTTTCATCCTTATCCTTTCCTTTTCTCTTTAACCTTTAACCTTTCCACTTTAACCTTTCCACTTTAATCTTTCCACTTTAATCTTTATTATTAACGTGGGAATGGCGGTTTTATGTTATGGGATGTGGGTTTCAGAAGCCGAAAGCCATATTGTCGACGTAGAGGGTCAGTCCTTCGGAGCCTATGAAGGCCTCACCGCACGATGACGAGGCCATGACCAGCACATGTGTCGGGGTTGCATCAGCGGGGGCCCATCCCACCTCCTCCACAGGCACGAGCTTACCTTTGGAGTTGCGTGCGTAGTAGGCCCGCTCGCCATTGAGGAGACCCATCCAGGGTTGGTAGAACGATTCTTTGGTTATGTCGCCGTAATGGATGGGGAGCTGATGACCTTTGGTCCAGGGTGTCGACTTGGAGAAACGCTCACGTCCGGTGCCCACGCGCTGGGCGTAGAGTTTGCCGTTGGCGTCTTCCCAGCGTTTCTGAAGCAGCACATACACCTCGGCATGGTCGCGTCCGGGGAGTGTCTTCTTAGAGGAGAATCCCGTGGACTTGGTTCGCGTGTCAGATTCAGGCATGTCGACCATATAGTCGAATACGAGCGCTTTCGGTCGTTTCGCATACGGTATCCCCATTTCCATTTTCGAGTATGGGCTCTTGGTCGAGGTTATAGGCTCGAATACTCTTCCGAGGAATATCGAACCGGCCACCATCACATCCATGTTGATGAGCCCGAGCACTTTCACATGCTCCATCTTGGCTTCCATCTTCGCCACGCGGTTGCCGTTGACATCGCAGGGGGAGACGGTGTTGGACCCCTTCACCACTCCCGATACCTTTGCGTATACGTTGCTTGTGGCCCACGGGGAACCCCCGGTGTTGGTGTATGCCTTGTTGCCGGTGATGTGGGCTGTCGGGCCTATCGCGTAGATGGTCTTCTGCTTGCCTCCGAGCACTTTTGATTCCGTAATGTCGCGTGTCACCCATTGTGAGAAGTCGCCGAATTTAATCGGCTCCAGGGTGAGAGGCATGGCCTGCAGTGCGGCCATGACTAAAGTTAGTGTCAGAATAATTCTTTTCATAATTATCTGTCGGTTTTGTTGTCCGCATCCTCCTCCGTAGTGGAAGAGGAGAGAAACACATTCGAATTTCGGGCTATCACATCTGTCAGATCTTTCCCTCTCACTGCGGAGAGGGATGCGATCACCGCGTCTATCGTCGCTCCGGAGTCGTCGGTCTCGGCCAGGAGCGCATCTTCCGGGACTTCCAGCAATGCGGCGGGATTGAATTTAGGGGCGAACGAGAGCATGAATCCGGCGCGGAGAAACATCTCGGCCACGGTCGGTTTCCCTCTGAAACCGTGTATCATCCATCTCTGTCTCGGGTGGAAATCCTTTTTCATGCCTATTATCACATCGTGGGCGTGCACATCATGGATGATCAGCGGTTTGCGGAGTCTCTCCGCGAGTTCGGCCTGCCGTTTCATCACGAGCATCTGCCTGTAGAGCGGACCCCCTTTAAGAAGATCCACGCCACACTCCCCTATCGCCACGACGGCGGGATGGGCCGCGGCTTTCTCAAGCGCCTCCCAGACAGGCCCGGTTATCTCCTCAGTCGTGGCCCACGGATGTATTCCCACGGAATAATATTGTCCTTCCAATGGATGGAAGTTTTCCGGGGAGACATTTACCACCGCCTCGAACTGCGGGGCCGTGCGGTGGGTGTGTATGTCAAGAATCCTGTGCATATCCTAAAGATTTAAAGCGTTGAAGTCATAGTGGCGAGTGCCGGCTACGGCACAGGGTCGTATCCGCTTCCTCCCCAGGGATGGCAACGCGCTATCCTTTTCACGGCGAGCCAGGATCCTTTCAGGAGTCCGTGCTTGCGCAGGGCCTCTATTGCATACTGGCTGCATGTGGGCTGATAGCGGCATGCCGCGGGCAGCATCGGCGAGATGGCTCCCTGATAGAAGCGGATGGCGGCCACGAGGAGCATTGTCAGAGGATTGGTCATGGCTTTTCCTGTTGATCGTGCGTCTTGCCGGCATCGCTGACTTTGCGCATCAGTTTCTTGAATAATAACCCCAGTTTCTGCTCTATTGTTGAGTAGGGGAGGTTTTTGTCGTGGAGGTATATTATGGCCATGGAGAGGGTGCGGAGCCGCGGGTCTCGCTCCACTGCTTCCTTGAGCAGGAGGCGGTTGAGGCGGTATGCCTCGCGTATCCTGCGGCGCATGAGCACCCGGTCTACGGCATGCCGGCGCTTCTTCTTGGGCACCGTTATGAGCATCTGCAGGGAGTCGATGCGATCCGGCACGTGATCGCGGAATGTCTTGTCAAGTTCTTCCTCAGAGAGAGCCCTCCAGGCTATCCGCAATGGATATTCATAAAGGCTCTGGCCCTCACGGAAGAGAGGGTCGACCAAAGAACGGTGGCGGAGCTTTTCCCCTTTGCGGAGAGTCAGCCTTTTAGTATCGTTTTCCCCTTGAATCATAATGCAAAATTACAAAAAATCCGGCCGCAAGCCAAATCCGGTGGCATAAGAGACTATAAGAAACGAATAAAGGAGCAGGAAATGGGGCGCCCGGAGGATCGGAGGCGGAGAGGCTTTCTCTCGAGGGGAACCGGGGAAACGGCTTGGGGAACCGAGGCTTGCAGCCTCGGCACGGGAATGCCATCCGGCTGTCATCTTTTGCGATGGGATTTGCGGTGGGCTTTCGGGGCGGTTTTTCAGTCGGTGGTGATGGTTTTGACGGCGGGGAGGGCGGACCAGGAGAAGAGGGGGAGGAGGCCGCTGGCGCTTATCGGGAATGGCTCGGGTAGGAGGCCCGCGTGCCAGGCGAGAAGGCCGATGAGATGGGAGGGGGTGTAGTCTTTGCGAAGCTGTTCGAGGCTCAGGGAGCTGTCGCGTTTGGATAGTCGCTGTCCGGCGGCGTTGCAGAGCAGCGGGAAATGCGCGAACTCCGGCGCGGGGTAACCGAGGAGGCTGTAGAGATATATCTGTTGCGCCGATGAGAGGAGCAGGTCGCATCCGCGCACCACCTCCGTCACACCCATGCGGGCATCATCGGCCACGACAGCGAGCTGATAGGCCCAGGCCCCGTCGCCGCGGCGCACTGTGAAGTCGCCGCAATGTCGGGCGAGATTCACCTCCTGAGGACCAAAGAGACGGTCGGTGAAACGGATTGTGGTGTCTGGCACGAAGAGGCGTATGGCACGAGGCTGCCGTCCGGCTCCGGCTTGGAGGGATAGTTCCCCTCCGAGCCTGGCCGGACGGCAGGTGCCTGCGTAGACCATTCTTCCGTCGCTTTCATGCGGAGCCTGTGTGGCCATTATGTCGGCGCGTGTGCAGAAGCAGGGATATGTCAATCCCGAGGCGCGCAGTTTTTCCAGTTCCTCCTCATATATGTCGGAACGGAGGCTCTGGCAGTATGGCCCGTCGGGTCCTTTCCCGTCGACTCCTCCCTCGTCCCAGTCGAGCCCGAGCCAGTCGAGGTCGTCTTCGATCTGCCGCGCGTATTCCATGCGCGAGCGCTGCGGGTCGAGATCCTCTATGCGGAGTATCCATTTCCCCCCTTTCTTTCTGGCGGATAGCCAGGATATGAGGGCCGCGAACACGTTGCCGAGATGCATTCTTCCCGTGGGTGACGGGGCGAATCTTCCGACGGGTGCGGCATGATGCTGAGATGATGTCATTTCATTTTCCATGCCGCGAAGTTAATAAAATTATTCCATCTTGCGATACCAGTCTTCCAGACTCATGGAGTCTTCGGCGATACCGGTCTCGCCACCGTAGATCTCATCGTGCTGCGACCGGTCGAGGCCAATCCGCTCGCTGCTTCGCGACACACGCATAGGCACGATCTTGTCTGTGATCCAGTAGAGGGCATAGCTCATGGCGAATGTGTATACGAACACCATCAGGAGCACGAGTATGTGGTTCCAGAAGAATTCGGTGCGTGAGATCATCTCCGGATCGCCTTTTGCGAAGAAATCGTAGGCGAAGATGCCGGTCAGCACGGTGCCGATTATGCCACCGAGACCGTGGGTAGGGAATACGTCGAGTGCGTCGTCGAGCATATGGCCGAATCCTTTCCAACTGCAGGCCATGTTGCAGCAGATGGTTATTATCATGGCGATGCATACGCTCTGCCCTACGGATACCCATCCGGCGCAGGGCGTGATGGCCACGAGACCGACTACGGCGCCGATGGCGGCTCCCATTGCCGAGGGCTTATGTCCGCGCAGGCCGTCCATCGCCACCCACACGATCATGGCTGTGGCGGCGGCGGTGTTGGTGTTGAGGAATGCGGATATGGCTATCCCGTCGGCCGCGAGCGATGAACCTCCGTTGAATCCGAACCATCCGAGCCATAGCATAGCGGCCCCGAGGAGTACGAAGGGGACGTTGGCGGGGCGTGAGAGACCCTTCTCGGTGCGTTTCCCCAGGAAGATGGCTCCGGCGAGGGCCGCGATGCCTGAGGCGGCGTGCACTACGATGCCTCCGGCGTAGTCATGCACATGCATCATGCCGAAGAGGCCGTCGGGATGCCATGTGCAGTGGGCCAGTGGACAGTAGACTATTACTGTCCATAGCACCATGAAAAGGAGATAGCCGGTGAAATGTACCCTCTCGGCAAATGATCCGGTGATCAGCGAGGGGGTGATGATTGCGAATTTCATCTGGAAGAGGGCGAAAAGGGCCAGCGGGATGGTGGTTGTCACGATTCCGATCTGCGATGTCTCAGCCGACGGGTCGGTGACATTCCTGACCCCTACTCCGTCGAACATGAAGAAATCAAGGGGATTGCCGATCACGTGCCAGATGTCGTCGCCGAAAGCGAGACTGAACCCGAAAACCACCCAGATCACGCTCACGACCCCCATCACTATGAAGCTCTGGAGCATGGTGGAGATGACGTTTTTCACTCTCACCATTCCGCCGTAGAAGAACGACAGTCCGGGAGTCATCATGAGCACGAATATCGTGGCCGTGATCATCCAGGCCACATTTGCGAAGAGATGATCGTTTGGCATGTCGAAGATACCTTCTCCCGGACTCGTAAAACATCCGGCCACACTTATGGCCAACATCAGGATGAACACTGTCAGCCATGCCCCGTTGATCTTTTTTACCTGTAAGAAACTCATACCTTTACTTGTTTTTTGTTATTTCCACCTATCGGGCAATTTGTAATTGAATGTCTCAATTTGGTGGCAAAAATTAATATTTAATATCGAAATAATGGATAAATTCTTTAAATTCAATGCAAATTTAATATAATAACAAATATTAACTATTATTTTGTCTGTTAATAAATATTAAATTTGGTGTGGGTAATTGGTAAGTCAGGGTGAGTGGGGAGGGAGGGGGTGGATACAGCAGCCGCGCCATTTCGGGCGCGGCACACGATGAGCGGCAAGGCCGCTCATGGGGAACAGGGATGTCTTGCAGATCTTGCAGCTTCTATGATCTTGCTGGTCTTAAGCGGGCTTGCAGCTTTTTGCTGATTTTGAGCTTTGATTATTTTAATGGTAGAGGTCGAGGCCGGTTTTGGACTCGCGGTGGCGGATGGCGCGGGTAAGGAGGATGTTGCCTCCGGTCCAGAGCACTACGTCGCAGAGGAGAAGCAGCGTGGGATTGATGTAGGGTGAGAGGAGTACGTTCACTCCAATGAATGCCACCGACGCACCCAGGATGAGGAGAAGGGCGGCTGTCGTGTTGAAACCCAGGGCAAGAAGCTTGTGGTGGATGTGGCATTTGTCGGGGAGGAACGGATTGCGGTGCTTGCGGACGCGGTGGAAATATACGCGGAAAACATCGAAACATGGAATGATGAGGGGGGATAGAGCCACGATGGCGGGATTGTAGTCCACATCGAGGAAGTCGGGTTTGGCGCACATTACTGTGATGGCGCAGAAGACGAGCACCATGCCGGTGGTCAGCGCTCCGGTATCTCCCATGAAAATCTTTTTCTGTTTCTTAGCGTCGCCGAAGACGTTGTAGTAGAAGAACGGGAAAAGGGTTCCGGCGGTTCCCGCGGCGATTATCGAATAGATATACTCCCCCCCCTGGAAGAAGACCACGGAGTAGAAAATCAGGGCTATGGTGCTCAGGCCTGATGCGAGGCCGTCTATTCCGTCGATGAGATTGATTGCGTTGACCACGTAGACAACGATGAATGCCGTGATGATCAGCGACAGCCACATCGGCATGTCGTGAATCCATAATATTCCGTAGAAGTTGGAGATATACATGCCGGAGCACACGAGAAGTATGGCCGAGATGATCTGGACGATAAATTTAGCCATATATCTGACGCTGATAAGGTCGTCGGCGATTCCCACGAGGTATAGAAGAATTATGGCGCAGACCTCGAAGAATACGGGCACGAGCTTTGGCGTGAGCGCGAGGCTCATTATCCCGGATTCCATCCGGAGGTTTATGGCAATGATGAGGAGCACGGAGAAGAGCATTGCGGGGAAGAACGCTATGCCTCCGAGACGTGGCACCAGACTGTGGTGTATCTTCCGTTCGTTCATCTCGTCGAATAGATTCTTCCTGAAAGCGATCAGGATGATTTTTGGGATGATAATTCCGGCAAGAATTGCGGAGATGGCAAACGAAAGCAAGTCGTTTTCAAGCCAAAACAGAATGTGGTTGTCGAGAGTAAGCATAATAGGGGGTGCTTAAGATGAAGCGCCTCGCCCTCGGAGAAAGGGGGAAACGTGTGCAAAATTAAATAAAAAAGATGAATGATTCAAAAAAAGCGCCCATAAAAACGTATTCGGGCGGCAATTAATGGAGTCCGGGCGCGGGTACTGATGCAAAAAATAAGCGGGGACGGCCCGGATAGGTCGTCCCCGCCTGTTGGGGATTGTCGGTAAGCGTCAAAGCTTGCCTTGATTAGCCATTGTATTTCTTCATGATGGCGATGAGGTCGAGCACCTTGTTGGAGTAGCCGATCTCATTGTCATACCAGGAGATCACCTTCACGAAGTTCTCGGTGAGGTAAACACCGGCGTTGGCGTCGAAGATAGAGGTGAGGGGGCATCCGAGGAAATCGGAGCTTACCACAGCGTCCTCAGTGTATCCGAGCACACCCTTGAGCTCACCTTCGGCAGCCTCTTTCATGGCGGCGCAGATCTGCTCCTTAGTAGCGGGTTTCTCGAGGTTGCAGGTCAGGTCGACAACAGAAACGTCGAGAGTGGGGACACGCATCGAGATGCCGGTGAGTTTGCCGTTGAGCTCGGGGATAACTTTGCCCACAGCCTTGGCAGCGCCGGTAGAAGAGGGGATGATGTTGCCGGAAGCAGCACGGCCACCGCGCCAGTCTTTCATAGAAGGACCGTCGACAGTCTTCTGTGTAGCGGTTGTGGAGTGAACGGTAGTCATGAGGCCTTCCTTGATGCCGAACTTGTCGTTGAGCACCTTGGCGATAGGAGCGAGGCAGTTGGTTGTGCAGGAAGCGTTGGAAACGAACTGCTGGCCGGCGTAAGTGTCAGCGTTCACGCCGCATACGAACATCGGGGTGTCGTCTTTGGAGGGAGCGGACATAACCACATATTTGGCACCAGCCTCGATGTGTGCCTGTGCTTTCTCCTTAGTAAGGAAGAGACCTGTTGACTCAACCACGTACTCAGCGCCAACCTCGCCCCAAGCGATCTCTGCGGGGTTCTTGCAAGCGGTCACGCGGATAGCCTTGCCATTGACGATCAGGAGGCTCTTCTCCATATCGTAGTCTACTGTTCCGTCGAAACGGCCATGCATTGTGTCATACTTGAGCATGTAAGCCATGTAGTCAACAGGAAGGAGGTCGTTGATGGCAACTACCTCAATGTCGTCTCTCTTTGTGGAGGCACGGAACACGAAGCGTCCGATACGGCCGAAGCCGTTGATACCAATCTTTGTCATTGCTTAATCAGTTGTTTGGGTTGCTAATATTTTTATAAAATATCTGTCTTTATTCCTTTATATAGAAGCGGGTTGCCAGTCTGTGAGAACCTAAAACACCTCATGACCTGCCCGGGGCGGGAGCCCGTATGTTTTAACAATGCAAAATTATAAAAAAAAATCGGTATGTCAAGCAGTTTTGAACGTTTTTTAACGGCATCATGTTTTTAATACTGCAAAATTGCTGATTTTAGCGTTTTTTTCTGTAGTTTCGCATTACGAATCGTTTTAAGTATATTTAAAAGCATTTTTTATGGGAAAATTCATCGAGGATTTCAAGGCGTTCGCCCTTAAGGGTAACGTGGTCGACATGGCAGTCGGCGTAATCGTCGGCGGCGCGTTCGGCAAGATCGTGTCGTCGCTGGTCAACGATATCATCATGCCTGTCATCTCCCTGGTGACGGGGGGATCGGGCTACGAGAATCTCAAATATGTGATCAAGGAGGGCACCCCGGCCACCGCCGACGGTGTGGCCGCTGTTGAGGAGGTGGCCATCAACTACGGCACCTTCATCATGAATATCGTCGATTTCTTCATAATCGCGTTCTCCATCTTCGTGGCCATACGGGTTGTGATGAAATTCAAGAAGAAGGAGGAGGAGCCGGCTCCCGCTCCCGAACCCGCGCCGACCAAGGAGGAGGTGCTCCTCACCGAGATCCGCGATCTGCTGAGACAGCAGGCCGGAAAATAAAGTGATGGATGGCGGCGGCAGGCTTACTACCCGCTGACCTTCAAACGAATTAATAATTAGAATGGACTATAAATGAGCGATTTCGCTCTTATATAGACTTTTTATTCAGATAGGTGGCTGATTGTTCATGTGAACAATCAGCCACCTTATTTTGCAATAAATGCCACTTTACAGATCGTGCGCTGCTGCCTAATTTTGCCGTCGGAACCGAGGAGGCCGCGTTGCCACGGATGCCGCCTCTCTCCCCGGATGAAAACTCAGGTCATGAATATCGGCGCGGGGCGCCGGAAGATAAGTCGTCAGATATGAAAAGCTCAAGGTAATTAGGAATGTTTTTAGTTTCAACCCCCAACCTTCCCTGCAGAGGGAAGACAGTAGAACCATAAAATCATAATAACTAACTTAAACCAGATGAAAAAAACAATTTTCGCATTCTGCCTCGTCATTGTGCAGCTCTTCGCGCTCAGTGCCATGGCAGCTCCGGAAGGACGTCTGATAAAAGGCGTCGTGCTGGATGAAACGGGTGAGGCCCTCATAGGCGCCACCGTGCAAGTGGAAGGAACATCGATCGGTGTAAGTACCGACATCGACGGCAATTTCCAGCTTAAGGCGGCCGACGGCCAGACCATCCTTGTATCCTATATCGGATATAAGTCTCAGACAATCAAGGTCGGTCCCTCAACCAACGATCTCAGGATCACGCTCGAAATCAATTCGGCCGTGCTTGAGGATGTGGTGGTTGTCGGCTACGGCACCATGCGTAAGAAAGACCTGACTGGCGCGGTGACGCAGATCAACCCCGACAAGATCGCCGACCAGAATCCCGGCTCAGTGCAGGATCTTCTCCGCGGCACCCCCGGCCTTCAGATCGGCTACGACGCTTCGGCAAAGGGCCAGAGCGCCTCGATCAAGCTCCGTGGCGAGAACTCGCTCGGCACCAACGTCAGCCCTATGATCGTGCTCGACGGCATGCCCTTCTTCGGTGAGCTCTCCGAGATCAACCCCGACGACATCGGCCAGATCGACATCCTCAAGGATGCCTCCTCCGCCGCCATCTACGGTGCGCGCGCGGCCGCCGGCGTCATCATCATCACCACCAAGAAAGGAAAGACAGGGAAACCGAAAGTGACCCTGACCGCAAACTTCGGAGTCTCGAACAAGAGCGCCTACCGCGACTACATGAATGTGGATGAATACATGCGCTACCGTGAGGACTACTACATGATGAACTACACTTACGACAAGGGCGACAACGGCCTCTACGGCTACTATAACGTCAAGAACAAAGATGGTCAGCTCGCTTATCCGCAGGGTTACTTCAACAACCCGATGGGTATGTCGGAGAGCGACCGCAATGCCTGGATGAACAACACCGGCGCCGCAGGTTTCGGTCCCTCCAATGAGGATACGGCGCTTTCTCTCTACGCACGCCGCCTGGAGATGAACAACGCCGATCTTGTATACCAGAACTTCCTCGCAGGGAAGTATTACGACTGGAATGACGCCACCTTCCGCACAGGCTTCAACCAGGACTATAACGTGAGCCTCTCCGGAGCCACCGACCATATCAACTATTATCTCTCGGCCGGCTACATGAGGAACGAGGGTGCCGTCAGAGGTAACGAATATGAGGCATTCCGCGCGAGCGCCAAACTGAACGCCAAGGTTACCGACTGGCTCGAGCTCGGCGCCAACATCAACTTCCAGGATCGCAGCGACGGCGATATCCAGGTATCGCTCGGCTCCAACTACTGGGACGCGAACATGCTCCGCAACTCCCCCTATGCATCGATGTACCGCGAGGACGGCTCTTACGAGCAGTATCCTATGACCGGTAAAGTCACCAACGGCGGCTACAACTATTTCTTCGACCGTCAGTATTACGATCTTGACAAGGGCTACACCAACCTCAACACGATCTTCAATGCCAAGCTTAACCTCCCCTTCGGCTTCACCTACCAGTTCAACATCTCGCCGCGCTACCAGTGGTTCCACGACTTCTACCACATGAGCGCCGACCTGCCTAATGCATCGGCAGCTGACCGCGGCGTGAACCGTGAGCATAAGAAGTTTTTCGAGTGGAACCTCAACAACACACTCACCTGGGACAAGGAGTTTAATGATGTGCATCATTTCACCGTCACCCTCGTTCAGGAGGCTGAGGACCACAAGACCTGGAAAGACCGCATCGAGGCCCGCAACATCTCCCCGACCGATGTGCTCGGTTTCCACTGGACTTCCGGCGCCAACAAATCGCAGAGTAACTTCAGCACATACGACGACCACTACACCGCCTCCTCCTATCTCGGCCGTGTGTTCTACAGCTACGACAACCGCTACATGATCACCGCATCGTTCCGTCGCGACGGTTTCTCCGGCTTCGGCGCGAACAACATCTGGGGTAACTTCGGCTCCGTAGGTCTCGGCTGGAACTTCTCCGACGAGAAATTCATGGAGAGCACACGCGACTGGCTCGACAACGCCAAGCTGCGCTTATCCTGGGGTACGAACGGTAACCGTGACTTCGGCGACGTCTACAAAACCCTTGCCAACCTTCAGATCGGCGGATCGATGGTCTACTACAACAACGGCAACTCCACAGTGGTCAAGAGCCTCTACATGGATCGTCTGGCAGCCCCCAACCTCCGCTGGGAGCGCACGGAGGCTTTCAACGTAGGTCTTGATTTCGGAGTGCTCAACAACCGTCTGACCGGTTCGATCGACTGGTATTTCAAGAAGACCAAGGATATGATCATGTCGCAGCGTCTGCCGTCGTTCACCGGCTTCGGCTCCATCGCCGCCAACCTCGGCGAGGTGCAGAACAGCGGCTTCGAGATCTCCCTCTCGTCGCTCAACATGGATAGGGAGAACTTCACCTGGACCACAACCGCAGGTTTCTCCTACAACCGCAACCGCATCAACCATATCTACTACGATTATGACGAGAACGGCGTGGAGCGCGACGATACCTCCAACGGTTGGTATATCGGTCATCCTATAGGTGAGATCTGGTATTATGAGAGCGACGGCGTATGGCAGAATACTCCCGCCGACATCGCAGCCGCGGCTCTTGTGGGTCAGAAACCGGGTGACCCGAAAGTGAAGAACAACTATACCGAAGATGACAAGATTCTCGAAGACGGCACCCGCGTGCCTGTCTACAACGACAAGGATAAGGTATATCTCGGCACCACCAATCCGCCGATCTACTGGAACCTCCGCAACGAGTTCGTTCTCTGGAAAGACCTCACATTCTCCTTCTCCCTCTATTCCTACATGGGGCACAAGAGCACCGCAGGCTATTGGCTGAACCAGGACAACGGCGGCTCACAGGTGACCAACGCCAACAACCTTCCGGCGAAGGAATACTGGACTCCCGACAACCCGACCAATGATTACTGCCGCCTCATGGCTGTCGGCCCGAACACGGGTCTTGCCGGCGGTGTCAACAAGCTCTACAACCGCAACTTCGTGCGCCTCGACAACATCACGGTCGGATATACACTTCCCCAGAAATGGACACGCCAGATCATGCTTGAGAAAGTGCGTTTCACAGCCGGATGCAACAATGTCTGCACCATCTCCGGCTGGGAATACGGCGATCCCGAGACAGGCGGTCTCGCACGCCGCACATTCAACTTCGGCGTGAACGTAACCTTCTAATCAATTAAACAGAAAAAACATCATGATATTCAAGAAATCAAACCTCATAAAGGCCTTCTCGGCGGTTGCGGCGGTCTCGGCTTTCACCGGATGCTCCGACAGTTTCCTCGCCCAGGATCCCCTCTCCTTCTTCGAGCCAGGGAAGACCTACACCACGGAGGCCGGCCTGCAGTCGGCGCTCGCCCAGTGTGACCTCCACTACAAGACAATGCTCATGGACGGCAACGGCAATGTGCTTCCGATCGCATCCGTCTATTTCATGACCGACATGGGTCTCTATGCAAAGACCGACATGGGCGGTGGATTCATGGACGACTTCGCCAACAAGATTTCCCCGACACAGGGTATGGCAGGTGGTGGCGACGGAAACGCCATGATCCGTTTCTACAATGAGTCGTGCAACGGCATCAAGTTCGCCAACACCGTGCTCTCCTACGTGGATCAGGTGGCAGGGCTCGACGATAAGACACGCGACGAATACAAGGGGCGCGCCTATTTCCACAGAGCCTACAAATACTACCACATGGTACTTCTCTTCGGCGACATACCTCTGATCACTAAGATCATCTCAGTGCCGAAGCAGAACTATACCTCCACTTCTAAGGAGGCGATCTTCCAGATGCTCGTCCACGACCTTGAGTTCGCCGTGCAGCATGTGCCCAGACAGAAGGATATGCCCTACTGGGGCGCCGTGAACCAGGAGGCCTGCATGCAGCTTCTCATCAAGTGCTACCTGGCTGTAGGCGAGTTCGCCAAGGCGGAGGCGATGGCCACCGACCTTATCGACAACCATGGCCTTGCGCTGATGACTGAGCCGTTCGGCGAGTTCGTACCCTCCGGCAACGAGGAGACATGGGAAGTGAAGCGCAACGTGATGTGGGACCTCATGCGCGGACAGAATATCGTGAACCCCGCCAACACGGAGACTATCCTCCCGATCCTCAACTACCACGACGAGAATTTCACGCAATATCTCACAATGCGCGCCCTCGGTGTGCACTGGAGCAACGGCGACATCATGGATCCCTCGGGACTCGGTTCGCCGACCTACAATTTCTCACGTGGAGACGGCAACTACTCGAGCGACAAGGACTGGCTTCGCGTGCTCGGCCGCGGCATCGGCTGCTTCCGCACCTCCTACCACTACAACTCCACCATCTGGTATCAGGATGGCGAGGAGGATACCCAGGACCTGCGCCACAACCGCGAGATGGGCAACTGGGTGGAGATGGAAGACCTGACCTACAACCGCCCCAACTCCCCCTTCTATGGCCAGCATATGCGTCTCTACGCCACCGAGGACTATGTCAACGACAAGGGTGAGACCACCATCAAGGCCGGTCAGCTCCTCTGCAACGACACGATCCGCAGCTGGTATCCCATCCCCCTCTGGAAGATGTATATCCTCGACCAGAACGCCGAGGAGAACTGGTGGGCCAACCAGTTTAACGGCGCTACCAAGGGTTCGACCTGTTCCAACGGCAACATGTATCTCTTCCGTCTCGCCGAGACCTACCTTCTCCGCGCCGAGGCCAAGTTCTACCAGGGTAACGCCGCCGGCGCCGCACAGGATGTCAACGTGATCCGCAAGCGCGCCAATGCCAAGAAGATGTTCACCACCGTCACCATCGGCGATATCGCCGACGAGCGCGGCCGTGAGCTCTACATGGAGGAGTGGCGCCAGCCCGAGCTGACCCGTATCTCCTGGTGTCTCGCTCGCAGCGGCAAACCGGACGAGTGGGGCAACACCTACTCCCTCGACAACTGGGACAAGCAGAGCGGCACCGACCTGAGCGGCGGAAGCTACTGGTATCAGCGCTGTCTGCACTATAACATCTTCAACCGCGGTCCTATCCTGTCGAAGATGACCCTCAACTATCAGATAGACAAGCGTAACCTTTTCTGGCCCGTACCCAACTCGGTGATAACCGCCAACATCGGCGCCAAGCTGCGCCAGAACTACGGCTACGACGGCTATGACGCCAGCGTGCCCATGTTCACCAACTGGGAGGAGGCTGTTGCCGACGAGACCAATTATTGAGAATCATCGCGCAGATTTGGCGCAATGGAAATATATTTGTAACTTTAACACGGAAATGTACCGTTTGTAAGCCGGGACTTCCGATTCGGGGGGGAGGGGCTCAGGCCCCTCCCTTTCTCTTTCGGTTTTCGGTTTTCAGACCAGTCAGACCGGTCGGAGATCAATCAACCGAAATCACACATCGCTCATCATGCATCATGCATTGTGCATTATGCATTGTGAATTTGTTAACACACTCTCAACTCTTAATTTATGAGATCCCGATATACTCCCACTTCCCGACGCTGTCATCATGTCAGGGTAATACTCACATTGACCCTATGTCTTACGGCATGGCTGGGCATGGGCGCCACAGATTTCGGCACAGCCGAACGCTTCGGACGCCTCCAGGGCCTCATGTCGAACTATGTCACCGACATCGCGCAAGACCGGCGGGGTATACTCTGGATAGCATCCGAGGCGGGTCTGCACCGTTTCGACGGCCATTCGTTTACCCGGTATTCGGACGATATCCCCGGCATGGCCGGGAACACCCTTACCTCTATCCGCTATGACAAGGAGAAAGACCGTCTGTGGATAGGCACCAAAAGCGGACTATCATGTCTCGACCTCCTGACGGGATCATTCATCGATCCGGCTCTTCCAAAGGAGGCGTTGACCTACAATATATCGGATATCACCCCCGCGTCCGATGGTGGCGTATGGATCGTGAACCATTACACGACCATCACGCATGTCGGCTCCGACGGCAAATGCGATGTCCTCTCCGTGGCCGATATCCCAGGCCTCCCCGACTCATTCACGACCGTTGCCGACGACGGCAACTGTCATCTTGTGGTAGGCCATACGGAAAACGGCATATCAATAATCGACCTAAACAAACGTACAGCCAGAAACTACAGCCACGGGCTGCCCGGATGCGAGGCAATGCCCGAGGGGCGTGTGAACGACATCCTTGTCGACCTGCACCGCAATATATGGTTCGCCACCAACCACGGCCTGACCCTCTTCCTGCCGGAGAGCGGCACGTTTCTTAATTTCTCTCATAACGATTCCGATCCCGCCTCCCTGTCGAGCGACCGCGTGTTCTCCCTCTCCGAAGACAGCGACGGCCTGATATGGGCCGGTTGCGACATGGGTAACGTCAGCATCTTCAACCCTTCCGATCCGAGCGCTGTGCTTCGGGGCACTATCAATTTCTCCAACCACAACGTCAAGCAGGATGCCAGAGGCATCTCCAACGGCAACATACATTCCGTTTTCGAAGACAGGGATGGAAACATATGGGTGGCCAATTATGGCGCCGGCCTTGAGTTCATCAGCCATGCGCAGTCTCCTTTCCGCCATATCCCCTATTTCGACTCTCCCACCAAAGGGCTCGACAACACCGTGATATGGTCTACCTTCACCGATACCGACGGCACGATATTGCTCGGCGCCACCAATTCCATCGGCCTTTTCGACGGCGACAATGTGTATCGCGTCATCAGTTTCCCCAGGGAACTCGGGCTGACTTATTCCAGGGTCACGGCATTGGGACGCTCGGGCGAGGATATCCTTGTCGGGCTTTACGATGACGGCCTTCTGCGTCTCAACCGCGATTCAGGAGCCATGTCGCGCGTGGATCTTGGCAAAAAAGACCTCGGCATCAACGTGATCTACAATGATCCGGAGCTTGGCACCCTCATAGGCACCTCACAGGGGCTATGGTGCTATCGCGACGGCAAAGCCTCACGCATGCACAAGGTGAGCGCAGCGATACGCGGACTCTCCGTCAGCGGTGTTTTCCGGCATCTGGACGGCACTTTGTGGGTCTCTACCCTCGGCAACTCGATATTTATCTTCGACAGAACCCTCTCCAGAATGGCGCATATAGACGCGAACCATTTCAAAGGGGGGATGATGAAGGGGATGTGCCTTGATTCGCATGGCCGCGTATGGGTGCTCAACAAGGGTGGGATTGCGAGCCTACGTCGCAGCGGCAAGATTAGGGGGGGTATTATAAAGATAACCCGCTATCTCGCCCCGTCGCAAAAGAGCGGCCAGAATTTCCGTGGCATCACACAAGACAGGAGCGGGAATATATGGGTGTCGTCAGACAACGGATTGCACATGTTCGACAACAGTCAGGGAAGCTTTCTGTCGTTTGAGTCAGGCCAGGAACTCGCGCTGTCGAATTTCAACGACAGGGCTGTCTGTGTAGGGCCGGAGGGAGTCCTCGTGTTCGGGGGGATCCAGGGTGCCTGCATGTTCGACCCCGAGATTGTCAGGATGTCGAGAAATCCGGGGGCGGCGGTGATCGTGGAGTGCTCCGCGGCAGCGGAAGGGAATGCCGCACCCGACCGGCGCGTATGGCCACCGATGAATGAGATCAAGACGGGATATGACAATTCGTCGGTGAGGATTGTATTCACTACTCCCGATTTCGCTTATTCCAAATCTATTGAATATTCGGTGATGCTCGAGGGTATGGATCCGGGGTGGAGCCAACCCATGAAAACGAATGAAATCACATACCGCAATCTCCCTCCTGGCAAATATACTTTCAAGGTAAGGTCGCGTCTGCCAAACCAGAAATGGGACAACGCCAACATGGCGTCGGTGGGGATAAATATCGCTCCCCCCTTCTGGAAAAGCTGGTGGGCCACACTTGTCTATATCGCGATAGTGATAGCCGGCATTCTGATATGGATAAAGTTCTACAAACGCCGTCTGAACTATCACGGCTCACTGGAAATAGAACGCAAGAAGAATCAGAACCAGCAGGAACTCAACGAGGAACGCTTGCGCTTCTATACCAATATCACCCATGAGCTCCGCACTCCCCTGACGCTGATTCTCGGCCCGCTTGAGGATCTGATGACCGACCGGAAACTCCCCCCGGCCTACAAGGGGAAGATCGCGGTGATCCACAACAGTTCACTGCAGCTTCTCAATCTGATCAATCAGATACTCGAGTTCCGCAAGACGGAGACCCAGAACCGCACGTTGACAGTGAGCCGCCGCGACCTTGGCAGCTTCGTCACCGAGATCGGTCTGCGTTACAAGGAGCTTAACCGCAATGAGAAAGTAGAGTTTGTGATAGATGTCGACAAGATGACAGATGATATCTATTTCGACACGGATGTGATCACCACGGTGCTCAACAACCTTCTGAGCAACGCGGTGAAATATACCCCCGCGGGCCGTATCACGCTTTCTCTCAAGGAGCGGGATATCAATGGCCTGGAATATGCCGAGATCACGGTGGCCGACACGGGCTACGGCATAGAAGCCGACGCGTTGCCCCATATATTCGACCGTTATTACCAGGCCAAGGGTAAGCATCAGGCCTCCGGCACAGGCATAGGGCTGGCGCTCGTGAAGTCGCTCACGGAGCTTCACGGAGGTGAGCTGGAGGTGGAGAGCAAGCCCGGGGAGGGTGCCACGTTCCGCTTCAGGATACTCACAGGCAACATCTATCCGGACGCTCTCCACAATGACTCTGACGAAAGCACGGCGGATGCGGAAGATACGGAGGAAGCGGAAAATGCCGACAACCGTCCCAAGGTGCTGCTGGTCGAAGACAATCCCGACATACGGCAATATATATGCAAGTCGCTCTGCGACGATTACAATGTGGTGGAGGCGGCCGATGGCATGGAGGGGCTCGAGACGGCTCTGAAAGAGAATCCCGACATAATAGTGACCGACGTCATGATGCCAGTCATGGATGGAATCACGATGCTCAGGAAGCTGAAGGGGAATATCCTCACGAGCCATATCCCTGTGGTTCTGCTCACTGCCAAAGACTCTATCTCCGACAAAGAGAAGGGGTATCTCCACGGAGCCGACTCATATCTGACAAAGCCATTCTCCGCGAAACTTCTCCATAGCCGCCTAAGTAACATCCTCGAGACGCGACAGAGAATGAAGGACGCGCTGGCCGCCCAGCTCCGGCAGAGCGTCGGGTCGGCAGAGGTGGCGGGCCATCCTTCTGCCGACACGGAAAGCGTGGCGTCAACCCCGCTTCCGGAGCTCTCCGCCCTCGGCCGGTTCGACCGCGAGTTTCTCCAGACACTCACGAAGATCGTGGAAGACAACATCTCCAGCCCGCAGCTTGACCTGTCGTTCATACTCGACAGGATGAACATGACCCACAGCACCTTCTACCGCAAGATAAAGGGGCTTACGGGGATCTCCGGCAACGAGTTCATCCAGAAAGTAAGGCTCAACCACACCATACGTTTGCTTCAGGAGAAGGGATGCACGGTCTCCGACGCCGCGTATGAAAGCGGCTTCAACGATCTGGGGCATTTCCGGCGTCTTTTCAAGAAAGAATTCGGAGTCGCTCCGTCGCAATATATCCGAAACTATCACGGGAAGCAGCAATGATGTGTCCATTCCTGTCAAACTGACGCCCGGATACTGCATACTCCCGCTGATATTATAATAATATCCAGCCGGAGAACGTTCAGAAAATAACAACAATCATATACCAATACAGTAACCTGACATGAACTCAATCTCCAGACTTCTGCTCGCGTGCGGCGCGGCGCTGACGCTCACCGTCTCCGCAATGGCGGCAACTCCTCGCCAGGCCAAGGAGGCCTCGCAGGTGCGCAACATCATCGACAAGGTAAACACCCACTGGCAGACCACCCACAAACCCGAGGCATGGTCTTTCTGGCATGTCGCCGCCTACCACACCGGCAACATGGAGGCGTATAAACTCACGGGAAAGCCTGAGTATCTCGATTACTCCCTCGCATGGGCCGACCATAACCAGTGGAAAGGGGCTAAAGGAGACGACCGCTCCAAATGGAAATACAACTACGGTGAGACCGACGACCATGTGCTCTTCGGCGACTGGCAGATATGCTTCCAGACGTATGCCGACCTTTACAACGTCAAACAGGAGGAAAACCGCATAAAAAGGGCTCTGGAGGTGATGGAATATGAGATGGACACCCCTCAGAACGACTATTGGTGGTGGGCCGATGGATTATATATGGTGATGCCCGTCATGACGAAGCTATACAAGATAACGGGCAACCAGAAATATCTCGATAAGCTCTATGATTATATCCTGGTGAGCGACAGCATCATGCTCGACAATGAGACAGGGCTCTATTTCCGTGACGGCAAATACGTGTGGCCCAAGCACAAGAGCGTCAACGGCAAGAAGGATTTCTGGGCCCGTGGCGACGGATGGGTGCTCGCGGGTCTGGCCAAGGTCCTGGCCGACCTTCCCGCCGACTACGGCCACCGCGATTTCTTTGAGACGAAATACCGCCGTCTGGCCGATGCCGTGGTAGCCTCACAGCAGCCCGGCGGCTACTGGACCAGGTCGATGCTCGACCCGGAACATGCTCCCGGCCCGGAGACAAGCGGCACGGCTTTCTTCACCTATGGTCTGCTCTGGGGGCTCAACAACGGCTATCTGAAGGGGGCTAAATATGAGGACGCGGCCAAGAAAGGCTGGAACTATCTGCGTGGCACGGCGCTGCAGCAGGACGGCAGCATAGGCTATGTGCAGCCGATCGGCGAGAAGGCCATACCCGGTCAGGTGGTGGACAGAAACTCCACGGCCGACTTCGGAGTGGGGGCTTTTCTGCTCGCGGCATGCGAATATGTGCGCTATCTGGAAAAATAAAGGTGGCTTGAGGACGATCTACCTCACGCATGTTTGAAAATAGACCAATTGAGGGGTGAAAATGGCTTTTTTCTCCCTATTTTGTGATTTTTCATTGGAAAATACGGTTCAGACTGAGTATATTTGCCAATGAATACGAATAATATTTAGAAAGACATGTCAGAACGCACGTCTTGAACAAAAAATCTAAAACCTACAGACAATGGAAAAAATGTTCTCCCTTGAAGGGAAAGTCGCCCTGATCACAGGCGCGGTCTACGGCATCGGTTTCGCAATCGCCAAGGCATTCGCCGCCGCCGGCGCGAAGATCATCTATAACGCCAACACCAAGGAGGCTCTTGAAATGGGCGCCCAGAACTATAAAGAGGCCGGTATCGACGCCGACAGCTATTTCTGCGACGTGACCGACGAAGAGGGCGTCAAGGCCATGGTTGCCGATATCGAGAAGAAATACGGCACTGTCGATATTCTGGTGAACAACGCCGGCATCATCCGCCGTACGCCCATGACCGAGATGGATGTCAAGGACTTCCGCCTCGTAGTGGATATCGACCTTGTGGCCCCCTTCATCGTGTCGAAGGCAGTGATCCCCGGCATGATCAAGAAAGGCCACGGCAAGATCATCAACATCTGCTCGATGATGAGCGAGCTCGGACGCGAGACGGTATCCGCCTACGCCGCAGCCAAGGGCGGCCTGAAGATGCTCACCCGCAATATCTGCTCCGAATATGGGGAGGCCAACATCCAGTGCAACGGCATCGGCCCCGGCTATATCGCCACACCTCAGACGGCTCCTCTCCGCGAGATCCAACCCGACGGCAGCCGCCATCCTTTCGACCAGTTCATCATCGCCAAGACTCCGGCAGGACGCTGGGGCACTCCGGAAGACCTCATGGGCCCGGCAGTATTCCTTGCCTCCGATGCCTCGAACTTCGTCAACGGCCATGTGCTCTATGTAGACGGCGGTATCCTCGCCTACATCGGCAAGCAGCCCCAGTGACGGAGTGGCAGAGTCTTGATTCCAGAACGATTATAATACCGACATTTTGATACAAATGCGTAGATCAACGATTACCATGGCCTTCGCCTGTGTGCTTGCCGCACAGGCGGAGACTGTGGAAATCTCTGTTTATAACCCGGGAGATTTCCAACGCACCGACGAGATCGTGGAGGTTGACGAAAGTGCCGTGAAAAACCGCATAGGAACGCCCTTCTTCATACTCCGCGACAGCAAGGGGAACGAGGTGCCCTGGCAGAAGACCCACGACGGCAAGATAATATTCCCTGTCACTATCGCCGCGGGCGATTCAGCCGTGTTCCACACCGAGGAGGGAGTTCCCGCCGCGGTCGCCCCCAAGGTCTACGGACGTCTTTTCCGCGAGCGTGCCGACGACATGACCTGGGAGAACGAACGCGGGGCATACCGCGCATATGGCCCGAAGCTTCAGAAGAACGGCGAGCGCGCGTTCGGCTACGACATATGGACCAAATCCGTGCCAGATCTCGTACTGGAGAAACGCTACATTCTCAACAACCGTAAGAATATATCCTTCCATCGCGATCACGGCGACGGAATGGACGTCTATACCGTCGGTCCGACGCTCGGGGGGGGAACAAACGCGCTGCTTGATGCCGACGGCTCGATTCTCTATCCGTGGGCCTATTCTGAATTTGAGATTCTCGAACAGGGTCCGCTGCGCTTCCAGGTGCGTCTGCTTTATCCGCCGATGACTGCCGAGAAAGGGATTCCCGCCGCCGAGGAGCGTGTCATAACCCTTGACGCAGGCGACTGGCTCAACCGTACGGACGTGACTTACCACGGCCTTACCGAACCCCGGCAGATGGTTGCCGGACAGGTGGTTCACCGCCAGAATCCGAAAGGATATGAGCTTGACTCCGCCAATGGTATTACGGCATATGCCGACCTGACGGAGAATGCCGAGGCCGGAAACGGTATCATATTTGTCGGCACCGTGGCAGCTGACGATGCTGAGCCGGTATATCTGCCTCTTGCCGAACCCGTGGGCGACGCCGTGGGACACGCCGTGCTCAAGACAACCGTGGAGAACGGCAAACCCTTCAGCTATTACTGGGGGTCAGGCTGGAGCAAAGGGGGGATGCCCACGATGGAGGAATGGAAGAAAGCCCTCCGCCATAAGAAGGACTGCCTGCGCCACCCTCTCCGCGTCTCCGTAAGATAATTTTTTAAGGAGTTTAAGGAGTTTAGGGAATTTAAGGAATTTAGGGAGCTTAGGGAGTTTAAGGAGCTTAAGGAAATACCTTATACTCTTTCTCCCGTCACCTTTTATCTTTAACCTCTAACCTTTAACCTTTAACCTATTATCTTTAACCTTTAACCTTTAACCTTTCATCTTTAACCTTTACTTTCCTTTCTTCACATGGAAGAAGTTTTCAAATATATCATAGGGCTTGGCGCCGCCGTCATGATGCCGGTGATCTTCACGATCCTCGGCCTCTGCATAGGCATAAAATTCGGCGACTCGCTCAAATCAGGCCTCAAAGTAGGAGTCGGCTTCATCGGCCTCTCCATCGTCACGGCCCTCCTCACCTCGGCTCTGGGCCCGGCGCTCAATACCGTGGTGGAGATCTACGACCTCCAGCTCAAAGTCTTCGACATGGGCTGGCCCGCAGCCGCCTCAGTGGCTTACAACACGGCCGTCGGAGCCTTCATAATCCCCGTGTGTCTCGGAGTTAACCTGCTCATGCTCTTCACCAAGACCACGCGCACGGTCAACATCGATCTCTGGAACTACTGGCATTTCGCCTTTATAGGCGCCGTGGTGTTCTTTGCAAGTGATTCGCTTGCCTGGGGCTTCTTCGCCGCCATAGTCTGCTATATCATCACCCTTGTGATCGCCGACATGACAGCCAAGAAATTCCAGAATTTCTACAACGGTATGGACGGCATCTCTATTCCCCAGCCTTTCTGCGCCGGTTTCGTGCCGTTCGCGATAGGCATAAACTGGGTGCTCGACAAGATTCCGGGCATGAACCGCCTGGAGATTGACGCCGAGGGCCTCAAGAAGAAATTCGGAGTGCTCGGCGAGCCCCTGTTCCTTGGCGTCATCGTGGGTGTCGGCATAGGCTGCCTCACGTGTACGAGCGCTCAGGAGATTGTCGACAAGATTCCCTACATCCTCGGACTCGGCATCAAGATGGGTGCCGTCATGGAACTTATCCCCCGCGTGACCGTTCTCTTCATCGAGGGACTGAAACCTATCTCCGAAGCCACACGCCAGCTCATAGCCCGCAAGTTCAAAGGTGCCGACGGTCTTAACATCGGTATGAGCCCCGCGCTTGTCATCGGTCATCCCACCACTCTTGTGGCCTCAATCCTGCTTATCCCGGTGGCTCTTCTTCTCGCCGTGATTCTTCCCGGCAACCAGTTCCTGCCGTTGGCGTCGCTGGCCGGAATGTTCTATCTCTTCCCCCTCGTGCTTCCCTTCACTAAAGGGAGCGTGGTGAAGACCTTCATCGTCGGCCTCGTGGTGCTCGTCCTCGGCCTATATATGGTGACCAACATCGCTCCGGCCTTCACGCTGGCCGCCCACGACGTGTTTGAGGCTACAGGCGACGCCGCCGTGGCCATACCCGCCGGCTTCGAGGGTGGCGCGCTCGACTTCGCCTCCAGTCCTCTGGCATGGATGATCTATCAGTGCTCCATCAATCTCAAATGGATAGGCGCCGGCATCCTCGTGATTCTGACCCTTGGCATGGCCGTGTGGAACCGTATCCTCATTGTCCGCAACCAGAAAGCAATGGTCAAGGCCGGCTCCGACCGTATCCAGACCACTGAATGATAAGAAAACAGTAAAAACAACAGAATAATGAAAAAACTATTTGCATCAATCCTCATGCTCGGCGCCTGCGTTGCCATGCAGGCCCAGACGAGCTACCAGATTCTCCGCGCCTGCCATCCCGACGACGTGAAGCACTACGACAACGAGCAGCTCCGCTCACGCTTCATGATGCCCAAGGTGATGGAAGCCGACAAGATCAATCTCACCTATACGATGTATGACCGCCTGATCTTCGGCGGCGTCATGCCTGTGGCCAAGACCGTTGAGCTCGAGACATTCAACGAGCTCAAGGCAGAGTATTTCCTGGAGCGCCGTGAGCTCGGGGTGATCAACACCGGTGGCGACGGCATAGTTAACGTAGACGGCAAGGACTATGAGCTCCACTTCAAGGATGCCCTCTATGTGGGCCAGGGGAACAAGAAGGTGACCTTCCGCAGCAAGGATGCGCAGAATCCCGCCAAGTTCTACATCAACTCCACACGCGCCCATAAGCACTATAAGACGCAGCTCATCACCATCGACGGCCGCAAGGGTAGCATCAAGGCCAACCAGATCAAGGCCGGATCGCTTGCCGAGAGCAACGACCGTGTCATCAACCAGCTCATCGTCAACAATGTGCTGGAGGAGGGCCCCTGCGAGCTTCAGATGGGTCTGACGGAGCTCAAAGAGGGCTCTGTATGGAACACTATGCCGGCTCACACCCACGACCGCCGCGTGGAGGCTTATTACTATTTCAACCTCACTCCCGGCAACCGCATCTGCCACATCATGGGAGAGCCCAAGGAGAACCGCCTTATCTGGCTCGATCCCGAGCAGGCCGTGATCTCTCCCGAATGGAGCATCCACTGCGCCGCCGGCACAAGCAACTACATGTTTATCTGGGGCATGGGAGGCGAGAACCTCGACTACACCGACCAGGACCGTTTCCCCTACTCGGAGATGCGTTGATAGTCTCCTGTCTTCCCGATAGAATGATTCATACACAAAGAGGGTGTATCAAAATTCTGATGCACCCTCTTTTCGCGCCCGTTCATAACCT
>CAJUQP010000041.1 GCA_910588245.1 uncultured Muribaculaceae bacterium | reverse complement strand
ATCGCCAACTCTGTAAGAATTAGCGATTTAATCTTTGCTTGGGTGGTGCCACCAGGAATCGAACCGGGGACACAAGGATTTTCAGTCCTTTGCTCTACCAACTGAGCTATGGCACCTGCTTGGCTTAGGTTAGCGTTTCAGCCGTTTACCTTGCCGTTTGCGGTTGCAAAGTTAGACACTTTTTCTCATTCCACCAAATTTTTCGTTGAGAATTTTACACATTTTATCAACATAAATATACAGCGTCCTAATTGTCAGTGCTTTATTTTGCACATTTTCTTAGCATCATTTCCTGTTTTGCCTTCGTGCGGCAGTAAAAAAACGGATTATCTGCGGAAGCGGCCGAAAAGATATGTGGAACATTCCCGGAGTTCCGGAGAACGGAAGAGACACATTATCCCCACATAGAGGGCAGCCCCAACGGCTATCTGTAGTGCCAACACCACTATCGCGGGGAGTGTGACCAGAGAAAGCACCCAACATCCTGTCCACATTATAAGGGAGGCCAAAAGAAACGGCAGAAGATCACTGATCATGCGCCCTACAGGATAACCTACCTTATGACCTGTCATGCCGACCACCACGAGCCATGTGGCGAACGATGCGAAGAATTGTCCCCATACGAGAATCTCCACATCGCGACTGAAGACCGTGGCAAGGATTGCCACTGCTATAGCCGCGTCTTTTATCACCTCAATGGCAAAGAGACTCCTCCCGTAACCTTTCGACAGCATATAGTTGCCATAAAGCGATGTAAGCACCACGAACACTCCTCTGACGCACAGGATGCGGAAAAGGATTATGGCGGCGTCCCATTTATCAGCGAAAAGAGTATGGAAAAGCGTGTCGCCCACGGCCGCGAGTCCCAGCAACGCCGGAAACACTACAAACGCCGTGAAGCGGTTGATCTTTCCCACATATCTCCGGAAATCATCGGCATCGTCCTGAAACCTCGACAACAACGGCACAAACGAGGCTGTAAGCACCTGCGATAACGACGCGCTACCCATCTTGCTCCATTTGTCGGCCTGAGAATATACTCCCAGAGAGCGCAGGGAATAAGCCGCTCCGATAACGAGGGAATATATATTGAGGAAAACAGTGTTGAGCATCGATGATGAAAAGACGCTCAGACCGATGCGCCATATCTGCCGCATGGAGTCCATGCGGATCCAGCAAGTCGGGCGCCAGCCCCCCGTAAGCCAGAGAATAGCCGTCTTGATCCCGGCCAGCGCCACCGACTGCCACACGAGAGCCCAGGCCCCATAGCCCGCGAGCGCCAACACAATGCCAAGCGCACCGCCGGATACCTGCGCGATGACATTCGACACGGCTATCATCTTCACGTCCATACGCTTCATCAGCCGGTTGGTCTGCACTATGGCCAAAGCGTTGAGCACAAAGGTCAGAAACATTACCTTCGACAAGGGTATGAGCCTGCGGTCTCCCTGGAAAAGATCGGCGATGGCCGGAGCCGTAAACCAAAGCAGCGCATAGATGGCCACGCTTACAACAAGATTAAACCAGAACACCGAGGAATAATCCTCCTGCGTAGGCTCCTTCTTCTGGAGCAGAGCCGCCCCGAAACCACTGTCGGCGAATATTATGGCGAAAGCCTGAAATACAAGAAGCGCTCCCACAAGACCGAAATCCTCCTGTGAGAGCACATTCGCGAGCACCACGCCGACTACGCCATAGAGCACCTGGCTCGCCAGCCTGTCGACAGTGTTCCATTTAAGCGTGCGCGCCGTCTTCAGTTTGAGAGACCCCGCCTGTTTATCAGGTTCTGCGGTCGCCTCATCGCAATTACTCATCCTCTTCCTCCCCGTCATCATAGGTTTCGCCGACACCGGCACTCTGATGGTCTTCAGGAAGCTGGAAAAGTTTTCCACCTCCCGATTTCTTTATGTCGGGATCTCCTTTATAGTATATCTTGGTTGAGCCGATACCCTTAACACTGAGCTTATCCACAGGCCAGCATCCTATGGAGCCGCCTCCGAGGATGCGGCAATTGACGGTCTCCGCCTCAAGAAGGTCTGCAGAGATCACTCCCGTGCCTACCATCTTCAAGTCGGCGCGCTGACATTTCCCTGATATACTCACCGTGCCGTTGCCAGTGGCGATCGTAGCCTTGACAACATTGGCCCTGACATTCTCCACAGCTATCCGGCCATTGCCGATCTCTTTGGCGCTGAATTCCGCACATGGAGCCGAGCTCTCCACCACCACGTCGAAAGCCGATGAGTTCTCCACGGATGTCAGGAAATCGGAGTAGATATATAGGGTCGGCAGATCGGGATGCCCCACATCCTCTGTCGACACCTGTATCTTGAGAGTGCCGTCCTTTGGAGTGATTATGAACGCGTCTGCAAACTCCTTGGCGCCGCGATACTGCACCCATCCCGTGGAATCGGGCATACAGCGGTAGACCACATTCACATTGTCGAGCACCTTGACCTTGTCAAACTGCCCAACCTCGACCTTATAATTCTCAGCATCGCGGGCATTCGTCAGAAGCGACACCCACACCATAGCCAATAAAAAAATATATTTCCTCATAAGAACTTCCATTAAGTCGCGGAGCTTGACGCCCCACGGTCAGGTTACACTTGTATGTCTACGTCTATAACGTGTCTGGCCGTCGGTTTAGCCGAAATATTTCTCTTCGATTTCTCTGATTATCTGTTCAAGTTCGTCAGCGGTGTCCGCCCGCAGCAGTCTTATGCGCGTCTGGCGGAAATCAGGGAGCCCTTTGAAGAGAGGTGTCGCAGCCAGATGACGCCGTATGTGGAGGATGCCCCGATATTCATCTATGCGGTCGATACTCTCGCGGATCTGGCGCCGGAGCAGCGCGAACTTCCCGGCATCAGGCAGCGGCTCCCAAGCCCCATCCCTGAGATACTGGCATACATCATGGAAGATCCATGTCGCCCCGATAGCGCCCCGGCCTATCATGATACCGTCTACCCCATATTCGTCGAAAGCCCTGGCCGCACCCTCCGGAGTGGTGATATCGCCGTTGCCGATCACCGGAATCTCCATCCTCGGATCTGCCTTGAGCTCCCCTATCAGCGACCAGTCGGCTTCGCCTGTATACATCTGCGAACGTGTGCGGCCATGCACAGTCAGCGCAGCGATCCCGCAGTCCTGCAGCCGCGGACCGAGGTCGGTGATGATACGGTTCTCGTGATCCCAGCCAAGACGGGTCTTGACCGTGACAGGGACACCGACGGCCTTCACCACAGCCTCTGTGATAGAAAGCATCTTCGGGATGTCGCGAAGCATTCCCGCACCGGCTCCTTTGCCGGCCACCTTCTTCACCGGGCAACCGAAATTGATATCGATAAGGTCAGGCCCGGCTTCCTCCACCATCTTCGCAGCCTCCACCATAGCCTCGGGCTCCCGACCGTAGATCTGTATGGCCACAGGGCGTTCGCGCTCATCGATATGGAGCTTCCTTGCGGTCGAGGCGATGTTTCTCACAAGCGCCTCCGACGACACAAATTCCGTGTAGACCATCGCAGCCCCCTGCTCATGGCATATGAGGCGGAACGACGGATCTGTCACGTCTTCCATCGGTGCGAGCATCACCGGGCGCTCGCCAAGATCTATGTTTCCAATCTTCATAATCCAGTCATGTTAATACTGTAGGTGCGCCATGCCGTCATGTCAGAGTGAGAGTGGAAAATCTGTCAGGCGATAGCATCCGGGCCACGTCGCGCATCTCCTCCGCGGTCACATTGCCGATATTAGCGGCCGTTGTGGCTATATCGTGTATCTCATCGTAATAAAGCAGGCTCTTCGCCAGCGACATCGCCCGGTTCTCACGATGGTCGGTGCTGACGAGAAGCTGCCCGCAGTACTGACGTTTTATCCTCTCGAATGTGGAAGGGGGCAACGGCGAGTCGGCAAGTCTCTCGAGCTCCCTGAAGATTATGCTCCGGCATTTTCCCACCGACTTCGGGTCAGAACCGAAATATATGAGCATGAGCCCGGTGTCACTCATCAGGCTCACCGAACTGTCCACCGTATATACATATCCCCTTTTCTCACGCAATTCGCGGTTCAGCCTTGAGTTCATGCACGGCCCACCGAGATAGTTATTGAGGAGGAAGAGCGCGAACCGGCGCTGATCTCCACGTCCGAAAAGACGTGCCCCCACGATAGTGTTGGCCTGATGATTACCGCGGTCGCGCAGCATATCAAACGGTTTCATCTCAGGAGCCATCGTCCTCTGTCGAGGTTCTCCGGGGAAATGCATGGAGCCGAAATATCTCTCCACGATCCTGCGTATCTTCCGCGGATCGGACGGTCCGCAGCAATACACGACCATCTGATCCGGCGTATAGAAACGCCTCACGAAACTCCGGCAGTCTTCTCCGCCAAGGGCACGGACACTATCCGCTGATCCCAGGATATTGTGTGCCAGCCCAGATCCGGCATATGCCAACTCCTCGAATTCATCGTAAACCGCGTCGGAAGGACTGTCGAGATAGCTGTTGATCTCCTCGATCACCACATCCTTCTCCCTCTCGATCTCCTCCTCGGGGAACACGCTCGAGCATATGAGGTCGGCAAGAAGTTCCACGGCCCGCTCCTCATATCCTGCCGGAGCGTTTGTATAGACCATGGTCTCCTCCTTGGAAGTATATGCGTTTAGTTCACCCCCGACCGACTCCATACGGCTCGATATCTGCCAGCTTCGGCGCCTCTCGGTACCCTTGAAGATGGTATGCTCCACAAAATGCGCCAGTCCGAACGACGATGGCGCCTCATCGCGGCTTCCGGCATTTACCACCGCCCCGATATAGCTTACCATGCCATCCATATGCCAGCACACCGTGCGCAATCCGTTGGGAAGAGTGAATATAGAATAAGAATTACCGATTGTCATCTGAAGAATACGGCCGTTTTGGCCGCTACAATATGCAAAGTTAATAAAAATTTCCTTAAATTTGCACATCAATCGCCCACACCGCAATGCCCAGGACTATCATCCACATATTTATTCTCGCCGTATGCCTCGCCGCAGCCGGATGCTCCGCCCACGACAAAGGCTTCCCCGACAGAGACGACATAGCGCCCGAGAACGCTCTCCGCAGCCTTAACGCCACCATCGAAAAGGCTCCGCGCTATCAACGTCTTAAAGCCGAGAGATTCGACTCTCTCCGGAATCTTCTCCGCGACGCACAGTCTCCGGCCGACAAATTGAGGATAACGATAGAGATTGCCGACTCTTATTGCCAGTTCAACGCCGATTCGGCCATCCATTACGGAGCTCGCGCCGTAGCCCTGATCCCGGAAGACACATCCCCGCAGACCGACACCCGGGCCCGGCTCTCGCTCATAAACGCTCTCGGAACGGCGGGGCTCTTCATACCGGCTGTGAAAGGTCTCGACTCCATAGGGGAGGCGGTCAAAGACCCTTCATCACGCATCGAATACTGGAAATCTTCCAGAAAGCTTTATTTCTACATGCTCACCTATGTGCAGGATCATGGAAGATACGCCGACATCTATCGTCGACGCTACATAGAGTGTGATGATTCCCTGCTACGCTATCTGCCTAAGGAGGAACCTCTCTACAGGTTCATAAAATGCGAACGGCTCGTGACAGAAGGACGTCTCAACGAAGCTCAGAAAGACCTCCAACAACTGATGACCGCTCAGGGCGACTCCGACAACATCTACGGCATGGCCGCTTATCAGCTCGCCGAAGTCTACAAACGCAAGGGCGACTTCAGAGGCTACGCCACCTATCTCGCGACGGCCGCTGAAAGCGACATCAAATGCTGCGTGCGCGAAGGACTGGCACTCCCCGACCTGGCCAACTGGCTTTATGAACACGGCGACCTGAACAATGCCTTCAATTATATCAACTATGCCCTTGAGGAAGCCAATCAAGGCAACATAAGGATGCGCACCGTGGCCATCTCCGCACTGATGCCGGTGATCGACCAGGCCTACCGGAAGGAAATCAACGACTCCCGCAACAACATGGTGGGATTCGCGATGATATCATCCACCCTGCTGCTGATCGCCGCCGTGCTCCTGATCATAATTATGAGAAGCATGGCTAAGATGAGGGGCAACGAGCGCAAGCTCGCCGCGTCGTCGCGCAAGCTCGAGGCATATGTAGGCAACTTCATCGGCCTCTGTTCCAACTATGCCTCGCGTCTGCAGCAACTCGCCGCTCTGGTGACGCGTAAGATCAGCTCCGGACAGAGCGACGACCTTCTCCGCATAGTCAGTTCGGGCAAATTCAACGAAACCGGCTCCGACGAGTTCTATAAACTTATCGACAAGGCTCTGCTCGACATCTTCCCGGATTTCGTCGACAGCATCAATTCCCTGCTGCAACCTGACAGACAGATCGAACTACGGAAAGACGATCCGCTGACCCCGGAGCTGCGCATATACGCCTTCGTGCGTCTGGGTGTGGACCAGAGCGTACAGATTGCCCAGATTCTGGGATACTCCACCAACACCGTATACGCCTACCGCAACCGCATGCGCAACCGCGCTATAAACCGCGACACATTCGACAAGGATGTGGCCGATCTCGGCAACAGCCAATTCTCCTCAGTGATCATTTAAGGAGATCCTGCCTCAACATTCTTTGCATCATCCGACCCTATACAGCGCTCTGTAAAGCCGCGCTCAGGCCATCACGGCATCATAGGTGCTGTGACATATTGCATGAATTTGCGGTCTGCCGGCATTCTATCAGAGCCCCTCGGCGCCCATATTATGGGTCTATGGAGCTATATATAACTTGATACCTAATCTATATTGTTAATTTATATATTATTATAAATCAATATTTTTATAAATCTAATATCTATATATAGACTTATATGCACCACATATTGCTTGCTTAAGCCCCCATAAGATAGTAATTTTGCCATGTGAGAAAACGAGGATGTCTACAGACCCCGGATCCTTCCCTGCCTATCGCAATATAGGCCCCGATCCAAAGCATCCGGCGGAAAGCAGATCACATCGTCTTCTCTGCAAAAGATATTGATAGGTGACACAAGTCAGATCTTAAGGTAAGAAAGATTGTCATGAAGTGTGGGGACACACTCTTTCAAAGGTTCAATGAAATTACCCTCAGGGGAATTTAAAGAAACAGGTCAGATTGTCGACAGACGTCAAACAGATTCGATAGTTGACCAGACAGGTAGCGACAGAAAACTAAAGTATAGGTAAAAGAATATAATTGAATAAATTTATATGTTAGGTTTGTAGAAATAAATTTGATTCGCAATTCAGACAGGCATCTTGTGAAAGACGCCTGTTCTTTTTTATACCTACTTCCCAGATCAATCCTCCTCTTAGCTCTATGAAAACTGCTGTCTATTCCCATTAAATCTCCGACGTCAATACCCTCCGAACAAGCATAAAACGACGAGCGAGACGCCAATAAATATCTCCCGTATGGAGACTCAGTCCGGGGCGGCTTCTACGCCAAGGGCTTAAGGATTAAGAAGGGCACAGTCCTCAGAGCACAGTCCTCAGAGCACAGCCCTCAAAGCACAGCCCTCAAAGCACAGCCCTCAAAGCACAGCCCCCAGAGCAGGAATCCAAGGCAACAGACAGCACACAAAATGCCGAGGTCAAGGATATGGCAGACGTCAAGAGACATGAGCATAAAAGACATAGAAAAGGGCAATAGCCCTAAAGCCACTGCCCCTTTTCATAAAATAAGCAAAGATGTTTTATTATTTTATGGAGTACTTATGCTTTGCAGATCCATCTCCACCGGCATGATGGTAGACAGAGATTTTTCATTTGCCCAGACGGGCATTCTCACGGGCGATGTAGGCATCAATACCCACGCCGTTGCCGAGACGGAACTCGGGATAATCGTTCTTGATCGTCGTATAGCACTCGAGAGCCTTGTCATACTTCTTCTGCTCATCGTAGATATTTGCTTCTTTAAGCAGCGTTCTCGGCACTATCTGAGGATTCTCGTCAGCCTCTTTCACAGCCTTCTGATAATACTCAAGAGCCTCGTCATATTTCTTGAGGTTCACATAGCAGTCGCCGGTGAGCACCAGGGCATTTGCATTGAGCACATCGTCATCTGAATCGAAGCGTTTGAGATATTCGGCAGCCTCGGCATATTTCCCTTCGTTGTAGAGAGCCTCTCCGGCGCTGAGCGCGGCGAGATTGCCTGCGGCGTCACCCTTATACTTGTCAGCCACCTGCTTATATTGCACGGCCGCAACAGAATCGTTGACTGCGCTTATCTCTACCTTGTTATATGCGTCATACGATTTCTGAGTATGGGGATTACGATAGAAGAAAAGATAGCACAGAATGAAAACAGCCACAACCACCACGGCGCCGATGCCCCAAAATATATATTTCCTGTTGTCGGCGATTTTCGTTCCGGCCTCGGTGAGGCGCGTGTTCACTTTGTCGATTGTTGTCTCATCCTGAGGATTCTGATTCTGGGATGCCATTTCTATTTTGTTGTTTCTTTTTCGTTGTTATTGTTAGATGATTACGGCATGTCCTGGAGGCATTCCGCATTTCAAGACGCGAAATTAAGCATTTTTTGTGTAATCGGCAATTTTTTTCCTGTTTTTTTTCATGAATGAGCAATTTATAGTAATTTCGCGGTTGCTTTAAGCGATAAAAGTTTATCAGAGATTATGAATCCCGGCCAGTCACTAACTCTCGACCAACGCCTCACCATGAGGCTCTCCGCCCAGCAGCTCCGTTTCGTGAAGCTGCTCGAGCTGACCGCGCCCGAACTTGAGGACGCCGTTGAGAAAGAGCTGGAAGACAATCCCGCGCTCGAGGTCATCGACAAAGATGAGACTCCCGACAACGACATTCCGCGATATAGACTTGAGGCCCGCAACACCTCGGCAGACGACTTCTCCGACTACGACTTCGCTCCGGCCGACAATGAGGAATCGCTCTACGACTCGCTCCTGCGCCAGCTCTCGGAAAGGGAACTCCCCGAGAAGGTACGCGAGGCCGCGGAATATATCATAGGCAGCCTCGACTCCAACGGATATCTTCGCAGGCCCCTGCAGTCGCTCGTCAATGATATGGCGTTCGGGCCCGGGATAGAGGTGACCGAAGCCCAAGCCACGGAAGCCCTCGAGGCTGTGAGGCAACTTGAACCATACGGCGTGGGCGCCACAAGCCTGCAGGATTGCCTCCGCCTCCAACTCATACATCTCCCGGAATCGCAGCAACGCGACGACGCCTTGAAGATAATCGACTCCCAGTTTGAGGCATTCTCGATGAAACACACCCACAAGATCATCTCCGGACTGAGAATCGGCCAGGAGAGGGTGAAGGAAGCCATCGACCTCATACTCACGCTTAATCCCAAGCCCGGAGCTTCCCTCGACTCCACCAGCTACCGCACCAATGTCATCGTGCCCGACCTTGTGGTGAGCAACGAAGACGGGCATCTTTCGGTGTCGCTCAACAATCGTGTGCCCGAACTTGCCATCGACCGCACATTCTCAGAAGCAGTGAGAGAAATGGAGGAGACCGCCGCATCGCGCAGGAAAGCAAGGAAAGGGCAGGAATTCGTCATATCCCGCTTCAACGATGCCCGCGACTTCATCCGCATATTGCGCCAGCGACAGGAGACCCTCATAGGGGTCATGACAGCGATCATGAAAATTCAGGAGGAATATTTCCGCACGGAAGACGTATATCGGCTGAAACCGATGATGATCAAAGACATCTCCGCAATGACAGGCTACGACATATCCGTGATATCGCGTGCCACAAACAACAAATATGTCGCCACTCCATGGGGCATATTTCCTCTGCGTTTCTTTTTCAGCGACTCCATCGGCGAGGAGGGGGAGGACACTTCCGAAGCCCTGACCAACCGCAAAGTCGAGGCAGAGATCGCAGCCATAGTGGAGGGGGAAGACAAACGTCACCCGTTGAGCGACGAAAAGATCAAAGACATGATGGAGGCGAGAGGCTACGAAGTGTCGCGCAGGACAGTGGCGAAATATCGCGACCGCCAGGGCATCCCCGTGGCGCGTCTGCGAAAAGAGCTGTGAGAGGTTATTGCACGTGAAAATGTTTTTTATTACTTTTGCATGAAATATATCGGAGCGACGATTTTTCGCCACAAGCTGAGATCACAACCCGAAAACATTCAAGCTATATATTATATAATGAAACGACTCATCTACATCATCGCATTAATCCTGGCGGCATCCGCCACAGGCACCATGCAGGCAGTCACCGACAAAGAGATGGAGCAGGCCAGGGTTATCGCGACTCAGGCTTATCTGCGCTACGCCAACGACGGCTCAGGATATCTCGACGACTTGCATCCCAAGACAATGGCCGAGCTCGAAAGATCGCTCAAGCCAAAGGAGAAAGAAAACATCAAGGCGTTCAAGGCCATATCATTGCCCGGCGACTATAAAAGCTGGGACAAGACGAAACTTGTCGATTTCTGGACGAAGGCTTTCTCCACGAAAGGGCTTATTGACAAAGGACGCATTGGCCGTAAACGCGCGGGAAGCCGCATCAACGCCATGACCATAGCGGCACCGGCAAAGCCGGAGGCCCCGAAAGAAGAAAAAACCACCCCCGCGTCCTCCCCGGAGAAAAAAGGCGTCCAGGCTGCCACTGAGGCCAAGGCGCCCGCCACCACGGCAGCAGTCTCCCCCGCTCCGGCCGACAGCATGGCAGCCGCCGCCAACGAAGCGGAACTGAAAGCCATGCAGGCCCTGGAGGATGAGGATCCCATCAACAAGGCGCAAAACCACACATGGATTTACACCGTAATACTTATAATCCTTGTCGGAGTCGTTGTCGCGCTGGTAATCTTCGCCTCAAACGTCATGAAGAAGAACGGCGCAAGACCTGCCATGCAACCAACGGATGCCGTTCCGTCGGAGATTCCGCCCACCGACCAGCGCGCCGCGGCCATGGAGGCCAACTCCCTGCGCGAGAAATTTGCCGCGAGACTGACCGAGAAAAACAAAGAGGTGGCTACTCTCAACAGGAAAGTGGAGGAACTCGCCTCCGCCAACTCCGCACTGCAAGGTAAAGTGGAGACACTTACCTCCGAGAATGCCACTCTGCGCGCCCGCCTCTCCGACGCGCTCCGCAAGGAGGCCGAACTGGAGAAAGCCGTGAGTCTCGCCGCTGTCCAGCCAGCCGTTGCGCAGCATGACACCGCTCCAGCCCAGCCTTCACGCCAGACGGCGCCTCAGGCCTCCTCACAGCAACCGGCCAGACAGGGCACACCCCTGCGCACCATCTATCTCGGACGCGCCAACAGCAAAGGGATATTCGTAAGGGCTGACCGTTCGCTCAATGTCGGCAACTCCGTTTTCCGTCTTGACACCACCGACGGTTATGCAGGAAGTTTCCGGGTGGTCGACGATCCCACCGTATGGGATATGGCCATGCTCACCCCCCGTGAGTCGCTGGCGGGAGCCTGTGTGTCGCCCGATCTCGACAACACCGACGGCAAAGAGAAAATAGTCAACGACTCATCGGGCACTGCTGTGTTCGAAGGGGGATGTTGGAAAGTGATCCGGAAGGCCAAGATACATTACGAATAAAAAAACGGCATATAAACGGCACTGCAGGATGTGAACGCCTTCAAAAAAATGAGACACTGCCGAAAAAAGTTGTGTGATTGACAAAAAAACATTAACTTTGCAGAGTGAAAGCGGCTGATGGCCGCCCTGAGGATGCCCTGATGGCGGAATTGGTAGACGCGTTGGTCTCAAACACCAATGGTGCGAGCCGTGCCGGTTCGAGCCCGGCTCAGGGCACAGGAGGTCTGGAACGATATCGTTCCGGACCTTCTTACTTTTTTACGTCGGCGGTCTTCCCTTTTATGGCCGGAGTCTTGGAGAATCTTGCGGCTTATTCATATCGGTTCTTCTTTCGTTCCACGTCCGAAATCTGCCGGTAAAGCCCCAAAATGCGTTAAAATACGGTTTTATTAAGTTAAATACGTTAAATAAGTGTAGAAATCGCACTCTTTCCTTAAAAAAATATAGCCTGATACTTGACAATCGAAAAATAAGTATTAACTTTGCACCGTTTTTGATAGCAAAAAATTGTTTTATTATTTTAATTTATTAAAGAGATGAAAAAAGTAGTTCTTTCACTCGCTGTTCTTTTCAGCGTAGCCATGGTTAGCTGTGGCAACAAGAACGCAGAGGCTGTTGATAGCGACTCTGTAGTAGTAGAGGAAGTTGCAGTAGAAGAGGTTGTCGTTGACAGCGCCGCTGCTGACTCTGTAGTAGCTGACACAGCTGTTGCTGCTGCCGCTGCTGTTGCTGAGGAGCCTGCAAAATAATTCCCGCCAAGCGAGTACATAAGACAAAAAGCGAAGTTATGGTCGATTCCCGGTTTTCCGGTTATCGACCATAATCTTTTTATGCCCCAGACTTGGGGAATAGCGAATTTCGTTGTAATTTTGCACTCTGATGGGCAAAACAGCCCATTTCCTTCATATGAATAAGAACCAGAAGATAATCATCTATGGCGGAGGAGCTGCTCTTCTCTGCCTTGTGGCACTCATAGTGGTGCTTATCATAACCAACGCGAAGCGCACCGAGGAAGTCAATGCGGCACGGGAGGAAACCGAGAACCTGCGTCTGGCCAACGACCGCCTGTTGCTCACAAATGAATTCAACCAGCTGAACGCGGACTTCAACCAATATGAGGATCAGCAGAGATATCTGAAAAATGATTCGCTGGTACAGAAATACAATGAGGCGCGGCTAAAGGTTGAGGGGCTCCTCACAGAGCTCGACCAAGAGAAGAAAAGCAACGCCGCCAACCGCAAGCGTATAAAAGACCTCGAGGCGGAGATAGCCACCTTGAAAGGGATCGTGAAGCACTATCTCGAGGAGATAAAGCGTCTTGGAGAGGAGAATGAAGGGCTGAAGAAGGAGATAGAGGCTGTGACGCGCCACAACGAACAGCTTGCATCCAACCTTTCCGCCACCACCTCGCAGAACGAGCAGCTCTCGCAGACCGTAAAACTCGCCAAAAAGCTGAACATCACAGGAGTGTCTCTTCAAGCTTACAACAAGAAAGGGAAAAAGGAGAAAAATATCACCAAGGCCCGTCAGCTCGGAGTCAGCTTCATAGTCAGCCCCAACAACACCGCGTCAGCCGGAATGAAGGATTTCTATATCAGGATCGTCAGTCCTGAGGGATCGCTCCTCGGCAACGCCGGATCGTTCAGCCTCGACGGGTCTACCGTGCAGTGCACTGCCCACCGTCAGATAGAATACGCTAACGAAGAGGTCAGTGTAAGCGTATATTGGGACGTCAACACGACCCTCACGCCGGGCGAATATACAGTAGAGGTGTTCGCCGATGGATATCGTCTGGCAGCTAAGCACTTCTCGATGAAAAAATAACATTCATTGCCGGAACGACCTGTTATAAGTTCCGCAGACATATGGGCGCCCATCATGGCGGAAAAACAGGAAGGCCTCCTGCCGAGTCGGCAGGAGGCCTTCCTGTTTTCGGGCTGTCGCCACTTATCAGATTACCTGACAAGAACCTTCACCGTTTTTCCGGCCCCGGAAAGGATATATACTCCCGGCATGACCGACAGACTGCCGGCTCCATTCTCCACAACCCCCGACATACGTCCGTCAGCGCCATATACAGACACCGTCACTGAAGCGTCTTCCACGAATATGCGTCCGTCGCGCGCATACGCCCTGAAAGGAGCGGCATCGTCTGAAGAGATTCCGTCGACGGCTGCCACCGAGGAGCTTCCTACCACGACATAGCAGTTGGCAGGCACCGTCACAGTCTTTGACGAGACATCAACCTTAGGCTGCGAGCCATATGACTTCGACATTACCCGGTAAGCACTCTCCTCCCCTTTCAGGAAATTGATAGCCACGGTTATCTCCTTGTCTACATTCGGATTGACAGCTGTATAAAGTTCTTTGTCTCCGGCCACCGACGCGAGAGTCCGTCCGGCTGCCCAGTTTGACTGTCCGCAGCTGATCTCGAAAGAGGCAGACTCCGCGAAGAGCTCAGGATTATCATTACGGATTGATATAAGCTCAGCATAGTTTTCATAGAGACCCCTGTGGTCGGGATCATCGAAAAGCGCCCAGTCCACAATTTTAGGCGACGTGTTGTTGCTTCCGTCATCGTTCTTGGTGGTCTGCGCGTTGCCCAACTCGGAAAACTGCCATATCATATGCGCTCCTGGAGAGAGAATCATCTGCGCGGCAGCCGATCCGAGGCGCTGCATCGATGCCTTCACATTTCCCTTCACGCCTGCCACTCCCCACATATCCTGCTTGTAGGCCAGACGCTGCTCATCGTGGCTCTCAAGATAAGACACGGTCGAACCCCACAGGCGCCCACCGTCTTTAGGGGCATAAAGCCTGTTCATGTCTGATTCCGACTGATATCCCATTGCAAACTGGCAGCCGGCATTATTCACGTTGGCCCAGTTGAGCTCACCGCTCTCCGCCATGGCGTTCTCCTCCCGGGCTGTGGCGAGATTCTCATTGATGAAGTAGGCTCCCGGACGGGCTGCATCGACAACTTCCTTCAGTTTCTTCATCCTGTCGATGCGGCTCTGGTTGTAAGCATTGGTATCCGCATCACTGGGGCTGGCATACGAATTGTTGTCGCCCAGTCCCTTCACCAGGTCGAAACGGAATCCGTCCACATTATACTCCTTGAGCCAGTAGCGCAACACGTCATGCCATTGTTCCTGCACCATGGCATAACCTTGATTCCAATCATTGAGCACGCTGTAGGCATGGGGTGCGGTCTTGTTGTAGAAAGGATTGCTGCCGGGTTCATACATCACATACCAGGGATGCATGCCGTCGCTCTGATTGAAGACCATGTCGAGTATCACGGCTATACCGTTCTGATGACATAAGTCTATGAATGCCTTATAGTCGTCAGGGGTGCCATACGCCTTGTCGGGAGCGAAATAGAAATTGGGATTATAGCCCCAGGAATTGTTGCCTGCGAACTCATTTATAGGAAGCAGCTCTATAGCGTTCACTCCGAGTTTCTTGAGATAGGGTATCTTCTCCATGGCCAGACGGACAGTCCCGTTGCCATCGGCGGCCCCTTCGGTGCCTGTGAAGTCACGGAGAAGCATCTCATAGATGATAAGGTCTGTCTGGGCTACACCCTTGAAGTCCTTCACTTGCCAGTCATAATCGTTGATATCTCCCCTGTAGATAGCCACAGGCACGCCTTCAACTTCATCAGGATATTCCGGAAGATCGGGGAACACCGCGGGAGAGATATATTTGTCGTTATATGGATCGAGCACCAGACGGGCATAAGGATCGCCAACCTTGAGCGCCCCGTCTACTATGAAATAATAGCCATAGTCCTCATCATTCTTCAGCCCTGTCACCGTTGTCCAGAAATAACGTTGGTCACCGACATCAGTATAGTTCATCACATATTCAACACCGGGGTCATAATCGTTCCATTCCCCGATGATCATGGCCGATTGCTTACCCGGCGCGCCCAGACAGAACGTCACGCTCCCGTCTGAATTTCTCACAGGGCCCATCACAGGCTCCCCTCCTCCCGGATATGAGGCCGGTTGCGATGCCGGAGCATAGCAATACACATCGTCAGTCTCTGTGGTGGAGGAGCCTGATTTTGCAGTAGCCTTCACCTTATAGTCTCCGGGGCCGGGGAAGGTATATTCCGCTGTCAGCAGGTTGGAATTCGTTGCTTTGGCAATCTCCTCGCCATTGACCGTCAACGTTATATCGGCGGCCATAGTCGTGCCGGCCTTAAACGTCACCTTGGCATTGGATGCTGAAATCAACCGGCCTCCGGCATCCGACTCAAGCGATATCTGAAGTCCTGCGTCCACAAGATCCACGAAAATATCGCCGTTTGAGGCAGTCTTTCCCTCGAGTGTGCAAGCGGAGTTGCGGAACACAAACGCGAGTCTGTCAATCTTAGCGGCCGGATCCGTTATGCCGTAGTAAGTGCGGATGTCACCGATATACAGTTTCCATAGATTCTCGCTGACATATGTCAGCTCATATTTCTCGGAGTTATCGCCCCACTTGGGAGCGTTCACCCAGTCTCCATTCCCTTCGAGAATCACGCCCGTATGGGCATATATTTTCGCTGTGGGAGGCTGGCCGGCCAGTCTCTTGTTACCCTGGTCGGCATGGAAGAATACGGTCACATCCTTGGCATCCTCCTGAAGAGGAGAAGGCTCCGTAGTGACCTGGGCCCTTAGGCCGAAGACGGCAGCCACGACAAGCAGCAGCGTCAGCAATGAAGTTTTCGTCATGTAAGAATTATTTAGTTGAAAGTTTGAAAACTGAAGGTTGAGGGTTGAGAGTTGAGGGTTGAGAGTTGAGGGGTGAGAGTTGAGGGGTGAAGGTTGAGGGTTGAGAGCTGAGAGTTAAAGGCCGAGGGGTGAGAGCTGAGGGGTGAAGGTTGAGAGTTGAGAGCTGATAGTTAAAGGCCGAGGGGTGAGAGTTGAGGATCAATTACTGAGTATTGAGATTTTATAAACAAAAGACGTGAACTCAAAACCCTAAACTCTCAACTTTAAACCCTAAACCCTAAACTTTAAACTTTAAACCCTAAACTTTAAACTTTAAACCCTAAACTTTAAACCTTTAACCTTTATCCCTCCTCATCAGGGACATATGTCTCGGAACGCATATGGAGGTATTCCTCCCATCCGGCGTCCTCCTCCGCGTCTATCACGAATGGCACCGTGGGCAGATCCTCGAGTGCCTTGTTAAAAACCTTCGAGAAAATCGCGAGATTCTTGGTATACATCACCCAATCCCGTTTGCCGTCGCCGGTATAAATACCCGTCACTACCGCCACCCTGTCTTTCTTGAATGCATCAAGAAGCGCGTCGGTCACCTCCTCCATCAGTCTGGCGTCGCCATCCTCCGGCATACCGTCCGGCAACTGGTTATATGCCCACACCACATCTATGCGGTAGTTATATCTGCCGCTTTCGCGATATTCGTCGATGCAGTCCCGGCCTGTCACTATAATTGTTCTTCCTGATTCAGATTCCGCAGGATAGCTCCACCATTTGTCAGTATATTTCATGATATATGCGATTTAAATGTATATTCCCGCCAGTGCGGGACAGTGTCAGTGGATTGTCACGAGCGTCGCGCCGAATCCATATTCACGGAAAGAAGCGTCCTGCAACTCCGCTTTCGGGAATTCCTTGCGGAGAAGCTCGAGCACAGCCTTACGGAGCACCCCCTCCCCCTTGCCGTGGATGAAGACAAGCTTCTGTCCGATCCGGGCGCTGTTTTCCCTCATGTGGCGGCGCACGGCGGAGAGCTGCATCTCGAGCATATCCTTGGGTTCCATGCCAGCGAGAGTATCGGTAAGCTCACCTATGTGGAGGTCTACCTCTATCAGCGGGAGCACCTTATGGGGATTCACCGCCGGCTCAGGCTTCTTGTTTCCGCGCCCCTTGTCCACCTTGTATTTCCGTGAAAGCTCGGCTGCCACATCTTTTGAAGGAGCCCCTCCGGCCATCGCCTCCTTGATCTCCGAGGCATTTACCTCCAGAGGACGCGCGGCGACTCCGTCGGTCACTATGGGCACTTCAAGCACCGGAGTGTCAAAATAGACGCCCGGACGGAAACAATGGAACTTATGGAATTTCGTCAAGTCAAGCTTGCGGCTCACACTCACTGGAGCCTGCAACGTGAAAGGCCTGTCTTTCTTGTAGGCGACACACTGCAACGCCACCTTCTCATATGCCGGCAGATCCTCATGACGCAACGCCACAAGGTCTATCAGCTCATTGGGTGCTACAGTTCCCGTGAATACCACCGTCCAGCCCCGTTCTCCGTCGGAACGGCGCAGAAACGTGAAATCGAGGAAATAGTTGGAATCGTTGACAAGTACGGCGCCGAAACTCGACTTGCCGAGCTGCCTCACGTCGGTGGGCTCGAATGCAAGCGCGATATTGAGTGTGTCGCCGTGCGCGGTCTCCTCCACCGGAAGCTCCTTGACGGGAGCCGCGACTGCCACCTCCTTCTCTACTGCAGGTTCAGAAGCGGGCATCCGTCGCCCGGCGTCGTAGGCTTTCTGGTCGAACATTTTCCTTGCCCCCTGCTGATCAGCCTCATGCCCTGCCGGGAGCACTACCACGATCTCCTTTAGCAGCACCGGGGTCTCGAATCCGCCGTCGTCGACATAAGCTATCTTGTCTTCTATCCTTGTTATCTTTCCGCCACCCACGCTGTTGAGGAAGCGGACGGTATCACCTATCTTTGCCATCTTCTGTCAGTTTTAGTTCGAATTCATCGTCAACCTTCTTCTCCTTCGCCTCATAGGCATCGACGATCCTCTGCACGAGAGGATGCCTTACGATATCCTTCTTCTCATATTCGATTATGCCTATCCCTTCCACGCCGCGCAATATGCGCAGGCTCTGCAGCAGCCCGCTCTGCACCGTGCGCGGGAGGTCGATCTGCGTGGCGTCGCCTGTTATGATCATGCGGCTGTTCACCCCCAGACGTGTCAGGAACATCTTCATCTGATGCTTGGTGGTGTTCTGCGCCTCGTCGAGTATTATAACCGCGTCGTTGAGCGTGCGTCCGCGCATGAAGGCGAGGGGAGCGATCTGTATGGTGTCGTTCTCCATATATTCCTTAAGCTTAAGCTGCGGGAGCATATCCTCAAGCGCGTCATAAAGCGGACGGAGATAGGGGTCGATCTTGTCTTTCATGTCGCCGGGAAGGAATCCCAGCTTCTCGCCGGCCTCCACGGCCGGGCGTGAGAGTATGATGCGCTTGCATGTCTTGTTTTTCAACGCAGCCACCGCCAGGGCTATGGCTATGTAGGTCTTGCCTGTGCCGGCAGGACCGAGGGCGAACGTAAGGTCGTTTTTCGCGAAACTCCTCACCATCTTGCTCTGGTTGGCGTTGCGTGGAGCGATAGGGCGCCCGGTCTGGCCGAATATTATCACCCCTTCCGCGCTTATCTGTTTTGGCGGCTCACCCTTGATGATATCTATTATCACATCCTCGGGAAGCTTATTGTAGGTTGACGCATAGGCCTCGAGCTCCTTCACCTTCTGCTCGAAAGCGGCGGTCTCCGATTCCTCGCCGATCACCTTGATCACATTGCCGCGTGCGGCCATGCGCAGCTTTGGGAAAAGGTTGCGCACAAGATTTATATTGTTGTTGTTGACCCCGTAGAACGTCTGGGGGTCGACTTTGTCGATAATTACTATCCTTTCGTTCATTCTTCGCTTTACGTAATTTTTGTCATCGCCCGGAGTCAGGAGATGCCCCGGGGAGTTATCCCACCGACCCCTCCAGAGTGATCTGCAGAAGCTTCTGCGCCTCTACGGCAAACTCCATCGGGAGCTTGTTCATCACCTCCTTGGCATAGCCGTTGACGATCAGCGCCACGGCCTCCTCCATAGGGATCCCCCTCTGCTGGCAATAGAACAGCTGCATCTCGTTGATCTTCGATGTCGTGGCTTCATGCTCCACGGTAGAGGTTGTATTTCTCACGTCGATATAAGGGAAGGTATGGGCCCCGCATCTGTCGCCCATCAGCAGGGAATCGCACTGAGTATAGTTGCGGCATCCCTCGGCGTCACGTGTCACTCTCACAAGCCCCCGGTAGGAATTCTGGCTCTTCCCCGCCGAGATACCCTTGCTGACGATCGTGCTCCGGGAGTTGCGCCCGAGATGTATCATCTTAGTGCCGGTGTCGGCCTGCTGGTGGTTGTTGGTGACGGCCACCGAGTAGAACTCACCCACGCTCTCATCCCCTTTCAGTATGCACGACGGATATTTCCAGGTGATGGCAGATCCTGTCTCGACCTGAGTCCAGGATATCTTCGAGCGGTGGCCCCGGCAGAGGCCGCGCTTGGTCACGAAATTGTAGATGCCCCCGCGTCCCTCCTTATCGCCGGCATACCAGTTCTGCACGGTGCTGTATTTCACTTCGGCCCTCTCCTCGCAGATTATCTCCACGATGGCGGCGTGGAGCTGGTTCTCGTCGCGCATCGGGGCCGTGCACCCCTCGAGATAGCTCACGTAGGCGTCGTCGTCGGCCACGATGAGTGTGCGCTCGAACTGTCCGGTGCCGGATGCATTGATGCGGAAATAGGTACTGAGCTCCATCGGACATCTCACCCCCTTGGGGATATATACAAATGAACCGTCGGAGAACACAGCCGAATTGAGCGCCGCGAAGAAATTGTCGCGGTAGCCCACCACCGAGCCCAGATATTTCTTCACAAGGTCGGGATAATCTTTCACGGCTTCCGAGAACGAGCAGAATATCACACCCAGTTCGGCGAGCTTCTCGCGGTGGGTGGTCTTGACGCTGACCGAGTCCATGACGGCATCGACGGCCACGCCGGCGAGCTGCTTCTGTTCCTCGAGCGATATGCCGAGTTTGTTGAATGTCTTGATCAGCTCCGGGTCTACCTCGTCGAGACTTTTCTTCAGCTCTTTCTTCTTGGGCGCGGCATAATATGATATCGCCTGGAAGTCGATATCGGGTATGTCGAGATGCGCCCATCTGGGCATAGGGAGCGTAAGCCAGTAGCGATAGGCCTTGAGGCGGAAATCGAGAAGCCACTCAGGTTCCCCTTTCACCTCCGAGATGAAGCGGATCACATCCTCGTTGAGCCCCGCGGGAGCCTTCATTGTCTCGATATCGCTTGTAAAGCCGTATTTATACTCTGATTCCGTGGCACTCTTAAGAAGTGCGTCGTTGTCTCCGGTAGCCGTGACGGGAGCCTCCGCAGGCTGCGTCGCCCCGGCAGCGCCGGTGCCTGCGGCAATGGCTTTATCTTTATTGTCTGTCTTCATAATATATAGAACACCTGAGGGAGAGCAAAGGTGCCACAAAAATACAAAAATTCCCCGTCATCCGCAAATCCGGAGCCGACGGGGAATATCTCTGTCATCTTTTTTATATCCCGCTGTTATTTTTTCGGGAAAAGCGATGATATGGAACCTATCGACGACAGCACCGATGATGCCTCATAAGGGATGTAGACTGTCTTGTTGTCCTTGCCCGATGTCATCTCGCGCAGGGTGTCGATATATTTCATCGCCAGGATATATGTGGCGGGGTCGGTATTGGAGACCGCGACGGCCTCGGCCACCCTCCTGATCGCCTCAGACTCAGCCTCGGCGTTGAGTATTATAGCCCTCGCCTCACCCTCGGCACGCAAGATCTCGGTCTGTTTCGTGGCCTCGGCCTGGTTGATCCTGGAAGTTTTCTCACCCTCCGAACGGAGTATGAGCGACTGCTTCTCACCCTCGGCGTTGAGGATCTCCGCGCGGCGGTTGCGCTCCGCCTGCATCTGCTTCTCCATGGCCACGCGCACGCTCTCGGGAGGAGTGATATCCTGAAGCTCCACGCGGTTCACTTTCACGCCCCACTTGTTGGTGGCGTCGTCGAGTATCACCTGCAATTTGGAATTGATGGTGTCGCGCGAGGTGAGCGTCTCGTCGAGTTCGAGCTCACCTATCACGTTGCGCAGTGATGTCTGCGTGAGTTTCTCGATGGCGTTCGGAAGATTATCGATCTCATAGACCGCTTTCTTCGGGTCTGTGATCTGGAAATATAGGAGAGCGTTGATCTCCGTGGTGACGTTGTCGCGGGTGATGACCTGTTGCGAGGGGAAATCGTAGACCTGCTCCCGGAGGTCGATCACCTTTGTCGATACCATCCTCACCTCCTGCCGTCCGAAGCGTGAGGGCACAACCTCTCGCGCATATATGGTTTTCGAACGGTCTACGAAGGGGATGATGAAATTGAGGCCCGGAGGCAAGACACTGTGGAAACGGCCGAGGCGCTCAATCACGCGGGTCTCCGACTGGGGGACCACCACAATGCCGGCCGAGATGATGATTATCGCCAGGACAACTACGGCCACGGCGAGGATGATTGCTGTTGTCGACATAAGAACAGTTACTTTTATTAATTACAAATCTGATTATTGAGCCGAATTTGGATCTGCGGTCACAGTAAGTATTATGCTGTCGTAGGCATCCACTGTCACTTTCGACCCCCGAGCTATCGTTTTTCCGGCATGTGGAGCGCGGGCCTGCCAGTTGTCGCCGTCGATCTGAACACGGCCGAGTGAACCGGGGTTGATGTCGGCGGTCACAATGCCACGGCGTCCAAGCAGAGCGTCCATACCGGTCCTTATGTCGCGGCCATCCCTTTTCTCCGAACGGTGCTGCCATCTTCGTATATAAGGCACAAGCACGAAATAAGCCACCACAGAGACAATGCCCGCGACAGAGATCTGCCAGGCAAGATCAAGTCCGCAAAGATCGGCGACAATCGCCGCCAGGCATCCTACCGCGAGGCAGAGTGTCCATACCATCTGGGTGAGCACTTCAAGCGCCACCAGCACAAGCGCTGTTATTATCCAGTAAATCATAATTAAGAGTGAAGAGTGAAGAGTGAAGGGGAATCAGATGTCAAGTTGCGAGGAAAGGGTGAGTTTTTTCGTGGGGAGCACCTCGGAGAGCTGGGCAAGGAGCGGCAGGATGTCGGTATAGGCATGCGTCAGCACCACGAAATTAATCTCCGTCTGGTGTTTCTCGTAGTTATATTCGAGATAGAACGTTGACAGGTGCACGTCGTTCCTGTCGAAGACTTCCCTGTACGGGTCTATGCTCCCGATTATGTCGTCGACGGTGAGGCTCAACACTTTCGATTCCTGTCCAAGCTTACGGCGCTTCTCATAGTGCTCGAATGTGATAAGCGTCAGCAGGATGAGGAGTGTTGCCCCGAGAGAACATACATACATGCCGATCCCCACGGCCATTCCTATGATGGCCGTCATCCATATCCCGGCTGCCGTGGTCAGGCCTTTCACTGCCCCTTTCATGTGGATCATCGCGCCGCCGCCAAGGAAACCGATTCCCGTGATCACCTGCGCGGCTATGCGGCCGGGATCGCCGTTCTTGAGTCCCAGATACACCTGGGGCACATATATCGACAGCAACATGGCCAGACACGCTCCCATCGAGATAAGCGCGAAAGTGCGGATACCCGCTATCTGACCCTTCCGCTTACGTTCGGCGCCGACCACCATGCCGAGAAACATACTCAGCACCATCCTGAACATGCTGTTGGTCATGTTCAGTTCCAGAGAGTTGATATTGTCGTAGAATAGTCCGAAATACTCTATCATAGGGCAAAGATAGCGTTTTTAGCTGAAACCGCATAATATTATCCCGGCAAAAGGGCAATCCTGTTAAAGAAATTTTACAAAAATGCAAAAAAAGGATAAAAGAAGCCTTTTCTGCGAAAAGCGGATTGAACCAAACGCCCCCTTCCGTTGTCATATAATCAGAAAATCGTTTCATGATGTTAGGTTAGTTTGAAAAATTATTATGGAAAACAGAAAGCGGTCGATGTGAATCGACCGCTTCCGCTTTTTATTCCCGTCCTCTCCTTCCCCCTCCCCTTCCGCCTCTCCCTTCTTCCCCCTCTCCCCTGCCTCTACTTCCTCCTCCCCCTGGACTCTCCTTCCGCCCGGCAACGCCGGGCACCGACAGCCACTGCGAAAAGCCCCGGCAAAGCAAAAGCCTGCGAAAAGCCTTGGCAAAGCAGAAAGAGGGGGCTGCCTCGCGACAGCCCCCTCCGGATGAGAATCAATCTTTGTTACCTTAAAATCTTTTTACTCACACCGAGCCCGGATCCTTTGCCCGGCCCGAGGTCGGAATTCCAAACCCGGATCCGTTGCCCGGCTTTGCCGGGCGTCGTGTGCCGCGCCCGGATGGCGCGGATCCCTGTCTTCAGGGAAATCCCGCCTTCGATCCCGATGTAATTACCAGCCGGGGTTCTGCTTCAGGTTGGGATTCAGACGGAGCTGCTCCAGAGGAAGCGGATCGAGGTAATCCTTGGCGCTGAAGAGACAGTTTCCTGGAATCGTGGCGATCGGACGTCCGTAGTCGATATCGGCGGGATCTTCCGATACGAGACCCCACTGGGTAGGACGGTTCTGCGGATCATATACGGGAGTTCCGGAATATTTCAGGGAGTTGACCTTGTTGTCCGGATTTCCGTAATATGTACCAAGGATCTTGCGGCCGAGCTTCTGGCCAGTCAGGTTGATGTGGGCGATACCCCAGCGCTTCAGGTCATCGAGACGGAAGCCTTCTCCGTGGAGCTCCACCATGCGCTCGCGGCGGATCTCATCCATCATCGTCATCTTGTGCACCTCATGTCTTCCTGTAGCGAAGTTGAACCAGTTGGCGTCGTATACATTCGCGATAAGAGCATTGGTCAGAGGAGCCACCCGGGCACGCTTACGGTTCTTGTTGATCGAGAACTCGAGATCGGAATCAGAGATGGTTCCATTGCCAAGCTCGCATGTAGCCTCAGCGTAGATGCAGTGTACCTCAGCCAGACGGATGATGGGATAATCTGCTGCGTCTGTGTTGTCGGCACGACCGGCACCCTCAGGCATGAACTTACGTGAGCCGTAGCCGTTGTGAGTGGAGTTGAGGTCGATCATCGGATTATAGACCACGAGCTTGCTCGAGTTGGCGGGATCCGATGAATCATAGTGGTCGGTAGCGGCCGGGAACACAGCCTCAGGATATTTCTCACCCTTGTCTGTACGGGGCACCCAGTGCTCGCCGTCGCAGCAGAACACGGGACGGTCGGGAAGATAGGTGGTGCTTATGAAGCGCATGTCGCGGTTCTGGAACTCACCCATATAGGTGTCGTAGCCTCCGAAGTCAGGATTGTAATAGGCGTCGTCGAGGCTGCCTGACGTGCTCAGATAGATCGGAAGGCCATTGGAGCAAACATACGATTCACCCAGATAAGCGCTGATGTTGACAGCCTGCCAGGTTGCAACCTTGTGGGCATTGTTCGTTCCGGAACGTTTCAAGGTGTAATCATAAGGATTGCAGAGAATGAACTCCTTGTTGGCGGCTTTCCCGATTCCGAGATGGTTGGAGATGTTGCCGTCTCCATCATCGAGATTGAAGAGCTCATAGTAGCTGAGTTCCTCACCGGCGTCGAAAAGCTGGAATGTACCGGTCTCCGCCTCCTGAATCACAGCCCTCGACATATCCTGGGCAATCTTCAGCATATCATTGACAGAAGGATAACCCTCGGGCTTCACGCTTCCGGCACCGGTGGAGACACCGTCGCCATCAAGATCGAGACCGATAGAGGGCACATATTTCTCCCATGTTCCCTCATAGAGGGCCACGCGTGCCAGGAAAGCCTGGGCTGCTTCCTTCGTGAGTCGACCACGGTTATCGAGGCCGGAAATAGAGCTTCTCTTCGGGAGCAGGTTCACAGCATTCTGGAGATCGTCGAAGACAAGCTTCATCACCTCATAGCGGCTGTTGCGCGGTGCATAAAGCACCGGATCGCTGAGGTCGAAAACATGATCAACGATGGGCACACCGCCGAATTTGCCGACCAGATAGAAGTGCTCCCACGCACGGAAGAAATAGGCAGTTCCTATGGAAGATGCAATGGCATTCTTATCGCCAAAACCTTGTGCCTTTTCAAGGAGGATATTGATGTTGCGCAGACGTTCATACGGTTTTTTCCAGTTGTTGGTGCCTTGAGGTGCGGATCCGCCACCGTTGCCTCCGATGCCGGAGACATCAAGGTTGCCGTCGAAATTGGCGTTCTGCCACATCACCTGTCCGCAATCCTTGTCAGTGAACGAGCTGTAGAGAGCCAGCGCGGCCTGATCGAACTGAGCAGGAGTCTTATACATGATGGCATCCGTTCCCTGGTCGAGAGGTTCCTTGTCGAGGAAATCCGAGCACGAGGCCATAGTCAGACCGAGTGTAAGGAAGGGAAGAATATATTTGTTGAGTTTCATTTTAGTTTCGATTATGAGTTGTTAGAATTCGAGTTCCACACCGAAGTTGAGCATGCGGCAGAGGGGGAAGATATTATTGGAGCCCTCGCCATACTCGGGGTCATATCCGTCTTTGATTTTCGTCCACTCCCAGAGGTCGTCGCCCGAGAAATATACACGGAATTTCTCCACACCGACCTTGGAGGTCAGCGACTGCGGGAAGGTGTAGCCGACAACAAGATTCTTCAGGCGCACGTAGCGGTTGTTCTGCAAGGAAACATCGCTGTTCTCGTAATTGAACTTGTTGAAGTTGTTGTCGCGGCTCATAACCGTATAATCGTTGTTGCCGCTTCCGGGTGTCCAGGTCTTGCCGAGGAATGTGTTGTTCTGCAAGCAATAATTGACCACGAAAGGTGCGTACATATTGCCTGTACGGAGCACCGTCTGCTTGCCAATGCCCTGGAAGAAGAACGAGAAATCGATACCTTTCCAGTTGAGGCCACCCTTTACACCAAACGAGAGACGGGGAGCGGCATCGCCGGCATAATAGATATCGTTGGCGGTTATCACACCGTCACCATCAATATCCACACGCTTGCGGGCACCGGGACGTAGACGGTTTGTGCCTGTCTCGGAGGGAGCCGGGAGCACGTTGCCCGACTTCGGACCACTATGGTCGGCATTCCAGTAATACATCTCATAATATGCATCAACCTCCTCCTGCGTCTGGAACACACCGTCTGTCTGGTAGACATATATGGCATCGAGCGGATGTCCGACAAGAAGATTCTTAGTATTACTGTTGTTATGTCCATTCTTCGGTACATTCCTATTGCCCGTGATATCCTTAATCTTTGTCCAGGCATCGGAGAACTGCAGTCCGAAGTTGTATTGGAGCTCACCAATACGGTCGCGCCAGTTGGCCTCGAACTCCCAACCGCGGGTATTCAGTTTGCCGCTGTTGGACATGGGAGCCGTGGCGCCGAGAATCTCCGGATATACCACGCCGATGAACATGCCTTTGTTTGTCTTGTCAAACCAATCGAATGATGCACGCAGGCGGTTATTAAAGAATCCGAAATCAATACCTATGTCGTGCTGGTGGAGGGTCTCCCAAGTACGGTCGGAGGAACGCATGCCGTCGATCCACATGGATGTGAGGTCGCTGCCGCCAAGATATACATTTCCGGTCTTGATTGTGGAGAATGACTCGTAATTGTTGATGCCACTCACGGAACCTGTCTTACCGAAGTTATAGCGGATCTTACCGAAATTCATCCACTGGTCGATATTCAGGTTGCGGAAGAAATTCTCGTTAGTGAATATCCAGCCTCCGGAGATGGAGAAGAAATCTTTCCAGCGGTTCTCGGGAGTCAGTTTGGAAGAGCCATCGTGGCGCCAGAGGAAACTGAGAAGGTAGGTGTCGTTGAAAGCGTAACGGAAGTCACCCACATAGGAGAGGAAGCTCCATGAGTTAGAGCCACCATCGGCCACGTTGTTGTCACCACCCTGGAAAACGTTGAGATCGGAAAGACCCGAGCCGGGATATAGCTCGCCCTTGAGGCGACCAAGTTTCACACGCTTGTAGTCTTCGTTCTCACCCGTGATACCGAACATCACGTCCACATGGTGCTTCTCGGCGAAGAGACGGTCGTAATGTGCGAAGAGTCCGAGGGTGTAGCTCGTCCATTCCTTGTTCTCCTGCTCGAGTTTGGCGGGAGAGTTCTGAGTAGCCGAAGTCTGGGTACCTACCCAGTCATAGAACTTCACCTCAAGATTCTCTTTCTTCTCATCGCGACGTACGCTCTTATAAGCTGCGCTGCCATAGACAGAGAGGCCCTTCACCCATTTGGAGAAATCAAAAGTTATCTTGCCATTGGCACGGAATGTGGTGAAATTAGTCTTGGTCTCACCGGCCTGGGTAAACCAGCCGTAAGGGTTGCGGTTGTTGGAGAAGGTGTCGTAGGCATCTCCGTTCTCGTTGGTGATAGCCCAGAACCACATATCCTGCCAGCCGCGTCCGATACCCTGCGAGGGGGTGGTGATGTCGCGTTTCTCATACGACATTCCGGTCTCAATCTTGAAGAAGTCTGTGGGATTATAGTCCATATTGACACGTGCGCCATATTTCTTCTCACCATCCTCAGCCACCTTGAGCTGCGACTGAGCATCGGAATAGTTGAGGGCTGCGAAATAGTTGAACTTATCATCGCCTCCGGATACTGACACATTGTGCTTCCACGTGTCAGCGTTGCCATAGAGGAAATCAAGCAGATAGTTGCCCGGTTGCCAGGAGTCGATGAAGTTACCACGTTTCAGAAAGAAAGGATTGCCCTCCTTGAGTTTGTTGAAAAGCCCCTCGCCTACCACAGTCTCTCCTGAGGTCTCCCATACACCCGTAGTCGGGTTCTTGCTGACAGGAGTGCCGCCGAAGGAGTTGAAAATCCACCAGTTTATGCGGTTGTGAATCTCTGCAGGGTCAGTGATTCCCGGGTTATTGGCCTCAGCGTCGCGATACTGCGCCTCATAGAACATGTCGAGCCACTCATTGTTGTTCGTGATAGGCAGTTTGATACCATCGATCGTGTGGCTGTAGGAGCCGGAGTAGCTTACGCGGGCTTTGCCGGCCTTGCCACGCTTGGTGGTGACGAGGATTACACCGCCGGCCGAACGCGCACCGTAGATAGCTGCGGACGCGTCTTTCAGCACGGAGATATTCTCGATCACGCTACCGTCCATCTGGTTGAGCTCATCCATCGATGCTGCCTGGCCGTCGATGAGGATCAGAGGGCTGCTGTCGCCGTTAATGGTGTTGGCGCCGCGGATCTGGAATTTGGCATCCTCACTACCGGGTCGGGTAGACGTACGGGTCACGGTCAGACCTGCGATCTCACCCTGAAGGGATACCGCGGTATTAGTCAAACCTCTGTCCTTATATACCTGGTCACCTTTGATCTGCGAGATAGCGCCGGTCAGCGACTCTTTCTTCTGTGTGCCGTAACCTACGACCACAATCTCGTCGAGCGATTCGGCGGTGGGAACAAGCTGTACCTCAATCTTGCTCTTGCCGGACACATTGACCACTGCCGGCTTGTAGCCCACGTATGTTATCTCTATCTGCTTCGCGCCATTGGTCTTGAGCGTGAAATTGCCCTCGATGTCTGTCACTGTGGCGAGGCTAACGTTGCCTTTCACCTTTACGGTGGCACCGATTACCGGCTCACCGTTCTCATCTGTCACCGTACCGCTGACGGTGCCGCTCTGAGTCTGTGAGCTCTGCGCCTGGGCCTGCGGTGCGAACACCGGAGCCGCCAGACATAGCGCGGAGCTTACTAATATTGCATTTATCTTCATGTCAGGTTATAGTTTTCTGTGGATATTGGCTTACTCTGCGGGAGTATAGGCGTTGAACTCGGAGATCATCACAAAGTTGCCTCCCTTATCTTTCTCAGAGAAATAGACCTTGATATAGCGGGCCTTCTCCACCTGCTTCATGCCGAAGAGCTGGTGGGCGTCGCTGTTGCGGTCGAAAGGATTCCAGCCCTGGTTGGTCCAGCCCCAGTCGTCGGGAGTGGATCCATTGGCGGCCGCCGCTGTGCAGGTATAGAATGTCTGGCCGATGTTGGTACCGTTGTTGCCTCCGCGACGACGGATTGTCACGTTGCTGACCTCTTTCTCCTCACCCATGTCGATGATGAAGAAGTGGGGATAGGCGGAAGACTGCTTCCAGGCGGTGTGCCAGAATGTGCCCTCGTTGCCGTCGAGCATAGCCATCACGCGGCCATTGGGGAACGCACCCTCACCGCCGGCTTCCTGTGAGGAGTAGCCGATCTGGGCATCATAGTTGTCGGCAAAGCCGGGGAATGTCCAGGCTGCGCGGTCGAGTTTCTCCACTTTCTTCGTGCGTGTCTCGATGGTGCGCGGAGCGGAGGTATTGCCGTCGGCATCACCGGCGGCAAGCTCAATAATAGCATCCTCGCCGTTGATAAACTCATTGTTGCTGACCAAAAGACCTACGAACTGCGCACCATCGGAATTGGGAGCGGCAGTAAAGGAATAGGAACCTTTCTTCGAGGCATCGCTCTTCATATGATAATTGAGCACGATATTTACCGAAGCCACAGTCTCGTTCTTATAGCTTACGCTGACACCGCCCCATGCCGGTTCGGCATCGACAGTCTCGGCAACAATAAGGAACGCGGGAGCACCGGGAGTGGCGGAAATCTTTGTAGCGTCGAGGTGGTTGCCTCTCACAGAGCAGGCGTAGATATTGAAATCCACGGGATCGACGGATGCGAATCCACCGATCGTCTCAGTCATCACGCCATCTTTGGCATGATCTTTCGAATACATCTTGTAGACTTCCTCGCCTTTCGAGTTCTTGTAGACCACCTTGGAATACATGAAACTCGGCGAGGCAGGAATCTTCCAGGTGAGCGTCACCTCTCCGGGACCGGATGTGTAGTTCACGTCAGAAACCTGTGCCGGGGCCGAATCATTAATCTCGACCCTACCCTCCGACTCATCTCCGCACGCTGTCATCGCCAGCGACAGGGCAACGGCGAAGAGCGGAACGAGTTTTCGCGTTTTAAAGGTTAATGTTTTCATGATGAATAAAAAAAGTTTGAGATATTGAAATTGGTTGTTTATTTTCTATGGAATCATATTCTCTTCCTGAGATAATCGCGCATCTCGTGGAAAGCCCTGAACGCATGGTTCTCCACACTGCGCTTGGTGAGTCCGAGCCGCCGGGCAATCTCCTCATTTGTCAGCCCCTCGAAACGGCGCAGTCGGTAGATCATCCTCCGTTGCTGCGACAGCGTCTCCATCTTGCGGATCTCCAGGCTCTCTATGTCGCGTGCGAGTAAACCGCTCTCGGCGTCCACAGTCCAGGTCCGGGTAATGGCTAAATACTCCCTCATCTTCATATCCACTATCTGGCGCCGGAAGATCTCGACAATCAGATTACGCGCGATATTGAGGGCCATCGACACCAACGCCTCCTTACGGAAAAGAACAATGTCGGCCTCGAGCAACTTCACGAACACATCCTGCGCCACGTCGCGCGCGGAGTCCATATCGCCTGTCCGACTGCCGATATACTTTACCAGTCGTGGGAAGAGGGTTATGTAGGTCTGTGAAATCAGAAGGTCGTTGTGCATGGTCCTTTAGATTTTTCGGGGTTCAACACTTGTCGGCTTCCCTCGGGGGAAATGCCTTACGGTTGCAAAATTAGTCAGCAGAAACCACCCTGCAAATATTTTTACCCCCTAATATGTCTCAATAGATTGGATGACACAAATTTCTCATAAACCACTGAATATCAAGCTTGCGATTTTCTGACACCGGAGTGTCAATAAATTAATTGAGACTCACTGAGGCATCAAATCATTCTGCAAACGTTTGCCGTTTCCAGCCAAAAACCAGTAAACAAATATCCCTATCCGACACACCGATAAATAATCCTACTGAATCGGTGAGACAAATGGATAAAATAATCAGCGGATATAATCGAGACCGATCATATCCGCTGATTTTACTTCCTACCCCCCCCAACAAATCTTTAACTTTAACCTCTAACTAACCTCTAACCTTTAACCTTAACCTTTAACCTTTAATCTTTAACCTTTAATCTTTAACCTTTAACCTTTAACCTTTAATCTTTAACCTTTAATCTTTAACCTTTAATCTTTAACCTTTAACCT